>JAAEQD010000178.1 GCA_024231855.1 Candidatus Zixiibacteriota bacterium
ATAGTTATAATCCTGTACGCTCGTTTATGAGTTCTCCGACTTAATCTTTTTTGCATATTCTATAGCAATTTCCTTCTCGGAGAAAAATTCATTTTTTACTAACCTCATGTGGCGCCCATCTATACTCATTGAAAAGTAATTTACTTTAAAACCATCATCTTTAGCTATAACCATAATCTCTCGATGTATAATCGCCTCAAATCGTTGCCTTTCACCAGATATTCTATTAAAATCCGAATATTCGGTTTGGTAATACCATTTATTATAATAAATAACCTCACATAACTGTTCAATTATCTTTTGAATTTCATTATGGCTTGGATGTAAATTGCTTTTACTCCAAATTTCATCCGTTGAAAAACCTCTAAGTAAAAAACTTAGAATATCTTCTTTTTCAGATTCTGTAAAATCTATTTTGCTTTTCATTAAAATTTCATTTCTACTAAAAGTATCTATTATTCATTACATAAAGTTACATATTTACCAAGCTTTCCGACAACTTTTTAATATATGTCTTCATTGCCAAAATGCATATTCCTATGAATAAGCACGCACAAGTTTCTGAGCATAAGCTATTGCCTTTTGCTCAGAAGTAAATATTTCTGATTCAACCAAACTCATGTGGTGCCCCTCGTATGAGTGACTAAAATATGATGTTTTATAACCTTGCTCAGTAACTACAACCAAAACCTCTCTTGCAATTACTGCAGGATAAGTCGTATGATATTCCCATTTTCTAAAAAAGATAACTTCTGGAAATTCTGCGACAAGATCAATATTATAATACTCAATACTAATTCTGGAATCTCTCCATATTTGCCCGGTACAAAACCCTCTTTGAATATAACCTCTGATCTTTTCCTTTTTCATTTTGTCCATAAAAAAATCCTTATGTTTAAGACTTTGTTGAATATAAAAAGGAAATTAAATTATAAATTTTCATAACGCAGTTCCTATAAGTTTTTCAATATCCTTTCTAAGAACATCATCTAACTCTTGAAGCTTTTTTGACAGCGCATGAGCAGTTTCCACAGCCTTTTTTTCAGCCTCATCTATGATGACTTTTTCTCCTTGGTCTATGACAACTCTTTCAAGTATTTCAAGGTATATAAGGAAATTCTGACATAAATGTTTTGTTTTATGTAAAACAGTCCAAGTATTTTTAGGTACAAATAGCCTATATTCTTTTAATCTCTCCGTGAGTGTTTTGGTTATTTCTGTAAAATCTTGTACATCCTGCATTGATACTGAGGTATGCTGTATGCACTCCTCAGCTATTAATTTTGCTTTGTAGCATAATTGCAATAGTTCAGGAAATATGAATCGCCTTTTTGATAACCAAGCTTTCCTTTCATCTACTTGAAAATCAATTTCAGTTTTTTCCCTCTGTTGAATTAACTTAAAACGTAAGTCAACATACTTCTTAATTATCCATGTCAATAAACCAGATGTAATAACAGCTGTTATAATCCCACTCGCAAAAGTTTCTAGCCAATTCATGAATACTCCTTCTTTATTCTTTTGGCATATTCAATGGCAGTAGATTTTTCAGAATAGGAATTTTGAGCTTCACGTCGCATATGATTACCACCATCAGTTTGAGAAAAATATGTTACTTGAAATTCATCTTTTTTAGAAAGTACAATCACCTCACGAGTAATGCATGACTTTGAGACAGTTCTATTAGAGCCATCATGGGTATGCCAATAAAACGTCACCGTTTTGCCCCAATCATCGAAATAAGTTACTTCGGGAATTAGTTTAATGACTCTGCGGACCCAACCAGGATGTGTATGCATTTCTTTGGCTATCTCATCGGAAGAGAATCCTCTATACAGGAAACTTAATACTTCCTTTTTTATTGATTCAGTGATTTGATCTTCATTACTTGATAAGTTTTCATCCATAGCGTTTTTCCAGCTTCTTTATAATATCCAAATCAGACATGATTATTCCCCATTGCGTTTATGCCCCTTACATCCGGGCTTAAGTTGTTGGTGTTTACAGTATTATTCGGGCTGGTATAATATAGTGGCGGCGGGCGGCGATTGTCAAGGGATTCGTGGGGTAGCAGGACAAGCATTGCTCCGCACCTTCGGCGCATGCTTGTCCAGTCAAACAGGAATGTTTGACCTACTAGATTCCCGTTTTCACGGGAATGACAACAACGTTGCAGGCAATAAAAAAAGGCCGGAGTTAATCCGTCCTTTGAGAATGTATATACAAAATCGGGGCGAGAGGATTTGAACCTCCGACTTCACGGACCCGAACCGTGCGCGCTACCAGACTGCGCTACGCCCCGAAACTGCCCTATATTACTGATTTTTCGACAAATGTCAATATCATATTAACTACAGGCAGTAAAAAACTACCACCAGACCGAATAATAACCGCATTTGGCGCATGGCGATAGCTTATCCTTGTGGTTTGCCAGATGCCCTTGTCGGTAATATTTGAACCTCTCCCCTCGCCAGATATCGCTCAGGCTGTCTCTCGACGCGTCCCCCAATACGCCCTCGGCCTCATAATCGAGGCAACAGGCCGGGACTTTGCCGTCTATATAGACGCTGGCGGAATCCCAGAGATAGCGACAGGGTATGGTGTTAGGCTCGAAATGAGGCGAATAGCCGGCCTCTTGCCTTCCGAAGCGGCCTGTCCAGCCCTGGGCCTGGCGGAAATAGATACCATCCACACAGCGGCCAAATAAATCATAGGCCTGCTTTCTTTCATTGTGATTATGGATAAGATCGACGCATGAAATTGAGATGTTGGCCAGGGCCCTGTTTTTTAGCCCGGGCAATTGCTTGATATTATCCGCTACCTTGTCGAATTTCAAACCAAGGCGGATATTCTCATAGGTTTCGGCGGTGAACCCATCCATAGAGATGATAATCTCGGTGATACCGGCATCGATAATAGTGAAAGCCGTTTCCGGGGTGAGCAGGTAGCCATTAGTTACGATACTGAGATTCTCGATGCCCTGATGGCGCGCCCGGGCGATAAATTCGGGCAGCCTTTTATCCAGAAGTGGTTCGCCGAAGCCGGAAAGAAACAGCTTGCCGACTTTGGCCATGGCCGCCTGGTCGATAAGCGATTTTGCCAGATCGGTCTCCATCTTGCCTTTAGCTCTTTTCATATCGGGGTGGGCGCATATCGTGCATTTGGCATTGCAGAGATTAATCGTTTCGATTGACAACTCATTGGGGAAATCTGAAACTATAGCGGCTTCTTTAGCGATACGATTGGAATAAATCGCTTTATAGGGCGGTATTTTATCGCAGAACTTCAGAAGTTTATATAACATCTTCCGCGGACCGCTATGATATCGAATGTATTCCTTGAGATTAGCCATCAGGATTTTATAACCTTGGCCGGGTTTTCGGCTTAGCTTTTTGCCGCTACTTTCCTTGAAATCTTCTGTTCTATCGATTCATCCGCTTCGAATTCCAGGATTTGATTAAGGTAATCCTCAGGCAGCGGATATGGCCTGTCACCGCCCTCTCGAAGACAAACCAGAATAGTACTGGCATACACGGCGCAATCATCATTATCGTTAATAATTAGATATTCGTAGGTTATACTGGTGCGTGATAATTTCGCCACCCGAACCATCATGCTGATCATCTTATCGAATAAAAGCGGCTTGATATAATTGCATTCGACTTTGGCGACCACATACTGGAGACCCGAATCGAGAAAATCCTGATACCCTATGCCGAGTTCGCGCCAGTACTCTACCCTACCTTTTTCCAGATACTTGATTATCTCGGAGTGATGTACGACTCCCTGAAGATCGACCTCGCAGAACCTTACTCGCCATTCGGCTTTAAACGTAAACAGGTCTCGATTAATTTTCGGCCGCATCCGTGATTTCTTTTTTTGGCAGTACATTATTCAATTGTTCGAGGCGGAACGGTTTATGCAGGACAGCATCAACCCCGGCATCGTCGAGTGTGTTTTTATAAAGATTTACGCCCCAACTTGAGATGATCACGGTATATATGCCGGAATTGGTTTCCTTGATTTTGCGGCAAAGCTCAAGTCCGGAGATATCGTCCAGAGTCATATCGATTACCGCTACGTCGATTCGCTCGTTACGATCTGTAGCTGATTCGATATAAGCCAGACCCTCTTTGCCGGTGGCGACAGTATGATTAGTATAGCCTATCTGCCTGAAAAACTCTTCCAGAAGGTCCGTGATAACGGGTTTGTTTTCGATTGTTAAAGCCTTTAAATTAGACTTTTTATCATTATCAACGGGGAATCGGTCGATGATTTCACCGGTGACATCATCCTGTGAAACTAAATTTAATTCAATGTTTTGCCTTTGAGCCAGCCCGATAATGTTATCCGAGGGGAATCCCTTTTTCACCTGGCCCTCTATTGTAATTGCCAGCTTGCTATTTTGGGGAGTCGTTTTGAGCCTGATAAGTCTGTTATCGGCGATTGCTTCCAACAAAATCGCCTTGACGGTTTTTTCGAATTCATCCTGATTAGATTTCACCTGAGGTATTTTCGAGCCTGGATAAAATGCTACATTGAGGTTTTCTGAATCCAGAACCGATTGAATGATAGTGTTGGGATTGTTTCGGGTGCCGATCTTATTTAGATGTCCGATCCCTTTCAGGGCCGCTTCCTCGATACTGTTAAGCCATCTGGAATAATCGTCCGGATTGGCGGTTTCACCGTTTAAGCCCAGCTGATCAAACATCAACTGAACATTACCGGAAATACCGGCGAATATCGTCGAAAGGTCCTGCGTTACTTCATCGATAACATTCTCGGAAGGTTTGGCAATATAGGGTTTACTAGCTTCGGGCTTCACAACCGGCTTAATATTACCGATGTACGATAATGTTAGAAGATTACCGATGAAAAGTACATCGTCCATATAATTTTCGAGCGTCGAAATCTCAGGGATATCGACTACCAGTATGGCCGAGAAGCCATTGCCGAACGAATAACCAAACCCGGTAACATCGCTATTTCTGAACAGCTTCAACGGAATTAATTCGGCCAGTTCCGGCTGTTCAATATAGAAAGCTTTGCCGGCCTGAAATCTTGATGGTAAATTCGCCAGAGATATCTCTTCATGGTAACCCTCGGGTAAATTTCCATCCTCTCCGTTTTGACCTTGAAGATAGACACATCTGCAAGTACCGGAGGTTAATTTAATCACTCCGAAGGGCTTGCCGTCAAAGAGCGTGGCCGGGTAATTTCTCAGAGTATGAAAGATATTTTTATCATCTAATCCCGATTGCTTTGATACATCTTCCCTAATAGCGCCAAACAGGTGATTATAAAATTTGACTATGCCGCTGAGACGATTAAACGCCGCTTGCATCCGTCGGTTTTCCCGACCCAGAACCAGGGCCTGGCCCAACTTATGCCCAAACTGCTCAAGCTGACTGACATCCAACATCCCGCGTTGGTATTTTTTTCGGCCCAGAAGGGTGATGACTCCCCAGCATTTCTCGTCCACCATGATAGGGGCAACCGCCAGGAATGAATAACCTTCCGTTTTACCGCCAAAGAAACTGTAATCAGGGCTCACGCTTAGATCGCGTATTATCAAGACTCGCCTGTTCTGAACCGCTCTGCCGATAGCCGTATCGCCGGGCTTGATTAGCTCAAGGCGATTGGCGTGAGTGGGTATCAAGCCACGAAATGCTCCCATTA
Organism: Candidatus Zixiibacteriota bacterium; assembly: GCA_024231855.1. GTDB lineage: Bacteria > Zixibacteria > MSB-5A5 > UBA10806 > 4484-95 > JAAEQD01. Next base: position 5,680 of record JAAEQD010000178.1, read on the forward strand.
CCAGCATGTTTTTGGAACCGTGAAATATATGTATCGCTCCGGAGTTCAGTGAGAAAACCTCGAGGAATCTGTCAAGAGAGTAATTCAGAAGTTCAATCAAGCTGTCACGGGAAGCGGCAACCTGAAGGATATCGCTGATGGTTTTTGATTGCGATTCGCCTCGTTGATTAGTTTTGGTCGAGACGGCCCGCCTTATTTTGCCATAGAGACTGGCGATAAAAAGCATGGCGCCAACAGCAAAACCTATTGTCGCGCCGATGGTTATCAATTGATCGGCGAAAACATATGGTAACGCGGCGCTGGCCAACATCAATGTAGAGCCGATCCAGCCGATTACGCTGTTGGTTCGGAATTTTATAGAAAGCGTTAGCAAACAAGCTGTTGAACTTAAAGCTACAATCCAAAAAACTATGAAGTTGAACATGACAAATTATCTAACAATGGGGGCGTTTTGTCAAGGATTTATGCGAACTTTTCGAATAAACCAAATAATGTTTTTGCTTTTGATGATTCTATTTCTACCATAATCAAATCACCGGCATTAAGTTGGTCGTTATTTTTAATGAGAACCGATTGTCCACCGCGGGTTTTACCTTGCGGCCAGAACGGCTCTCGTCGGCTTCTTTTCTCGATCAGAACCTCCAGTGATCGGCCAATCCAGCGGGTATTTTGTTCTGAGGATATCTCCTGTTGGACGGCAATTAGTCGGTTTAGGCGGTCGATCTTTTCAGCCTCAGGAACATCATCATCAAGCTCGGCGGCTTTAGTACCGGGACGAACCGAATAGCGAAACATGAATGCCGAGTCATACTTGATCTCTTTAACGAGTTTAAGTGTTTGCTCGAAATCATCATCCGTTTCGCCGGGGAAACCGACTATTAGATCAGTGGTTAGGGAAATATTCGGGGCGGCCTGGCGAAGCTTGTTTATCAATCCCAGATAATGCCCCGATGTGTAACCGCGATTCATTACCTCGAGGATTTTGTCGGAGCCGGCCTGTAGCGGCAGATGTAGCGACTGACATAGCGATGGTAACTCCGCGAAACAGGCGATCAACTCATCGGACATATCCTTGGGGTGCGAGGTCAAAAAGCGTAGCCGCGACGGGCTATCGGGGGCTATTCGCTGAAGCAGCGAGGGGAAATCGAGGCTATCATCCCGATAAGAGTTGACGTTCTGCCCCAGTAGTGTGATATCTTTCGCGCCCATATCCTGCAATATCTTCAGTTCGGCAATGATGCTTTTTGAGGGGCGGGACCTCATCGAACCTCGCACATATGGCACTATGCAGTACGAGCAATAATTCTCGCAGCCTTTGGTAATTGCCAGAAAGCCGGTTACTCTTCCCGGGTTGATTCCCCTGGCCAGCCCTGTCGCTTCGGCTTTCTCATCGATATATACGCGCTCGGAATCCGTACTTGCTATAATATCGGGTATCTCGGGGATATAGTCCGGTCCGACCACGTAATCGACTCCCGGCAGATCATCTATAATAGCCTGGCCCGCCCGTTTGGCCATACAACCGGCCACGATCACTTTCAGAGCCGGCATATCCTTTTTCAGGGCCGCGATTTGGCCGATACGCGCCATGGCCCGGCTTTCGGCTTTCTGACGGACACTGCAGGTGTTGATAACCGCCAGGTCGGCGTCCTCCGGCTTATCGGTCATTATATAACCATCGGAGGCCAGTATCGATTCGAGCACTTCGCTGTCATACTCGTTCATCTGACAACCGAAGGTCAGGATGTAAAACTTCTTGGCCATAACGAAATGGAAGATACGTAAGAGCGGGAATTGAGGCAATAGATATTTAGCCGGTTTACAAAGCGGTACTTTGTACCCAGACTAGGATTTAATCCTCATTCGCAGCTCGGCCAGCCTGCGGGCGCTTCGATGGGTAAATCATCCGGAACCAACCAGGCCGGCGGATTGTCCGGACAGTATGATATATCGGTATTGCCTTTGAAATAATTCACGATCCTGGTTACATCGCTGCCGATAATCAGACAATCGCCGTTGGCATCGGCCGATGACCAGAAACCATCAAGTAAACATTGTTGGCTAGATGGCAATGATCTGAAATAGTTTACCAGATAAGTCACATCCCCGCCTACCACAGCCGGTGGCCAGGCACCATTGTACATATTGGCATCGCCCATCATATATGTACCGGCAGAACATCCGACACCCAACGCGCCGATATCAACGCCGCCATCACCGGCACCGGCGCAGCAGGAGGCATCGGCAATATGGTAATCGCCTTCAGCGGTGTCGCAGAATATCGGATCGCAATCGATATTGCCCTCGCCTTCGTAGCCGCCTTTAATATTGCAGAATGATACGACCGGGTCGGCGACTTCATTGACTCCAATTTCATTTGGGCTATTTAATCGGCATATAGTGTTGGCAATATGTGATTCCTGAAAAGTCAGGCAATATATTCCTCCCCCATCATATTGGGCGATATTTCCAATTATAGTACTATTCCTCAGGGTAGCATAACCGCCTAAAAAAACACCTCCGCCAATAAACGCGCTGTTGCCTAAAACTAAGTTCGAAATTACAAATCCGCGGCCACCGCAAAGAATACCTCCGCCCTCACCGGCCGAAGTATTATTGATAATAATATTATTTAATATCGTGTCACTTTCGCACACGATTCCCCCACCTCCCAAGCCGTTTCCGCATGAGTTGCCATTAATATAATTATCTCTGATCATACCGACGCCAAAGGAAATATTATCGATTCCGCCACCCGAGTTAAAGGCTACATTATTGCTAATCTTATTGCCGATTATATCAACGTACGCGCCATAGTAATATACACCTCCACCTGTACCTGCTTCATTCGAAACGATCAGATTGTTTACTATATGACCGCCACCATACCAACAACAAATTCCACCCCCATGGCTGCTTGTCCTATTTCCGGTGATTATATTGTCCCTTATTGTAGATTTAGAAAAGAATAAATCTACACCACCTCCACACCCATCGGCCTGACCATTTTTAATGGTGAAGCCAATTACCGCGGTATTAGTATCTTCCCCATTTCTCAGAATAATGACCGATTCCAGGGAATCCCCGTCTAACACGGTCGAAGCGATATAGGATGAATCTCCAGTTGTTAAAAACATCGAGCCTAAAACGATATTATGACCATAAAAGATAATATTTTCATAATAAGTACCCGGACTCACGAGAATCGTGTCGCCATTGTGGCTGTTATTTATAGCCTCTTGAATAGTACTGTAATCATCAGGAACGAGAATAATCTCAGGTTCATAAACGACAGAATCTTTTCCTCCATAAGCTCCGATATCACTGATCGTTTCGCCCAAGCCATTAGAGCAATCGACTAAATCATCTAATATATGCGGATTGCCTGTATCGATGCAGGGTGAATTCATCGGATCACCGCATTCGAATGCCATTAAATGAAAATCCCCATTAACCGGATCACGAAACAAGGGATCTGTATTAATATTCCCCTCGCCATACCAGCCGCCCTCAACATTGCTATAGCTTATCGTCGGCATAGAATTGTCGATCACATATATTTCATTATCGCCTTGTCCCGCGGTATTGCTCCAGATAATCGAATTCGATATAATTGGATAAGATCGCGTATTACATACCATTCCTCCGCCATAAGTACCGGCTGAGTTTTCATAAATAATGTTATTTATGAAGATGCTATTTGACAGAACGCAGTAAACACCGCCGCCAAGTGAATTTGCCGAATTGTTATTCACTATATTATTAGTTGCAATAAGTAGAGATCGGCTATTGAAAATCCCACCGCCATCTGTAGCAGCCTCATTATTTGAAATAATATTATCATTTAAATAAATTCCGCTTTCCCTGCAAGATATCCCACCGCCTTCGCCACCCGAAGAATTGTATTCAATAATATTGAAGCTGATGGTAGGTTTTGAACGTTTGCAGTATATGCCTGCCCCATTTGAAGATGATGTATTGTATCTTATTCTATTATAACTGATAGTCGGACTGGCGAAATTATAACAAAAAATACCGGGGCCTTCAAAACCATTTTGAATAGTGAATCCGGTTAAGATTGTATTAAGATATTCACCGAGGCTAAAATAAACTACGGTCCCTGATGAATCGCCATCAATTATAGTTGATGATATATAAGAAGTATCGCGGGTAGTTAAAAATAGCGATCCCAGAACAATATCCTGACCTTCGAATTCGATATTTTCATAATATAAACCAGGCTGAACCAATACGGTATCACCATCTGAACTGGCATCTATACCCTCCTGAATAGTTGGCTGATCAACCGGAATATTTATAATCATCGCCGATACTGATGTAAACATTACGAAGACAAAAACTGTTGAAATCACGGACAATTTGAACATCTTTTCCTCCTCGATAAATTATTTAGGTTTTTCAAGGATACCGCATCAAATTAAAACGCATAGCTAAACATCTGATATTATTGAACCTGGAAAAAGATACTTAATAGTAATATGGGTTGTCAAGGAAAATATGGAAGTTGGTGCCAAATATCTTGTTAAGCTACTCGCAATTCGGCCAGCCGGGCGGCGCCTCGACAGGCAGATCATCCGGGGTGTGCCAGCTTGGCGGGTAGTCGATACAATACGATATCTCGGTTTCGCCTCGGAAGTAGTTGACCAGCTTGGTCACATCGCTGCCGATTATCAGACAGTCGCCGTTAGCGTCAGCCGAGCACCAGAGACCTTGCAGAAGGCATGACTGGCTGGTCTCAATACCCCTGAAATAATTCACCAGGTAGGTTACATCTCCGCCAATGACCAGCGGCGGCCAAGAGCCGCCATACATGTTGACATCACCGGGAAGGAAAGCGGATTCTGAAAGCCCTTCAAATCGCAGGGCGCTGATATTAACCGAGATCGAATATCCCTGATCGGAAATACCGGTAGTATCCCCGACAGACAGCGGCCAGCCGCTGGGATGCGAGCCGATACCTAATCCATCCACGGTTTGGCCCGCGAGCCCGGGATCATTAACTGTTTCGACCGCGAATGTCAAAATTTTGGTTGGCTCCGTATATTGAAGCCAAAGTTCATCACTAATGATAACATTAGCCCAGCCAACAAATGATTGGCTGGACCAGCCTTCGGGATTTGGCGGAGATCCGAAGGGAAAAGAAAAATGGGCGAGCTCCCAGTCGGCAAGCAAACCTTCTTCCTGGCCTTCGGCCTGGCTCAGGAATTCGCTTACATAGAGATCATTCGCGCCCAGAGGAATATGAACATTCGCTCCCCATACTGATGACGTGGTTTGGATATAGACATCGATATATGCCAGTCCGCCAACAGTGACAGTAACCGGCGAACCATCAAGATTACCGATCCAGATTCCGACATCGGTTTCCAGGGAATCTGCGAGTGGAGGATAATCCGGTTCATCATTGACTGTCACTAGACCGCCGCAATTGGGCCAATTTTCCATTGGATCGACAGGAACGTCATCGGCAGTTAGCCATACAGGCGGGCTATCGGGGCAAAAATCGATGTTAATCCCATAAATACCGCGGAAATAGTTTACCAGACGTAAAATATCGGCGCCGATTATCTGGCAATCGCCGGTGATATCGGCGGAAGCCCACATATCATTTATCAGGCAAGGTTGAGCTCCATTTCCAGTGAAATAATTCCGCATGTATGTGACATCATTACCCCAGGTCCTGGGCGGCCAATTGCCTTCGGCCATATTGACGTCGCCGGGATAATAATAATTCGTGTTATAAATAATATTCACTCTTATACTATCACCAGGAGTAACAACTACCCCGATTACGCTGGTATCGATATCGCCTGGATGTGAAAAGGAAATATCGTATGTACCCGGTGTAATATTGAATTCGTATTTGCCGAACTCATCGGTATAGCTAAAATCGACAACATCAAGAAGCTGTGGTTCACTATTTCCGGAATTAGTTGATGAATTCAATAATGTGTTTTGCCCGGCATTGTCATTGCCTGTTAACGGGTCGGTTTCGATGCTGATTTCCACATAGACGCTTTCAATCGGTACATTCAATGAATCCTTTACTATACCGTAAACCAATCCCGATAGCCCTCCCATAGTCACATTTAAGATTGTCGTATCTCCGAGGTTCGTAGATACCCCCGTAATGAGCGTATCATAGTAATCCCAATGCGAGATATGTATGTCGAATACGCCCTCTTCCATACTTGATAGAACGTATTCCCCACTTCCCGCGGTGTAATCATCCAGGCCCGTCTGGACAACACTAACGAGAGCGTCCCAAATCGGCGAACCTTCAGTGGATGTGACCGCGCCGGTAATTACGGCGAAAGGTCCGATATCACCGCCGCCGTAAGCGCCCATATCACATAGATCCGTGCCCAAACCCCATAAGCAACCGAGCAAGGAATCTGTCATATCCGGAGAACCGATATCTATACAGCCTGAGTTATACGCGTCGCCGCAAGCCGTGGCCTGAAGATGGTAATCACCGTTTTCGGGATCACGAAATTGAGGATCGATATCGATATTCCCATCGCCTACCCAACTCCCGGGAATATTGGAATAACTGATCGCTGCTGAGGCGTCTTCACCGATAAAAAACTGACTTGATTCGGAATCGGTATTCATCCGGATAATCGTGTTTTTGATTATCGGATTGGCATCGCTGATTGAGATGCCACTGCCGGTGAAATCGCTTGAATTCCCGCAAATCGTACTATTAATAATGATTGGATCGGCAAGTTGAGCATAAATGCCTCCACCCCGGTTTCCGCCCTCGTTATTGGTGATTAGATTATTGGTAATGACAGGATTGGAATAATAGCAAAAGACGCCGGCTCCATAATATTCGGTTATATTGCCATCGATATTATTATATCGTATCAAAGCCGCCGAGTGAAAACAGCTGATTCCACCGCCCCATCTCGATTCATTTCCTATTATAGTGTTATCCTGAATTAATGCGGTTGAAAAACCGGCATAAACTCCGCCGCCGTAATTAACGGCAGTATTGCCGGATATAGTATTACCTGTTACTATCGGTGAATCGCCGACCAGTTGGAGACCTCCGCCATAGTTATTCGCGACATTATCGATTATCGTATTATCAGTAATTATGGGATCAGATTCATAGCTGTATATCCCGCCGCCATTATCGGCCTGATTATTAGTGATGATATTGTTTACTATAGAAGGGCTTGAATAAGAGCAAATTACTCCTCCGCCGTTGTGATCATTACCATTCTGAATTGTGAAGCCGGCAATAACCGTGCAGCTGCTTTCATAATCGCTGAATTCAATAGTCGAATGCGCTGAACCGCCGTCTATAATTGTCGAAGATATGTACGATGGATCGCCGGTAGTGATAAATAACGAACCCAGAACGATTATATGACCATTGAAAACGATATTTTCAAGATACGTTCCCGGTTGTACTAATATCGTATCGCGAAATCCACTGGAGTCAATCCCATTCTGTATTGTTGGGTAATCAGCAGGTATATTTATAATTGATGCCGAAATGGGAACGACAGCAATAGTGACAAATAGGGCTGCTAATTTTATAACGGTTTTCATCTTAACCTCCGGGCGGATTTTAGCTTGATCAGGTTTTCGATTTTCTCATTTATTACTGCAGATAAAATAGTAAGTACCAACCATACACGTACTATTTAAGTAACAAAAAAATAGTAGTTTGTCAACGTTTTTTTGGCGGCTTTATTGTTCAATACGTTAGCCTGCTGCCGGCTATTCGCAGTTCGGCCAGCCTGGTGGAGGGTACATCGGTAAACCTTCCGGAGTTGTCCAGGCCGGTTCGTAGTCGAGGCAATAAGCAAGCTCAGCTATACCTCTGAAGTAAGTAACCAATCTGGTTACGTCACTACCGATAACCAGGCAGTCACCATTGGCATCGGCTGAACACCAGAATCCCTGGAGTAAACAGGATGGGTTAGCAGGCAAACCTCTGAAGTAGTTTACGAGATAAGTGACATCTCCGCCTATTACTTCGGGAGGCCAGGCGCCGTTGGTCATATTGGCATCGCCGGGGAGGTATTCGAAATCGAATCCGCAGCCCGCGCCATAGGCGCCGATATCACTGCTATCGGAACCGGCTCCAACGCAGCCTGAGCTGTCGGCGAGATAGAAATTGCCATTTGTGGGATCACAAAACATCGGATTGCAACTGATATTACCATCCTGGCCGGTTAAATCGGGGATATCGCAATAATTGCCGCCTGCGTTATTATAGAAGTCACAATACGAAATGCTATATATCGGATCGCCGACATATTCAAAGCTAAATCCACAGCTATCATTTTCAGCAATTATCGTATTGGTAATGTTTATACCTGGCCATCCGACGCTTTCTATAGTACGGGCATCAATCCCGGTACAATGATTACCATAAATCGTACATCCTGACATAGTTAATCCGCCGTATTCAATGGCATTAATTGTAATTGGGCTGTTATTATCATAGTAAAGGCAGTCTGTCATAGTCAATCTGGGATCCCAGTATTCAGCTAAAATCTCGCCGGTATTGCCATAGAACTGACAATTATTGAATTCTAATCTTCTTTCCTGGCCAACTCGGGCAATTTGTCCTGTGTTATTTCTAATAATACAATTACTGACTAATGCATTATAACCCGTGCCGGAGAATACCCTTCCCGACATATTCTCGATTAAGCAATTGGAAACGTAATACTCGCTTCCTGAGCCAAAAAGATCACCAGCCATGCCGGCAACGCCATCGGCGATATATGAATTTGTGAGGGTAAATCCTCCTGCTAATGCACCGCCATTATTGATAAAACTACAACTATCAACGGTGCATCCGGATTCATAAAGGGGATTATTAGCGTCAATCCCGGTTCCGTTGCCCTCAAATGTGCAACCCCTAATAAAACTGGAGGCTCTATCCCCGATATTAATACCCAGTGAATTATTTTGAAAGCTGCAATTTATTATTGTTGCGCCGCTATTCCCCCATTCCGAGGTTATTCCCACGCCATTTAAATTATCTGCAAATTCACAGTTTTCAATGCTTGGGCTAGTCATGAGCATAGAATGCACGCCGTGTGCGGTATTTGAAGTAAGGTTGAGATTAATAAGTTTCGGGGAAGCGAGATATAATCTCATCCCATCCTCTGTGTTCATTATCGTGAAGCCGTCAATAATAGTAGTAGTATCTTCATCGGTCTCATTTAAATAGAAACCATATACGTCTTGAGATTGACCATCGATTATTGCGCCGGTTTCACCTTTAACAAGAATGGCTTTACCGTTCGTTGCCAGGTTTATATTGCCGGTCCCGCTGTAAGTACCGGAAGAAACCAGTACTGTATCATCATCGAAGGAGGCGTCAATACCCTCCTGAATGGTGCCATAGTCATCCGGCACGTTGATAATTGTTGCCGAAACAGGCAAGCAAAGAATAGCCGTTAAGGCTGTTGTTATAATTAATATAAAGCGCATAACTTGCTCCTAGACTAGAGTTTTCGCGCAATATCAAAGAAGTCTGATTTAGATACTATTTGATTATAATATAACACAGCATTTTTGGCTGTCAATGGTTATCTATTAATATAGGGCGATAAGTTATCTATTATTCACAATTCGGCCAGCCCGATGGCGCCTCGATAGGCAGATCATCCGGTGTCGGCCACATCGGTTCGAGATCGTGGCAATAGCTAAGCTCAGTCATACCTCTAAAGTAAGTCACCAGCTTGGTCACGTCGCTTCCAATAACCAGGCAATCGCCGTTGGCATCGGCCGAACACCAGAAGCCTTCAAGCAGACACGGCTGGCTGGATGGCAACGACCGGAAATAATTCACCAGATATGTCACATCTCCACCGATTACACTAGGCGGCCAGGCGCCGTTGTACATGTTGGCATCGCCGGGAAGGTACTCGTAACCAACTACGCAACTTGCTCCATAAGCACCTATATCAGTACCACCTTGGCCGGCGCCGATGCAGCAGGAGATATCTGTCAATCTGAAATCGCCATTGTCGGGATCGCAAAACATCGGATCGCAGCTGATGTTGCTATTACCCGGCCAGAGCGTATCTTGAATATCGCAATAGGAAAATACAGGCGATCCGGTTTCGATGTAAATTTCGTCGCCCTCTGTTGTAGCGCTATTAGCCCATAATATTGTGTTATCAAAATTGGGCAATGATTGCTCATGTCTGCAATAAAATCCACCACCCAAACTGGCTGAATTTGCACTTATCGTATTATTACTGATTGTAGGACTGGAAATATAATAGCAATGAATCCCGCCGCCTTCTGCTGCAGAATTCCCGATTATCGTATTACTGTTGATTACGGGATCGCCCCAATATACATAAATCCCGCCGCCTTTAGATGTATCTGTTGTAGCTGAATTTGCAATAATCGTATTTTCACTGATCGTGGGATTGGAAGAAGCGCTATAAATCCCGCCGCCACTTATTAATGATGAATTTCCGCTTATAGTATTATGGCTGATCGTGGGATCGGAATTATCACAAAGAATCCCGCCACCCCAAAAACCCGATTCATTACCACTAATAATATTATTGCTGATCGCGGGATCGGAATCATAGCAAACAATCCCGCCGCCATAGCCAAGGCTATTATTTCCACTAATCGTATTATTGCTAATCGTGGGTTCGGAACTATTGCAAACAATCCCGCCGCCAGTGCCAGATGTATTCGCGCTTATAGTGTTGTCATTGATTATTGGATTGGAATTCCAACAATTAATCCCACCGCCGGAAATACCGCAATAATTACCGTTAATCGTATTACTGCTGATTGATGGGTTTGAATTGAGCCCGCACCGAATCCCACCACCATAATTCGCACTATAATTTCCGCTAATTGAATTATTACTGATCGTAGGATTTGAACTATTCGTACAATTTATCCCGCCGCCATATTCATTGCTACCATTTTGAATAGTAAAACCGGTAATGGCCGTAGTACTGTCCTCGCCGTTTTCGAATGTTACAACCGTTCCCGCGGAATCCCCATCGATAATTGTTGATGATATGTAGGACGTGTCGCCGGTGGTTAAATGCAGCGAGGAAACAATGATATTTTGGCCATTAAAATTTATATTCTCGACATAAGTTCCCGGTTGAGCCAATACGGTGTCGCCCTCAATACTGGCATCTATGGCCGCTTGAATCGTACCATATTCATCAGGTACATTTACGATTCTTGGACTTCTGCAGCCTGTACCATATGCTCCTATATCAACACCGCCCTCGCCGGCGCCGACGCAGCATGAACTTATGTTAATATAAAAGTTATTGGAATCGGGGCAAAACATCGGGTCGCAATCGATATTACCCACGCCAGCCCAGTCGCCCTGAATATCGCTGTAGGTAATATCCAGCGAATCGATGTCATCTATGTAGATAACATCACCTTCAGTGCCGGCGGTGTTAAACCAGATTATGGTATTCTCTATGGTTATTTGATCTGAAGCAGAGTTTATATATACGCCGCCGCCTATATCAGTTGCCATATTTTCAGCTATTGTACTGCTATTGATAGTAGCACTACTGCTGTCGCAATATATTCCGCCCCCTATAACCGATGCGTTTCCAGTTATTTCATTATTTTCAATTTGAGGCCACGATTCGTTACCAACATAAATCCCACCGCCGTACAAACCAGCATGGTTTTCCCATAACCTGTTTTGACGGATTATAGGATTGGAATTGGAACAAGATATCCCACCGCCGTTATTGTCAGCCCAATTTTCGGTAATCTTGTTAAATTCAATTATTGGATCGGAGCCATCGCAAATAATCCCGCCGAGATTTTGATATATGTAATTATATCTTATTGTTGGGTTTGAGTTTATACATTTTATGCCTCCATAACCGTCCAGAATGAAAAAGCCGGTAATAACAGCGGAGGAGTCTTCTCCATCGGTAAAACTTACAATCGCTTCATTTGCACCGTAGAGACCGTCTATAATTGTTTGGCCTATATATAGAGAGTCTCCCGTCGTTAAAAATAGCGAGGCAAGGACTATATTCTTTCCGTCAAAACTAATATTTTCGCCATAGTTACCCGGTTGTACCAAAACAGTATCGCCATCCATGCTGGCATCAATTGCCGTTTGAATTGTAGAGTAATCCACGGGCACATTTATTGTAATATTTGCTCCGCAGCCCCTTCCAAATGCCCCTATATTAACCCCTCCATCTCCTTCGCCAAAGCAGCAGGATCCGGTGGTTAAATAGTAATTATCTGATAGAGCGTCACAAAATTCCGGATCGCAATCGATATTACCGGTTCCTGTCCAGCCACCCTGAATATCGCAATAGTTGAATGCCGGTGATGCCGGCCCATTGACATAGATTTCATCATTGCCGATACTCGCGCTATTATCCCATAAGATGGTATTGGTTACCATCGGCATCGCGTTATTACTGAAGATTCCCCCGGCATAATTTGATGAGTTACCGGTTATGGTATTCCTGTCGATAGTGGGCATCGACATATTCCAGCAATAAATACCGCCACCATTGGCCGATGGCGAGCTGTTATCATAGATCGTATTAAAAGAAATTGATGGATTGGCCATATTCCGGCAGGCTATTCCCGCTCCGGCACCCGAAATCGCGGTGGTATTCCCTGTTATCCGGTTATAACTGATTGTGGGGCTGGCGCCATCGCAATGGATTCCGCCACCATAAGTGCTCGAACCGTTTTGAATGGTGAACCCGATAAGCTGTGCCAATGATGTTTCGCTGTTGGAAAACGTAACTACAGATCCGCCTCCACCGCCATCGATAATAGTCGATGAGATATACGCCGGATCGGATGTTGTTAGATACAACGACCCGACTGTAATAATCTTACCACTGAAATCGATATTTTCGGCATAGGTTCCGGGCGAAACCAATACCGTATCGTCGGCACCGGCGGCGTCGATACCCGCCTGAATAGTACTATAATTAATTGGGATTCTGATGATTGTTGCTGAGGCAACAATGCATGATGTCAAAATCATGATTATGCTTAACAGTAAGTATTTATTCATTTGTTTCTCCCCGCTAAGGCGCGACTTGCTATTCGGTACAGAAGACTAATTTCGTAGCCTACTTATAATTTAATATATAACCATTTAATGTCAAGAGATAAACCCATCTTAGAGCCTAAAACTCCATGATTGTAAAATCATTATACTAATTAGTTTATAAGTTTACGGTGTATCACTATTTTAGCAGAAGCATCCTAATCGATTCAGTTTTATTATTGCTATTTAGCCTTGCGAAATAAATGCCGGATGGCTGTTTGGCCGTGTTCCAGGTCAATCTATGTTCGCCTGATTGCTGGGCGCCCTCGAATAGCGAGGCAACCCTCTGACCGAGGATGTTGAAGATTTCGAGGCTGACTTGCGATTGTTCTGCAAGTGTGTAGTAGATCACTGTTGAAGGATTGAAGGGATTTGGGTAGTTCTGGAAGAGCTGATATTTATCCGGCAGATTAATAACATCGTCTATGCCGACTTGTTGTTCGAAATAGAAAGCTCCAATATCGGCGATCGTGTTGTCGGGATCATATGGCGAATCCGGATCGCCGGCATCTATACATGGCGAGCCTGGCAACAGATGGAACTCAGCGCTTTCGATATCGACAAACAATGGATCTGAATCGATATTGCCTTCACCATTCCAGCCACCCTGGATATTGCAGTAGGTGATAGTAGCCGGGCAATTGGGATGGACCAGTAGCTCATTAGCCTGATCTGATATGCTGTCGTCCCAGCAAATCGTATTTACAATAACAGGTTCAGAATTACTATAGCAGGAAATAGCTCCTCCATCATCCGCGAAATTCCGACTGATCGTGTTATGACTTATTATTGGTGATGAATTATCCATGTGAATTCCACCTCCAAAGCTGTCTGACTCAAGAGCTGAATTTCCACTAATAGAATTATAACTAATTATTGGAAAGGAATTACTAACGCAACATATTCCGCCGCCGCCAGGATATAAATCTCGACCCCTGCAGGTATTATTATAGATCATATTATTGCTGATGGTTGGACTTGACTCATAAATATATATACCGCCGCCGCTGTTTAAGGTAAAATTATCGGCAATAGTATTCCCGCTAATTATAGGGTTAGAGTTATACGCGGATCTGATGCCACCATCAGAGTTTTCAATAATTGAGTTGTTGTTAATATGAGGGCTCGAATTATAAAAACAATAAATACCACTACCATGATTGTTACAAATAATGTTATTGATTATTTTAGGATTACAGTTTTGGCAATATATTCCTCCGCCATCAGAATCGACCACATTATCGCATATGCGGTTGTCTTTTATCACTGGGTCGGAATAAAGACAATAAATGCCCGCCCCATCTTCAGCCAATCCATTTTGAATAGTAAATCCGGTAACTATAGCGGTGCTATCCTCGCCATTTATTATTGTTATAACCGTACCTGCAAGACTCCCATCGATTACAGTTAATGAAATGAACGTCCTATCCCCGGTTATTAAAAATAATGATGCCAGTACAATGTTTCGCCCGATTAAGTTGAGATGCTCATAATAGACGCCGGGTTGGACCAGTACCGTGTCGCCATCAGAGCTGTACGTAATACCCCTCTGGATGTAAACGTAATCATCGGGGATGTTGATAATAGTAGCTCCGGCCGGATAACAAAATACTACTGCTAGTAAAAGAACCAGCGATATTGAATTATTTATGGTTACACTCTTCATGTTTTCATTATTCGCAGTTCGGCCAACTAACAGGCGACTCAACCGGGAGATCATCTAATATTCGCCACATAGGTGGTTTTTCAAGACAGAATGAGATATCAACCATCTCCCGGAAATAGTTGACCATCCTGGTCGCATCACTGCCTATTACATGGCAATCGCCGTTTATATCCGCCGGGCAAAAGAAACTGTCTAAGAGACAGGGAGCATTAGTAGATCTGAGGAAATTCACAAGATAAGTTAGATCCTCACCGATTACTTGCGGAGGCCATTGGCCGATTGCCATATTGATATCGCCGGGATAATAATCAAGTCCACCGCAGCCTATTCCGAATGCCCCGATATGGTTCCCCGTTTCTGCCGCGTTCAAACAGCATGAAACGGCCTGCAGATAATAATTACCGGTATCGGCATAACAATACAACGGCTCACAATTTAGATTTCCCTCTCCTGGCCATCCGCCATACACATCGCAATAGCGGACAACAGGCGCGTCCCCGATATAATCAATCTCTGAATAATCATTATCCGCCTCGTTGTACCACAGAAGTGAATTGGTGATAGTAACGGTTGAATTTAAGCTGTATATAGCTCCCCCCTGGTTGGCCATATTTCGGTAAAATGTACAGTTGGATATGAAAGCCTGAGTGCCATTCAGGCACGCTATGCCGCCGCCGCCGGGATTAAAATCCCGATTATACTCAAAAAGGCAATAGGCAATGTTCGGACTACAGTTGGCGCAGCAGATTCCATTACCATACTCCATGCAGGTATTATACGCGAACGTGCAATGGTGAATATTTGCATCAGCGGACATACCGCAAAATATTCCTCCGCCATTTATAGACATCACGGTATTTTTAATGGTACAGAAAGCAATTTCCGGCGTGCATTCCTTGAGATATATAGTGCCGCCCACTTCGGTAGAATGGTTTTCATCGAATTCACAATTACGGATAATTGGAGAACCACCATTAGTACAAACAATCGCGCCACCGCGAATAGCCTGGTTTTCGATAAATTGACAATTTTCAATTATTCCGGAACTCGAATTGCTAAATATAGCTCCGCCTGTTTCAAAAGCGGCATTGCTTTCAAATAAGCAATTTCTTATTGTCGCGGTGCTATTATTGGCCAGGTACATCACGCCGCCATCATCATAAGAAACCATATAGATAAAAGTACAATTACTAATAATGGGACTACTATTTTGAGAACAGTAAACGCCGGCACCCGAAGCTTGAGATGTTCCGTTATAAACGGTGAAACCATCGATTAAGGTTGATTGGTCGATATCTGATGATATGATAAAGCAGCGGTTTTCGGGTCCCCCCGGTGAGATAGTGCAGTTTGACGCCCCATGCTCTGATATTAATGTTAGAGCATGTCCTCCAATGGAAATATTGAAGTTGCCGGCTCCGCTATAAGTTCCGTCGGCGACCAGTACCGTATCACCCGCGGAACTGGCATCAATGCCGCTTTGGATAGTCGGTTGATCGGCCGGAACATTTATAATGGTTGCTGAAATAACATTGAACGACAACAGTATTAATACCAATACAATATATAACCTTTTCATTTTATCCTCCCGGGATAAGATTCATCTGGTTATCAATCATAAAATACCTGTTTGAAGTTTATTGCGCTAAACCGAAACGGGGCTAAACAACAGCCTCTGTTGACAGTTAGTCTAAATATAGTAAATTAGTAATAAGTTGCCAAGAAAAAACCGGCTCGATATTTTCGTTTATTTTAGATCATAAATCTATTTCAATAATAGCATCCTGATCGATTCGGTTTTATCCATGCTATTGAGCCTGGCAAAATAAATTCCGGATGGTTGATCCGAAGCATCCCATGATATAGCATACTGGCCCGCCTGCTGTACTCCATCATACAAAGATTCTACTTTTCGGCCGAGGGCATCAAAAATACTTATGTTGATCTCCATCAGTTCGGCAAGAGAATACCTGATCTCAGTGGAAGCGTTAAACGGATTGGGATAATTCTGAGATAACTGAAATGATGATGGCAATGAAATATCATTATCAATTGCCGATGGATTAGCGTTCAGCTTAACGACGAAAAAGTCGCCGAAAGTCGGGTTGGGCTCCGACGATTCCCCGGCCAGCACATAGCCGCCATCGGAGGACTGTAGAATACAATACGCCCTCTGGTCATCGCCATGCCCGACAGTTTTCATCCAGAGAGTATCGCCGTTGGCATCGGTTCTGACAAACCAGTAATCGTCGCGATAACCGGGATTGTTCGAGTAGCCGCCGAATATATAGCCGCCATCGGAGGTTTGATCGACCGACCAGCCGTAATCGCCGGTGGACCTGGAATAGTTTTTACACCAGATCGAATCACCATCTGAATTGACTTTTAATGCCAGACTGCTGTTAGGGATATTCGAATCAGTTTCGCCGAACATAATATAGCCGCCATCGGAGGTTTGCTGAGCTGATGTGCAATGATCGGTCACATCTCCGCCGTATGTATATGACCAATCAGCTATTCCGCTTGAATCGGTTTTGATTAGATAGAAGTCCCAGCCCCGGCCCGATACATCTTTCGTCCCGGCCAACATGTAGCCACCATCGGCGGTTTGTTGAACACTGAATCCCTCCTCGTAGCCGGAACCCCCGAAAGTTCGCACCCAGTCAGTGTCACCATTGCTATCGAGCTTTAATAGATATGCATTCGAGAATTCGCCCGGGTCATATTTTTTGCCGGTGACAATATAGCCGCTATCGGGAGTACAACTGACATGGATCGCTTCGGTATTTAGAGTACCGCCGAACATAGTCGTCCAGAGGGTGTCACCATTGCTATCGGTTTTGATTATCCAGGCATTACGAAGAACCATTGTCAGATGTTTTATGCCCGCGATAACGAAACCGCCGTCGTAATCCTGTTTCACGCAAAACGCCTCTTGGCCGATTATCGTATCGCCGTAGGTGTGTGTCCAGAGCGTATCGCCATTGGTATCAGTCCTGACTAAAAATATATCGAGCCAGGTATTTCCCGTTATCTGCGAGACACCGACCAAGGCAAAACCGTTATCGGATGTTTCAGTTATCCATTTGCAGTCATCATAGCTATCGCGATGATACGTTTTGGTCCAGGCGGTATCGGGAGCCTGCGCCAGGCCAAGGCTAGACAGGCAAATCAGAATTAAAATAAGCGTGATTAATGACTTCATGTTCTTACCCTCAATTTATTATTTAAGTAGCAACATTTTTCTCGATTCAGAGTATTCACCCGCCCGTATTTTATAGAAATACATCCCGGATGGCAGTTTATCGGCTTTCCATATAGTCTGGTGATAGCCCGCTTGCTTTGGCTCGTTAGTCAGTGTTTCGATTTCACGGCCAAGTATGTCATAGATACTTATAGTTACTAAAGCCGGTTCAGGCAAGATGTATTTTATCGTTGTCTGAGCGTTGAAAGGATTTGGGTGATTTTGGAATAGCCGGTATTTTTCAGGCGGTCCTTCATATAATTCATAGATACCTACAATAATCGAATCGCCACCGCCATAAGCCCCCATATCCGACCGTATCTCGCCGAGACCGTTCTCGCAGTCCAGCAGGCTATCTAATATATCGGGGTGTCCAATATCAATACCGCGAGAATCGTACGGATCGCCGCATTCGGTTGCCATGAGATGATAATCATTGTTTTCAGAATCCCGGAAAAGGGCTTCACCAAAATAATTGCCTTCGCCGGGATAGTAACTTCCAAGCAAATTATAGGCTACAATTGCCGAGCCGAAATAAGATTCCATATCGGTATCGGATTCATTGCCGCATATAATGTTATTGATGACAAAAGGTGTTGAATAGTCTGAGTACAATCCGCCCATTGAATCCGCTTCATTCCCTGTGATTGTATTATTATAGATAAGCGCGTCACAATCCAGTGAATTCATAATTCCACCGCCTACGTCGCCTCTATTTCCGGCAATAACATTATAGTATAATATTGGATTAGAAGATGCGAAGGAAGCAACTCCGCCGCCCGAACTCCCCCCAACATTGTTTATTATAAGATTTGATTTAATTATTGGGGATGATTCAACACAGCCTATTCCACCCCCGTCACCAGCACGATTACCCTCAATCAAGTTACTCGTTATAATCGGATTAGAATTAGAGTAACAATAAATCCCGCCGCCGAATATACCGTGAACAATATTATCAGCAATCAAATTGCCGATGATTCTTGGCGATGATTCACGGCAGGATATTCCACCACCACGATCCATATAATTATTTCTTTCAGTCCTATTTCCAAATATTTGATTATTTAAGATTTGAGGATGAGAATAATAGCAGTACACTCCTCCACCTGAACAAGCGCCTTGCGAATCTAAATAAGCCAAATTGTAGCAAATATAATTATTCAATATCTTCGGATTTGATCCGGCACTGTGTATTCCCCCGCCTTGAATGTTACATCCGTTTTGTATACACAACCCGATTATGATCGCTGTACTGTCTTCGCCGTTTTCGAATGTTACGACCGAACCTGAAGAATCGCCATCAATAATCGTCCTCGAGATATAGCTCGTATCTTCTGTTGTCAAAAACAACGACCCCAGTACGATATTATGCCCATAGAAATTGATATTTTCAACATAAGTACCCGGATAAACCAACACCGTATCCCCATCAATGCTGACATCAATGCCCTGCTGAATTGTGGCGTAATCGTCGGGGATATATATGATTGTGGCGGAGGCGGAAGCAAATGCCACGATGATGATTGTAAGTGCTATGATCAAAAGGCTTTTCATTATCTTACCTTTATGCCGGTTCTTTCCACAACGGCAGCAAATACGGAAAACCGTTGTATATGTAGACAATATAATATATTTTAGGTGATTATCAAGCGAATATTGACTGAAATAGATTGGATTGCCAAGCTCTTGTAGGTCATGTGCTCTTCTCTTTCGATGCAAATACTAAAATCATTCACGGTAATCACGATCCAAATAATCTAGTTTAGCGAAGCTCCGCCAACAAAAGTTTGGTTTCGGTTTATAGTTCTTTGATTGATTAATTAAGAATAATTATTAAAACGCGTAATACGTTACACTTTGCGATTGATACATTAAACAATATGAAGTACAATGCGAACGAAATGTTATTAAACGCGAGTAATTGCCGATACCTATTTAAGACTGCCAGGGGACTTTTATAAGGGTATAATACGCGACAAACAATGATGGTTTTGCTAACAATACTGACGACAACCGGGGCATTCATAATATTGGGAATTATTGTACATTTATATTTTCTGGCTATTCACGGGCTTAAAGTCTTCAAAGATACTCAAGAAAGTCACATTTGCGATAATAAAAGTTTTTTAGTATTAATCCCCGCCCACGATGAAGAACTGGTAATTAAAAGGGTCATTAACTCTATAAGAGAAACCGATTATAATCAGGATCTTATTGAGATTGTAGTTATCGCCGATAACTGTACTGATTCAACCGCTAATATTGCGAGTAGTTTAGATGTAGTTGTCTTGGAAAGAAAAGACCATGATGAAAAAGGTAAAGGCTACGCAATCACATGGGCGTTAAACAAATTAAATATAGATAATTATGATCTAGTATCAATAATTGACGCGGATAATGTTCTTGATAAGAATTTCTTCAAAGTCACCGGTGGATTAGTCGAAAATGGCGCTGAAATAGTCCAGACTTACTTTGGTTACTATAATGTGGCAAAGACAACGTATTCGTATATTTTATATTGGTCCAATTTAGTTGAAAATTATCTGTTTTATAACTCCAGATCCAATTTAAAGCTTCATGTATTTTTAAGAGGATCGGGAATGGTATTTAAAACAAACATACTGAAAGAAACCCCCTGGAAAATAAAATCAGTAACCGAAGACGCGAATTATTCTATTGAACTGATTACAAACAATAGAAGAGTTCACTTCACTACCCAGACTAAAGTTTACGAAGAAACATTAGATCATATAAAGCAATCATTTAGTCAACGGATACGATATAACTCCGGCATAATTAGCTTGATAAAAAACAATAGCTTGCGCCTTCTTAAACAAAGCATACTCAAGAAGGATTTATTGCTATTAGAAACTGCTTTTTCATTATTTTTACTGAATAAGCCGGTATTATTGGGTGTTTCATCTATTTTGCTGGCGACCAGTTTAGTATTTGGCCTTAATTCATTAATCTCTGTAATCTCCTTATTTAATATCGGCGCCATAGTGTTATATTTTGGCCTCGGGCATTTTCTAAATCCTCAAAAAGGCCCTTTATTTAAAACTTTAATCACAATGCCCTTTTATGGAATCTATTTGCTAATAATATATATTCTATCTTCTTTTGGTTATAAAAAGAATAACTGGAGTAAAACCCCAAGAGTAATAAGCGACCACGAGAACACCGTAAGTGAAATATTTAAATAGCTAACATGGCACCCGGTAAAAATATTTGCCTTACAGTTGATGATGGGCCAACGAGGTTTACTCGGGAAATAGTCGCCTTCCTTAAGGACAGAAATATTCCCGCGATAATGTTTTTCACCGGGGAAAATATTTATAAAAATTATGAGGTCGCGTGTAACGCTATAAAAAACGGTTTTATAATCGGAAATCATTCATATTCACATAAACGTTTTTCATCGATACCAATTGAAACGGCTATAGATGATATTATTAAATGCGAAAACGCCATAGAAGATATATATGGAAATACCAAAATTGAACGGCGATCAAAGTTGTTCAGATTTCCCTTTGGGGACAAGGGCTACAAATGGACCAGACTAAATGTGCTGTTTAAAAATTTAAAAAGTAAATATAGAATTTTACAAAACGCTTTAAATGAAATGAAATTTGAAAAATTGCCAATAAGCAATCTACAATCAAACTTCTATTATAACCGGCTCTTATATGATATAGATTTGTTTTGGACTTTTGATTCCAATGATTGGCAACTCAGAAAAAATAAGAATTTCACTACTAATGATTTAGATAATCACCTTCAGAAGCTTCATACCCGGCCCAATAACGAAATACTTTTAATGCATGATCGAAATGACACACCTGAATCTTTTTTCTATGTAATCGATAAGCTTATTGGCGAGGATTTTAACTTTTATATGCCTGGTGAGGGTAATTAAGTCCTCGTAGGTCAGGAACCCTGCGCCCTTGGTCTACGACTGGCTAGGCTACAGTTCGTCCTTCAAATCCTGCAGAATTTTCAAGGCTTCGATTGGGGTTAGGTTATCTATCTCCAGCTTCTTCAGTTTCTCGGCGATTTTCGATTCTTGAGGAGAGAACAACGATATCTGATATGAGTCGACATCGGGCTTTGCCTGTTTCATTTTCTTGCGGACGTTTTCGGCCGGTTGTTTGGCCTCGAGCTGCTCCAGAATTTTCTTGGCGCGGTTAATTACTTGCTTCGGTAAGCCCGCTAAGCGGGCTACCTCGATGCCGTACGAGTCATCACATCCACCGGGCACTATCTTCCTGAGGAATATTATCTTATCTCGTGTTTCTTTAACCGCTACTTGAAGATTATTTATGCCCGGATACAGACTTGCCATCTCGGTTAGCTCATGATAATGAGTGGCAAACAACGTTCTTGAGGCGATCTTGGGATTCTCGCTTAGATGTTCGGTCACAGCCCAGGCTAATGATAAGCCATCGTAGGTTGATGTACCCCGGCCAAGTTCATCGAATAGAACCAGGCTTTTATCTGAGGCGTTGTTGATAATGTTGGCGGTTTCGCTCATCTCCACCATAAAGGTGGACTGCCCCTCGGCCAGCCTGTCGGCGGCGCCGACTCGGGTAAAGACGCGATCGATAATCGAGATCGTAGCAGCATCGGCGGGCACGAATCCGCCCATCTGAGCCATGATTGCGATCAAGCCGACCTGGCGAAGGTATGTCGATTTGCCGGCCATGTTGGGACCGGTGATTATTTGGATTCGTTTATCATCGATATTGATAAGTGTGTCGTTAGGGACGAATTCTCCCGGTGGAAGAGATTTCTCAACCATCGGGTGGCGGCCGGCTTTGATATCGATAACACCGGATTTATTTGATTGATCATCATGAGAAATCATTTTAGGTAAAGCGTAGCCATTAAGACGGGCCACTGTCGCCAATGATTGGAAATAATCGATATCGGCAATCGCCGTCGCCGTCGCGAGTATCCGAGGAGACAGACTTTTGATCTTGCCTTTGAGTTCGATAAACAGCTCGGCCTCAAGAAGGTTGATCTTCTCCTCGGCCTTAAGGATCAACTCCTCTTTATCCTTCATCTCTTCGGTTATATAGCGTTCGGCATTGACCAGTGTCTGTTTGCGTATATACTCATCCGGGGCTTTTTTCGCCTGGGCTTTTGATATCTCGATATAATAGCCGAACACCTTATTGAAACCGACTTTCAAAGTCGGGATACCGGTACGCTCCCGTTCTTTAGCCTGCAGGTTTTTTATATACAATCGGGCATCGGCAATGCCTTCTTTCATATGATCGAGCTGCTCGGAATAGCCGCGTTTGAAAATACGGCCATCGAGATAAGAAACAGGTGGATTTTCTACTAAAGCTATTTCCAATTCGGGCAGGATATCGGCAAAGTCATCCAGGCCGGTTGCCAAATCACCTATTGTCCCCGCGTACCCTGCTAGCCTTTGCTTTAGGTTGGCGATAGCTTTAAACGATTCTCTCAAGGCCAATAGATCCCTGGGCGTCGCTCGCCCGGCCACGAACCTCGACAGAATGCGTTCGATATCCTTGATCTCCCGAAGTATCTCGATAATATCATCACTGAAGGTTCGGTCGTTGTAGAAATCTTTAACATGAGTTTGACGCTTGATTATTCTTTCCAAATCGGTCAATGGCGATACTATCCGTCGGCGTAGAATACGTTTGCCCATCGGAGTGCGGCATTTGTTCAGTAGCCAGAGAAGTGAAAACTCGCGGCTTCCCGATGAGCATTCCAGAAGCTCGAGATTGGCGATAGTCGCCGAATCGAGGTACATCTCCCGGCTGCCGGAGGCGCGTATCATCGTCCTGATATGATCCGCCTGGCCCTTTTTCAGCTTCTTCACATAGTCAAGCAGAGCGCCGGCCGCACCGATAGCCAGAGCCATATCCGATACACCAAAGCCATCCAGCGAGGCCGTGCCGAAATGGGCTTTGAGATTATCCCGGGCGAAATCGGCCTCATACCGGAATTCCTCGGTGCTCCAGACCGGCGTATTGTTGTGTTTTAGGATATTCGCTATTTGGGCGTTATCATTATCCGGTAAAAGAATTTCCGAGGGCATGAAGCGATCCAGAGTTAATTTGAGCTGTGACAATGGCACCTGGTCGAGTATGAATTCGCCGGTGGTGTAATCCAGAAGCGCCAGGCCGGCGGTTTTGTCATCGGTATGTATTGAGGCGATAAAACTGGAGGCACCATCATCCAATACACCATCAACAGTGATACTGCCCGGTGTTAAGACCTCAACCACATCGCGTTTGACCAGCCCCTGGGCCAGTTTGGGATCCTCGACCTGTTCGCAGACAGCCACCCCATAACCGGCTTTTAGTAATCCGGCCAGGTATTTTTCCGCCTGATGGTAAGGTACGCCGGCCAGGGGGATTTTGCCCGATTTGCCATGATTGCGCGAGGTTAGCGTAATACCCAATGTCTCGGCCGCTATCTTGGCGTCATCGCCGAACATCTCATAGAAATCGCCCATCCTGAAAAATAGAATGCGGTCGGGGTATTGCTCCTTGATCTTGAGATACTGCTTGATCAATGGTGTGGTTTTATCTGCCATTGATGTAAGTTAATAGAGTACCGATGGAAGGTCAATAGATTAGTTAGAAATCGCGCCGGGAGCACAGGGGATTCTAGCAACGCGAATATAAAGAAACCAATCCCGAAAATACTCGGGGTGGGGCACCCTGCATATTAAATATTACTTCAAATGATACCTAACTGGATCTGATGAAATTGCGGATCATGATAAAAATTATGTCAACCCAGCTTCCAATTCGCGTAACTTCTTCCAGATCAGAATTTTGTTTGCTTCTTTCAGAGATTTTTAACCTTGCCAGGGCTAATCTGGCCTTCTCGGATAACTCGTCATCTTCAGAAGTTGGCAAGATTTCCTGTATTGGTAACGCTTCTAATTCGTTCGGATCAAACCAGAACACCTGGCAACGTTTACAGATATCCAATGTCATCATTTTTTCATCAAATGATTTGCTGATCTGCGACATTGTCTTGCCACAATGAGGGCATTGGCGGTTGCCAAAGACATCTAATTCCATCACCTTTTGCCAGATAGCCGTTATCATTCCGGGAGCGACATTGAGCCGCCTCAATACCCCCAGACCAACAGCTTGGCCTTTGCAGGATGGACAGGCATCGATAATACCATCGGAGGATTTCCGTTTTTTTAGTTGCCGGTTACAGTTCGGGCAGACTGGCATGGCATTTATGTTTCCTGTTTAGATTTTATTTTTTCGTGGTACATCCAATTATAGTAATTGCTTATTTGAAATGTAAAGAATGGCCAGGAAAGCCAGTAACACAGGCGTAAAAAACTAGGTTGTCTATTCATCCCATATTTTTCCAACGAGAATACTGCTAAAAATCCAATAGTACTGATAATTAATGCTATATGGAAATTTCTAAAAATAACATATTGAAATTTCCCGAGTATCTCCCATTTGTCCCAATTTGCTTTTGAATCATTAAATCTATCATTTAATCTTTTTAAACGCCATCTGCCTAAAAAAAGCAATAGAACGCTTAATCCAATAAAAAATAGGCAGATAAAAAAAGGATATTCGAATAAAATGTTTTTCCCTCCAATTAGCAGATAATCAGCGGTACTGCACAATAGAAATGAAATCAGAATAGTGATTAATGGAATTACCTGGTATTTCAGTTCTTTCATTGTGATCTCCTTCATTTGTGCCAGATCTAAGTATAATATACCTTAAACAGGTTCAATATTCAACGTTTATTGACAATGAATTTACGTAAATAAATATGCGGCAGGTGGCCGATCCCTGCCCCTTGCTGATCTGGAAGGCTTAGGGTGGCTATTTTTTAAATTATCGAACATCCGGCAAATTCTGGTTCGCCAGGGTTGAATCTTTCTGCTTATTACGATGTTTTACGTATAATCCCGCACCTAGTCCGACTATCAGTCCACCAATGTGACCAAGGGCCGAGACATAACCGGTACCTTTCAGTTGTTCAATTAAGTATTCTATCTGTAAGATGGCATATAACAAGAAGAAGTATTTAACGGAGATATTAATCCAGTGAAAATAGAAATATAATGAAAGAACAATTTTGAACTTCTTTTTGGGGAAAAGTACCGTATAAAAAGCCATCAAACCAAATATGCCGGCGCTGGCGCCAATAACCGGTATATCAGGTCGATTTGTGAATATGCCATGCAGTATCGTCCCTCCAATATGAGAGCCCAGAAGTAGGACTATGAATTTGGCGCGACCTATCAAGTCCTCGACATTATCGCCAAATACGATGTAGAAATAGAGGTTCCCTATTAAGTGCCAGAGGTCGGCGTGAAGCATAAGCGATGTTATAATTGTCAAACCGCTATATCTGTACCATTGAGAAGGTATAAAACCAAAGGTATACGCTACACTTTTTAGATCGATTAAAGAGACAAGAAATACTAACGCGATCACAGCCGCCGAAATCCAAACCAATAGAGGTAATTTACTTAACTCATAATCACCCGATTCTATCGGGAACCCGATTATTCCCAGGATATACTCCCACCAGGTATCCGGCGGATCAGTATAACTATCACCGTGAAGCTCGCTATGATGTTTTCTTAAACCGGTGATCTCAGGTCTGGGATCATTTTTCGCGGATTTGTTCGCCGATTCTGGGGGTTCAGGCTTAAACCATGACAGTTTTTTATATTCCCGGTGATCGATCCAGATTAGGCGGCATTCCCGGCAATAGTCTATTTTTAATGATTTGTTTTTCAGGCTAATTTTATCCGAGGACATCGATGTATTACATTGAGGGCATTGTCGGCCGTTTGATTTGTCAGATTCATTGGCTTCACGCCGGATATTGAGTAAAAATTCTTCAGGCATATTTTGCTTTTTAAGAACATCCAGGCCGATAGCCCGACCTCGGCATTTACCGCAGGCAAAGGCGTAACCGCCATCAACTTTTTCGCGGTTTAAAGAACGCGTGCATTTTGGGCAAACCGGCATAACAGGCTATCTTTGAGGCTCGGTTTTTTTCTGCTGATGGAATTGCCAGAGATAATTGTTACTAATAAGTGAGCATGAAAACATCGTATATACTGAAATACATATAACTTCTATGAGAATCTTATTATCATAAAAGTAATTAATCGCTTTTGCAACAAAATAAGATACAATTAACGCAATAATAGTCTGAAAAAATACCCTATAAGTAATAAATCTTCTCTTTCCGAGAATTTCCCATTTACCCCATTTAATTTTTGATTTATTGTATGCGCCAGCAGTTCTATTTTTAAAAAGATTAAATAAATAGTAATATATGGGACTCACAAGAAGCATTCCAACCAGACATCCAAGGAAGGTAGATAATTTAAAAGTCTGACCATCGTCAACAGAAAGATTGAAAGCCACAGGTAATAAAAATACCGGCATGAAAGCCAAGGCAATCCAGATGTATTTTTTATCTTCCATTTTAGCTTCTCAAGTTATGCCATAAGCGTTTTATTGGCTCTAACATTTTGGATTAATAGTTAAGTTTCTGATTTTGATTTTGCCTTTTTGTGGTACATCCATTTGAAATAGTTGGATATTTGCAAATGCTGGAATGGCAAAATTAAAATATAACTCAAGGATGCAATACTTGGCTGTCTATTCATTCCATAATGGTCAAACGAGAACACTGCAATAAATCCAACTACTGCAATTATTAAGGCTATATAAATGTTTCTAAAAACAATATATTGAAATTTGCCCCGTTTTTCCCATGTATCCCAATCAGCTTTTGAATCACTAGGCCCATCATTAAGATTTTTTAAATGCCATCTAGCGACAAAAAACAATATCACGCTATACCCAATAAAGAATAGGAAAACATAAATGATATGATCAAATAAATTATAGTTACTTCCCAAAAACAACATATCTACTATATTTCCAAGTACTAATACGATTAGAATAGTGATTAAAGGTATTGCTAAATACTTTACTTCCTTCATAATAACTTTCCCATATTATGCCTATCTGGCGCTACTTGTTTGCGTATTTTAACATGGTTTTTTATAACTGAGATTCCGCTTTTTTCTGCTGATGGATATTCCAGAAACGATTGTAAAGAATTAGAGTTATCGAGAAACCTAAATACATCGTAAGAAATACTACCAACAGGCGATTATCTTTTATATAGAGGTAATTTATCGCTTCGATTACAACATAGGAAATGATTAAAGCCAGTATTGTATGAGAGATTAGCCTATAGGCTATAAATTTTCTCCATCCGAGCTTCTCCCATTTGCCCCAATCTATTTTTGCTTTAACGTAAAAATCAGCCGCTTTATTTTGAATATAATTGAAAACTAAAAAGTATAGAGGACTGATTATAAGTATAAATCCCAGATGTTTAATGATGGTAATTAAGTTAATATTGTCAACTCCATCACCAAAATGAATAATTGTTCCGGGTAATAAGAATACCGGCATGAATGCCAGGGCAATCCAAATGAGTTTTTTACTTTCCATTTCGATCTCCATTAATTGAGTCAGATCTAACTAAAGTATATAAGAAACAGCCAATTTATTCAACAGTTATTGATATGAAATGCGTGTAAATAATAAACGCGGCAGGAGCTTGTCCCCTACCGCGTGTTGACCAAAATGGCCTGTAGGATGGTTTTATTTTCTAAGCCGTCGCAATGCCCGGCTAATCCAGATAGCCCGCGTCAGCTATCGATTTAATCTTCTGGCTCCAGTTCAGCCGCTGCACGACATTAACTTGCGGTGTGCCGGGCGGTAGGTTGGCCGGGTCGAGCAGATCGGGATCGAACGCCCAGTCACGATTTGGCGGTTTGTAATAGCTGCCGCTCCATTCGCCATCGCTTTGCCTGGCGTACCAGAGATCGACCGCCGAACCGCGCCAGGTGAAATTAACATTTTTCCAGTTTTCTAAAAACCTGGGTAAGTTTTCAAAGCCGCCGCTATAATTGTTCCCCGTCGATTCGGTATTGCCGGTCATATAGCTGGCGTTTACCTGGGTTTCGCTGGCCATACGATCATCTCTTGATCCGCCGCTGTTGGCGTCATCCCAGTTGTTTGACAAGATAGTCAGGGCATCAGTCATGAGCGCAGCCGGTTTCTTGTTAACGGTATTGTAATCACCAACGGTGTAAAGTGGATTGTCAGTGGCTATCGTTAACGCCGAATTCAACTGTTCACCATCAACCAATCTCAAAGCGCTGACGTAAGAATCGTTATGAGGCTGTGATGAGTATAATATACCGTTCGATGGGAAATACGCCGATGAATTCAATCTGTCAATATTGAGATCGATGGAGTATACCGTTTTGCCCTCTCGCGCGTCATAAAACGAGTCGGTCGAAAGCACGCCCTCGGCGATTAGATTACCGGTTACGTTTACCCATGTTCCGGCGGCATCGTAATAAGCGTTACCATCGACAATCTTTAATCCGGCTTGATTTTCGAAACTGTCAGGATTGCCATCGCCCCGATCTATAAGATTGGTCACCGGACCATCGGTGACCACCGGCATATAGAGCTCGGTGATACCATGACTGCCATCCTCGACAGTGCCGTCCCAGCGTGCCAGAGATTCGTTAACCCAATCGGGATCATCGGAATCGAGAAACGTATTATCGGCGTTTTTCATAGTTTGATAGTTACCATCAGAATCCCTGATCCAAACATCATTACTCGATGTACCCATGCCGGATCCTGATTTACGGCCATGATTAATCAGACCGGCGGCGGTCATATATGAATCGATATAAAGGTCAGATCCGGCTTGAACATATATATCTTTATTAGCGTGAACACGTCCCCCCAGAGTCATATCCGGTCCCGGCGCGATTTCCAAATCATATTCATAAAATACGGCGAACTGAAAAACCGGAATAAGCGCGTCGGCCAGTTCCATTTTGAGTTCAACGCCGGTGGCACTGCTGTTATCGACGCCAAATGAATTGATCGTAAATGTTTTCACCAAGCCGTAAAGGCCCTTATACGCGCCGGCATCAAGTTGTGTATTTTGCGCGGGACCATTATCGGCCACATCATAAACATAAGTATAGTGCATTTCCGTGGTAGAATCCGATGGCAACGGATCAGGTGCCTCGCCGGTGGTCTGGAAGCTGGTGGTTATGGAAGCCGCGGCCTTTTCCAGGCCCGATTCGGCGGCATAGAAAGCCCCGGTTGCCCGACTCTCGTTGTCCGCTATTTGCATGTCATTATTAGATGTCGTTATAGAGGCAATACCGATTAATGACAACATGAAAAGGATCGACAGGCAAACGAGTAATACGATGCCTGATTCATTGTTTGTTTTATTTAACATAAGCATTCCCCTTTCTATTTATCGCCTATAACTATGGCAAAACATGTTCCAAAACACTTATTAATTAGGGTATCATTATGTTAGATAACAAGTTACACCAATTTTTGCAGGTGGATATTTGGTTAAAGCAATTATAAATGTTGTCATAAATGTAAGTATTTATCGGTATTGGCTATATACTATGGGGAATTCCCCATACTCTGACTCTTCTTTTCAATACAGTAGCCTAAGTGACAGGTTTATTCGAACAGATTAGTAATGAGCAAATATTAAATCGTATAAGCGAAAATGGTTAGGTTTATCTCATTAGCGTTCAATTAGCAAATACTTTTCACCGGCAGATTTTTCCAGGCGATTCTTTATGAATTCGGCCTGCTGATTGGAGTTATACCCACCGACTAAAATACGGTAAAATTCTTTGCCACCCTCGATGAAAGTCTCCATATAAACATTGTAGCCGCTATTTTTATACAATGAGGATATCCTCAAAGCATTGTCCTTTTTCGAGAACGCCCCTACCTGGATATAAAACCTAGAATGTCTGGATTTGGTTGCTTTTCCGGGTGACTTATCCGCGTATATTCTCCGAGGTTTTCCTTTCACTTTTACATAAGTCAGGTTTGATTGATATCGGTCGTTATATAAATCGTAATACCGTGCTACATCATCGGTATCGCCCTGGGCTTTGGCTATTTCAGCTAATCCTAAAAGCGCCAGAGCGAAGATATCGTTCTCGTATTCTGGTTTTAATAGTTCACGGTACAAACGATGGGCTTCCAGATAATCTTTCATCTCCAGACGCGTATCTGCCAGCCCAAGCCGTATCCAGCCGGAATAATTGGGAATGTATTCCGACTTATGAATAAAATCCTCATCTTGAGATTGATTGATCAAGTATTCGAAACTACTGGCCGCTTTTTTATGCTCATCTGATAAAAGATAACATCTGGCAGCCAGGTACCGCGCTTGCGGCGCGAAAGGTGAGCTTTCGGGGATGCTTTCGAGTTGCTTTCTGGCCGTAATAAACAGATGTTGAGCCAAATAATACTTGCCAAGTATAAGCCTGGCCCAATCGGTCAAATATGTGTCGGCGGACTTATTGATGAAATCCTTAAGATATGAGGCCGAGTTCTCTCCCGAGAGAGCGACTTTACCGTTTAAAAACAGATGTTCCGGTACGCCGGGATCAGCGCCATAAAGTTCTCTGAGCCGGTTATAGGCACGGTTGTATTGCCCATCTCGGAAATAATCATCTATCTCATCGGCTTGGGAAATCCCAATAGTTAGCAGCAGAAAGAACGCAACAATTAATCTCATAATCTGTTATACGGGCCAACGCGCCTGCAGTTTGCGCAAATCAACTCGGGCTTGGAAGAATTAGCGTTGCATCTGGGGCAAGCATATTGGTAATAACCATTATGAGGCATGGCCTTTATTGAACTCAGTATGTCAAGCGCTTTGTCTTGCTGGTTTTTATTGATATATAATTCGACAAGCTTTGCGGCTGTTGAGATATCCTCGGTGTTCTTATTGATTATCGAAGCCAATGTATCGATCGTCCCGTCCAGGTCGCCTTTCTTTTCGGCAATTCCGGCTAATGATTTCATCGCGTTAAAATCATCAGGTTTTTGCTCCAGGATTTTAGCGTATATCTTTTCCACATCAGAGAATTGGCCCAATTCGAACATCGTTTGCTCCATTTTATAAGCAACCTGATAAACTTCCGAGGGGGCTTTAACAGCCAGTTTTTTATAGAATTCCACCGCATCCTGTTTTCTGTCCTCAGCCAGATAAGATTCGGCGATCATGATATATGATTGAGCGAACTTGTCATCATAATGAAGGGCGTCCTTATACACCAGCCTGGCCTTATGGAACTCACCGTCGTTATAATGTTTATCTCCGCCAAGATGCTTGTATATCGCCAATTTGTTATACTGATCTTTGGATTTGAGTAAGTTTTTGCAGGAAGAGAACGCCTTATCCCAATTTTCCGTTTTTTCATGAACTTCAAGTATTTTTTCCAGCGCCCAGTTTTTATAGTCGGAATCCTTGGCCAGCTTGGTGAGAACCTCCAATGCCAATTCATACTTATTGGCCTGAATATAGTCTTTGGCCAGGCTTTGCCAGACCAGTGATTTCATCTGAGGCTCGATTTTCTTACGAAGCGTAAGCTCATTGTGGACCCGAATCGCTTTCTCGATCTGGCCTCGAGCCCGGAAGAGATCGCCCAGCCTGAGATAAGCGTCGATAT
Source organism: Candidatus Zixiibacteriota bacterium (assembly GCA_024231855.1). Classification (GTDB taxonomy): domain Bacteria; phylum Zixibacteria; class MSB-5A5; order UBA10806; family 4484-95; genus JAAEQD01. The sequence continues at coordinate 38,294 of JAAEQD010000178.1, forward strand.
TATCGGTGTCATCGGCAACAGCCTGTTTCAGCTTGGCAAAAGCCGTGCTATCGTCACCGGCGATAAGCGCCCTTAGACCATCTATATAGCTTTCCGGGAACACCCTTCTCTCTTTCGATCCCCTTCTACCAAGCGAAAAAAGTAAAGCTAAAAGGACTAAAGTAACAGGTATTACGATCCACCAATATGAGGTTAATGATGTCTGCTCCATTAGCTGCCTTCTTCCTGATCCTGGCCGCTCTCGGCTTTTTCATCAGGTTCTTCCAGGGGCAGGTTGCGCAAGGTCGTAATCTCCTGAGTCAGGATTCTATTTCTCTTTTTTTGTTCGGATAATTGACTAACCATCTTGAAATATTGAATTATAGAAATAGCAAACCAGAATAACAGACCTATACAGAAAGCTATATATATTACAAATATCAAAGGCACATCATAGAAATGCTTGGCGGCAATCGTAATTTGTACTTTCTGTGATGTATTCTGGATTGAGAAACCTAACAGGCCGACAATTAAAACCGCGGCTACGGCATAACGAATTATCCACATAATCCCTCCAAAATTTTGACAGAATCATAACACTTATTCATGCGTCAGTCAACACAAAATAATGCCTGAAGCCGTTATTATAAAACAATTAATGTATTTATAGCAAATTTATTCAATATTCGCCGATTCGCCGCTTTCCGGAAATTTTATCGTTTTGATAATGAGGGCAAATTCATCTCTCACACTCTGGTAAAACTCATTTTCAGCCAGCGCGTTGATTACGTAGAGATAACCATCATGCACAACTGCGTAGACTTCATGAACATCGTGAATATCCTTGACTATGCGTCCTCCATAGGCGCGGTATCTTGGATCGTCCTGTTCGGCCTGCATATGGCGCTCCCAGGGTCTCTTAAAGAGCGCTAACATCCCCTTATTACCAGCCACTTCGAACTTTTGCTTACCAACGAATTCCCCAGCGAGGATAAGATTCATATTATTGATAATATCGTCTTTGGACGAATGAGATACTATATCGCTCTGAAGTTTATCCATGAACTCCTCGGCCGTTATAGTGGCTGGGATCGCGTAAATCTGGATTTCCGGAATCGTGAATTCTCCATCCAGCTCTTTGGCATCATGATTAATACGGTAATTCTTCTGCATTAACAAAGCTCTCATGACAGCCGGTTTCTCAGGTTTTTCTTTAAAAGTCTTTGTTTTCCAATTTTTTGGGACATCAATCGTGAAATTGAGCTTCAGATCCGTTAAAACATTATCTTTGCATTCGGCAGTTTTTGTCTTTTTCGCTATAGCCGGTATGATCATTAGAGCCACCAGCATAAATATAACTACCGCTTTAGCCTTGTACATTTTACCTCCTTGAAAGAAATCATTTTCTCTTGAAATGTATTAATCTCCATTAAACTTACGCAAACAAGCTAATCAAGTTCCATTTTTATATACACTTATATCTAAATATTATTCTCCTTTTTATAAGAAATAGCGCGAATTCCAATAAATAAATAACTCACCGATGATGCAACTATGAAGAAAACGGAGGACCAAAACGCAAAAGCATATAATTGATGGGCTTTGAAAACATAAATAATCAAAGCTAAAGATAATACTGTAACAGTCAATTTACCGATAATATTAGAAACAGGGATTTCTTTCACTTTTTTAATAATCGCGAACCCAAATACGGCAATAGTTAGATCTCTGGCGATTATTATAATTACAAGCGATACCGGCATATCGCCATACAACGACACAGCAAATGCCGCCGAAGCTACACAAAGTTTATCCGCCAAAGGATCAATAATTTTGCCGGCTTTGGTTATAGAATTAAGCCGCCTGGCCAGAAAACCATCCAGGAAATCGGAGATAAGAGCCCAAACAACTAAACACACTATCAGGGCAATGTTATCATCTTTAATCGCCCAGAAAATGATTGGCGAAATAACCACCCTTGATAGAGAAAGCAGATTTGGTATCCGCGATACGTCTGTTAGTCGCTCACCTGGAGCCTGGCTAATTTCTTCGGTTTTTATAGACTTATTCAGGAGCGTCCCTCCTGTAATAATTGATTTGCCCCATCCAACGCGATCTCGCTGATTTTCTCTCCGGCTAACAGACGGGCGATTTCGGCAACCCGCTGGTCGCCTTCGAGCATTTTAATTTTGGTAACCGACCTACCTTTGCTTTTGCCTTTATAAACTTTGAAATGCGTCTCTCCCCGGCTGGCGATTTGTTGAAGGTGAGTTATACAGATCACCTGGCTGTTTTTCGCTAATTTTTGAAGTTTCTTGCCCACCTGCGAGGCAACTTCTCCTGATATGCCGGTATCAATCTCATCGAAAACCAGTGTTTCACGGGGGAGCGAATCAATCAAAGCCGAAATAATAGCCAGCATTAACCTGGACAATTCGCCGCCTGAAGCGGTAGATGCCAACGGTTTAAGCTTCTCACCGGGATTGGGACAGATTAGGAATTCTATAATATCGAAGCCGGTTTCATCACCGGTAAAATTTTTCATCTCAACCAGGTAAGGTCCGCTATCGCTCTGATTAGTCATGAATTTGACTTTAAAATCAGCCCCCTTCATAGCCAAATCGGTCAGATGCTTGACAACCTGTTTCTCCAGTTTAGCGGCGGCTTTCCGCCTGGCAGCAGAGATAGCTTGCGCTTTCTCTGATAAAATGATTTGATGCGCCACAATATCTTTTGTCAATCTGGCCAAAGCTTCATTTATATCTTCATATTGTCCGACTTTAACTTTGGCGTTTTCGCAATACTGGGTAATTTCGTTAATATTTTGACCGTATTTGCGTTTCAGCTTTTTAATGAGTACGAGTCGATCCTCGACTATTTCCAGACGGCCGGAATCATACTCAAAACTTTCGGCCATTTCCCGAATCGAAATGCCCGACTCATCAAGTATGATTGACAGTTCATTGAGTTTATTTTTCAGTGACTCCGCTTTATCGGAAAACAGTACTATTCTATCTAATTCCTTTATAGATGATTTGATGCGTTCGGACGCCGAACCATCCTCAGTGAATAAGCTGTTTTCGCATATTCGGCAAACGGATTTAATCTTTTCGGCGTTAACAAGTTGAAGTTTCTCCTGCTCAAGCCGCTTATCCTCATCCTCTTCAAGCGAGGCCAGTTCAATTTCCTTAATCTGGAATTCTAAAAGCTCTTTTTCAGCGGCCCAATCATCCTGTTTTTTCTGCAAAGTAGAAAGTTCGGATTTCAAGTTGTTGTTTTTTCTGAATAACCGGGACAACTCATCGTTTTCATTCTCCAAATGAGCATATATGTCAATTATCTGAATATGACTGGTAGGATCGGTCAATCCTTTTTGTCGATGCTGACCGGTGATATCCGCCAGGTTGCCGCCTATTTCTTTAAGATTGGTCAGCGTAACTTGACGGTTATCGATAAACGCTCGACTTCGGCCATCTTTTTTTATTTCACGTCTTATTATATAACTATCAGGATTCACAAATTCAACAGCTGTAAAATCATTATTTGTGACGCAAGAAACTTCAGTTTCAATAATAGCGGCTTTGGCCCCGGTTCGAATTGCCTCCTCGGAAGCCCTTTCGCCGAACGCCAATCCTAAGGCACCTATAATTATTGTTTTGCCGGCTCCGGTGGAACCGGTAAATATGTTTAATCCCGGTTTGAATTCAATGGTTAAATCTTCGATTAAGGCATAATTGTTAATATGCAGTGTTTCAATCATGGTTTGCCGTTAGGGGCCTGGCGCCCCAATGAAGTTTCGTTCGCAAGATTTCAAAAAATGAATAATCCTTTATTCTGATGAGCTTGATTGTACGCGGCGCCCGGCAAATACTAATTTTTGTCCCATATTCAAGCGTGTATCTAATTTGGCCATCAACCGTCATTCTCACATCGATATTATCGGAAGCGACTTTAATCGTCAATTTGCTCCTGTCATTGAATACTATGGGTCGAAGAGTTAAAGAGTGCGGGCATATCGGGCTGGCGATAATTGCTCCAAGATGAGGATGCATTACCGGCCCGCCGGCAGCCAAATTGTATGCGGTTGACCCGGTTGGGGTTGAAATAATAAGCCCATCGGCATTGTATGGACATACAAAATGTTCATCCCGGCTTGAGCCTGCCTGATAAAGATCAAGCTTGATCAAGCGAGTGCTGTCGCCGTGATCCAAAACTATATCATTTAGCGCGTAGTAACGTTTATCACCCGTATCGCTAATTTCGGCCTCGAGAACCATTCGCTCTTCGATCGTGTAATCATCATCTTTTAATCTTTCCAGGGCAGATGGTATATCCTGGGGCATAATTTCGGTTAAAAAGCCCAAGCGACCGACGTTTATACCGAAAACCGGAATTCCGTGATGACCGACGTTTCTAACCGATGAAAGCATCGTACCATCCCCGCCTAACGACAGGACGCAGTCGATATCTTCATGAAGTTCAGATATTGGTTTAATGAACCGGGTCTCGCCGATTATTTCAGCCAGTTCGTTGCAGACCCAATAAGTGAGTCCCTCGCCTTTGAGCCATTCAATAACGAGTTTGGCTGTTCTCTCGACATTTGGCCTGGTAGGATGAGCAATTATTCCGAATCTTTTCAAAGCTATTTGTATTCCCTTGAAGTATCTTTCTTCTCCTGGATAATATCCAATATCGATGAAGCGATTCCGTCGCTGGTGAGTCCGTATTGTTTCAGTAAACTGGAACGGCTTCCGTGCTCGATGAATTTATCGGGCAGACCCAGGTTATGCAAGATCATATCATTAAAGCCTTGATCGTTTATATAGCCCCCGATATATTGTCCGAATCCGCCGATCTTAGAGCCCTCTTCTATGGTGACAACCAAGCCAAATTTGAGGAGTATCTCTTTCATCATTGCCCTATCGATAGGCTTAAGGAACCGGCAGTTGATTACGGTGGCTTTGATACCGTCTTTATCGAGTAAATCGGCCGCCTGCCACGATGGATAAACCATCGAGCCGACCGCCAGAATTGCCAGATCGCCCCCATGGCGAAGAATTTCCCAGCTGCCATATTTTATTTTACCATAAGTGTTCTTGATATCGGTTTCCGGGACATCGGCGCGTGGATATCGAATCGTGAACGGCCCATCTTGCCAATTCGATGCCAGGGCCATGAGGTTCTGCAGTTCGATACCATTTTTGGGAGCGGTTATAGTCATATCGGGTATCTGCATCAGGTAGCTGATATCGAAACAACCATGATGAGTCGGACCATCTTCGCCGACTATACCGGCCCTGTCAATACAGAAAACCGCCGGCAGTTTTTGTAAAGCGACATCATGAACCAACTGATCGAAACCTCGCTGAAGAAACGTTGAATATACCGCGAAAAACGGTTTCCGACCGGCTGATGCCAAACCGGCGGCAAATGTCGAACCATGCTGCTCGGCGATCCCCACATCGAAAAAGCGTTCGGGAAATTTCCTGGAAAACTTCGCCAGCCCGGTGCCGGTAGTCATAGCGGCGGTTATGGCGCAGATTTTTTCATCATTGTCCGCTAACTGTATTAAAGTTTCGCCAAATACATTGGTGTATGGCAAAGATTTTTTCAAACTGCGCGATTCGCCGGTCTCTTTATCGAATGAACCTATGCCATGAAAGCTTGTCGGGTTCTCCTCGGCGAATTTATAGCCCTTGCCCTTCTTCGTGATAACATGTAAAAGTAGCGGACCGTTTAAATCTTTTAGCTGGCTCAACGTCTTTATCATCAGGCCGACATCATGACCGTCGATCGGGCCGAAATATCTGAATCCCAATTTCTCGAAAATCTGGCCGGGAACCAGGAAGCTTTTAACTACATCCTGCATAGCCGTTACGCCGCGGCGGAGAACATCTTTTTTGGGAAGCCTTTCGGTCAGGTTCCAGATATCGGCTTTGAGCTTATTGTAATTTTGATCGGCAATAATATCGGTGAGATATTTAGATAAAGCGCCGACATTCCTGGAGATCGACATCTCATTGTCGTTGAGGATAATCAGTAATTTCTTGCCCAGGCCGCCGGCTTGATTCAAGCCCTCATAAGATAAACCTCCAGTAAGCGAACCATCCCCGATAACAGCTATGACATTATGATCTTCTCCGGCCAGATCGCGAGCGGCGGCGAAACCCAGAGCCGCCGAGATCGAGGTCGAGGCATGGCCGGCGACGAACGTATCATGAGGTGATTCCTCGGGTTTGGGAAATCCTGATAGACCGCCTTCGCGACGAATCGTGGCGAAATCATCTTTACGGCCGGTTATTATTTTGTGGGTGTAGCATTGATGGCCGACATCGTAAAGAATTTTATCGGTTCCCGATTCGAACACATAATGCAATGCCAGCGTTAATTCGACTATCCCCATATTGGAGGCCAGATGGCCGCCGTTTTTTGAGATGACATCGATAATTAATTCGCGAATCTCCCCGGCCAATTCGGGAAGCTGATCGATATTGAGATTTTTCAGGTCTAGATGAGAATTTATATTTTCCAGCAGGCTCACTCTTTTTCATCCTCCTCGAACAGATTGAGTTCGAATTCGCCATCTTCATTTTTAATCAATTGTTTGACTTTTGTTTCAGCCTCGGTTAATTTTTTGTGGCATTTTTTCGAAAGATCAACGCCTTCCTCGAATACCTTGATTGATTCATCCAGGCCCAATTTGCCTGATTCCAGGTCTTCGACTATCTGCTCGAGCCGTTCCATAGCTTTTTCAAAATCGAATTTGGCCAATTTATTCTCTCTCCTTTTAGTCTATATATAATCTTAAAAATACAATATGCTTGTCTCAAAGCGGGTTGGCAAGAATTTTATTAATATTTGCCAATTGCAAAAAACTACACTTATTACCAGATTTCGGGCTTGGGCGTCCTCGTCATCAAATCGTAAAGCGCTGTTTTTGGGTCTTTATCATCGAAAAGAATATTATAAACCTCGGTCGTTATAGGCATCTCAACAGCATGTTTCTGTGATAACTGGTAGGCTGACTGGGTGGTCTTGACACCTTCGGCCACCATCGTCATCGATTCGAGTATTTCGGCCAGCTTCCGACCCTTGCCTAGCTGCTCGCCAACGAAGCGGTTGCGGGAGTGACGGCTGGTACAGGTGGTAATCAGGTCGCCGATTCCGGAGAGGCCGGCGAATGTACGAGGATCGGCGCCCATATTCTGGCCCAGACGGGCCATTTCGGCCAGCCCGCGGGTTATCAGCGCGCCGATTGTGTTATCGCCCAACTCAAGACCATAGGATATGCCAGCGGCGATGGCTACTACGTTTTTCAGAGAACCGCCCAATTCGACTCCGATCAGGTCAGTCGAGGTGTAGACACGCATCGTTTTACTCGAAAATACCTTCTGGGCGCTCTCAGCAACCTTGATATCATCGGCGGCCACGACTACGGTAGTCGGGATATTGCGAGACACCTCCTCGGCATGGGATGGGCCTGACAAAGTAGAAATAGCGTTGTGATATCGTCCCGGAAGCTCCTGAAGTAATACTTCAGACATTCTATTTAACGTATTGTTTTCTATGCCCTTAGCGAGACTTATAACGAAATCTATCTCATCCGGTAAATGTCGCACCATTGGTTTGACAGTAGCCCTCAAAACTTGCGACGGAACCGCCAACACAATAGCATCGGAATCGGTTACCGCCGTTTCGATATCATTTGTGATAGTGATCGCCTCGGGAATTTTGATTCCGGGCAGCCTATCGGGTTGTTCTCGAAGCTTCTGTATTTTGGCACAGTCTTCCTCGAAAAACTCCCAGAGGTTGACATCATAACCGTTTTGATTTATCAGAACGGCCACGGCAATCCCCCAACTGCCGGCGCCTAATACTGCTATTTTAGTCATTTTAATTCATCCGTTATCAAATTATTTTTTACATTCTATCTACTAATAGTTGATTATATAATTATCTACGTTTTATATCAAGCCATGTTCCTTCAGCCGTACTCAGCTACTCCTTTTTCCGGCCGAACTTGTTCTCCTCGCCCCTGATCAGCCTTTTGATATTCTGCCGATGGGTAACCACTACCGTGATCGCCAGTATAAACGCCAGCACCATGTATGAGTCATGTACTTTGATTCCCAGGTAGGCCTGTTCGGCGATCAGCGAACATGGGATAAATATCGTGCCCAGAATCGAGCCCAGCGAGACATACCTTGTTAGCGTAACAATTATGATAAAAAGCACAATCGCCATACCAACCTCAAGCATCATCAAGCCAAACAGCACACCGGCGGCGGTGGCCACGCCTTTGCCACCTTTGAATTTAATCCAGATCGGAAAAACATGCCCCAGTATAGCGGCCAGTCCGGCGATAATTTTCAGCCAATGGAAAGGCATCGACTGATCGCCGAAATCGATATGTACGATCAGAACAACCGCGATCGTGCCTTTTAGCATATCCAGAAGCAATACCGGGATCGCCAATTTGGCCCCCAGTACCCGGAAGACATTAGTTGCGCCCATATTTTTCGAGCCGTGCTGACGGACATCCACGCCTTTGAAAATCCTGCCGAGTACGATTCCGCTAGGAAAAGCCCCGATAAGGTATGATAGGATGATTATCGTCAACAGGGTGATCATGATTCGCTCCTCGGTTTGAATATAACCTTTAAAGGCGCGCCGGTAAAGCCGAATTCCTGTCTGATCCGGTTTTCGATGAAGCGCTGATAAGGTGAATCGATCAGCTTGGGGAAGTTGCAGAAGATTATAAATGTCGGCGGCCTGGTTTCAGCCTGGGTGATATAATAGAATTTGATAAACTTACCGCCCTTGGCCGGCGGATGTTTTGCCTGTACGACCTTATCCAAAAACCTGTTGAGATTGGATGTACCGATACGTTTTTGACATTCCCTTTCCACCTCGAGAATACCGGGGATTATCTTGTCGAGACCTTTACCGGTTTTGGCGCTGGTGAAAATTATCGGTACATATTTAAGCATGGGCGCTTTATCGTAAACAGACTGGCTGAAAGTAAATTGCTCCATGCCTTTGACCAGGTCCCATTTATTGGCAACGAAAATCATGCCGCGGCCCATCTCCTCGGCGCTTCCGGCAACCTTGATATCGCCAATCGTCACGCCATCATCGCTGTCGATAACCGCCAGCGCGATATCGGCGCGTTCGATCGCCCGGATACTTCTAAGCGATGAGTAATACTCGACGACATCGGGATATCTCGTTTTGCGTTTCAGTCCGGCGGTATCGATAAAATTGAACAAAGTGCCATTGATCTCGATAAGGCTATCGACAGAATCGCGGGTCGTGCCGGGTATATCCGAAACAATCTGACGTTTCTCGCCGATCAGCTTATTAAAAATCGATGATTTACCGACATTGGGACGGCCTATTATGGCGACCCTGATCGAGTCCTTGTCGGTTTCTTCCTCGACAATTTCCGGTAAACTGCCAGTGATATCATCCAACAGATCGCCCACCAGCCGCCCGCTATTTGCCGATACCGGGCAAACCTCACCCAGGCCGAGTTTGTAGAAATCGGAGGTGTCCGCTATATCTTTTTCAGAGTCGGCTTTATTGGCGGCGACCACTACCCGCTTATGGGCGCGTTTGAGAAGTTGAGCGATCTCCTCATCGACCGTTTGCGGGCCGACTTTGCTGTCGAGGACGAAAAGCACCAAATCCGATTGATCGATTGCCAGTTGAGCCTGCTGAGTTACCAGCGATGGAATCAGTTCGCTTGACCGCGGAATAAATCCGCCTGTATCGACAACGATGAAATCGCGGCCGTTCCATGAGCAATCGCCGTAAACACGGTCGCGGGTTATGCCGGGTCGATCATCGACTATCGCCTTGCGCTGTCTGATCATGCGATTGAATAAAGTCGATTTGCCGACATTGGGCCTTCCGACTATTGCTACTATTGGTCTACTCACGCTACCATCCTTAATGTCTCGGCGAAACTGTATTCTCCCCGCAATACCTCTACCCCCAACCTGTCCTGAATATCGGCGACAGTCAGATCATCTATAAATAGGCCATCATGGTTTAAACAGTTGGGGGGTAGTATTATCGGTTCGTTTTTTAAGTTAACTTTGGCAAGTCTGGCCAGGATATCTTTTCCCGGCAACAAGCCCGAAACAGTGACACGAGGGCCGAAAAGCCCGTTAGTCACCGGTATCAATTTTAATTTGAAATTATATTTTGGCATAATGTAGTTTTTCCAGACCATCGCCATCGATTGGCCGGTTATCCAGTTGCCCCTGATATTTGCCGGTAGTTTGCGAGGGAACGTATCCAGGAAATCCCGTACCATGCCGATGCCGTTTTCGATCTGCGGGAAATCATCATAATAAGCTGTTTTTGGGATAGCCTCACCGGCGGTGATAAATAGCTCATCGGCGGCATAGGCGAAACGATTCTCTTTATCGCCGTATTTTCGTCTGAATTTGGCAGTCTCGTTTATCAAAGCAGCTGATCTTTTTGGGCCGACTGACTGCAAATCGGGACGGGAGAACTTAGTCAGGCCAATCGGGACAATCGCCATCGATTGGGCGTATGGCTTCAGTTCGGCCAGGTCGGCGGCTGTGCGGCGCAGGATATCTTTATCGTTGTAGCCGGGCAACACGACTATCTGGCAGTGGAAATCGATATGATTTTCGGCGAAACGGCGAAGTATCGGCATCACATCCGGCGTATTCTCGCGACCGAACAGGCGCTTTCGCACGGCCATATCGGTGGCATGCACCGAGACATACATAGGCGACAGACGCATATCGATAATCCGCTGGATATCGGCTTCGGAGAGATTCGTCAGCGTGATAAAACTGCCGTGCAAAAACGAATAGCGGTAGTCGTCATCCTTGACATACAACGCCCTTCTCAGATGTTTGGGATTGTTGAAACAGAAGCAGAATACGCATTTATTGCGGCAGCGGATAATCCGGTCGGTTTCGAATTCAAGGCCTATTTGCTGGTCGATATCCTTCTCGATATTGACAGTATATGCCTCAGAACCCCGAATCAGGGCCATTTCCAGCGATTGATCGGCCTCATGGAACCGGAAATCGATGATATCCTTGATCTCGACGCCATTGATAGTCATAAGCTGATCGCCGGGCCGGATTTCGGAAATATTGCCGGGCATACCGGGATTTATTTTGGCTACCTTAAGCATGGGTGTAAGGTTACGCAAATTTGGGCAGGAAAGCAATAGTTAACACAAGGCGGCTATTTCTGTGGGGGCCGAGGAATCCGCCACCCCCTTCCCCTGGATTCCCGATCAGGTCGGGAATGACAAAAGCTTTGCTTTTGTTTTGGGGATATGGGTCATTTGTGCTGTTTAAACAGATGAGGGTATGTCTCAATACACTAAAAAAATAGATATGTCATTCCCGCGGAGGCGGGCGGATGAAGTCCTTTGTTCATCCAGGGGTGGGGTGGTACCGGGCGTATGCGATACGCCCCTACGGCTCGTTGTCCTGCTCCGCTTGGACTTCCTGTTCAATCGCTTATGGTTTACCGCCGCAGGCCATGAGCGTTTCACATGAGCTTTTTGTATTTGGATGATCAGGGCCGAGGAATTTTAAGGATATTTTATAGGCTTTGATAGCATACGGCCGGCCTTTTTCAGATTGGCCCATAGCATGATGTAAAAGGGCGATGTTGTTATAGCCGGCAGCCACATTGGGATGATTTTCGCCATATATTTCTTTAAATATCTCAAGCGACTTCTGAAAATTCCCCAAGGCTCCGGTATAACCTCCTTGCAATTTCAAGGCCATACCGATGTTGTTATAATCGATTGCTACATCAGGATGCATATCATTGTAAGTAGCTAGATCGATTTTAAGTGCTTTGTGGAAATTCGATAAAGCCCCGGCATAATCTCCCTGTGATCCCAAAGCCCAACCGATGTTGTTATGACCTGTAGCCACATTGGGATGGTTTTTGCCATAAACTTCAATAAATACCTCAAGCGCCTTCCTGAAATTCTCAACAGCCCCCGAATACTCACCATGTGAACATAAAACCCCGGCAATATTATTATATCTTATTGCAACTTTTGGATGTTTATCCCCAAAAACTGCCAGATCGATATTGAGGGCCTTACGGTAGTTGTCTAGTGCCCCGGCATAATCTCCCTGCGAATACAAAGCCAAGCCAATGTTGTTATATCTTATTGCTACATCAGGGTTTTTATCACCGAAAGCTGCCAGATCGATTTTTAGCGCCTTATGATAGTTTACCAGTGCCCCGGCATAATCGCCTTGCACATATAATACATGGCCGACGTTGTTGAGAAATGTTGCGTAATTGCAGGTATTCTTACCGTTTTGACTAGCTTCCATGGTTAATGCTTTGCGATAGTATTTCAGGGCAAACTCGTACTTGGCCAGCCGCTCTGATACTTTTCCGGCATTATTCAAAGCCTCTGCTTGTTCGGGTTTAATTCTAATAGTTTTTTTATAGAATTCTAGGGCTGTCTCGTATTTCAGCTCATTGAAATAAGCATCGCCTTTGGCCTGGTAGGCCAGGAAAAGTTCTTCATTACGTAATTCTTCAGCTTTTTGCCAGGCTTCCTCCATTCTGGCAAGGTAGTCATCTATAGCATTTCGGCCCTTATTGTATTCGCCTTTGGCTATCAGGGCAATGCCTTCGTCCAGTTCAACAGAAACGGGCAGGTCTTCCCCGGCTTGGCGCATTGCTTCAAGTTTATCGAGAAGAGATTGGGCTTCCGCCTTTACCTCGGGGGGCGGCTCGTAAGGCATTTCGGTTTCCGAATGCGATGCTGTTTTTGGGGATGCTTTGTGAAGCAAAGCGATTGCTTCCTTGCGGAAATCGGCGATATCGGCGCGAACTTGCTGAACATCGCCGACAGCCGCCGTATCGGGATTCAGGTTCTGATCTTTATAACCTCGTTGTCGAGCTCGGTGTTGTAGATATTTATAGATGGTAAACGGTACTCCAACGATTGCTATTAGACCAGCGATTAGCCCGATTACGGCTGTAATTGGTTCCATAAACTCAATTCCCTTGCAAGATCAAAGCTGTAACTTCTTTATCATCAGGAATACTACGCCTGATAACTGCTATATTAATGCTATCTTTTTGTGATTTTAGCAAGGGAATTCTTGGGGATTGGGATGGTTGCTCTCTTGGACGAACATGCCCCCACTCCCTTCCCCTGTGCGGACCAAGGTACCGCACCTACTGGTTACGAAGCGCTGCTTTGTAAACTCGTGAGGGCGTATGCGATACGCCCCTACGGCCGCAAAAAAGCCGTCGGGTTAGGCGACCCGATGGTACAATGCAATTCTCCCATCCCCGGGCGGACGCAAGGTGCCGCCCCTACAATCGGGCTAGGCGATACGCCCCTACTTCCCGGCCATCAACGTGGCGAAATAGCTGTCTAATCTTTCATAGAGGTTCCTCTTCACCGTTCGGCTCATTCTGGCGGCGGCTCGGCGTTCGGCTTCGCCGTAGGAGGTGCTGCCCTCTCGATCGTCATCGGTGTAGGTTAGGAACTTGGCGGCGGTGGACATATCGGTAAAATGAAGCTCGACAAACCAGCGCACGAAATAGCCCTCCCGTTCGAGTTGGGTCATCTTCATGTTGCCGGTGACTGTGACATCGGGTTCACCCTCGGCAATCTGAAAACCGAATGCCTGCAAGACTTCACCGACCGCGCCGGGGAACTCATCCCAGGTCTCGTAATCAAGATCGAGCTTGACCGCTATATCGCGGGTTATCGCCTGACGAGTCATTATCAGATCCGCCGGCTTGACGTTGGGCGTAAAATCCTGGGTGCCGAGGGAGATCGTATTCAGCTGCTTAGTCATGACATCCCGTTGCACCGCCAGTGCCATCGCCTTGTTGATGAAAGCCAGACGGGTCAGTTTCTCGGTGGATTGTTGCGCGCCGTTGTAGAAGGTCGTGACATCGGCATCGATTTTGGCCAACTGTTGCTGATAAATCGTGGCGGTTTCATCCCGGTCCATATAAGCGACCGCGTAGTATAAGCCATCGTTTTCATTGAGCCAGGTTCTGCCGATATTAACATTCTGCAGGCTTTGCTCAGCGGTGATATCGATCTGACGGTTGAAATTGCTGCTTTTCTCGAGCTTCATATCCGCGCCGGTGCCCGATTCGAAATACTCCTCGACCAACCTCTGCTGAAGTCTGATATCGGCCTGGATCACTTTGGCGATATCGCCGGTTGCCCTGTCTTTGGCGATCTCCTGAGTATCACCGGAACCAACCGAGGCGATATACATCTGATTGGGATAGCGCTTGAGCGGATCATCGAATAGGCCCGGCTTTGGCTTCATCTCGGAAGCTTTTTGAGCGGGACCGCCGCCGCAGACGATCAATAATGGAATTATCAATATCAGGAAAAATGGGATAGATAGTTTCTTAATTAGCATGATGATCCTCCACTGAAACAATCACATATATACTTTAATTGAGCGAAAACGCTTCAACCAAATTCCAACCTCGTGTTTTCACGACATAGTTATCGATAGTTTGGCTATTTATCAGCTCACCGTTCTTGCCGAGAAATTGAATGGTAAAATTGTACGTGCCCGGTTCGATTTCGAAATCACCGACATAGACTTTACCCGGCATAAGATGGGCACAGCGCAGATCGGCGTTTTCGATGACATCCGTACCGACATCGACAGCCGCTTTCATCAGCCAGCCGCCTATAGAGCCGGCGTTTTTCTTATCGATATCACTTTTCATCTTATGAGCGGCTAGCCCTTTGACGATGGCCCGGGCTATCGTTCGGAAATATACCAATGATTTCTTGGCTTTGAAAGTTTCCTCGGCTACATTTCCCACATCCTCGATAAGCTGTAATTCTCCAATATAGTTTTCGCCATTCCACACCTTTATTTGGTCGATTTGCGATGGCCGACTAACCATACGCGGCAGGGAGAATTTGAAATAATAATCTTCTTTTACCGGGAATACCAGATGTCCGTATTCGGCGTTTTTCTTGGGACCGTCGGTATAGAGCACCTGGATCAACTGCAGGTTTTTATCGGTTCTTATGCGAAGGTTCATCGCTTCCTTGACCGGCGATAAACCGGCTAAGGCGACGAAACTGATCAAAGGCTTTTTCTTCGCTTGATACTTAACGTCGGGTGTCTTGAAATCATAAATATGCGGCTGCGATTCGAACGCGTCGACCAGCATATCATAATCGATTCGGGCGTCATCCAACCGGCCCTCGGCGGCATACATATGCATGCTCAGGTAACGCGCGAAAGCGTCGTTGTTGAAGCGAACCATTTCGATTTCATAGCTCAGGTGCTTATTGACATCGAGCGTATCATCCTTGGCCGAATTTTTAAATCGTTCGGCGGCATCTTTATATTTCATCTCCAACAGGTCTAGCTTCTCGTTGGAACGTCTTATCTCGACGAAAGCTTCATCGAAATCGTTTTCAGCCAGGAAATTAAGCGCTTTCAATAAGTTTGTGTAGAGGATCTCGTAATCTTCCCCGGCGTATTCAAGTATATTATCGTTTAAAGCCAGCGATGCCGCGGCCCTGATGATGCTTTTGGTAAACAGCTCTTCGGCGGCGTCCTCGGCCAGGCTCAGTTTCTCGGTGGAAAGACCATGATTTAGGGCGTAATGGTTGGCAATTCCCGAATCGATATAATACAGCAGCCGATCTTTCTCCTCGTACTGATTGCCGGCTTTGGCCGCCTCTATTTTCTGCACGGCGGCGGCATACCGCTGTTTTTTAACGCTATCGGTGATAGGCTCATAAAACGTATGTTTCGTCATCACCGAGCCGCAGCCGCTAGTTAGTAAGATGCCCAACAGGAACGCTAATACAACCCGGAGAATTTCGAGTTTTACCATTTATGCCCTTTCTGGGTGATATCCTTTTTTATCTTTTTGGTGCCGATCCAGACTTTTTCGTTAGATTCGACGTTTAACAGTTCCATATCGGTCTGATAGAAAATTACTCTTCGCCCTTCAATCTGGTCGACGATTGTTTTAATCGATCCTTGAAGAATGAAGTCCGCTCCGGTCTCCTCTGCCAGACGTTTGGCTGTCTCATCGGAGGCGAATTCTTGCTGTTCCATTCGCTCCTCACGGATCTCATCGCGCTCTCCCCTGGCGGCGACGAATTTGACTTTGCCCGAGTTAATCAATTCGCGTTCGAAATCCTTCGAGAATGTTTCGGTGTCGATATGCTCGCGGCTTTTATTCCTAATCGTGCCGACCGTGACTACCGGTTTCGCGTTCGTTTCCATATTGAAATTATTGATCCAGGCCCTCGACAAGCAATCGGAAATCATTTCCTGGGAGACTAATCTGGCATCGACATCGTTCCATTTGCCGCTTAAATCGATTGTGGTATCGGCGCCTACCCGAGTAACCTTACGGGACGAACCACAGGCAAATATCAAAAATGATATTAAAACCAACACGCCAACTTTTTTCATTTTCCCTCCTTGAATGCAACATGTAAATATTTAGTTTTCTAAAAAATAACCGGCAAATCGTCAAACGATTTCTGATTGTCGTATTTAGTCATATCGAAATTATTTGTCAATTGATTTTTGGCTGATTTTATTAACCTAATCATAAACATCCCAGATACCGCAATCAATCCAGGGTCAATTATTTTAAATTGACCTTCAACTCCAGCGATTTTTCGGATTGTGAACGAACGACAACATTGAATGATTTTAGGCCGTTAGCAGTTAGTTCGGCGACAATATTTTTTACATCAACAGTTGATTCAATGTCATAGGCGGCGGCGCTGCCCGAAAATGTACGTCTATCAATTGCTTTAATTCCCGGAATCCTATCAGTCAGCTCATGTTTAAATGTAACCAGATCTTCTATTGATTTGAGGCCATTGACAAATAACGTAATTGGTATGGTCGGGGAAGCTTTTTCGGCTGTCCAATTATCTATTATTCCAGGGATAATATCAATAGCCGCCATCTCGGCCGCGTTAGAAATCGCTATTTCCCCGCTTTCAAGCTGTGTGAGCTCTGTAGTGGATGCCGATGTTGAGCTGCCGGCGATTTCTTCCCCGTTATCTATCCGATAAGCTTTCAGTGTTACCATCGCTTGTACCGAAACCGAATCGGTCCGGGGGCTGGATGATTGCACCGCGCGCGAAATAGCTTTGCCGACAATCATTATATCAGCGTTGTACGCGGCGGCGAATTTTAAAGCCTGGCCAACCTTGTCGGCATAGAATGATCTTTCCATGTCGGGATTAAGGTTTTCCAGCAGGCTGACTTGATCAATGGATTTGAATCCCTTAATGCTCAGTACATTCCATATGATATTTTCAGCGTTATTGGTTGATCTCGACTGGAAATGCCAATGTACGATATCTATATTCTTTTCCTGGATGAGCACTAAAATACGGGGAAGGTTTTTCCTGAAAGACAGCAAGCCGAGAGCGGCCAGATCATGCTCGATATTTTCGAAAATCAGATCGGCTTTAATCGAGATTTCGTAAGTCGCGTCCGTGCCGGTTTTCACGCCCTCGCCGATGACTTCGATTTTAATTAAATAGCCGCCTGTTTTGGAGAAAATATTCTCCTCGATTATGGTCATGTTGGCGGCAATCGTTTTGGCAGTCAGAAACCTCTCAACCGCTTTAGCTACAGCCTTCTTTGTGGCCTCATCGAAAGCCAAACCTCGGGCCGTAATAGTATCAGATTCCACGATATCCGCCTGCCCGATCGTCTCAATTGTAACTTGTCCGGCAAACAAGGTCGAGGCGATCATTGTTATTAAGACGACAAATACGATTTTCATATTTCTACAACTCCTGATTTACAAGAAATGCCACCCGGCATTGATTTAAAAAGTCCAAATTATCTCTAAATGATATCAGTAAAGAAGCATCGCTTTCCGATATTACTATATCGCAACCAGCTTTTCCGGATACGCTTAAGCCTCTAACCGTAATGGGTTTTTCACCAACGCGCAAAAGAGCGTCATTCTCATTGGTGACATATTGAATCAAACCCAGTTTCAGCGCCGGCTTTCTATCCGCCAGGCCCAATCCGTAAATTTCCTGGCCGTTCTCATCCAGAATCTTCGGCGCGATAGCATAAGCTATTGACCTCTCGCGACAATCTACGATCAGACCGGTATATAATGATTCAGGCGCTCGGGATTGTGAAGCAGCCGCCAATTCCGCGAACCTGGCCCCTGTGGGAGCTAATATGGCGTTGATTATCTTGCCTTTTAAGACATATTCGGCGTCAATCAAAATTGAACTGTCAGCCATCAGACATGGCATGCTGATGGTTTTGATCTCAAGAATACTATTTTCTACCTGGTTGGAGGCAATCTCCGATGCGCTTAATATATCGTTGATCTTTGCTTCAGAGTCGAAATTCAGGTTTTTAAATATGGATAATAGTTTATCGGTGGCATCTTCTCTGGCTGAAATTACCGCCGATACACGTTGCCGGGCGGGCGAGAGTTCAGGATTGGGTATACCGATACCTTGCGCGTTCATTGTCATATTGCTCCAATCAATAGCGCCTTCAGGAAACTCCTGGACAAGCGTCTGTTGGCTTAAAGCAATAGCTGATAATATTAGCAAACAAATTACCAGGGCAAATGTTTGCACAACCCTCATTAACTCCTCCATTTTATTATCTATTATAGTGTTATCGTCATTATGGAGTTTATCTTAAGATTTGCGTTATTTCAAGGAAAATATGCGTTTTTTCAAATTAATTCAGCAGAATGTTTCATCTTGACGATGCGCTACGATTAAGCTATTATTCAGCATAAGCGGGCGTAATTCAGTGGTAGAATGTCAGCTTCCCAAGCTGGACGTCGTGGGTTCGACCCCCATCGCCCGCTATGTAACTTCTTGTTATACAATCAGTATGAAGTCAATAATTAGTAAGTGCCTTGTACGTGCCTCTTGTTCTTGGAGCACTTGGCTTTCAAGAAATCGGTGCCCTCTTGAAATAATATATCAGGGATTGAATCAATGATGATTTCCGGCTCAAAACTAATAAGATTTTCGAAAGTGTCCGGCTTATTTATTTCGCCGCGACATCTGGCCGTCCATAAGTTCTTTCAGCTGGCCCAGGTCATGGTCTCGTAGATACATGAACTTCTCGTTAAAATTATGGTCTGGTATAATGATCCTGCTGTATGACGTTTTAGTTCCACTCCTTTACCCCCTTACTGTATGAATATCCTCAGGCCATGCCTGCACTTTAATACATAGACCTTTTGAAATTCCTTATACGCCATTCTCTTTCTCATAAGCCTATTTGCGTATTTTATCCTTCATCCGTGCAAGGATATCATCGTATGTACGCAAAATCAAGCTTGGAACATCTGAGTCTATCTGCTTTCTTAGAATTGGATCGATTTCCCCGGTTCTCCCGATTATAACAAACAGTCTGGGTTTGTATGCGAGTAGACCGTACTGTTTATAAATGTTATCCCTTTGTTTACTGTCCTCGAAATAGCTTCCATATGTACGTAACTGCGCAGCAGCTTCAAGCACTGCTGCTGAAAAACGAATTCGATTCTTCTTAAAAATATAGATTTTCTGGGATGGCTTTTTGAGTTCTAGAATATCGCACAATTTACTGGTATCTGCTGGTTCTAACATGAAGTCAGGAATCAGATTTTCCCCCTTGGTATTCTCTAGTACTATTTTTGAATGTAGGTTTCCATAGCCTTCACCAAGAATAAAATCCGGATATCGTTCAAAGAACTCCTGCAGATCGCTCTCCTGTGTGCTTTTGGAGTTAACGAGATACTCAAGTTCCTCAACCGCTTTGCGTAGCAACAAACCCTCAATGGAGTATGTGTACAATAAACTATGGTACTGGTTCTTCTCGTCAACAAATTTACACTGGCCATCGGCGGTCAGAAAGCTTATACGCGCTACTCCGTCGACCAATGTTAATGCAAGAAACTCTTCATCCGACGTCTCTTCTGTATAAACGAGAACATATGGTCCCGAAATCGATTCTTCACTATGCCGATAGGTCGCACTAGACCAATCATTGTCGTGTTCGGATCGGAAGACGACAGTTTTCCCTCCAACTTCGAATTCGTACCAACTCGCAATTCCATATGATCCTGAATCGGCGTTCATCTCTTCTCGTGTTTTACCTGGCAACCCGCTAATTTGGGCATGAACCAGAGTGAATTTCTCCGGTGGCGGATCGGGCACACCATAGTGTTCTAGATTTTCGACCAAAAATATAGTGCGATCCCCAAGTCTCTGTAGGATTTTTACCGGCATAGAATCTCCATCCTTTAATAAATAATTCTACCCAAAACCATTCATCAAATTTCACCCTAAAAAGGTACCACAAGCTCTGAAGCTTAACACCGCCTTATCATGAGCTATTGTCTATAGTTCCACATAGTGTATTTCTTGTTTCCACATTTGTAGCATCGTTGCTTAAGAAACGCGGACGTGAACGATCTATGCTCACAAGTTGGACATTTCCCGACCAAGGCTATAGTTAACGCAAGCAAAATTGAAACCAATATCCCTGCGGAGGAGAATGCAAACTGTAATGCCACTGGAGAATCTCGGCCTGCGGAGACAGCATAAAAACAAAAGCAGACAATGATTATGGCGAATTCCAGAATAACCATAAGAGATTTGCCTATTATACCCTTTAATGATACTGCAACGCGAACAGAAAGCGGGTATGAACAGAAAAGGAGTGCTCCCATATATGTCACTGTCGAATAGCCGATGCCCTCCAAAGCTCTCAATATTGCGTCGTAGTGTGATTTATCAGAAGTTATATTCCAAAAGATGATGAGAATTATCGCGGGTAGCAATGAACCAAAGAGCAAGGCGGCAACGTAGGGAATTATCTTGAAAATACTATGTTTGCCTTCGTGATATAAACATGCAAATCGTGTGAAATCTGCGCGTAACAGTAGATACAGCGTTATCACACCAAGAGGGACATTTAGGTACTTAATATGTACTTCTGATAAGTCTGACCATACTAATTCTTTAACGTCCCCCGCCGCTAAATAAACGGCAACCGGTAACATTGACATAAGCGCGCCAGAGATATAAGCATAAAGGTAATTAACGTTTTGAAAGGGTGAAAGGCGCTGGAGATTAATTAATCTTTTTCGATTCGTTGGGTGTACCGAGATAAAATATATAAAGGCATCTTTTAGCCGCCGCCATATATGGTTCCTCTTCTCCGTGAGCTTCTTCATAAAGATTGACCGAAGCCCCTTAACATCGCCCATTAGCTGCCCGGCTCGCAAGTCATGCAATAGCTCTCGCTCGATAAAAAACGCCCGTGAGAATAAAATCCAGACAAACCATGAGAGTAACGCAAACAGGACCGGGGGAACGATCGTGAACAATTCATCATACCAGTAAAACTGGAAACGACGGATGATATAAATACTAAAACATAAGGCGATCGCCACAGCAAATGCGATGTGTATGGCCCTCAAGAACCATTTAATGCGTAAGTCTGCCGAGAAATCGTGAGCCTCCACATGAGAAAGTTCATGTAAGACAATCGGCAAGGCTTCGTCAGCATTTTTTTCATGTAGTATTACCAGTCCTCTAGTCACGATTATCTGGGCAAAACCACGTATATAACGAAGACGCGCGTTCGGCGTGTTTGATGTGATATCGTATAAGAATCTTACCTTCTCCCCTAGCGACATCATCTTTAAGTATAGTTCGATATCCTTCAAAATAGGTTTGAGAACCGGAGTTGAGTCGTTTATAAGAAACCTCTCATATGTCTGTTTTCGCCGGCGGTCCCTCCAAAAAGAAACGATCAATAATAACATTGTTAATATTAGGACTGTCCCGGGGAATCGAAACCAAAACGTTACAGGTATGGCTTCATACTGCTTTGACGATTCTATGTATAATAAGCTTCGAACAATTAAAAACGACAGCGCAACCAGGAAAAAATTGGCAAGAACGGTACCGAACAACAACTCGTTGACACCTAATCGTCTGAGCACTTCTATCGGATGAAGAGTTACCAAGGTCAATTCCTAACTCTGTCTAGTAGAACGAAGTAAGCAGGCCGAAGGATAATTTCGTAGTAACTTCTTGATATCTCTAGTCACTTGCTGCAATTCTCGTGATGGAACGTTTAGATCTCCACCAGTTTTGCGTAAATCATTGATAATCTGGTTGATTTCAGTGTCTGAAAGAGCCTCTTCTTTGGTTCCATCAATCCACCTTTTAAGCAGGCCAGCTATTCTATCTTTAGCCACGTCTTTTATGGCACCAAGGAATACTCCTCCAATTAATGAGCAAATTATAAGTGCGTAAGGTAAAGTGTCTTCTATTCCAAAAGCATGCCATGGATCCCTGGGTGGCATTTTGAATTCTTGCTGTGCGAGTTGCTCATAAAAGCCTAGAATGTCCATTTCTTTAGGGGCTAAAGATAACACTATGCAAGTGGAAACACGTTTAGCTTCTGCCATATAACCCTCCATTATCGCAGGATTCATTTGGAACAAAGTCTTCTGGAACTTTATTGTCGTTGCCGGTGAGAATGTTACAAATCGGTTTGAATTTCGTCAAGGTTTTTTTATGTTGCCGCTAATGCTTTGTCTGAGCCGCAATACTCCGTTTTAGCTGAATGCATAGTATTAGCTCCTAAACAGTATGCTTAAAAAACGCCAATTAACCATTTAAAACCGCGATCGTAGAATGTTTCATGCCGTGCTATTGACGTAATAACATAAATATACTATCCACAGATCGCTTTTTCCACAACGTACAGTTATAGGATGTACATGATTTATTCTTCGCAGTTCGGCCAGCCAGCCGGCGCTTCCCCAGGCAGATCATCCGGAGTCAGCCAGGCTGGTGGATAATCCGGACAATGGCTTAACTCAGTCAGGCCTCGGAAATAATTCACGAGCCTGGTCACATCCGATCCTATAACCAAGCAGTCGCCGTTGGCATCGGCTGAAGCCCAGAAATAAACGGGAGCTATAACCGCAGTCGGATTATGCATCAAACATGCTTGGCTGGATGGTATACTCCTGAAGTAGTTCACCAGGTAAGTGACATCACCACCAATTGCATGTGGCGGCCATACGCCATTGTACATATTGACGTCGCCGGGCAGATAGTTAAACCCTATGGTATTTATCACCGTATCAGTTATAACAGGATCATTAAAATCGAAATAAATAGAAGCCCAATTCATTATAATATCGCCTATCTGAATGTCCGCCATCGGGGCGACGATATACTCAATAAAACCGTGGCTACCCGGCTCATCCGCAATGCTATCAGGTAGGTTGATATCTTCAAACGTCCAGGTCAACTCTCTACCTGATATGCTCATGTTGTACGAGTGTAATGATGTACCGGTCATAACTGTACTTATATCTAGATTGTTATCAAGGGTATCGACAATCACTACCTTGAATGCTGTATCATTACCGACATTCTGAAAATCTATATGGTATCTTAATGAAGTAGTAGCCGAAACACAACCTTCAGGATTAACAGATTTAACGTTCGGGTCAAGTGAACCGGTAACTTCGATATCATAAATATAACTATTATCATTAGGATTGACGTCACCGTCAACCGGCTCAATCATCGTTAAAGATGAAAGAACCGTCCCAACCGGAACGGACGGGGGGACATATATTACAACCTGCAATCCCCATAAACAATCACCTGCGCCCAGATTGCAGTAATAATCTCCTGCCTCTAACAAGATCGGTCCCCAAGTAACGCTATGTGACCCCGGGTCGTAAAAACCATCGGAATAACAATCCACATAAACCACTTCTAACGGAAGATCAATGGTAACCGTTGCCTCGATGTCTATAGTTCCCTTGTTTCTGGGTTGTACACCATATAGGGTTTGGTACCCTGGTCTGGCATTGAAACTGCTCGTTTGCACGCAAAGATCCTGGATGCCTATTAACTGCCTATTTCCAAAATCAAGATCAGTAAAATATCCTCCCTCTTCGAGCGTGACGCCATAATAAGGAGGAATCGATGGAACGGTTTGCTCCCAGTACGAACGGCCAATCTCGCTTACCACATACGTTCCTGGTTCAAGGCCCTCAAAGCCGTATACGCCATCTTGATCCGTTTCCTGTATCTGTAAAGGGTACTCACCGAATCGATCAAGCATTATTCGCCAACCTGCAATAGCCTGTTCTTCGGGATTAAATATACCATCATCGTTTTCATCATTAAACTTCAGTCCCGATATTGAATTAGGCGTAATTCCATTGAGTAAAACGGACACGTTGTTATCATCCCAATTTGTAACCGCCAATTCCAGATCGCCATCACCATCGAGATCCGCGGCACAAACCGATGATGGAGCATCGCCCGCATTATAATAAATTGCCGGTTCGAATAAGCCATTGCCGTCATTCCGAAGTATAGAGATGTTGTTTGAAGCCCAATTAGTTATAATGATATCTAGATCGCCATCGCCGTCAATATCTCCCACACAAATTGAATGGCCACCTTGTCCAATTGCATATGATGAACTTTCACTAAAGGTCCCATCTCCACTATTTATCATAATTGAAACTTCATTAGTTGCCCAATCGGTAGTAGCTATATCAAGCAAATTATCATCATTTAAACAGGCAACGACAATTGTTGAATTTGCATGGCCAGGATAATCGTCTGTATCCCCAAAAACGCCATCCCCGATATTCGGGAGAATTGTAATTCCTAAATTAAAACTATCCGCAACGGCTATGTCGCAGTCTCCGTCATTATTAAGATCAGCGGCAAAAACTCCTACTGGAAAACTACCCGCAAGATATGATTGATATTCTGTAAATATGGCATTACCCTGATTCGTTAATACCATGATACTGTCGTTACCGCCGCTTTTCAAATTCGTTGTAACAATATCAAAATTAGCATCGCCATCTACGTCAGCTGAAAAAACTGAGGACGGCTCCATTACTTCTAGAGGTAAAATTTCTGGTTCAAAAATGCCGTCGCCGTTGTTTATCAGGAGCGTCAAATTATTGTCATATGGATTCCCGGTTATTAAATCCAGATCATTATCCGCGTCAAAATCAGCGGCAAATACTGAACTTGCTCCCCAGGTCGTATTAGTGGAATAAGTGAGTTGTTCGGCAAATGTACCATCTCCATTATTTAATAATACCGAAATATCGTTCGAGCCCATATTTGTCGTTACCAGGTCAATATTTCCATCACCATTTACATCTGCCGCGTAGATCGAGCGGGGATTATCGCCAACCGGGTTCGTTGAAGCATGAGAAAATAAACCTTCACTGGGTTCAGCCAGTGCGGTAAACGACCAGGAGTAACCGCTTTCCATGGGCACGCCATCATTTGACTCAATTCCGTCAGTTAGTATCACTGTTACCACTTCACCCGCCGCGAAATCTGAATCTAAATCAATTGTCACCGTACGAGTTGGATTATCGTAACTGAATGCCCCATAGTATAAGCCCGTTAGATTCGAATGCACGACGAATGTCGAGCTGGTGAAAGTGGCTTCATCCATATCCAAATCGAAGGTTACCTCGATGTTAGCATTGACCGGAACGTTGAGTTCATTATGGGATGGGGAAGTAGACAGTATTTTTGGATCGGCTTCATTTAGAATAATTCTTACACCACTATTATTAGTATATCCTGAGACTGCTATATCAACATCGCCATCGTTATCGAAATCCGCATAGCATATTGAGAAATTGCCGACTCTTCCAACAGTTTGAATAACCGTGAAATCACCGCTCCCATTGTTATCCAGAATCGATACATTTATTCCATTTTCATTAATCGTAGCCAGGTCCAGGTCATTATCATTATTAAAATCGGCGGCTATAATACCGTTCGGCCCTTCCTCGACCATTATATAGGCTAAATCATAACAACCTCCATAACCATTATTTTTAAAAACCGACACGCGATGTGATGGCTCTTTATGACCCATCGCCATATCCATAAAGCTATCACCATCAAAATCAGCCACCACTAAATTACGGGAATTTTCATATGTATCACACCGGGGCCCAACATATGTAAATCCACCTGCTCCGCTGTTAAATAGTACAGTAACTGATGGATTATAGCTATTAACAACCGCAATATCCATGTCATAGTCGTTATCCATATCAGCTGAATAAGCAAGCATTGGAGCGTGGCCATCACCGGCTTCCGTCCAAAATACATACGGATAAAATGAACACCCTTCACCCCAGTCGGCTATATTTATCATATAAGAAACATGTCCTTCTGCCTGACGATTGGTTGCTATTAGTAAATCAAGTTTGCCATTCCCTTTGATATCCGCAAATTTGATCCCATGAGGGTTCACACTGCCATTTAAATCGTACCTGTCGTAAGAACTAAAAGTACTGTCACCATTATTACACAATATAGCTACGCTCTGGTCAGTAGAATGAAGTGTTGCTATATCAATATAGCCGTCAAAATTAAAATCACCGGCGCATACGTATTGCGGGTCAAAAATGGTTGAAAAAGTTTTTCTGAGTGGGAATACTCCTTCGCCATTATTATATAATACAACTACTGAATCAATTCTCCAATCACAACAAATTAAATCAACATCCAAATCACCGTCGATATCGGCTGCTACCACTTTTTGAGGCGCTCCACCGACTAGATAAGTCTCCCCTAATTTAAATATACCGGGGCCGCCATGTACTTCACATGTAAATGACCAGACACGGGAAGAATCAAGCGGATCTCCCTGTGATGATAACATTCCTGTTGTTAAGCTGACTGTGACTACTTCCCCAACTGCAAAATCGTATTCGGGATCGAGAATCAAAGTTCTGTTCGTATTATTGTAACTAAAACTTCCCAAATGATATCCTGTTAACTCGCCATATACGAATACATTGGTGCCATCAAGTGTTGATTCATCCATATCCAAATCGAAGGTTACCTCGATGTTAGCATCGACTGGGATGTTGAGGGCGTTTTGAGTTGGTATAGTGGATATTACCCTTGGCTTTAATTCATTAAACAATATTCTAATACCATCACCGCTATTGTATCCGCATGCGGCCAGATCGATATCACCATCATTATCGAAATCGCCATCGCATATCGAGAAATTTCCGGCATACTCTAAAGTTTGTGTCACGGTGAAATCAGCATTACCGCTATTCTCCATTATCGATACCGATGGATCGAATTCATTTACCGACGCTATATCTAAATCTCCATCAGCGTCAAAATCCGCGTTTGACATTCCATATCTTCCAGAATAGTGTCCGGTATCAATTACAAGAGTGTCAGAGCAGTGACCGGATCCATCGTTAATCATTATTGTTACCCAAGGTGGCCCACCAAAATCGGGTCTATGACCGACAGCCATATCGGGATAACTATCGGAATTAAAATCTCCAACCGTTTGGGCATGAATATAGGTATAAGCTTCACAAAGAGGCATCTCATAGGTGAAATTTCCATTACCGGAGTTATACATTGTGGCGACTGATGGTGGAATATGAGTATTTGAGACTGTGACATCTATATCCCAATCATTGTCCATATCCGCGGAACATGCAATCGAAGGGGATCCCCCTTCGCCAGCGCCATACCAATTGGTAACCGAAGAGTATGAGCAATCGCCGCCCCAACTGGACACATTGGTGACTCTTGATAGCACTGATCCTGTTCTGGCGTTCGGTATAACAAAATCAAGTTTTCCGTTACTTGTGAAATCCGCGCAGTTAATATTCGCCGTGCCATGCCCGCCTAGAGCAATTCCTTCAGTCTGAACGAATGTGCTATCCCCCTGATTACAAAATACCTTGACGTTGTTATCATCCGTGCTTGAAACGGCAAAATCACCAAGGCCGTCAAAGTTAAAATCGCCCGCGCACACGTAGTCAGGAAGATGTGTATAGAGTTTAGTAAAGTATGTAAACATTCCGCTGCCATTGTTAAAATATACGAACGCGGAATCATACTGGGCGTCTATACATACTAAATCAATATCCAGATCGCCGTCCATATCTGCTGCAACAATTGATTGAGGGGTTCCGCTTACATGATAGGTTTCACCAAAAGCAAAATTGCCTGTTCCCCCATGAACTTCGCATGTAAATTGCCATACGCGAGACGAATCCATTGGAACTCCCGCGGATGATTGAATTCCAGTGGTCAATGTCACCGTAACTACTTCGCCAACCGAAAAATCGTTCTCTGGATCTATGGTTAATAGTCGGGATAACTCATCGTAGCTGTAATCACCCCAATGGTAACCGGTAAATTCTCCATAAACAAATATATTAGTTCCATTAAATGTCGTCTCATCCATATCCATATCAAATGCAACCTCGATGTTAGCATTGACTGGAATATTTAACTCATTCTGGTAAGGCGATATTGAAACTATAGAAGGTGATTGGGCAAAACCTACGGAGCTTATCCCGAATAATACCAATAAAACTAAATTAATCCTCATCATATTTCCTCCTCGATTTTCAAGCTTTAAGCTCAACAAATTTCTTCTCTGAAGTTTTTACTGCGGTACTGCCAAACGGCGTTAAAACAATCGCCCTTGTTGTCAATGATGAAGATAACTGGTTTTAATCTAAAAAGTCAAGCCCAATCCACCTTGACAAGGATGGGATAGGTAGTACTTGACGCCTGGCTAGGATTGCAGTCGATCATGCTCCCGGGCAGGCAGATGATCTGCATCCGGATGCTGATGCCGTTCTCCAATCGGCAGCAGTGTGGGCGGGTTGGTGAGTTGCTTCCGGGGCTGGTCTAGATGCTTATTGCCCTGGCAATGAACCACCTGGCCAACGGCCGGATGGTCTGCCCAGGGAGGCGCCGGTGGGCGTAATCAGCGGCCAGTTGCCCTAATTAGCACCGTTTCTATAAAACTGCTCTCCCCTAATTGCGCCTCCCTTGCCATCGGACCAAATCGTACTATCATTGGCATTGATGAGCTGAATCCAAGGAGTCTCATCAGGAAAAGCTACATAATGAGGGGCTTCAGGATCGATCAGTGGGCAGTTCACCCGTTTCTGCCGGGTTTTAGGTATCGGCCGCCGGATAATCAATCCTGATGGCTCCGGGAAGCGGCTTGCAATCACCTATCGTCCTTGTCATATCCTCGAGAGCTTTGTCGACCAGCTCGAGGGTCGTCTTCTCCCCTGTGGACATTCGATTCTCATTCTTGAGCTTGCTCAGTTGCCCGAACAACAGGAAACGCCAGACACTAACATGTAGTAATATCAATCACTTACCGGATATACAGTGTCTGGTGTTTTCTCTTGTTACCTGCTGCTTTTGTTCGTTTTGTCAGAAAAATATTAGAAAGAGGTAGCAAAATTGTATATGCCAAAGCTTTGGAATTGGTCACGCAGCCTACTTACTTATAAGTAGTTGGTCGAAAAATTTCGATCCCTTCGCGTCATTTATCTTTCATAAGGTGCAAGAATGTCAAATTCCGATCAATCTTCAAAATTCCAATATTATTCCAAGCACGCGTTTAACAGAGGGTATATGAAAGAATTCATTACATCACCTAAAACAACCCTTAACCCAACTCACAATGGCCGTCGCCACGGCTACGCCTGCACTTACTATCAGCGTGGTGATAAGCTGTGACGTGACTGTCCCGAACACTGCGAGTAGAGCAAGTATTATTGCGCCAATACCTGAACCTGCTAACAGCGCTCGTAGCAACTGACAATTTGTGGGCCGACACTTATTCCTCCACAGGTAAACCATGCAAGCCAGCAGTACGACGAGTGGAATACCGCCCAATACAACCAAACCACATGTCTGCGTGCCACTAACGACGACCAGTCCTGCTATGAGCAGTGCGCTGATGAGCGCCGAGAGGCGGCATGTTCTGTGAGCCTGCTGCCACTGCCCGGAGGCGGAAGGCGCGACTTTGCTCGAGTCTCCACCGAGTGCATCGACGCGGTCCGCGATTTGTGCTACGTATTTGCTAAAGACCGGCACCCACCGATTCCCTACAGGGATAGCGCGCTTGATCCAGCGCAGGTTGGAGAGTAAGCGTTGTTGAGCGGGCAGGATATCGGCTTTATTACGCACAGGGATAGTCAGTTGGAACGAGCCGACGATGTGCCGCCAATCGACCAGTTTCTCCCGTTCTATCCGCCGCAGGTCGTACTGTTGCCGGACACCGGTCACCTGCCGGACGACGATATTAAACGCCTGGCCGGTCTTGATGCCTTCCGGCAGATCGACCGTCAGCAATCCCGGGAAAGCGTTATCGGAAAACGGAATCGGAAGGTAGGAGATGCCGCCCGTTTCGAATTTGATGGTGTGTTCGTCGATTCGTTTCAGGCGGTGGTGGCGGTATTTACGGGAAGCCAGAGTTAAAATCTCTCTGCTGTCGATGCCCGGTAAATAAACCGTTGCCATGCTCCCCACCGGCACATTACCCCAATCGATCATCAACTCATCGTGCTCCAGCGTTGATGCGGAGGGTTGAATCTCAAAGGTCTGGGGAATGCGCCGCGAGAGATTGATACCGGGGTTGGTCGTCTTAACAATCGCCAGGTTGCGCTGGGCGAGTTTGTCGGATTTAGAGGGCGTGGTGCCGTTCTGGGCCGGGGCAGGTAGAAAAGCGATCTCGGACACCAGGCATTGATGTTCATTTCGAATGTGATCCTGAACGCTCATGCGGTTGGAGTATGGCCCGTCGATGTCGGTTGCCGGAAACTGGTAGGGGAAGTGCGTCTGCTGCGACTGATTGATGTCCAGCCAGCAGCCGAAGTACTGAGACACTTCGGCTCCGCCGGTGTCTTTAGCGATATTTTGTACGTTGGGCGCGTCGGTCTGGGTCGTCATGTCGGCCGTGGCGGTGTTAATGCGCGGCGAGGCAAAGCACGGAATGGACGATACTTCGTTATTCTTCTTCCCCAGCAACGGTACGACCCGGTTGCCGGATTGGTAGCGGCGGTATTCGGTGGCCAGGTTGTACTCCACCGAGGTGGTTGCCCACGGGAACAGCCGGAAGAATACTCGGACATCCTGGGCATCCGTGTCCGCTGACCGGTAGCGCACTTTGGCGATAGCGAAGTTATAGACCGCCACACCACCCACCGTCCCGGAAAGCTCCAGGCGAGAGGTTTGTTGATCGGTCGAGATACTCTCGAAGGTCTGCCCGGCAGTGTTGTTATTCAGTTTAGTGATGACCTGGGTGATGAAATCGTTTGGATTAGACCCCATCGTCACGGCGAAGCGTGTTTCACCGGTTTTGATCTGAAAGACACGCAGGTCGGTGCTTAACCATGACACCGAGCCATCTACCTCGTAGGGGTTTGCCTGCCGGATCAGATAGAGCGTACCGCTGCCTGTTTCGGTATCCATCATGGCCTGCACGGTGATAGTGCGCCGGTTAGACGTAAAGCCGCTAATGTCGGTGAAGTCGATGTGGTAAACCCAGGTCAGGCGCTGGCGGCGGTTGAGGTGATTGGGATATTCGAACTCGATCCGGTCCGCGGTAATCGTCATGCCCGACACGCTTGGCGAAATACTCAATGCGGGTTGGTGTTGCATGGTGGCTGTGGTAAAGCCCAACTGGTTGGGGCTGTAGCCGTCCAGCACCACATAAAAAGCGTCACTGACGCGGGCCGGGCTGCCGCTTAACAACATCGCCTCGATTTCATCATCGGAAAAGGTGTTGCGGTCCAGGATGAAAAAGAGGTTTTTGATACAGCTGTAGGGCGGTGGCCCGAATTGCAGGCAGCGGGTTTTCAAGGCATTGCGGTAGTATTGCATAGCGGACTGGGCCTGCGCGTCGGTTGCCGTGTTGTTCAACACAGGATTGTACACCGTCCAGGCGAGGGGCGTTAAGGTGGGGGTAGACAAAGGATTGTTCAGGTTCTTCCATTCGGTTTCAGATACCGGGGCTGAAGCGAGCGATGGGTCAATTACTCGTTTTTCGTCACCGCCCGGTAGCGTGACCATCAAGGTTGGTGCGATGTGCCAGCCCCATCCGTAGGGCAGTCGGCAGTCCGGGTGATTAGGGACGAAGGGATCGAGGCTACCCTGAATATAGATTTTCTCCGGGTCTTCAGGGGGTGTGTAGTCGCGCATGTCATAAGCCATCAGGTGAGCCCGAATCCAGCAGCCATCGTCGGGAAACAGAAATGGGATACAGGTCGAACTGGGGTTACAGGCCGCGCAGGTCTCGCTGTTCATGTCGTTAAATATCTGTGTTGCCCTGTCCGGTGTGACCGGAGGATCGGGGGTTGGCGGTGGGGGCGTTTCAGACGGCCCGCTGGGATTACCTGTCGGTGTTCGCACATCGATGATCTCTAAATCATCCCTTGTACAGGTGATCAGTCGCTCGGAGCCGTCCTCCATGGCGATTTGCAGGCTGTCGCGCATAGCGGCGAAATCCGGATCGGAATGGAGCACGGCGTGAATAGCAGAGGATTGGTGCAAATGAACCAGCAGGTTGTCCCGCTCGTCCGTTTCTAACTGTTTGACAGTAAACACGCGCGGCACTAATACATTGGTGATGACACTGGTCTCCTCATCAATCTCGACGTAAACGGGCTGGTTGGCCTGCGACTGCTCATCGATCATGTTCGCCCAGTGAGCGGATAGTGGGTCTTTCAAATCCAGACGGCCCGTTTGCCCTGTTTTGAAGGTTATAGTCAAGCTGTCCGGCAGATCCTCTTTGGGCTTTGATACCCATCTCTCTCTCGTCGGAGAGAAATTACTGATACCATCTATCAGTTTTATTTGATCATACATATTTGACACCTCCATCAATATATATTAAGTCGATTTCTTGTACGTTTGTTCTTACAATACGTTGCCGCGATAAGTTGCGGCGCAACCGTCAGTTCCATTGAGTTGTTCTGCGGCGGCGTAGCCGCAAGCAATAGAATAATTATAGATGTTAAAATAATTACTGCTGTTCTATTATGCTTATAAATAAGCGATAAAAGAATAATTTTGTCAATAGCAAAGTGATTTTATTTTCGATATGAGAGATTCCATTGTCGAGGACCAATTTGATTGTGCATATATTCCTCCCACCACCCTCATCCCTCAACCGCCGGGGGGGCTACATTATTTCCAGCACCGATAGTAAAAGCTATAAATGTGGTGCTATTATTTTCATCTCTAATTTTAAGAGTTTGCTCGAGGGCCGATTCATCTAGTTTGCATATTTGTGTATCTCGTTCTAGCAGAAATTTTATGTTTGATGATAAAGGAACGATCGGAGTTCCTCCTGGTGTTCGGTTGATCATTCGCGAGTTTACGAGGCGCGGCTTCGATCCATTTGACTTGCCCAGTTCGAATGCCTGGTTATCGGTAGTGACGTGACCAAAATGGTAACCTACTTTAGAGGATTAACATCAATAAGCAATTGCGCTGATTACCCGCCCCTCTGGCACAATCTTGATGATCTACCTCCATCGGCCCCATCTGGTTAGCCGAACTGTGAAGGTGCTCCGGCATAGATCGGATCATCGCCGTCCGGAACTGAGAAATAAGCATTCGATAAATATTGAGATGGGATTGGGTGGTCTACAGAGATCGCCCTTTTTCTATTCGGTCTCTCCCCTCATCCCCGTCTCAAATATCACCCGCAACTGCTCTCCGACATTCAGCTTCATTCCCGATCTATTCCCTGCCGTCTCCAGAAAACGGTTGATTGCCTGAGGCGAACGATCGGGGCGGTCCAAATAAAAAAGGCGGCCGCATCGACGACCGCCTTCCCCCCTCAATTTGGTTCCCGATTTATTTACCGGCTCCGGACGGAATGGTCCCGCCGGCAGTAGCAGTCTCGCAGTTTGGCCAGCCAGACGGTTCTATTTCGGGCAAGTCATCAGGCGCTGGCCATAGGGTTTCATAGTCAGTGCAATATAAGATATCAGATAATCCTCTAAAATAGTTCACCAATCTCGTGACATCACTGCCAATAACCAGACAATCGCCGTTGACATCCGCGGAGCAGTAGTAGCCATCGAGTGGGCATGGCGGGCTGTTCTCCAATCCGCGGAAGTAATTTACCAAGTAAGTTACATCACCGCCAATCACGGCAGGCGGCCAAATGCCAAAGGACATATTCGCGTCGCCCCGGAAATAAGCATAGCCCCCAACTACATCAACAATAACAATCCGGGAGTTATTCGACTCATCCATTTCTGTTATGGAATCCTCAAAGTCAGCATAGAAATACAAGCTGCCGTCCGTAATTTCCTCCTCCGGAATCCAGGTGAGGTCAACTTCCTGATATTGGCCTGCCGATAAGTTTTCTATCCAGGCTTGATCCAACAGGACGCCGCCGGAATCTGGATCGCCAAGGAACAAGCTGGTATAAAAACTATCCGCGTCAAAACCGCCTTGATTTTCAATTGTGGAAACAAGATATGCCGGACTATAGATTTTCAGGGTTGTGTTCCCCATATCTACACCAGCGGAACTCACCACCAAATCCGGAGCGGCGCTATAAATTACATTAACTACTTCATTGGTTTCGATTGGATCGTTTATCCCGAAGACAATTGTCGCGCTATTGGCTATCTCTGTGCCGTCCTCAAGTTCATCATGAGCTTTAATAGCAAAACTAACATGTCCCTCGCCCTTTCCGGTGCTGTCGTTAGGCGGTAAGAAACCGGCAAACGGATCGGTCGGCGGCTGTCCGGTTTCGGGATCGATCGTATTGAAATACCAATGCGATTCGCCGGTATAGGCGTTCAAACCGGCATCAATTTCCAGTATCAAACCGAGTGAATCTAAATCAACAATGGTGTGCCAATAGCTGCGATTACCGGGTACGACAATATTGGTGTTACCAAACGCGATCTCGTTCAACCGGAAATAGCGCCAATCGAGATTCTCATCAAGCTGATCGGTTATCACAACATTAACCGCCGGGGCCGTGGCATCGGGAGTGTTCTCGAAATAGATTGTGTAGGGCAATGTTTGGTGAGTTGTGACGAGGTTATCCTCATCCGGGCCAGTAGGGCCGACTTTTTCATTGGGGTCGCGCGGATAAATTGGGGTAAGTGGAATAAATGAACTTCCTGGTATTGGCGGGCAATCATCATCTTCATCTCGTTGATGAAATAAAGGACGAAACGGTATTCCGGCTATGCCACACATCCATTCTTCAGGTGTATAATCGGGTGGATTCCAATGTGGAAATTCCCAATCGTCAGGTAATTCTTCAATCCAATCACAAGCTGGCGATAATAAATGATCGACAACTTCGGTACCGGCAGGTCCCCACCCGGGCCATTGAATGGGAGGCCCCAATGGATTAGGAATAAGGATGGGATTTTCCCCCGCTGTCGCAAATGCTTTAATAGCTGTCCTGCAAATCAGATATAATGCGCCATTAGTCAAATTTTTCCAATTAGCAGTACTTAAAGGAACTTCATCCCAGAAATCATCATAAATTCCTATAATTCCATATCTAGCCATTGCATAAAGCCAGAAAGCGACCCATTTATCTTCCTGGATTAAAAGCGAATCTAAGTCTGGAAATTCACCAAGAATATCAGTATTTGTTAATAGTATTTCTCTAAAATATCGCCCCCTGTTTTCTATAATTGATTGCATGTATTGTTCTGATCTTGGCCTTACAACAACCAGTGAGGTTGTCGATTCAAAAATGTTCGACACTCTTATCGGGATTTGAATTTCACTACCCGCAGATAGATTAGGTATTATAATCTGTTTAAAGATATATTCATCATCAGAATATGGATCGTCATCATCCCACTCCTCATCAATCATCATATCTATGCTAGTTCCATTAAAATTTCCGACAAAAAAGCTAAGTAAAACATATTCCACATCAATGTTAGATAAGTTTTCAACGGTTGCAGTATACGTAACGCTTCCACCACGACGAATAACTGAAGGACCGCTAAGGTTGGCGGTTAAAGGTTCCAATAATCCAAGTCCGGTCTCTACGGCAAATGTTTCCGAAGCGATAGATGTATCTCCATCAGTGATTACTATAACATTATAATTACCAATCTCAGCTTCGTTTAAATCAAAAATAGCATCTATGCTTGTTCTATTATTAACTTTAAGCCGGAGCGGTCTAACAACAGTTGAGTTATAATTTAACGAGGGTACTGCTGATTCGTCAAAACCAGATCCAGTTAGATTAACAGTGACAAATCCATCATTTCCTCCTTGAGCAGGAAAGAAAGCATCAATTCCAAACGGTACTTCATCGGCAAGGATTACATATTCACACGAATCTGAAACAAATTCATCTTTCAGCATAAAATAACATACTTCTTGAAGCTCGGATGGGATAACAATTTCAAAATCATCATAAACTTCATACTTCCAATCATAATGTATCAAGTCGGGTATTTCTCCAAACCCAACATATAGCTGCATTAGATCAACTTGGCTTTGCATGTTGATTCGTATTTTAAGATCACCATTCTCTACCACCTCAACCCGATAGTAATGCTCGTCTCCCGTATTAAGTACCGCGGAATCGGGCACGCCGAGCGTTAGCTCGCTAACCTCAACCGAGACCAAGCTGTCGGAATAGCCGATATTATCGGTTTCATCGGTCTCATAAATATTGTTGCGGATATCCGTCCAGACTACTGTATGATAATCCCCGGGGATAACGCCCGGCATATCGTCTTCAAGGTCACCCAGGAAATCAGCTATATCGAGTGTCAGCGATTTGCTGTAACTTGTTCCCGCTAATAATACCTCAGAATGTTCTGCTGTGCCTATAAGTGGATCATCAAAATTCCATAACGTATCTTCGGAAAGATAAACCGCGTCGGTCCACAAGCCTGATACGTCATTCAACGTATCGACATTTTCGACAGTCCAGCTTATCGTTATTTCTTCGCCGGCGATAACGCTATCGGGAGCATCAATACTCGTCACAACCAGATTTCCGGGTTCGGGAATGATTACCTGAAATATATCCTGTGTAGTCGTGCTGTTATTGTTCTCGTTGACATATTCATAAACATCATCGTTTTTATCGGTTTCCACGATAACATAATAGCTGCCGGATAAACCAAGCGGGATTTCCGGTGAAATCGCCATACTATATGTTGAGTCCTCCTTCAGGATGCTCTCATTTCGATAAGATTCCAGGACATAGTCGTTCCCATCAATTACCTGATCATGCGACAGATAAACGCCATCATACCAGGATGACACTTTAGTCGCGCCGATTCCCTGATTTATCACAATCCAGCTCACATCAAACGGCTGCCCGCAATCCGCAGAATCTGGTACAGTTACAGACACTACCGCTAAATCAGGCGGCAGGAGTTGTATATAAACTGAATCTAAGGCGCTATTGTTGGCGTCGATTACTTCCTCGACCAGGTTGGAATAATCCGACATCACGAAAAGATACCATTGGCCTTCTATGCCATCGGGTAAATCTATAGTTCTATTTACTGTATAGCTGCTTTCAGGCTGCAATACCTGGTGATAACTGGCCTGACCTATTCTTAAATCAGATTCGATTTCTAGGATATCGTCAGCAGAGATATAAATACCATCAAGCCAATAGTTAATATTAGATGGTGTCGGAAATTCACCCTGATTTAGAATCGTCCAGCTAAGCGTCAATGTATCGCCCGCTATTGCCTGATCCGAGGACTGGAAATCCGTAACGATCAAATCGGATAATTGGAGATCACCCGGTTCCGGAATTGTCAGTACAATCGGGATAATGTATTTGTTGTTATCTTCCTCTTGATACTCATAGACTTCATCATCAGCGTCAGCGTAAACCTTCAGATAATACCTTCCTTCGATTCCGGAAGCAATAGTAATTTCCCTATTCTCCATATATCCCGAACCGGCATCAAGAATTCCGCTTTGAGATAGGCTCAGTAACAGATCATCGCCATCGACAGAATAAGCGCTATCGGAGGATAAATATAATTTATCCCACCACATACTTGCCGCGGTATTTCCGATTCCGGCGTTTATGACGGCCCACTGGATATTTATAGACTGGCCGGAGAAAGCCGAATCGGGGGCTATTAATTCTGTTACCTGAAGATCGGGCGGTGGAGTAAGGTTAATAGCGAATGATTCCGAATTAATATTGTTATCTTCTTGATCGTCTTCGAATATATTGTTATCAACATCGGTTAAAACAAAAACATAGTAATCACCTTGTAATCCGTTGGGAATATCTAGATTCAGGTTTACCGTATAATCATCGGAAGGCGGAAGTGCTCCGTTATGGTCATATTCAAGGAGCAAGATATCAAGTTCGATATCCAGAGAATCATCCGAAGAGAGATACGCTTTATCAGCCCAGGATTCGATGGCAGTTCTTCCAGTACCCGCATTCACTACAGTCCACTGAATCGGCTCTGTTTGGCCAGACCAGGCATTTGACGGCGGCACGATGCTTGAAACCTGTAAATCGACAGGCGTAAAGTTTACCTGTAAAGATGAAGTAACATTAGTGCAGTTATTGTCTTCCCAATCGAGATTATCTTCATTGACGTTGTTGTTTACATCAGTGCAAACTTCCAGATTATATAAGCCTGAATATTCATTCGGAATTGCAATCGTATCAACAATCGTATACGAGCTATCGATAAGCAGATTTCCGCTAAAAGTGTATGATAAAACCTGTTGATCTCTGGAGGAATTATTAAACAAATCAATTCCATGGCCATCACGCGTTTTCGTTTGAAAATTACCATCATATGTCGCTACGGCATTTCCGGAGTTAGCTGCCATAAATGAAGTATCAGGCGATAGATAAACCGCGTCCGTCCAACTACTCGAATACAGATCCTCCGGGCCGATATTGGTAACTGTCCATTCGATTTGTAATAACGATCCCGAATTAATATCAGTCTGATCCATAGAAACCGACGTTACCTGTAGATCCGTAGGATTTCTAGGCAGTATTTCTATTTCATAAAGCTGACTGAAA
This sequence comes from Candidatus Zixiibacteriota bacterium, assembly GCA_024231855.1. Lineage (GTDB taxonomy): Bacteria > Zixibacteria > MSB-5A5 > UBA10806 > 4484-95 > JAAEQD01. The sequence goes on from JAAEQD010000178.1 coordinate 77,203, forward strand.
TTATTACTTAGATCTCGATCAGGATACTCCATCCTGACATCGGTCCAGACGAACAAGTAATAAGTTCCCGCATCCAGACTATTATCTAAATAGACTGTCCCTGTCCGCGTATAGCTTTCGTCAGGACCAAGATCATCACCTGTGAAATAATTATGAGGATATCCTCCCCCGGGATGGAAATCACCACTTCCTGGGATATTATCTTCTGAAAGCATGATCCAATCTATTAACCATTCACCGGATGCGGAAGCGTCACCGATATTCGTAACCGTCCAACCGACTGTAATCGGATCGCCAACTCTCGCAGCAGATGGTATAATTGGATTCGGATTGATTACTACCTCCAGATCCGGCGCGGGCTGAAGATCAATAACAATGTATGTCGATGAATCGCTGGCTCCGGTGTTATTACCCTCACCTGAATGTTCATTTAGATGATCATTCGCGTCAGTAAATATTATGATATTATAAGGTCCGCTCAATCCCCAGGGAACCGAACCTGAAACATTCTGAATATAGCTTTGCCCGGGAATTAAGTAATGTGGATTCTGGAAGTTCCCCAGCAGGTAATCGTTGCCGTCCAGCACAGAATCTATTGATAAATAAGCCTTATCATACCAGAGCGGAGCATCAGTAGGCATATTGCCGGTATTAGTTACAATCCAACTCAATCCGACAGTCTGCCCACTGGTTGCCGTATCTGATGCTTCAATGTTTGAAACAACTAAATCAGGATAATCGCTTTGGTGAATCGTTATCGGGCCGGTAGAAATCCTGATGTTGTTATTTTCATAGCCAGACTCCACAATTTGATTATGGGCGTCTGTTTGAATAACTACCCAATAATTTGAGGGCGCGTCTACAGGGATTAAAATGGATTGAATGGTATTAACGCTATCACCAGGCGCTATTCCGTTAGTAAATAATAAACTATCAACCAAACTATCATTTCCGATAGCATTATCCGATGAAAGGAAAATATAGTCTAACCATTCATTTTCGATGGATGAAACGCCATTATTAGCAACGGTCCATTCGATATCCACTAAAAGCCCGGTCCAACCTTCATCTGGAACACTGACGTTTGTAACCTGTAGGTCATGATTTGCCGGAGAATGGCCAATAATTGGAGCGGTAGAAAGAACACGGCTTGGATCATCAGTTCCTACAGAAGAGTTATTTCCTAATGTGCCATTATTACTAAAAGGGGATAAGTCAATTACATCCTGGCTTTCGATTTCTTCGTTAAAATCCCAATAACCAACTAAGCCGGATGTTGACGGGTCAATCGCCTGATTGTATATCGCTGAAATTTCCTCCTGGGTTTTACCTACATTCCATACTCTTACCTGATCAATCATTCCATTAAAAGGATGACTTACATAATAGTTGCGTGTTCCAATATTTATATTAGTTGTATTTCCAACACTTCGTGTATTATAAGCAGATGCAACTTGTAATGTATCTCTATACATCCCAAGATTCCCTGATATTCTAGTTACAGCAACATGATACCAATTGCCCAGTTCCCAGGATAAATTACTGGAAACAATTATGCGTTGACCACCACCATACAACTCTAACGCCCCGCCTGGCGTGATATTAAACTGGCAATTATCTAAATTGCGATTACAAAATAAAACCCGAAAGTTGCCAGCCAAATAACTTGGATTAATCCACATGTCAATAGTGAAATCCCCTGAACCAAAAGCATAATTACCGGATCCCGGAATATTGACAAGATCGTTTGAACCGTCGAATACCAGCGCATTACCGGCGTTCGTAGAATAATACAGTTCTGAAACTTCATTATCAGCTAATGCCCTGTTATATACCCTTACTTCATCAAGCGCTCCATCATAATAACTATCCGGGGGACGATGATGTCCCAGGGCGCCGCTTGCGCCGGAGTAACTCATTCCCGAGCCAGTGCCATCATAATAACTAGGTATCTCTTCTCCATCCCAAAACAATTTTACATTCCTGTGTCCGTTGAATACAGCGGTAAAGTTATGCCATTCATCAATAACTACAATTGGGTCATTTGATATCGTATTTACCCTGTTCGATGATGTGGAATAGCCTTCGAAATATATCGCCTCTATCCTCCCATCTGATCGATAATACAAACCTAGCCCATATCTGTAATAACTACTATCCCATACATCATTTCTTAAAAAGACATTAGTTCTAAGTATATCAGGTTTAACCCAAATGCTTACAGTGGCAGGAAAAGGGGGTTTAACACCATTACCGATATTAATATAGTCATTTAGTCCATCAAAGCTCATCGCGGTGCCAGACTTTCCAGGAACAGGCGTTGGGCCATAGATAGAGCCATGATGCCCGTTTCCTGAAAAATCATATGCTGTGCTATCGTCAAAGCTCCAATAAGCGACTAAGCCGGAATCAGGATCAAACTGACTATTTGCAAATGACGATAATAACAGCACCAACCAAACAACTGAAAATAACGCTTTAGCCCTCATCATTTCTCCTCCTCGGATTTTCAAGCTTTGCTGTTCAACAAATTTCTTCTTTGAAGTTAATACTGCGGGTTTGAATTCCCCATTGTAGTCCTTAGCAGAAAAGGTCCATGCGCCACTCACTGTTTTGCCGGGAATAGAGCAATTCGAATTGGCTTTATCAATAATCCGATCTGACATATGGCGCTCGATACCCTTGAATTTATCATTTAATGTGGGATTGAAGCTACTATCTGGCCAGGAAAAGATCCTATAACGCGTTTTATCGCCGCAATATTTTTCAAATTCTCTCGCTTTATTTTCTGAATCCCAATAAAGAAGATCAATAATAGGAGCGCCGGCCAGCCGCATAGATAATAATTGATGGTGTGATTTGAGATATTTTTGGAGACTGCTATCTCCGCCCGTTTTTCCGTCAGTGTTATCCAATTCTTCTAGAAACGAAACAAGCGTATCACGAATGGATTTGATTAATTGCAAGTTACTTCACTTTTCATCTAAGAGTAAATAACGTCTGCGCGTCCCGTCGTTGCTTCAGTTGCTTCTCGATATTTTTAATGAACCCCTCACGTTGGACGTTTATAGCATCCTGGTCATCAAACAGTTCACTTCGTTTTGTATTGCGGGTTCGCTCCAGAGCTTTAATCACCTTTTATGCTTTGAGCTTATCCTGTAATGATTGAGCCAATGCCATAGTTTTACGAGTTTCTCGTATCTTTTTATCAGTCTCTTTTATTCCTCTCAGCATCCTCAATTTGAGATTTTCCAACCATTAATCAGCAATTATCAAAACTCTTCATCTGCTTAAAAGCAATATTAAGGACAAAGAGATAATATTAAAACCACTCCTAAAAATCAAGCGGACTTTAAATGAAAAGGGCTAAAGGAAGCTCAATCGCTTAATCAACCGTTGCGCAAACGGTTTCATGAGCTTCGAATCGTTTGACATTAATTGAGTTATGAAGTCTTTGATGGTGAGGCCATCTCCTCGAGCAACCATCAACCAGGCTACCCCGCGGCCATGGCCAACAACCTCGAGTTGAATTGCCTGGATAATCGAAAGCTAATTAGTCCTCAACCTTAAGCTCGAGATCCGATCGCTTCCATGCCCACGCGATCGCGCCCAGGTTATCGCGGCTCATCATCAGCTTGACACCGCCGATGTTGTCGCTGATCAGGATGGCGACGAAGTAAAGAACGCCCAGGGAGATCATTCCGATCAGTGTCAGGAGGGCGCTGGTGGCCAGCCCGAGGTCGCCTTTTCCCCTATGGGCATTCGATTCTCATCCTCGAGGTTGCTGGCCCGGGAGTTGTATCTCCTTTGATGAGACCCAGTACCGGGCTCGGCCAGGGATTTCTGGACTAGGGCGGCGACAAGGCTAATCTGTTTTCCACTCTCAGGGCTTGTGGAAATGATAGCCGGCAGTCTCAGCTATGGATCCAGATAATCAAATCGTATACAGATCAATCTGATGCCCGGCTTATCCTGGACTTGATCCTGTTGGTCTTCGCCGGAGGACGAGTTTTCGCGGTTACTTTAAACAGCCCCGATACATGGAATTAATTGTAAACATGTATTGATAACAGATCTAAACCAAATTCTATATTTAAAACACTAAGTTCTATTTAAAATTACTGCGTATTTATACGTACGCATTAAAGACCTATTCTTGTCTTATTGACATATTCCTGAAATATTGATTATACTTGACAAGTCATAGTGATATATCAATTATTCATGATTGATATCTTGTCTTTTAATCAGCAGCTTTGATTATACCCAAAAAGTTTCGAGGATAGGTTTTAATGTAATGCACGGTCATTAGCCGCGTATATGGCTCATTTAATTTGGATTGATTGTATGGCCTAAATTTGGCCGGGCGACGAACAATAAAATATTGGGCATATTAGATTGGGGGTAATCTTTACTTTCGTTGATAACATTACTTACTAAAAATGAAGGAGGGATTATGATGGAAATCCTTAGGGAAAAACCATTAACGAGATTAATCTTCGGCATTCTTTTCTTGTATTTGCTTTGCGTTTCTACCGCCTATTCTCAAGATACCCTTGAGACGAAACGACTTAGAATCGCCGCCAGCATCAAAACAGTGGATACCCTGGAATATCCAGAAGACCATAGTCTACTGATAGATGTGGCGGGAAATCCTGTGGGCTTTGAGGTATGGGAGGGAACCGGCAAAGAAGCAAGGAGAATCGTTTATTTAAATGCGGGAAACCGCTTTGCCGTAGAATCCTTTTTGGGAACATTGATTTCATCCAGGGGGAATACTATCCTCAAATATCGCTGCGAGGCTAAAATTATGCCAACATCACGCGCCAGTTTCATTTTATACTCAAGTGAAGGCGACGTGCTTACTACGAATTACAATCACAGTACCAATGCCGTTATTGCCATGTCAGGAGACGGCTATTTCGCGAT
>JAAEQD010000179.1 GCA_024231855.1 Candidatus Zixiibacteriota bacterium
ACTTTTTTTTTTTTTTTTGATTAATAATTTATAGCGGGGAAAGAATGAGAAATTTTACAGTCACCCTGATCCTTGTCTTATTGACAGCAACTTTCTGTTTTGCCGAAAATTCTATTGAAAAGTATTATGGCAAAAATCTCTTGAGGAATAACCCTAATGTGGAACATTATCGGGAAAACGCTCTTGGTATCCCGGTGCATGTTGAGGGCGATTTGGCCGTAATGGAAAGAAATGACGATAAAGTTGGAACTGTTATGCAGTTTTTTGAGGCCAATCGTGGCGCCTACAAAATGGAATCACCTACCGAAGAACTTATCGTAAAGAAAACAGAAGAAGATAGACTCGGTATGACTCATATCCGTTTTGATCAACATCACAAAGGAGTCAGAGTTTTAGGCGGGGAAGTTCTTGCCCACTTTAAGTCCTCCGGTGAATTGAGGACGATAAATGGTATTTATGAAGCATATATAGATCTTGATGTTACCCCGACCCTGACCAATCAGTCTGCGGTCGAAATTGCCCACGATGAATTACTTGGATCTTTTGGTGAGACTAATCCCGGTGAAGCGGAACTGGTTGTTTTTCCATGGATGGGGACTCATTATCTTTGCTGGCGGTTATTCTTGCTGTCAGATACTCCAATGGGCCGCTGGGAATATTTTATTGATGCCACAAATGGTGAGGTTGTGTATAAGGCCAATCGGATCATGGATACGGAGGCTATCGGCACCGGAACCGGTGTAATGGGTGAAACCAGAGATCATATCGATACTGATTTTGATGGAACCGATTATTCTATGACTGATAACACTCGTCAGGCGGCTAACAATCCACATGGCCATGATGGTCAAATGGCTTTTAATCGCTGGATACAGACTTCATTGGCAACCACTACTCTTCCGGGAGATGTGGCCGTTGATGATGACAACATTTGGGATGATCCTGATATCCAGGCCCCGGCCGTTGATGCCCATGTCTATACTGCGCTGATTTATGATTGGTGGTTGGCGGAATTAGGACGTAACAGCTATGATGATGCTGGCAGTTATATGAATGTGTCCGTCAATTATTCCACTGAGGGGAATAATAATGCCTACTGGAACGGCTCTCGGATTGTAATTTGGAGTTGGGGATCTGAGTATGGATTAGATTATCAATCGCTGGCCGGATGTCCCGATGTTATTGCCCACGAGTGGGCTCATGCTATCACAGATCTGGAATCTAATCTGGTTTACCAGTCAGAATCAGGCGCTCTTAATGAATCATTTTCCGATATGATGGGCGCCGCCTTTGAATTTAGTATTCCGGAGTATGATACACCGGATTGGAAACTGGCCGAGAATTTTAATACAAGCTTAATACCTATGCGTCATATGGATACGCCTCATGAGGGCTACGTTTGGACTGAATATCAGATACATGGCGCTGATCCTGATTATTACGGAACTTCCGATGTTTATTGGGTCGATGTTGTTGGTTGTATCCCCCAGTCTGATAATGACTACTGTGGTGTTCATACCAACAGCGGTGTTGGCAATAAGTGGTTTTATCTTTTATCTGATGGCGGATTTCATCACGGAGTGACTGTTGATGGAATAGGCGTCCAAAATGCCATCAAGATCGCTTATCGCGCAAATTGTTATTATTGGTCTTCAGGTACTAATTATCATCAGGCAGCCCTCGCTACTCTAACTGCGGCTGATGATCTTGATCCAACTCATGAATGGCGCGAGAGGGTTTTACAGGCCTGGCATGCTGTTGGCGTTTTTCCATCCACTTCACTTGTAGAATTTACTTATCCGGGCGGTATTCCTACCACTGTTACACCGGGTGCGGAAACCACTTTTGATGTTACTGTAACGGCCACCGGTGCCGGCTCTATCGTTTCTGGTACTGGCAAAGTATATGCCTCGGTTGAGGGCGGATCATTTATTGAAGCCACCTTAACTGAAACGGCGACCGATCAATACGAAGTTGTATTACCTCCAACACCTTGCGAGGGTTACGTAAGTTTTTATATCAGCGTCGATGAATCATCTAATGGAACATTTTATAACCCAGATCCAAGTGTGCCTTTGCATGCGTTGGCAATCACTGGAACGGTTGTGGTTTTTGAGGATGATTTCGAAACCGACAAAGGTTGGACAATCAACGGTACTGCCGTCGCCGGAATGTGGGAACGCGGCGTTCCCGCAAATTGGGATCGTGGCGATCCTTCGGCTGATTATGACGGATCGGGACAATGTTTTTTAACCGATAATGATATTACTCAAAATAACTCTGATGTTGATGATGGTTGGACA
>JAAEQD010000180.1 GCA_024231855.1 Candidatus Zixiibacteriota bacterium
CCCAACGGTATCTGGCCTCCGGCAGTCATCGGTTCTGATGTGACATATCTTGTCAACTATTTCCGAGCTATAAGCGGTCCTTGCTTACTTGATGGATTCTTCGCTTCGGCCGATGCCAATGGCGATTGCCTGGTTATCGGCAGTGATGTCACCAAGCTGGTGACCTACTTCAGAGGATTGACCTCGCTGAGCTATTGCCCCGACTACGAGCCCGCCTGGCACGACCCATCCGAACTGCCGGAAGAAGCCCCAGCCGGCTGGCCGAATTGCGAAACAGTGACCGCAGGAAGGATTATTCCAACAAAATAAATTGGCAAATAATTCTGAGTCTTTGAAATCAGGCCATGCTAAATAGAGTGTGGCCTGATTTTTTGTTTAACCTGTAATCGGTCTGATATATTTGAATCTATCCCTTGACTTTTAACCGGAAATGTTTCAAATATTCCTGTGATGACGATTAAGTACAATCGTGAGGGTTAATGAAAACAAGATATTATAAGCTAGATTGAAGGTGCCTATGTTAAAGACAAATGAAAGCAAAGTAGTTGAGTTTTTACTTCAATGCCAACCCGGTCCACCGTGGGGACAGCGAGGTTGGAACGTCGATCACAAAGGTAAACCCTTCTACCTGCCAAGTATCGGTGGAATCACGGTAAACGTCCAGATCGGTGATTCGGCATTTGGCTGGGCCGGTGACCATATCGAGCCCGGTGTAAGTTGCACAGCGGATACTCACAAACCCAATGAGCATCCTAATAGGGGAGTGCAAACTTACGCTTGCGCCGGAAATATTGCCACTATTGTATCAGGTAAAGCCAAGGGCAAAAAAGGCGTAGTGATTGGTCATCATGGGGGATCCGAGCACTTGATAGTTGAATTTCCCAAAGAAGTAAAAGCAAAAATGACTTATGATGACAAGATTATTATTAATGCCAAAGGACAAGGATTAACCCTTTTGGATTACCCAAAAATCAGGATCATCAATTTAGCGCCGTCATTATTGAAAAAAATGAATGTCAAGCAATTAAAAAACAAAAAACTGAAAATACCGGTAACTACCTTGGTGCCGGCATCCTGTATGGGATCGGGAATTGGTGATTCAAATATAGGAACCGGCGATTATGATATAATGACCAGCGATCCGTCAACTGTTAAAAAATATAAACTGGATCAGATCAGGTTTGGGGACTTCGTCGCTCTGTTGGATCAGGATAATACATACGGAAGGACATTCAAAAAAGGCGCTATAACGATAGGCATAGTCGTTCATAGTGATTGTTTAAATGGTGGGCATGGACCCGGCGTGACCACGTTAATTTCATCAGTTGAGAAAGTTATAGAACCGATCATATCCCGGAAGGCAAATATAGCGGACATTTTAAAGATCGGGAAGTTCAAAAAATGAACTTGAGCCAAGTGGGTTTTTCAATGAAATTTAGCTCTCCTTGCTAATCAAGGACTCGTTATGCTGGCGATGATTCTGAATAAACCGAAACAGCCCCTTCAACTTGTAAGGCTACCCGATCCGACTCCGGGACCGGGGCAAGTCTTGCTGAAAGTGCGTGCTTGCGGGGTCTGTCGCACCGATTTACATGTGGTCGATGGCGATCTCGTTGAACCGAATTTACCCATTATACCAGGCCATCAGATCGTCGGCACTGTCATGGAAGTAGGCGAAAATACGGCAAACTTTTCGCCGGGCCAACGCGTTGGTGTGCCCTGGCTGGGGTGGAGTTGCGGCTGGTGCGGTTATTGCCTTTCGGGCGGCGAAAATTTATGTGATAGCGCTCGCTATACTGGCTATCAGATAAACGGCGGTTTCGCCGAGATGTGTATCGCCGATGAGCGTTTTTGCTTCCCCATTCCACCGGGCTTTCCCGATATTCAGGCGGCCCCGCTGTTATGCGCCGGATTGATCGGCTATCGGGCTTTATCTATGGCGGGGGAGGGTAAACGTTTGGGTTTTTACGGTTTCGGCGCGGCGGCTCATATATTAATACAGGTTGCCGGTTTTCAGAAGCGTGAAGTTTACGCGTTTACCCGTCCTAAGGATGTTTCCGCGCAAGGTTTTGCCTTAAAGCTAGGCGCTGTTTGGGCCGGATCCGCAAATGATATACCACCCGAGCCTTTAGATGCCGCGATTATATTCGCGCCGGTGGGAGAGCTTGTACCTACCGCTCTTAAAGCAGTGGCTAAAGGTGGTACGGTTATCTGCGCCGGGATACATATGAGCGATATACCCTCGTTTCCGTATTCCATACTCTGGGGCGAACGGATTGTTCGTTCGGTTGCCAATCTTACGAGGCGGGATGGCGAAGAGTTCATGGCTTTAGCTCCAAAAATACCTGTTAAAACTGAAATTCACTCATATCCACTTGCCGAAACGAATACTGCTCTGGATGATCTTCGTCACGGAAGATTTAATGGAGCGGCAGTAATAGTTCCCTAACTTTATAAATAACATAGAACTCTATAACTCTATAATAGCATTTAGAGCCTAATTTTTCTTGACAAATAAATACAGTATGGTATCTTTTGTTTAGCATCTTTGATTCGGGGCAAGTAGTTGCTCTCTGATAATTTAGTTTCTAAAATTTGGCTTAGTTAGAGGGTTAAAATGACTTCTATAGAAATTCATCAGACTCAGGAGGTTTGTAGGCATGGGTAAAAAGTTTATGTTATCAGTTATCTTGGTTATTACTACTTATTCGCTGATCGTAGCCATGCCGCCGCATCCTGATATCCTCGAGAAAATCCGCAGGGGGGAAGTAGCTAAACCAATCTTCATGACTAATCCTGGTTATATGGCTGAAATGGGAATCAACCAGGGTCCTGATGAGCCGTTATTTCAGCCCGGCACTATTGCGGCAAACTGGAATGTTCTTGCTGTCCTGGTGGAGTTCCCCGATCAATTGGGGGGGAGCAACGAAACCGATTTCGATAGCTTAATTTTCGGACAAACTTATTCTGTGGGGGCATCGTTAAGAGAGTTTTACTCACGCGCTTCATATGGCAATCTCGATATTGTCACGGTTAATTATCCCTCGACATATGGCTGGCATGGTTTGTCTAATAATCGGGAGCATTATACGTCCGACGGAGGATCATTCTCATACGGTTTGGGAACCTATCCCAACAACTCCCAGGGCTTGTGTGAAGAATTATTAGACATTATCGATCCGCTGGTGAATTTCGCCAATTATGATAACAATGGCGACAACTATGTTGACGGCATAATAATACTTCATTCCGGCATGGGAGCGGAAACCTCTGGCGATACTCTGGATATATGGTCTCATCAATGGGGGATTACTGCTCAGACGCGGGATGGTGTTTACGTCCAAAACTATTCAATTAATCCCGAATACAGATATAATCCCGGCGATGCCACAGTAGGCGTACACGCTCATGAGTTCTGCCATCTGCTGGGCGCTGCCGATCTTTACGATTACGACATCCCATTCGATTCGTGGGGACTTGGCCGTTGGTCGTTGATGGCTTACGGCGGTTGGCTAGGTAATCTGGGCGCACCTGATACGATTTCCGGCAGCAGTCCGGCTTTCCTTGATGCCTATACGCGAGTAAAAATCGGCTTTGTTACTCCAATAACTGTCGGTTGTTTTACGCCATGGGTAATGATTCACGCGGTTGAAGATAGCGCTATGGTATATAAACTCTGGACGCATGGTGATTATAGCGGCAACGAATATTTCCTTGTGGAAAACCGACATGGGCTATTTACCGATACCGCACTGGCGGCGGAGGGATTATTAATTTATCATGTCGATGAAAACCAAACCAATAATGACAATCAATGGTGGCCGGGACAGCCGGCGGCCAATCATTATATGGTGGCTTTGGAACAGGCCGATAATGCCTACCACCTTGAACATGGCACTAATGGCATGGATTATCAAGATCCATTCAGGCAGAATTTTAACGTTAACTTCGGGCCGAATACTTATCCTAATTCAAGAGATTATTATGGCACCGATACTGATGTTAGTGTCACTAGTATTACTCAAGGTTACACCATTTTCGCTGATCTTGATGTTGGCACGGGTTCACCCCCGGTTACCCCAACTCACGAATTTCCTTATGACCTGCACGCGTACAATAATGCTATGATGGATTTCCAATGGATTCATACACCCTGTGCCACACAATTCCATTTTCAGCTTTCCTTTGAATCAAACATGATACCGCTTTTATTGGAAGATAGTACGCTTACGACTGATTACAGGTATGTCGGACTCGATACCTGGGGGCAGGGCAATTACTTCTGGCGAGTCAGGGCGAAAAATGAAGCCGGTTGGTCAGGTTGGTCATGGCCCTGGCAATTTATCTTCGATTATAGACGTCCATATGGCTGCGTGGCATCGTCACCCGATACCGCTTATTCATCATCGTTTTTAGTCAACTGGTCCGCCGCCTCCGATTCTATGCCAACGCTTGGGATAAATTCCTATGCGGTTTACAGTAAAGCCGGTTCGGGTGGCTGGACGGTCTGGCTATCGAACATTGATACATTATCCTATACTTTTACGGGCGCCCAGAGCGGGACAAAATACTATTTTGAAGCCATCGCCAGGGATAGCGCCGGTAACTATGAAACCTTAAACTTAGGTCCTGAATGCAGTACCTATGTTACGTATGAGGTAACGGGTTATGAATACTTGCCCGGCGATGCCAATATGTACCACGGTGGCTGGCCGCCTTTAGCGATCGGCGGAGATGTCACCTTCATGGTGAGCTATTTCCGGGCTATGCCGTCCAGCCAGCCATGCTTGCTCGATGGTTTCTGGTGTTCGGCCGATGCCAACGGCGATTGCCTTATACTTGGAAGTGATGTTACCAAGATGGTAACTTATTTCAGAGGTATGACATCGTTGGATTATTGCCCGGATTACGAATCGGCCTGGCCGACTCCTGAGGACCTGCCGGGCGATGCCCCGAGTGGCTGGCCCAATTGCGAATAGGATGATAGTTAAAATACTGTTTATAAATGTAATCTGTTTGAAAGGAGATATCAGATGATTAAACAGCAAATGAACATGATTGGATTAATGACCCTAGTGTTGATTCTTCTTTGGGGATCATTAGCGTTATCCCAGTGTGTTGTTCCCGATAACGGTTCAGGCACAATCGATTTTCCGGCGGATTGTCAGATAGTCGCTCCTTCAGAACCGATGTACATAATCGACGGCTTGCCGCCCGGCACCACAATCGAACTTCAGCCAATTTTCATGGATATCTTGTGTGGTATTCCAATGGCATTATGTTCGATGTCATTGCCACCCGGCATTTGTGAAATGGCGGGAGGTATGATGGGCGGACATGCAGACTGCTTCGAGTCAACACTTGATTTAACCGTATCAGGCACCGGCGATCTTCTTGGTTTTAATCGCCACCTGTCAGTTCCGGTATCGTGTGAGGTTCACACTGGCCCGCGAAATCCCGGTGATCCGGTTCAAACATTTCAGCAAATGTTTTTCAGCCTATCCGGCGAGCTCTTCGGCGATCCGGATTTTTGCACTTTTAGAATAACTGGCGGACTCGATTTCGGCCTGCCCAGCCCCGGAGAATGTACGCTCACTGATATTGGCGGCGGCTTATACAATGTCGATAGTTTCTTTGATATCATGTATCAAATCGAATTTGAAGGCTGTCCGGGTTCGCAGTTGGATGGATACGCCGGCATCACAACCGAAGTCATTCGCGTACAACAGGGTACAGGCGCTATTACAGGAGCCTGTTGCGCTAATGACGGCCAATGTGCTTTGATGTCAGAAGCCGATTGCGACAACATCGGCGGTACTTATTTCGGTGATGATACATTTTGTCGGGGTGATGGCGACGGCGACGGCTACGATGACCTGTGCTATCCTCAAGGTACCTGTTTGGCTCCGGACAACGGCACCGGCACTCCTGATCTACCCGCCGATTGCGATTTCACCGCTCCGCTTGAGCCGATGTATATAATAGAAGGCTTACCACCCGGTACGACTATCGAGCTTGAACCGATTTTGACCGATTTCATCTGCCAGGAACCTCACCCCGTTTGTTCGATGCCATTGTCGCCAGGCGTATGTGAAATGCCCGGCGGATCGTTGGGGGGACATGGCCATTGCTTTGAAGCTACGCTTGATTTGACGGTGACTGGGACAGGTGGCCTCAATGGCTTCAACCGTCATCTTGCTGTACCGGTGATGTGTGAGGTTCATACCGGGCCGCGCAATCCCGGGGATTCGATTCAATCATTCCCGGCCGTATTTTTCCGATTGCAGGGCGAGCTTTTCGGCGATCCTGATTTCTGTACGTTCAGAATCATGGGCGGTCATGATTTCGGCCTGCCCAGTACCGGCGGCTTTGCGCTAACCGATATGGGAGATGGTTATTTTAATATCGATAGCTTTTTTGATATCACTTATCAGATTGAATTCGAAGGCTGTCCTGGTTCGCAGTTAGATGATTATTCGGGCACTACAACGGCTTCCGTGCGCATGAAGCAGGGATCTGGCGATGTCGTGCTTCCGCCAACGGGAGCGTGCTGCGGATACGATGGCTCGTGTATGGTTACAACCGAAGCGAATTGTACTCTCCTGGGCGGCTTCTACGATGGTGATGAAACCGAATGTCTGGGCGATGGCGACGGCGATGGTTACGACGACCAATGTTTCCCGCAAGGTACCTGCCTGGCTGAGGATAACGGTACCGGCACACCTGATCTGCCAGTCGATTGCGATTTCACAGCTCCTCTTGAGCCAATGTATATAATAGAAGGCTTACCACCCGGTACAACTATCGAACTTGAACCTATATTAATGGATTTTATCTGCCAGGAACCTCACCCCGTTTGTTCGATGCCATTGTCGCCAGGTGAATGCGAAATACCCGGTGGAACATTAGGTGGACATGGTCATTGCTTTGAAGCTACGCTTGATTTGACAGTGACGGGGACAGGCAGCCTTAATGGCTTCAACCGTCATCTTGCTGTACCGGTGATGTGCGAGGTCCATACCGGGCTGCGCAATCCCGGCGATCCGGTTCAATCTTTCCCGGCCATATTTTTCCGATTGCAGGGCGAGCTTTTCGGCGATCCTGATTTCTGTACATTCAGAATCACAGGAGGTGATGATTATGGTTTGCCCAGCCCCGGCGGATTTACGCTGACCGGCGTGGGTGGCGGTCTTTACGATATCGATAGCTTCTTTGATATTACTTATCAGATAGAATTCGAAGGCTGTCCTGGTTCGCAATTAGATGATTATTTGGGCACTACCACGGCTTCAGTTCTCATGAAACAGGGATCGGGCGAAGTTGTACTTCCGCCGACAGGCGCCTGCTGCGGATACGATGGTTCGTGTATAGTTACAACTGAAGCCAATTGTATTCTCTTTGGTGGCTTCTATGGTGGCGATGAAACCGAATGCCTGGGCGATGGCGACGGCGACGGCTATGATGACCAATGCTTCTCGCCGGGCACATGCCTGGCTCCCGATAATGGTACAGGCACCATTGATCTACCCGCAGACTGCCCTTATACCGCGCCGGAAGAACCGATGTATATTATCGATGGTTTGCCGCCGGGCACTACTATCGAGCTTGAACCGATACTAATGGATTTCATTTGTAGTGAACCTCACCCTGTATGTTCGATGCCCTTGCCGCCCGGGCAATGCGAAATACCCGGCGGATCATTAGGCGGCCACGGTCATTGCTTCGAAGCAACTCTTGATTTAGACGTATCGGGTACCGGCGACCTTGTTGGCTTCAACCGTCATCTGGCCGTGCCGATGATGTGCGAGGTCCATACCGCGCCGCGCAATCCCGGCGATCCGGTCCAAACATTCCAAGCCGATATGTTCCGCTTGCAGGGCGAGCTTTTCGGCGATCCCGACTTCTGTTCGTTCAGAGTAACCGGCGGTACTGATTTCGGCTTGCCGAGCCCTGGAGTTACCAGTTTAACTGAATTGGGCGGCGGTCTTTATAATGTTGATAGTTTCTTCGACATAACTTATCAAATCGAATTCGAGGGCTGCCCGGGTTCGATCCTGGAAGGCTTAGGAGGAACAACTACCGCGACTATACGGATAGTGCAGGGAGCGGAAGCCCCGGAACTGGATGATTACCAATACCTGCCCGGTGATGCTAACATGCCAAATGGTATCTGGCCGCCGACTGTTATAGGCGCTGATGTTACATATCTGGTGAATTATTTCCGGGCTTTAAACGACCCATGCTTACTCGACGGTTTCTTCGCGTCGGCTGATGCTAATGGTGATTGCCTTGTTATCGGCAGTGATGTTACCAAGCTGGTGACTTATTTCAGAGGTTTAACTACTCTCAGCTATTGCATCGATTACGAACCGGCCTGGCCAACACCGGCCGACTTGCCGGTTGGCGCGCCCTCGGGCTGGCCTAACTGTGAGTAGTAAAATATAAATTTACAAAGGCAGCCTTCGGGCTGCCTTATTGTAAAATTCGGGGTTGAACTAGTAAAATAAACGTAATGATTCCATTACCTGCGTTGAACCAATTGCAGTACCGCAGCGAAAACTTCAGTAAATTCAAACAGATGTAGAGTTGTATGAACTTAGAATTTAGGAGGAATGATGAAAAGGGTAGGCTTGATTGTTTTAATAATATTTGGATTTATTTACCTCAGCTCAGCCATGGCGACAATTATCAATGTCCCGGGTGATTCAACCACCATCCAGGCGGGAATAAACGGATCGGCCAACGGGGATACAGTACTGGTTCAGCCCGGTACGTATCTAGAGAATATTAATTTCACAGGGCGGAATATCGTTCTCGGTTCCCTATATCTAACAACCGATGATACCTCATACATTTCATCTACAATCATCGATGGTGATTCATCCGGCTGTGTCGTTACATTTATAGAGGGGGAGGATTCTACGGCTGTTATTACCGGATTTACCATAACAAAAGGCTTAGGCGGGGGGGCGTTCCCGAGCTATATCGGTGGCGGAATCACATGCAAAAATAGCTCTAGTCCACGAATTTTAAAAAATAAAGTAATCGTCAATTCAGCGGTCAATCTTTATGGCGGCGGGATAATGTGTTGGGATAATTGTAATCCTGATATAATCGATAATTTAATAAGCGGAAATACCTCCTGGATTGGCGCTGGAGTTTATTGCTATCAAAATTGTAATCCGGTAATTAGTAATAATACGATATCTGGTAATATTGCCAGTAATTCAGGCGGCGGGATTAGTTGTTTTGAATATAGCGATGCTCAAATAGGAAACAATTTCATTAGTAATAACAATGCCGATAAGGGCGGCGGTGTTTATTGCGAAAACTCTAATACTATGATTGATAGTAATACGATTATTGATAATTCGGCATATTTCGGGGGAGGGATTTACTGTAATGAAACTTGCTACCCTACTATCAGCAATAATATCATACGCGGAAACGATGTCTCATCATCCGGTAGCGAAGGGGGCGGGATTTATTGCCATACCGCTTTTCCTACTATAAGTGATAATACTATTGATAGCAATGTAGCTAATCTGTTTGGCGGAGGGATTTATTGCTACAATAGCTATGGGATCACTGTATCTGATAATATTATTAGTGAAAACGAAACCCCGAATAACGGCAGCCTTGGCGGCGGTATTTACGCGGAAGATTGCTCGCTAATGGTAGTTAATAATACGATTAGTGGAAACGAATCCATTCATAGCGGCGGGGGAATTTATTGCGCTAACAATGTTTTCGTATTAATCAACGAAAATTCGGTAATTGGAAATTACTCTGATTGGGGCGGAGGGATTTATTGTTCTGATAGTTCAAGCACATCCATAAGCTATAATATTATCAGAGATAATACAGCCATCGAAAAAGGTGGGGGGATTGTATGCCATGAATACTCGAGGCCATACATAAGTTTTAATTTGATACGAGCTAATTCTGCCGGATTCACCGGCGGCGGCGGGATTTACTGCGAAGGCGGCAGTTACGCTGATATAATTAACAATACTATTACTGAAAATTTCGCGTCCAATGACGGCGGAGGTATTTATTGTCAGCTTTATTCAAATGTGGAAATAGTTAATACTATCCTCTGGGCTGATAGCGCAAACAGCGAATACAATGAGATATACCTTCCCAGTGGAGGATTGGATATTACATATTCGGATATCCAGGGTAGCTGGGAAGGCGAGGGAAACATCAATTGCGATCCCTGGTTTTGCGATCCTGTTAATCTTGATTATCATTTAACCGATTCATCTTGCTGCGTGGGCGCCGGCGAGGGCGGTGTCAACATCGGTGCTTATGACGTGGGTTGCGGCATAGATACAACATATAAATACTTGCCCGGTGATGTCAATATGTTCAATGGTGCCTGGCAGCCAATGGTCATTGGCGGAGATGTGACATACCTTGTCAACTACTTCAGAGGTATGGAATCCAGCATTCCATGCCTGTTGGGTGGTTTCTGGTGCTCAGCCGACGCCAACGGCGATTGCTCTATTATCGGCAGCGATGTAACCAAGCTGGTAAATTATTTCCGTGGCGAATCTGATATATCCTGGTGCCCCGATTACGAACCGGGCTGGCTGCACCCGGATGACCTTCCGACAGAACCCCCATCAGGCTGGCCGAATTGCGAGTAGTGTTGGGAAATATTCGCGAGTAATTCCTATGTTTTCCTTGACAACCCATATTACTATTTAGTATCTTTTTTTAAGGTCATTAATTTTCATTATCTGGGGTCGCTTTCAGAAAATTGGCGTATGCTGTTTTGAATCTATCAGATTTCAGCAAGGAGAACAGATGTCCAGGTATGTAGCGGTTTCAATGTTTTTTATCTTCGCCTTATTTATATCCGCGTCGGCGACGATAATCAGTATCCCTGTCGATCAACCGACTATACAGCAGGGAATAGATGTCAGCTCCGATGGCGATACCGTCTTAGTCCAACCCGGCACATATGTTGAGAATATTAATTTCGGGAGTCATATCATTGTATTAGCATCGCTATTTTTGACTACCGGTGATACAACTTATATATCGAATACTATAATAGATGGTGATACATTAAATAGTGTTATTATCTTAGAGAATGGCGTTCAAAGTATTACCAGAATAACCGGTTTTACGATTCAAAACGGGTATGGTGACCCTCACGGCGGCGGGATTTACTGCGCTTATACTCACGCCCACATCGCGAATAATATAATTACCGGAAATATAGGTTCTGCCGGCGGAGGAATCTATTTCGGACGATATGTGGATATTTTGATAGAGAAAAATAAGATTACTGAAAACAGCGCGTCTAGATTCGGCGGAGCTATATATAGTTTTAAAAGTAATCCTGAAATTATTAACAATATTATAACTGAAAATACGGCCCAGGAAAGCGGCGGTGGGATTCATTGCAGGTATTCAAGCGCGACGATAAATAATAATACTATTACTGATAATGAAGCAATTCAAACTAATGGCGGTGGTATTGTTTGTAATGAATCATTTATATCAGGCGCGAATAATATCATCAATAATAATTCCGCCAATTCTTTTGGAGGAGGGCTATACTGCGAACATTCCAACGCTATCTTTACTAACACCGTGTTCTATGGGAATTCATCAGCCGAAAATGGTGGAGGTATAGCCTGCATTAATAGTTGCCCGATGTTTATTAACACCATCATTTGGGCCAATGCCGCTGTTTCAGCAGGTGATAATATATACGCTGATGTAAACTCTATGCCCAAACTGAGCTTTTGCGATATCGAGGGCGGTTGGTCGGGCGATGGTAATATCGATACCGACCCGCTTTTCAAGGATCCCGAAAATGGTGATTTTCATCTTATGGCTATCAAGTGCGGCGATATGTCGAATTCGCCCTGTATAGATATGGGTAATCCTGTTATTTTAGATAGTCTCGTGGACTGCTTTTGGGGATTGAATACATCGTTGAGTGATATTGGCGCATATGGGGGAGGAGCTATAATAACGCAATATCCCGGCATAATTTACGTCCCGGCCGATTACCCGACAATTCAGGAGGCGATAAATAATAGCTTCGATGGAGATACGGTTCTGGTGTCTCCGGGCACATACATCGAAAATATTTCATTTAATGGTCATAGCATTGTACTGGGCTCTATGTTCTTAACGACCGGAGATACATCTTATGTATCTTCCACTATTATCGATGGCGGTTCTCTTGGAACAGTAATCGATTTGCGGAGCGGCGAGGATAGTACCACGGCAATTATCGGCTTAACAATTCAAAATGGATTTACGGAAAATTATGGCGCCGGAATATGGTGCCAACATTCAGATCCCAGGATTAGACATAATAGAATTATTGATAATAACGCGGCTCATCAAGGCACGTCCGGTGGAGGTATTCGATGCCATTATTCGAATGTGGAAATATCTGATAATTTGATCAGCGGCAACAGCGCCGATGCGGGCGGCGGTATAAATTGCGCGTTTTGTTCGATTATTATAAGTAACAATATCATAAGTTCTAACGAAAGTGAAGTTGGCGGCGGGTTGAAGCATTCTGGCTGTAATATTGAGATTGCCAATAACACCTTTGTTAATAATACCTCGATAGTCAGCGGTGGGGCTATCTTTGCCACCAGTTCTAGGGGATGCCAAATACATGATAATTATTTCACCGGTAATTCCACAGGAAATCTTTTTGGCGGTGGCGCGATTATATGTACCTCAAATGACACGGTAACCAGTAATATTATTATAGG
Source organism: Candidatus Zixiibacteriota bacterium (assembly GCA_024231855.1). Classification (GTDB taxonomy): domain Bacteria; phylum Zixibacteria; class MSB-5A5; order UBA10806; family 4484-95; genus JAAEQD01. Next base: position 12,756 of record JAAEQD010000180.1, read on the forward strand.
AAATTCAACAACCGGCGCCGGTGGAGGTATAAGATGTGAAGGCAGGGCATTTATCGCTAATAATATAATCGCATATAACACGGCTTTCACTGGCGGTGGTATTTGGTTTGGTGATCCCGCCACGCTGACCGGTAATACAATAATAGGAAATTCAGCCGAATATGCCGGAAATGCCATAGCCTGCCAGGGTGTTTATTGTGATGCGATTATAAAAAATAATATTTGCTGGCATAACGGCTCCGATGAAATCGCTATCTTGGATAACGCTCAACCTGCTATAACTTACTGCAATATAGAAAACGGCTTTGCCGGTGAAGGTAATATCGATTGTGATCCGGTATTCTGCAATGCCGCCGATGCCGATTATCATCTTTCCGATGCCTCCTGTTGCGCCGGCGCCGGCGAGGGCGGTGTCGATATCGGCGCGATGGGTGTCGGTTGTTATGCCAGCGTTTTCCTGAAAGGCGATGTCAACATGTATAACGGGCAATGGCCGCCTACTGTAGTTGGCGGGGATGTAACATATCTGGTGAATTATTTCAGGAGCCTTCCGGCCAGCCAACCTTGCTTGCTGGGCGGTTTCTGGGCTTCGGCGGATGCCAACGGCGATTGCCTTATTATCGGCAGCGATGTCACCCGGCTGGTGAACTGCTTCCGCGGCGATGCGGAAATATCCTGGTGCCCGGATTACGCCCCGGCCTGGCCAATCCCGGATGATCTGCCTGTCGAAGCCCCTGAGGGCTGGCCCAATTGCGAGGAAAGTGAAGCAGGATGATTTTCGCTCTAAATATTGAAGGTATCTGATAAAGTATTTGGTTTTTTAGAATAATTTGCAGAGGAGAAGAAATGAAGAAGGTTAGTAATATCCTGGCATGTTTTTTAATCTTTGTCGTGGCAATTAGTATTGAAGCTCAAAGCAATATAGCGGATTTCGATAAGCCATCTATGGCGATTACATTCACTGAAAACGTGGGGCAGTTCGGGCGGAACATTTTATTTAAAACCGAAGCAAACGGAGCAGTATTCTATTTTTATCGCGATGAAGTCGCCTATTTGCTAACCAGGGATACCGACGAGCTGAATGTGCAGGAATTATCGATTGATAATGATTTACCGGATGAGTTCAAGCAATCCCGACATAAAAACGAATCGGTGCTGATTAAAGCTCGGTTCATCGGCGCGAACGAACGGGTGGCAGTTTCAGGCGAGGATAAACGGAAATTCAAAAGTAATTACATCCGAGGCAATAATCCGGGCAATTGGTTCACTAATGTAGCCAGCTATTCCGCAATAGTGTATCATGATATTTATCCCGGTATCTCTTTGAAGTATTACGGCAACGGTAAATCATTGAAATATGATTTCATCGTTCGGCCGGGCGCGGATTTATCAAAAATATTAATCGACTATGAGGGAATTGATAATCTTGCGATTACAGAAAATGGTGATTTGGAGATTTCAACGCTCTGTGGAAACATCATTGAGAAAACACCATTCATTTATCAGGAAATAGACGGGTATCACCGGCAGGTAAACGGACAGTATGTAATTAACAATAACAGCTTCGGCTTCAAGATTAATTCTAAATATGACTTAAATCATGATCTGACAATAGATCCTTACATCCAATGGAGCACGCTTATTGGTGGAAGCCAATACGAGCGAAGTCATGATGTAACCTATGACTCAAACGGCAATATAATAATAATCGGAAAGACAGATTCCAACGATTATCCTCTCGTAAACCCATACGCGGATAGTTCAAGTGGAAGCAATGATATTGTTATTACCAAAATTTCAAGTGATGATTCGACTACGCTCTACAGCACTTATATTGGCGGATCGGGCTATGATGAAGGTATATGCGTAAAAACTGATAATGATAATAGTATTATTTTTGCCGGTAATACTTCTTCATCCGATTTTCCTACATCTAACGCTTATGACGATTCACTTAATGGATATAGCGATATTATAATAGGTAAACTGTCATCCGACGGTTCAGAACTAACCTTTTGCACATATTTAGGCGGTAGTAATTCTGAAAGCATTTCCGATTTTGATCTGGATTCCGAAAATAATATTTATTTATGCGGAACGACAAATTCTGATGATTTTCCCGTAGTAAATGCTTTCGATTCAACATACAACCTGGAAGAAGCCGATTCATATATATCATTGCTTTCCAGCTCTGGGACTATTCTTATGTATAGTACATACCTTGGTGGTTCCGGTGATGATCGTGCGTCAGCCATTGGCTTTAATAATGGCCTGGTTTACCTGGTAGGCTCAACAGAATCATACGATTTTCCCGTATATGAACCGTTCGATAACACTTACAACGGTGACCAGGATGCCTTCATCATGGCGTTTACCGAAGGGTGTTCGACATTGGTAACCAGCACTTATTTCGGTGGAGATGATGAGGATGATTTTTCTGAGATTGCATTTGATAATTCAAACCAGGTCTATATTGTCGGCTCTACAAGATCAACGGATTTGCCTGTTGTGAATGCTTTTGATGATAGCCACAATGGCACATCTGATATAGTTATCACCAAGTGGAACTCGTCACTTGATTCTCTTATCTATAGCACATTTTTCGGTCTTTCGAGTCATGATTTCGGCTATGATATTGTTGTAAGCGGCCTCAGCACAGTTTTTATTGCCGGTCGAACAGCTATTAGATTCCCGTTAGTAAATCCAATTGATAATAGAAATTCCGGTGGTTATACGGAAGCGTTCCTTTCGGAGTTCAATAGCGCCGGTGATTCATTATTATTCAGCACGTTTTACGGCGGAAATTGGAGCGAGGATTATATAGATTTAGATATAAATTCTGATAATGAGGTAATCCTTACAGGTAGAACGAATTCTACTGATTTCTATATTTTTAATAGTCCAATAGATACTTCTACTATAGACAGATACAATATTTTCGCGGTAAAACTTGGCTACGGTTATGGCGGTGTGATAAATGGTATTGTTACTGATTCATATTCGAATCCTGTTAGCGGGGCTTACCTGGAAGTTGAAAACATGTTGATGGATGATTATTCTGATTCACTTGGCCAATTTTCTCTGTATGGGTTAACCGATGGATCTTTTAATATTATCGTTTCACATTTTCAGCATAAAGATACATTGGTGAGTAGTATTCCGGCATCTTTGAATGATACTACACATGTTGAAATAGCGATGAATCCCGGCGGGATAGTTAAGGGCGTTGTATCCGATTTGGAGATGAATCCCGTGTTTGGTACTAGAGTAACGGCTACTGACTATCCAAATGTCGATTCGACCGACAACTCAGGGGAATACCTCCTGAGCGGATTCGAAACAGGCTCTTATGATATTCGCTTCTTTCACAATTTAGGGGAGCCCGGTTTCTTCGATACTATAATTACTGAAGTATCGGTAACAGAGAACGACACTACTTTCTTAAACTTAATAGCTGTTCCTGAAGAGGCAAATGTTACGATCTGGATCGGCAATATTGATGAATCACCTTTAGTGGTACCGATAGGCGCTCCAACCGAAATTAATGTCTATTTCCATACTCAGGAAGATGTCTATGTGGGTGAATTAATGTTTCCCTTAGGCATTAACAGCGCTTATATTGACTCATTCGATGAACTTAGCTGCCAATTACATTATCCGCTAACAGTCTGGGATTATAAAGGGTTTGGTAGTTTTAATGATGATTATATGATGGATATCGGTGGTAATACTTGGGATAGTTATTCGTTTTGGGGTAGGGATGAAGGGCCCCCACCATATGATGAAGACCCATTGCATACCGAACCAGGTGATCCGCCGATACTTGGCCTGACGTTCGGAGTCATTATAGCCGATGAACATGACCTGAGCGGTCAAATTATCAGTGATGCAATTGGCCCGGGACTTGATCCCGTTTATGGCCCGGCAAACATAGGTGATTATCAGGGCGGCCCGGGTTACAGATATTTTCAAATATTTTCGTCTCTTAGTTTCGTAGATTACCAGTACCTCCCCGGCGATGCCAATATGCCCAGCGGACTCTGGCCGCCTGCGGTTATCGGGGCGGATGTCACATACCTGGTCAACTATTTCAGAACTACGAGTGATCCCTGCTTGATGGAAAGTTATTACGCTGCCGCCGATATCAACGGCGATTGCCTGGTTATCGGCAGCGATGTAACAAGGTTGGTGAACTATTTCAGGGCAGAGGCCGAAATATCCTGGTGCCCCGACTTCGCCCCGGCCTGGCCAACCCCGGATTATTTGCCGCCCGACGCGCCAATTGGCTGGCCGAATTGTGATGTAATCGAAGTAAGATAATTAACGCTCTATATGTTTGGGATAGATTATTATTATTTTGGCTGTTAATGAAAATTACTTAAGGAGATGATATGAAGGTGAGTAATATTATCCTGGCATGTTTTGTAACCCTTATTTTGGCAATATCTACAGAAGCTCAAAATAATCTATCTGAATTCGGTATGCCGGTCGCCTTCACCGAGAATATGGGGCAGTTCGGGGAAAGGACTCTATTCAAAGCCGAAGCTAACGGCGCGTCTTTCTACTTCTGCTCCGATGAAGTTGCCTATCTGTTTGTTCGCAACACCGATGAGCTGATTGAAGATGAATTACCGGTTAATAATGACCTGCCTGAAGAATTAAGGCAACCTCGATATAAAAAAGAGAGCATATTGATAAAAACACGGTTTATTGGCGCCAGCCAGCAGGTTGAGGTGACCGGTGAAGAGATACTTGGCCATATAAGCAACTATTTCCACGGCAATGATCCTGATCAGTGGCGAACGAATGTGTCAAGCTACTCATCAATAGTATATCACGAAATTTACCCTCGTATCGATTTGAAATACTACGGCAACGGCAAATCATTAAAATACGATTTCATTGTTAATTCGGGCGCGGATATCTCCCAAATTCGGATTCGATATGAAGGAATCGATTATCTCGATGTTACAACTGACGGCGATCTTGAAATAAGCACCTCATTTGGGGAAATATATGAAAAAGCGCCCCGTATCTATCAGGATATTAATGGCAGTAAAACCGAAATAAACGGACGATATGAAATCAAGGAGCCAGGTTTTTTCGGCTTTGTTGTCGATGAGGGCTATGATCCGGATTTACCTCTAATAATCGATCCATATATTGAATATAGCACATATCTTGGAGCTTCGAAAAACGATAAAAGCGAGGGTATCGCCGTCGATTCCGAGGGCAGTACTTATATAGTAAGCAATACCAATTCATACTATTTTCCGGTCGCTAATCCATACGATGAAAGCCGAAATGATGGTGATGAAATCGTTGTATCCAAACTTTCCGCGTCCGGAAACTATTTGGTTTATAGTACTTATTTAGGAGGTAGCCATCATGACTATGGCAAGGATATCGCTGTTGATATAAATGGCAATGCCTATATTACCGGTTACACTAATTCTTCCGATTTTCCATTAGCAAACCAATATGATGATGGTTTTGATGGAGATGAGTGGGATTGCTTTCTGGCTAAACTATCCAATTTGGGAAACGCTTTGCTATATAGCACATATTTTGGTGGTTCAGAAAATGAATATAGTTATGGTATCGCCGCGGATACTGGGGGTAACGCGTTTGTCGCGGGTTTTACTAGATCATCAGATTTTCCCACGGCAAATCCATATGATGGAATACTTGGTGGAGACGGTGACGTTTTTATAGCGAAGTTTAATACACAACTTAGTGGCTCTAATTCTTTGATATTTAGCACGTATTATGGCGGCAGTTATAGTGATATGGGAAGCGCTACTGAATCTGCCAAGGACATAGCGGTTGATTCGGAGGGCTGCTCATATATCACGGGTTATACATATTCCAGCGATTTGCACACCGTAAACGCGTACAGTACAAGTAAAACCGGATGGGAAGATATTTTTATAGTTAAGTTTTCAAATACGGGCCATTATCCCCTATACGCGACTTATTTGGGAGGAACAAGGGGACAGAGAGGAAATTGTATAGATGTAGATGATTCTGGAAACGCCTACATCATTGGCTTAACCGATTCCCGGGATTTTCCAATAATAAACGCGTATGATACAACTCATAATGATATTTTTGTGGTAAAAATCGCGACTTATCTAAGTGGAGATAGCTCCTTATTATATAGCACGTATTTTGGCGGGTCAGATAGTGAATACGGTAATGGAATCGCCGTCAATTCTGAAGGTGAGGTATATTTCACGGGCACAACATATTCTGAAGATATGCCTATTGTAGACGCTTTTGATGGTAGTTATAACGGAGGTGACGGATGGTGGGGAGGCGGTGATGCTTTTGTCGCGAAGCTTTCCGCCCAAGGCGATGATTTATTATATAGCACGTTTTTCGGAGGTTCCGATGGTGACGTAGCAAACGGAATTGCCGTAGATGAAAGTGGCAACGCGTATATCGCGGGAAACACCGAATCCATCAATTTCCCGGTGGTTAATGCTTTTGATGGTGATTATAATGGCGGCCGGAGCGATATATTTATAGCCAATTTAAATTTTGGAATGGGGGGAACAGTTACCGGCACCGTATCTGATGATGATGGCTTTCCAATTGAAGGCGTTTTTGTTACCGATGAAAATAATGTATCTACCGATACTACGGATTACTCCGGTGAATATGTTTTATCTCATCTCCAACCGGGCTCGCATGATATATTTTACATTTCCTCAGAATACTGTGCCGCGATTGCCGCCGATGTTTACACAGACCCAGGCGAAACGGTATATGTAGATATTGAAATGGCAGCAGGAGGGCCGATTACAGGGACAGTAAATAATGAGAATTATAATCCTGTTGATAATGTTCTTGTTGAAGTTGAAGGTACCGGTATAAAAGATTCCACCGATGTGAATGGAAACTTTTGGCTCACAGGATTATGCGAAGGTACATATGATATTTCATTTACTCACATCGGATATGTCGACACTTCTATCGTAGATATAACGGTAAATCCAACTGACACAAGTTATGTTGATTTAGTAATAGGGGTAGGAAGCTCGATATGTGGTCTGGTCACCGATTCTTCATTGAATCCAATAGGTGAAGTAACTATAGTCACGATAGATTTTCCAGCCAATGAAACTTCTAACAGTCAGGGTGAGTATTGTTTGAATGGTTTACCCGCCGGAAGTTACAATATCTCATTTATACATCCCGACTATTTTGATACTGTAATCAGTAATATAAGTGTTAACGAAAATGATACTATTAATCTCAATGTAACTTTGAGGCCACCTACTCCTGATGTGACGATTTGGATTGGAACTATTGACGACTCCCCCGTCGTCGCGTCAATAGGCGGAATGCTGGAAATTAATATTTACTTTCATACTACGGCGTACGCGTATGGTGCCGATTTTAGTTTCCCGTTAGGAATAAACAATGCGTATCTAAATACTTTTGACGGGTATAGCTGCCAAATTCATTACCCATTCTCTCATTGGGATAGCAAGTCTTTCGGCAACCTCAATGAAGACTATATGACTGATAGTACAGGCAGTACCTGGGATAGTTACACATTTACCGGTTTCGCGGAACTCCCGGCCCCGTACGATAGTCCGCTTTTGCATACTGATCCGGTTGATCCCCCCATTCTTGGTTTAACCTTTGCGGTGGAAGTTAAAGATGATTCTACTTTAGATGGCCAAATTATCCCTAACGCTATTGGTCCCGGGCAGGATCCAATATCCGGCCCGGCCAATATGGGCGATCCTTATGGTGGCCCCGGTAATAGTCTTTATCAAATATTCTCATCGATACGATTTGTGAGGTATCTATACCTTCCCGGTGACGCTAATATCTCCGCCGGGCTCTGGCCTCCGACAGTCATTGGCGGTGATGTCACTTATCTGGTAAATTATTTCAAGGGAGAGCCTGCCAATCCCGGTTGTACGCGTGATGGCTTTTACGCGCCTGCCGATGTAAATGGCGATTGTCTGGTAATTGGCAGTGATGCTACAAAACTGGTGAACTATTTCCGCGGCGAGGCCAATATCTCCTGGTGCCCCGACTTCGCCCCGGCCTGGCCAACACCGGATGATTTGCCCCCGGAAGCCCCTGAGAGCTGGCCGAATTGCGAATAGAATATCGCGAATTGCTATTAGGTTATTAAAATAATACTTGACAACCTATATTGTTATCGGCTATGTTTAGCTAAGAATTGACAATCAAATCTAATTAGTCTGCAGTTTTGATATTTAGTACGCGCCACAGTTAAAAATTAAAGATAAGTTACACGGGAGAGCAAGATGAATAAACCGTATGTATTAGCAATGGTTGTTATCATCGCCTGTTGTATTTCCGTATCGGCGACGATAATCAATGTCCCTGCTGATCAACCAAAGATTCAGGACGGCATAAATACCGCCATTGACGGCGACACCGTATTGGTGCAACCCGATACTTACGTTGAGAATATTAATTTCACCGGTCGCAATATTGTTGTGGGATCACTGTTTTTAACTACCGGCGATACGACTTATATTTCAACGACCATCATAGATGGCGATTCAGTTGGCACGGTGGTGTCATTTATGAGTGGTGAAGATAGCACCGCGATGATTACCGGATTTACTATTACAAATGGCGCTGGTGGAGGAACACACAGTAATTGGTTTGGTGGGGGAATAACATGTAATAACAATTCCAATCCGGCGATTATTAATAACATTGTAACAGAGAACATAGCGTCTCGAGGTGGCGGAATTCATTGCCATGAATCATCACCAAGAATAATTAACAATAAAATAATGAACAATGAAAGCATCGGCGGTGGCGGTATCGGCTGCAAACATGAAGCTCATCCTATTATTGAAGGAAACGTAATTGAGGGAAATTCAGCATCAGGTGGTGGCGGTGTTTTAGGAATTTTTGATTGTAATCTTACAATTCATAACAACCTTATTAAAGATAATCATGCCAGCGATGGAGGGGGAATACAGTGTAACAGCGATTGTAATTCTTCAATAACCAACAATATTATTGTTGGAAATCATGCAAGCGGTCATGGCGGAGGTATCGACTGTTATCACGATTGTAATATGCTGATTTACAGCAATACAGTTATAGGCAACACTGCCGATTCCTGGGGAGGTGGTATTCGCCTGAATGTAAGATGTATTGGCATAGTCAGCAATAATGTGATTGCCGGAAATGCGGCCGGAGATTTTGGGGGAGGGATTTATTGTTGTTATGATTCTGACGCAAAAATTATCAATAACACAATTGCCGGTAATTCTGCGGGTTGGTATGGCGGCGGAGTAGGCTGTATGGACGCGCTACCTACTATAGCAAACTGCATTCTATGGGGAAATACAGCGATAGTTGAAGGCGATGAAGTTCATGATTATGACGGATATGACCATGAATTGTCCTTCTGCGATGTTCAAAATGGCTGGCCAGGGGATGGCAATTTAAGCGTCGATCCGATGTTTCGCGATCCATTGAATTATGATTATCATCTTATGGCGATAGAATGCGGCGATCCTTATGATTCCCCTTGTATTGACACAGGCGATCCTTATTATTCTGATAGTAATTTAAACTGCTCATGGGGCCTTGGCACTGAACTTAGCGATATTGGCGCGTTTGGCGGCGGCATGCGTACTTTGATTCCATATCTTCCGGGCGATGTCGGTATGTTGCTTGGCGGTTGGCCGCCGATGGCAATTGGCGGCGATGTTACCTGGCTGGTTGGCTATTTCCGCGGCCATCTATCAGATCAGCCATGTCTTCTGGATGGCTTTTGGGCATCGGCTGATGCCAATGGCGATTGTATTATAATTGGCAGCGACTTAACTAAGCTGGTGAATTATTTCCGAGGGCTAACATCACTGAGCTATTGTCCTGAATATCCGCCGGCATGGCCAACTTCGGATGATCTTCCTGCCGAAGCGCCTGAGGGCTGGCCAAATTGCGAATAGCCGGGATGTCGGCTCAAATAAAACATCAATTTTGGTATGAAGTTATTACGAGCCAGCAAGATTTACTCATCAAAAAATCTAAATTAAGGCTTGATTTTCCGCGAAAATAAGCTATTTTTTATGTGTTACGAAGTTACTTCACGTTTTGGTAGTATACTACAGGCTAATCGGGGAGAAAAATGATGAGAAAAACGTTATATTTTGTAATCCTGGTGTCATTTATTTTTACATCTGCCGCGTCAGCCATAACAATTCATGTGCCGGCGGATTATATATCGATACAAGACGCTGTCAATGGCTCAGTCGATGGCGATACGGTGCTGGTTGCTCCAGGATTATACAATGAGCATATCAGGTTTTTCGGTAGAGCTATCGTACTTAAAAGCGAAGCTGGAGCGGAGGCTACGATAATCGAGAAGGTCTATGAACAATGGTCATTGATCTATGTTTATGATGGTGAAACCCAGACTACGATTATCGACGGTTTCACGCTGAGGAACGCTTCAAGTGGCGCGATTAAATGCGTCGGCAGTTCGCCAACGATTCAGAATTGTATTATCGAGAACTGCACGATATTTCCGCCCGAATTCGATTATTTCGGCGGAGGAATCACCATTCGAGATTCGAATGGTTGGGCCAGAATTAAAAACAATATTATCCGCTTCAACGACGCGACCCATAGTTACGGTATTATCGGCGGCGGTATACTTATAAATGATTCATATGCCATAATTGATTCGAATATCATATACGGCAATATTGCCAATTACGGCGGAGCAATCGATTGCCACGGCGGCTCGGTGATTATCAAGCATAACATGATATACGATAATCAGGCGGAAATCACGGGCGGAGCGATTATGATAAGAGACATTTCGAACAGCGCGATTATCAATAATACCATAACCGACAATAACTCCCTGGAAACCTCCGGTGGAATCATTATATACGAAAGCATCGATTTAGAAATTAAAAATAATATAATAGCCAACAACAATCTGAACTCTATTAGAGCCGAATATTCGCATGAAATACATTTTGGCTACAATTGCGTATTCGGCCATGAGGATAGCCTGTTTTATGGATTCCTGCCCGAAGTCGGCAATATCACCGATGATCCGCGGTTCTGGGACATACCAAATGATGACTACGCTCTACACAGATATTCTCCCTGCATCAACGCCGGCGATCCCACGAGTCCGCATGACAATGACGGCTCGATAGCCGACATGGGAGCAATTACTTTCGATCCTACGGATCATTTATTGAATTTCAGCCTCCTGGCACCGGTCGATGATTCAATCTGCGCCAATCCTCCTGAGTTTGTCTGGCATTCATCGGCTGATACGGATTCGGGCTATCCTGTATTTTACAGATTATATATCAGCGGCGATCCTGAGTTCGTTTCTCCTGATTCAAGCGTTGAGCTGACCGATACGGTTTACAGTTATCCTGATTCGTTAATTAGATCGCTTGATTACAGTTGGCATGTCAAAGCCTATTCATATCATCATGATTCGGTATTCAGTGATGAGACCTGGAATTTTTATCTTGATGGCATTCCATCTATGCCAATAGTCGAAGCTCCCGAAAACGGCGAGTTGGTCGACTCTACAACCCAGTTGTTTTGGGAAGTATCTATCGATCCTGACCCGATGGACTCTCTAACCTATTCGGCACAAATCGATGATGATCCGAATTTCGATTCGCCGGAAATAGATGTGAGCGGCATTTCCGATATCGGCTTAATTCTCGATGGCGTAGCCACGGTCAGGTTAGGTGATATGCCCGGTTTCGAAAATCTCCAGGATGATCAAACGTATTTCTGGCGAGTACGCGGTGATGATCGATACGGCTTGCATTCCGATTTCACTGACGGCAGCAACTTCTTCCATGTTAGCGATAGATTCCCCGGCAGCTACGGATACCTTCCGGGTGATGTCAATATGGCCTCAGGCGCCTGGCCGCCTTCAGTAATTGGCAGCGATGTAACTTACTTAGTAAACTACTTCAGAGGTTTCCCGAACTGCCCGCCATGTCCTGTCGATAACCTCTGGCAATCCGCTGATGCCAACGGCGATTGTAATATACTGGGCAGCGATGTGACTAAACTTGTCAACTATTTTAGAGGTACTTCGAATATCCAGTATTGCCCATATCACAGCACCGCCTGGCCCACATCGGAAAATTTACCGGCCGAACAACCGTCTGGTTGGCCCAATTGCGAGGAGTAGCAATAACTAGTCGGTCCGGCCCCAAAATCTCTTTTTAAACAAATCAAATTTAATACTTGACCAACATGTTAATATTCACTATTTTATGTATGTAAATGAGACTACGCGGTGGATTAAACTAAGCAATTGATGTGAACAGTTAACTATTAACTGAAGGCGGAATTAAAATGAAGTATGCCTGCTTAATCTCGTTTATCACTGTTTTATCTGTTTCAGCTGTATTAAATGCTCAGCCCGCTGATTCTCTATGGTTTTATACGTACGGTGATGAAAATGACAATGTCATAAGTAATATTATTCAAACCAATGATGCTGGCTTTCTACTAATAGGAACAACCGATACTGAGACTAACGAGGAAGATATTTATTTAGTTAAACTAAACTCCGATGGAGACTCATTATGGACCAGAACATATGGTGATTATTCTATTGATAAGGGATACGATGCTTTTGAAACAAACGAGGGCGATTTTATTATTGTCGGCAATTCATATAGCTATGGCAACGAAATGCAAGTTTATATAATTTTAACTGATTCTATTGGTGATATAAACTGGTTCCGGACTTATGGTGGGGAACATGATGATTACGCATTGGATATTGAGAAAGATTCCAATGGGGATTTCATTTTGACAGGTTATACAAGAGATATCGATACTCAAAACCGCGACCTGCTAATAATTAAAGTTAATCCTAATGGCGATAGCCTGTGGGCGACTATACATGGAGAGGACTCGCGTGATGTTGGCATTTCAACAAAGGCTACACCAGATGGCGGATATATCGTTAATGGTTCAACTTGGAGTTATGGTAGCAGCGGTGGCAGTGATTTCTGGCTAATCAAGTTTAACGATCAGGATGAACAAATATGGAATAATACTTACGGAACTACGCTCACTGAACATTCTAAAGATTTTGATATTACGGCAGATGGCGGTTATATATTGGTGGGCTCAACTTGGTCGCAGGAAAAACAACATGATTTCTATATTGTAAAAACCGACTCCGCGGGTAATCTACAATGGAGTCAATCATTCGGCGGTAATCTGGATGATCACGCTAACGGTATTAAAGAGGGAATTGATGGCGAATATCTTATTATAGGTGGTACTCGAAATTTCGGAGCCGGCTCGACTGATTTATACATCACTAAACTGACCTCAAGCGGTGATGTGATTTGGACGAAAACCTATGGCGATTCGCACCAAGATGTGGGCGGATCGTTTGTAATCACCGATCAAAACGACTGCGTTATCGGAGGTAATACCAATAGCTTTGGTAATGGTTTTAATGATCTTTTAGCCTTGAAAATTACTAATCTTTCCCCTTTGATGTACCTTCCTGGGGACGTAAATATGTACAACGGCGCTTGGCCGCCATCCGTAATCGGCGGGGATGTCACATTTCTGGTGAACTATTTTAGATCATTGCCATCCAGCCAGGCATGTTTATTGGGCGGTTTCTGGGCTTCGGCCGATGCCAATGGCGATTGCAATATAATCGGTAGCGATGTGACTCGGTTGGTGAACTATTTCCGGGGCCTGAGTGATATCACTTCATGCCCGGATTACCCAGCGGCCTGGCTGACTCTGGATGATCTTCCGTTAGAAACGCTTGAAGGTTGGCCCAATTGCGAGTAACCTGATAATAACGATTTTACATCTGGCTTAGTACGCAAATAGAAATTTTATATCCAATAGATAAAATGATCAATTGGTTAATTTGGCTTAATTTTACATTTTATTGTTGACATATGCTATTATAATACTATAATTTACTAATGATTCTCACCGGAGCCGAAATGCCAGTTAGCCTGGCTATAAAAGGCGGTACCATGCGAAAGAATTTGAATCATTTATGCTTATATGAAGGAGGAGGAATGAAGAAGTTTTGTTTTATCTTGACATGTTTTATTATCCTCACTTTTGCATTAAATACCGAAGTTCAAAGTAATTTATCCGAATTCGGAATGCCAAATATGCCAATTTCCTTCACCGAAAATATGGGTCAGTTCGGGGAGACAACGCTATTCAAAGCCGAAGCCAACGGTGTGGCTTTTTATTTCAGCCGCGATGAAGTTGCCTATCTGTTCGTTCGCAAAACAGATGTGCCGATTGAAGATGAATTATCTGTCGATAAGAGCCTGTCGGATGAACTCAAGCAACTTCGATATAAGCAAGAGTTATTACTGATAAAAGCGAAGTTTATAGGCGCTAACGAGCAAGCCGAAGTATCGGGAGAAGGGATACAGAACTACAAATACAACTACTTCCGCGGTAATGATCAGTCGAAGTGGCAAACAAATGTACCAAGTTACTCATCGATAGTTTATCACGATATTTACCCGGGTATCGATTTGAAATACTACGGTAACGATAAGTCATTGAAATATGATTTCATTATCAAACCCGGCGCGGATGTTTCTCAAATCCAAATTCGCTACGATGGAATCGATAATCTAGGCGTCACTCCATCCGGCGATCTCGAAATAAACACTTCGTTTGGCGAGATGCATGAAAAAGCACCGCGAATCTATCAGGATATGAATGGTTTAAAAACTGAAGTATCCGGGCGGTATGAACTTAAGGAGCCGGGAGTTTTCGGTTTTGCTTTCGACGAAAGTTTTAATCCGGAAATCACACTAATTATCGATCCCGAACTGGCCTATAGCACTTTCCTGGGCGGAAGTTATCATGAGTATTGCAATGGTATTGAGCTGGATGAAAACGGTAATATGTACATTGCCGGTCATACCGGTTCGGATGATTTTCCTGTCGTTAATCCATACGATAGCAGCGCTAATGGTTCTGGTGATATTTTTGTATCTAAAATCTCAAGTGATGGTCAAACGCTTTTATTTAGCACATTTATCGGCGGCGGGAATGCTGAACATTGCTATGATGTCGTTATTAATTCATTGGGCGACATATGCCTTACCGGAAAGACACAATCATCAGATTATCCAATGGCTTATCCTTATCAGAGTATTTACGATGATGGTGATGTAAGCTCTTACGGAGATGCTTATATCACGGTATTATCATCATCAGGGGATTCATTAGTATTCAGTTCATATTTGGGAGGTAATAGAGAAGATATAGGATATGGTATTGCTGTTAATGATTATAATGATATCTATATCATCGGTTTTACAAAATCAAATGATTTCCCCACTGTAAATGCTTTTGATGATACTCGCAATGGATACAATGACGCATTTGTATCGAAGTTTTCGCCATATACAGGCGGTTCCGAATGTCTTCTGATTAGTACTTACTTAGGTGGTAGCGATACGGAGAAAGGAAATGCTATAGAGATAGATGGCGACGAAAATATATACCTGGTGGGCGAAACTGATTCGGATGATTTTCCTGTTTCTTCTGATGCATTTGATACAACATTCGCAAACGATGATATTTTCATTACAAAAATGCCGCCCGATTTAGATTCTCTTATGTATAGCACTTATCTGGGAGGACTTGATGATGATCATGGTTACAGTATTGCGGTTGATAATAACGGATGCGCTTATTTAACCGGTTATACTAATTCTACGGATTTCCCTTTGGTTACTCCTTACGATTCAACCAGAGTTAACAGAGAAGCATTTATATCTAAACTGTCGGCGGCCGGAGATAGCCTTCTTTATAGCACATTTTTGGGCGGTGAACATCGGGACAATGGCAAAAAAATAGCAGTAGATGAAAGCGGGCTGGTTTACATTACCGGTCAAACTCAGTCTAATTACTATCCTTTAGTAAATTGTGATAACCCGGGTTTTTACAATGGCAGTATTATCTTAAGTGTACTTTCTACGCCCACGAATACTTTATGCTTCAGCGGCAGATTTGGCGGTTCAGATAGCGAATCCGGTACTGACATGGTTTTTGCCGATAACGGTGACCTTCTTATAACTGGACTGACCAAATCACCTGATTTTCCGTTGTTAAATCCCGTTGATGATGAAATTATAGAAGATTACTATGACGCTTTTGTTTCGAGATTCAATTTTGAAAGCTGGGAGCAGGTATCAGGGGTAATCACCGGAGTAATAACGGATGAGTACGCGAATCCGGTGGAGGGAGTATTTGTTGAAGTTCAAGGTACATTTAATAATGATATCTCCAATGCCGATGGTGAGTATTTAATCGAAGGAAATATCTTAAGCGCGTCCACTGTCTTTTTCAGCCACATCGATTTTTGCGATTCGGCTATTTATAATATCGAAGTAAATGAAAACGAGACCACGTATGTTAATGTAGAATTGGCGATGAATGGATCTGTAAACGGTATAGTATACAATAATGCTTTGGATCCTTTGGAGGGGGCAGTCATATCGGCCTTTTGCACGGAGTATGAAAGCGTTTCGGATACTACTGATAGCTTCGGTCAATATCTGCTGAGTGGATTCTGCGCCGGTAATTATGATTTATCTCTTACGCGTTACGGCTGCAGAGATTCCACAATAAATGATATTGCGATTTCAGCGGGCGATACGACCACACTTGATATCGAGATAACGGTATTAGGCTCAATAGCCGGATATGTAACCGATCCCGATGGCGAACCGATACCTGGTGTCCGGGTTAAATATAGAAGTTATCCTGATCCTATTCAATTCGCCGCTTATACTAATCAGCATGGTTTTTATCAAACTAATGGAATTGAACCGGGAACATATAACGGTGTAGTTTATCACAATAACAACTATATCGATACTACATGTGATGTGAATATTTTTCTTGAAGATACGACTGTGATAAATGTGACCTTACAACCTGTAACCGAATATGATGTCACTGTCTGGATAGGTAATCTGGATGAATCTCCGCTTATCGCGCCGATTGGGCAGCAAATCGAATTTAATGTATATTTTCAAACTCAGGAGGATGTCGAGGTAGCCGATATGCACTACTCACTGGCTATTAACAATGCTTTCATTGACTCGTTTCTAGTTGATAATTTCCAAATTCATTATCCATTGTCTTATTGGGATAGCAAATCTTTTGGCAACCCTGAGGAAGACTACGTGACCGATGACTCGGGATATACCTGGGATAGCTATATGTTTGTGGGTTTTGCGGAGCTCATGCCCCCTTATAATAGTCCGCTACTGCATACCGAACCCGGCGATCCACCAATTCTCGGATTAACATATGCCGTGAAAATTACTGACAATCATGAAATAAGCGGGCTAATAACTGATAACGCGCTGATGCCCGGGTGTCATTCAATTTATGGTCCAACCTGGATGGGTGATCCTCAAGGCGGCGATGGTTACAGCTACGAGCAGATTATTTCGACAATGCACCTTCTGGTTTTTCATTATTTCCCCGGGGATGCTAACATGGCCAAAGGTTTCTGGCCGCCCGAAGTTATAGGCGCGGATGCTACTTACCTGGCAAACTTTTTCAGGTCAGTAAACAGTCCTTGCTTGCTTGGCGCTTTTTACGCGTCAGCTGATATAAACGGTGATTGCCTTGTTATCGGCAGTGATGTAACCAGGTTCGTGCATTTCTTCAGGGGCGAGGTCGAAATGTCATATTGCCCCGATTACCCCTCGGCCTGGCCAACACCGGATGATCTGCCTGAAGAAGCGCCAACTGGCTGGCCCAACTGCGAATAAAAACCCGAAATAGCTGAAATCTGAATCGGTAACTTTAAAATAGTAATGCATAAACCATATAACTTATAGATATATAATATAATACAGGCGATACATAAAGAAGTACTATAAGCGTTTATTCAATTCAATCTTGACAGATTTGGCATATGCGCTATATTAATTTTGTGAAGGTCTGTTTCTTCGCTTTTTTGATTTATTGAAAAGGACTGAAATTAAATTAATCCGAAAGTGGTTTTGGACCGAAATATGAAGCGTTTTGTATCTGCTTACTTATTTACATTTTCTCTAATCCTGGCTGGTTTATCATTCGCCCAGGCTGATGATTGCCCGGGTTTGTTCACCCATTATACGACATATGTCGTAAATTCCAAGCCGATTTCCATTTTCAGCGAAGACCTTAATGGCGATGGCCATAAGGATATCGCCGTGGCCTGCCATTTCCGTGAATTCATGTCGGTCACTTTAAATAATGGCGATGGTACGTTCACCGACTTTGATTGGTCTTATGTGCCGTACTATACCGAATGGCTGGATGGCGCCGATCTCGATGGCGATGACGATATCGATATAGTCACGGCCAATTCTCAGCATGGCAATGTTGCCGTACTTCTAAACAACGGCGATGCCACTTTCGCCATGCGTCAGCTTTACACAACTTACGGTAATCCCAGGTCTGTATGCCTGGCAAAAATCGATGATGATGATGATATCGATATAGTCACGGCCAATTATTGGACCGGGCGAGTTTCCATATTGTTCAACAACGGCGACGGCACATTCGCCTCCTATGTCGATTACGTCGTCAACGGCGATCCCCGGGCGGTTTATGCCGCCGATCTTGATGGCGATGGGGATAACGATCTTATTACCGCCAATATGGATTCCAGCACGGTAACGGTCCTTCGAAATAACGGCTTGGGCGAATTCACCATCCGGGGAATACATCCAACCGGCCCCGAACCATTCATGGTCCAGGCAGCCGCCCTGGATGACGATGAACTACTGGACCTTGTTACGGTTAATACAGGCAACAATACGGTATCGGTGCTATTGAATACCGGCTACGGGGCTACCTTCGGTTCCCCAACCGGTTTCGATGTCGGCGTGGAACCCGTATACGTTACGACATTCGATGTTGATAAAGACGGCGATCTTGATCTGGCCACGTCAAACAGCGGCGATAGTACCGTCTCGGTACTGCTCAACGACGGCAATGCCGATTTCGACCATCGCACTTCATATTCGGTAGGAGTGAATCCGTATTCGATCGCGGTGGCCGATTTCGACAACGATAATGATCTCGATTTAGGCATAGCGCTTTTCATGTCCAACTATGTTTCGATACTCGATAATATTGATGCTGTACCGTTTACCGGTATCGTTTCCGGATCAATTACAAACAATCTGGCCGAACCGGTACAAGGCGCGCGCGTATTCGCCTCGGAGTCGCAGGTTGACGATACATCCCAGGCCAATGGAGATTATACGCTATCCGATGTCTGCGCCGCGACACAGGATATTCACTTCACTCATCCTGATTTTTGCGATACCGTTGTGGAAGGGATTCGGGTCCCTGCTTTTGATATCTATAACATAGATATGGTTTTAAACTATAGATCGATATATGGTCTTATCATCGATCCTGACTCAATTCCTATTGAGGGGGTTTATGTAGAAGTGTCCGGCGCTGATTTTAGTGATTCCTCGAATTCCACGGGTGAGTATCATCTTGGAGGGCTCGGTCCGGGCCCGCACGATATTTCGTTTTTTCATCCTCATTTCGGAGACACCTCGATAACAGATGTTGCCGCGCCTTTGAATGATACGACTATTATAGATTTGCAAATGCAGCCTCGAGGTTTCATTAAAGGCAGAGTCACCGATCAATCAGCCTTACCGCTCGAATACATATTTGTAGAGGCAATCGGCGCTTCGGTGGATGATTCAACTGATGAGGATGGCAATTATCTTCTCAACTATCTCAACGCCGGTACTTGCAATATTCGTTTCAGCAATACATATTATTATAATATAACCCTGGCGGATATTTCAGTCTTACCCGGCGATACGACCACCGTCGATATCACGTTGATTAGACGACCCGATATTGAACTCTGGTATGGTACAGTCTTTTGTGATCCCATAATCGGCATGATTGATTCGCAACTCGGTATTGATCTCTATCTGCAAACCGCCGGCGATATTCAAATCCAGTCCGCCGGTTTTATCCTGGCCGCGGATGAATCTTATATCAATAGCCTTGTTGGTGAATCGATGGGAGAATTCTTCTATCCTTTCACGGCGATGGATCAGGCCGGCTTTTCGCCGCCCCTGGGTTCGCCGCCTAATCAATCGGGCTGGACAAGCCAGGCGTTTTCCGCCCAAACGTCGATTGAGCAAAGCCCCTGGTTCAATTTCGATAGCCCGATGCTGGTGGCTCGTTTCGTTGTCGAAGTAGTTGATGATACATCAATAGTCGGCGATACCGTTAGCTGTCTTTCAGGCGGTGTAAATGAGCTTGGCGATTCTTCATCCGTTTTCACATTTGAGGATATACCGTTGACTTTGACCGAGCATTTCTGCCAATTGGCAATTACGGATGGCTATCCTTATCTGCCCGGTGATGTCAATATGTTCAACGGCGCCTGGCCACCTGTGATCATCGGCGGGGATGTCACCTACCTGGTTAACTATTTCAGGCTTCTACCGTCATCCCAGCCATGTCTGCTCGATGGTTTCTGGGCATCGGCTGATGCCAACGGCGATTGTTTGGTAATCGGCAGCGATGTGACCAGGCTGGTAAACTTCTTCCGAAGCCTGGGCGAGATCGTGTATTGCCCCGATTACACCCCGCTCTGGCCCTCGCCCGACGATATCCCAACAATCGCGCCAATTAACTGGCCCAACTGCGATATAGCCAGATAAAATCAAGTAAAAAAGTATACAACGATAACGAATCGTAGGTTGGGAGCTTGCTCCCAAATGTCCGCAGAATGTGAAGTTCTGTCAGGTCTTTACGAAGCGTGACCTGGCTGAGAATTTTTTTCTAAAGACAGCCATTTAATTGAAGCTGATCCAGGAACTTAATCCAACCGACCGCATAAAACCAGATTGAAATAGCAAAGTAGGTGTATTATTGCCTTGACAAGGCGATAAAAAATCGCTATTTCAGTATAACGCGCACATTAATCCGGGGATATGTCAATGAGACGCGACCAGAATCTAAGCATCAAATTTCTAATCACATACCTTCTCCTGATGGGATTTTCAATCTGCGGCTACTGGATTGTTCAGCTATCGGATGGCTTTTTACATCAGGGTATGGCCACTATCGATAGCGGCACATATATAGTTTGGCATCTGATCGCCGAGTTTTTAGCCGCCGTGCTCTCGATAATCGCCGCCTTTATGATGTTATCGCGCAACCCGCTCGGCTTTCGTTTCGGACTGGCCGCCTGCGGGATGCTTCTTTACACCGGCCTCAACTCAATCGGCTGGGGACTTCTGCAGGACCCGGGACTGCTGATACTATACATAATCTGCGCCATCGGCGCCTTTTTCGGCATCTTCATTATCCTCGGCAGGGCAGAGCTGTAAAAGCTAATCATTTTTCAAATTTATCATATAATTCTTTTAGGAAGAAACTACCTTTTTTTGCATAAGCTTCACAAATCCTAACAGCATCAGATCTATTGCCATTCTCAAATAGAAATTTTACTAATTCCTCTATATGTTCCTTTTTAAAATCTGGAAGATAAGTTTTTGACATCACCAGGAATATTTTCCCTACAAATTCTGAAATTTTCTTCTTATCTCCATTATCCTTGATAATGTTTAATTTTTTAATGAAGCGGGGCTCATTCCAGTTAGTGTGAATATAAGGGGCTGATAATAGCAGCATTTTATAATACTTTTCGTCTATTACATCTATCAAATCCAAGAAATTTGCGGTATCCGCCAATAACTTTTTATCATCAATTGTAAATTTGTCAGGGTCTTCATCCTTATATTTATCATAGATTAATTCCCAAAATTTGAGTATTCGATTCAAAATATCTTTATCATTTTCTTTAACTAATTCACGTTCTTTTATTGCATAGCCTTCCCTCCTGAATGAACTTAAGATATGTTCAATTATTTCATAATTCCAATTCTTTATTAGTTCGCCGAACAAACCTTTTAGGTCAAACTTATCAAAACCGGTCAAATGGCTCAAAATATATCCTACAGATATATGGTCGGATAGTAATTCCCTAAATTCATCGTCCGTCTTTTTTAAAGACAATGCTCTTGTATAATGATCTGTCATAAAACGATATGAACCAGTATTCTGGCGACATCCAAATAAATATCCATACATGAATGCGTACCATAATGATTCATCCTTCAATTCTTTGAAGTATTTTATCTTTTTCATTGTCCAAACGCTATCAATGAAACTAAGATTTGGGAAAAATTGTCCTATTATCGTATAAGCCTCCGGGATATTGTTGTCCAAACAGCTGTCATACAAAATTTTAAGCTCATCATCCATTAGTGGTTTTAGACTTTTATCTTTAATCCCAGCAACTCTTAATCTGCGTAATTCCAAATAAACAATCGCGGATAACGAACAACCATAAGCTGTATTTAAAGCTTCTGCAACTGGATTATTATGAGCTTCAGTTTTCTTCATATCCTGTGAATTTATTGCAATAATAAGAATTTCCTTCAATATATCGTAATACTCCAAAGGTATAGCCCAATTATCGTCTGTACATCCGTCTCTTATCAACCATCCAATAGTTTGAATAATCCATTTATTGTTAGCATCCCTTTCAGACTCGCCTTGTGTTAATTTATTATTCTTGAATTCATCTTGAGATATATACAGTTTTATAAAGGTCAATAGTTTTTCCCAATTTATTTGCTTTTTTTCATTAAATGCGTCTCTTATCGCCAAAAAAGCATGGTAATTATAATAATAATTAACTTTTACAAATTGCTCAATATTGTCTATTAGTAATTCCGGATTATCTTTCACAATCTCTTGAAAAGCTTCTGCCAAACCTGCTGTAGTTGGTCCTTTCCAAGGATGTTCAGTTTTAAATGAATTGAAGTAATCTATTAGTGTACCATCTTCCAATTTTGTTATTATCTCATCTTTTGTTAAAGGGGATGGGCCAGATCCTATTTTAACAGCTCGTTCTCTAAACATGTATTCTTCTTCTATTTTTGTTTCTTCTTTTAAGTCAATATAGAGTTTTTTAAAATGTTCATCTGATTTTAACGAAGAATACCATTTCTGACGCCAGTATTTCTTTGCTTTTTCTATTTCATGGCTATCAATATCTTTTAATCTCTTGGCGAATGATAGCGATTCTATAATTCCTTCTAGTTTTCCTTTTTCTGCATTGCTAAAAGAATGTATATTGCTTTCAAGAAGAGAGTAAACTTCGGCTTCGTAATGTAAATTGCTAAAAATTTGTTCTTTGAAAGGGCCTTCAATTAATTCCCAAAATCGGGTTTTATACTTATTCCAACCTACATCACATATATATAAAACAAATCTTATAAATATTGCATAATGATATTTTTTGCCCAGAAAATCTCTTATTACTTCATCAAAATTACTGTCTTCCGCTGGATTTTGTACCTTTGCCCTAATAATTTCTTTAGCTATATCAACTAATGTATCAAGGGGCTCATCTTTATATCCCCCAATTCTATTTCTAAGTGATTTTACCCATAAATAAGAATGATCAAAAATAATTTCGTTATAAAGATTAAATGGGTCAATATCCTGCAATTTTGATTTAATGTCTTCTAAAAGCACATTGTTGCTAAGTTCATCTATAAAAAACAAGCCAAAATCGGCAATTTCATTGCATCTTTTAACAGATTTATAACTTCCGATATTTTCAAATTCTTTAGTACTATTTGCCAACTTCCTAATTGAAGCAATACAATAATTGTCTGAATCAAATTCAAACTCTATTTGATATTTAGTTCCATTGGAGGATTCTTCTATTGCTTTGCTTGGGAATTTCTTGCTAAATATGCTGCTTAGTAAATCTGAAATATTATAAATAGGTTTCATTGAACATAATTGACCTATTTTAAAGGCATTTTTATTATCTATTAGTGAATCGCCCAACCAATGCGTATCTATAATAGTATTAAAATCTTTAGTGCTCGAAATATATGGTGATTTTTCTTTTTCATCATCTGAAATCCATTTTATTTTTATTACTTCATTAAAAATGAATTCTGCTTTTTCTTTATCCTCATTTGTTGAATTATCAGGAAGAAACTTAGGTAATAATTTATTTGTTATTTCAGCATCAGCTAATGAAAAGTTAAATCTAGTTTCCAACCAGTCTGGTATAAATTTCAATATATCTATTCCAATTTTCTCATTTGGTAGATTACATATAATTTTTACAAAATACCACCATGTCCGCGGATTATCAGTCCTTTCGCCTTTATCATTTCTAAACTTTGTAACATTTCTAACTATTTCTAAAAGTTCATCAACATATTGCTCACTTTTTGGCTCATTTGATTTTTTAGATACATGTTCAAGATAAGGAAGTACGTTCCATTCAGGTATAACGAATCCATCTTGATCTAAAGCAGGTAGAGGCCCTGGCGCATTATAAGGATCGAAATAGCCTTTTTCTTTTAAAAAATGGAACCATCTAGAGTCACTGATAGAATTTAGAAACAAATTTGACAAAGCATTATCGATCAGTAAAATTTCTAATTCTTGAACAATTGATTCTGAATAGCCTGCTTCAACTATCCTTTCTATTTTGTCAAATTTATCAAAAAAATCACTCATTTGTAATTCCCTGTTTAATAAAACTTAAATAATGAAATAGTTTTTCTATAAAAATATGTTTACCTTTATCGTATATAACTGGATAAATACCAATTTTTTCAAATGAGTTAAAGAAATCAATATCTGTTGTATCATTTTTTCCAATTAGTAAAAAATGCTTTCTTTGATATGACTTGTTTTCTTTCCCATGTTCCCGGTAAAAGGTTCTAGTTTTTTCAAAATCATTTTTTATTTCGAAGGCAATATCTGTAATACATTTTTTAACAAATCTGTCTTCAAAACTGAAACCAATGAAGATGATATGTTTATTAAGATAAATTCTCTTTAATAGATCTAATATTTGTTTGGATCCTGTTTTATCATAAAAATTCTCATAATCTTTTGTCCTTAATATAAATAGATTCTTGTTTATATCTGCATGCAAATAATACAATTGATCAACTTCGCTTTTAGGCTCTATATTTAAATCGTCTAAATATCTTTTAACTAAGTTCATATCTTTACTATTATTTGTTAATGTAGCGAAATATTCGATGAATTTATATGCTTCCTCAATTGATGTGTCAAAATTTGTAGTTAGATGGCATTTAATAGCTAATATTACTTTAACTAATGTAATAGATGTGCTTGAAATTTCCTGTTCCATATGTTCTTTTATTGTTCCGAAAAACAACTCATCATTTCCCATCGCGCGGTATTCTTCAAATATCTCATCAGCAATGTCAGGATAATTATGAGGATTAGAATTTTCGAAGTCATTGTATTTTTCAATAAATGATTCGCTACATTTTGCTATCATTTTCTTTATTAATTTTTTCCAATCACTTATACCCAATGGCTTAGACAATCCAGCCCCAATAAAAGCAGCGAAATTTTCATATTCACCTTTATAATTATTAATAAGATCGTTCAGATTCTTCTCAGAACGATTAAAAATATCACCGCTTGCGCTTAAAAAACTTGAGAGCTGGTCAACTTTTTTCTTATTGGGCAATTTTTCGGTTGTTATATTGTCTATGGTAACCATATTGTCTGCTTTATATGATTTCTCTGCTAAAATGTCAATAGCTATATTAAACTAATGTAAGTTACCTCATTCAAGAACAATCCCGCAACAAATCCCTTGAAAAAAAACAATCAGTCCCATAAATTCCCAGTCATGACTACGAAACAGAAAAAGGGCAACTTCGCTATCGATATCGAATACGGCCTCTGCGGAAATTGCGGCGCCTGTGTGGCGGTCTGCCCGGAAAACGTGCTTCATCTCGGCACTGTCATGCTCACTTCCGATAATGACGATTGTACCGGCTGCAAACACTGTATCATCTTCTGTCCCGCCGATGCCCTGAAACTTCTCAAACGCCCGGGTGACGGTCATGACTGATTCGTATGATGTAATCGTAATCGGAGCCGGACCCGCCGGCTCAACTGCCGCCAGATTCGCGGCATCCGGGGGAGCCAAAACGCTGCTGCTGGAGAAGCACCCGGTTATCGGCTACCCGTTATGTTGTGCCGAGGGGATAACAGTCTCCGGCCTCAACCGCGTGGTAGAGCCGGACCCCAGGTGGATAGTCTCCAAAGTTGGCAAATTGAGGATGTTCGGGCCGAAGGGTGCGATAGGCGCAATAACCCATCCTGATGCCGGATATATCCTTGAACGCAAGATATTCGACCGCGATCTGGCCAATCTGGCCTCGAAAGCCGGGGCTCAAGTCAGAGTCGGTGTCGATGTTCGGGACCTTTTATATGATAAAAGCGGTAAAATAGTTGGCATTAAGGCGCAGGCAAACGGCAGTCAATCCGAAATTCAGGCAAAAGTTATAATCGCCGCTGATGGGGTGGAATCCGAAATCGCCCTAAAAGCGGGTATCGATAGCTATCCCAAACCCGGGCAAATCGAAGCGGCTTATCAGTATCTTTTAGGGGATGTTGATTTCGAACCGGAGACCCTGGAATTTTATTTCGGCACGGAGGTAGCGCCCGGAGGGTATATCTGGGTATTTTGTAAAGGCGACGCGCTGGCTAATGTCGGCATCAGTATTTGTCCGGTCAAATCGCCACGCAAAAAAGCGGTCGAATATCTGAATGAATTCATAGAGAAGCGATTCAAACGATACACGATCCTGGAAAGAATGACCGGCGGTATTCCGGCCTATAAAGCCGATATGCCGCTGTATAAAGACAACCTGCTGCTTGTCGGAGATGCCGCCCGGGTCGTCGATTCTTTAACCGGCGCCGGCATAGCTAATGCTCTGCTGTCGGGAAAAGTGGCGGGTGAAACGGCGGCCAAAATGATCAGTGATGGAGTGTCCGGCGAAAAGTATGAGAAAGAGTTTACCGGATATAAACAGAAAGAACTGAAATATTACTATTTGGCGCGCGAGCTACTATTGAAAATGACCGACGATGATTTCGAATCGGTCATAAAATTCGTTGATGATATGTTCGGCGATAGAGTGGTAACGGCCCTTAATCCTTCTACCATGATTAGAAAAATAATCCTGGCTCATCCAAGGTTATTGAAACTGGGCCGGCACCTGATATTTTAATTACTTGGCCTGTAAATTGGCCTTTTTAGCTAAACGAGATTTTAAACGGGCAGCCTTATTCTTATGAAGAACCCTTTTAGCAACAGCCTTGTCGAGAACCTTGACGATGGCTTTAAATTTCTCGGGAGATTTTTCTGTCTCACTTTGGTATTCGCCCAATGTACCTCGAATAACCGATTTTATTCGCCGGTTGCGTTGACGGGATTTCTCGGCAGTTTTCATCCGCTTGGCGCAGGATTTATGTTGCGGCAACTTGTGCTCCTTTCGGCCAACCATCCGGCTGGCAGATTCATTTTAATTTTAAGCTTAGAAATATAATCATCCATTTGCTAATGTCAACCCAAAATACTGATCAACCGACCCCCTCACGGGATAGTTTCCTGAAAAAATCGATGAGATTTTCCGGGTCTACTGTTATATCTCGGCTTTTAGGTCTGGTTAGAGAGCAGGTTTTTTCACATTATTTCGGGGCATCTGCGGCCGTGGACGCGTTCTACGCCGCCTTCAGAATCCCTAATCTACTGCGCGAATTCTTCGCCGAAGGGGCTCTTTCAGCCGCATATGTGCCGGTTTTCTCCCAAAAACTCAAGGATGACGGCAAACAGAAGGCGTTTTTGCTCACATCGACAGTGTTGTCTGTGTTATTGGTCATTCTCGGCTTGATTACGATATTAGGCATCATTTTTGCCCCCTATATAGTTAAGGTTATCGCCGCCGGTTTCGCCAAAACGCCTGGCCAGCTTGAACTTACCACCACGCTAACCCAAATAATGTTCCCTTTCCTGATCTTTGTCGCATGTGCCGCCGCAGTCATGGGCACATTAAATTGCTTTGGCCGATTCGGCTTACCGGCGCTTGCCCCGGTAGGCTTCAATATCGCCCTGATTGTCGCCGGCTTGTTTTGCCGCCAATATTTCGATCCGCCGATTATCGCCATGGCCTGGGGCGCGTTAGCCGGCGGAGTCCTTCAGCTTGTCATTCAAATACCCCAGTTATACGCGGTCGGCTTTCGCTTCAAATTCGTATTCAGTTTCGCAGATAGATCGGTCCGCCAGATAATCCGACTGATGGGTCCGGCCGCCTTGGGCGTGGCCGCCGCCCAGGTCAATATCGTCGTCGGGACACTTCTGGCCTCGTTTTTGGCAACAGGCAGTATTGCCTATTTGAACTATGCTTTCCGGCTTATGCATTTCCCACTGGGAGTATTCGGTGTAGCCGTAGCCACAGTGAGCCTTGCCGAACTGGCGAAACTGGCCGCCGGGGGAGAGGCCGATACCTTGCTTGCCAGATATATCAAATCCTGCCGGATGCAGATCACATTTTTGTTGCCGTCGGCGTTGTTTTTGATTGTCGCCGCCCGCCCAATCTGCGCGCTGATTTATCAGCACGGCCTTTTTGGCTGGGAAGATTCGATCAACGCCGCGTTTGCCCTTCAGGCCTACTGCGCCGGACTGGTTTTCTTCGGCCTGGTTCGGCTTTCCGCGCAGGTGTTTTACGCCTACAAGAACACCGCCACGCCTGTCAGAATCGCCGTCGTATCGATGGTCATCAATGTCATCTTAATGTTACTCCTGATGAAGCCGCTGGGCTTTATCGGCCTGGCCCTGGCGCCCGGCATTGCCGCTTTGGCTAATTTCCTGATGCTTACCTATAATATCCGGAAAAAGGTTGGCCGCCCGCGGTATTCATATTTTATTATACATATGATGAAGACTTTAGTAGCCTCATCCGCCGGTGCGTCTGTTATTTATCTAATTTTGAATTATTTTGATCTGTATTCCGGCTATGCCGGCGTGATGACTACGGCTTATCATCTGGCAGTTGGTTTTATCGCTGGAGTGGCGGTATTTGGCGTGATTGGTTATGGTTTAGGGATATTTAGGAAAGGAAATTAATACAACCTATGGGGATAATCATGTTTACAACTAGATTCGCAATAATCATTGTAATTCTTTCCGGATTATTAATGTTCGATGTTTCGTGTAAAAGTGATGATAAGCTTGCTGATGCTCTTGAGGAGGCATGGGAATTTAAGAATGCCGGAGAATTTGAACAAGCTGAGAAAGCCTATAAAAGGGCAATTAGTATTTCAAGAAAAAAATATGGTAGTGATAATACTAGAGAGGCTGATTATTTATGTATTCTAGGTATGATGTATGTTGAAAACGGTAGGATTGAGGAAGGTGAAATCGTACTGCATAAATCATTAAACATTTTCAAAGATAAGGGTAAAACTGATGATCATATTGCTTTATTGGCTTTAAATTCATTAGCTATAGCATATAAAATGGGAGAAAAATATACTGAAGCAGAATCGCTTTTCACATATCTAATCAATAATAATAATTATAATTCAGTGATGTGTAATAAACCAATAATTCATAGTAATTTATTGTATTTATTGGCTGAAACTAACATCTACCTCGGTAGAATGCCTAGGGCTGAATCATTGCTATTAGATTATACTTCTAGTTATACTAATAGTCCTTATCGTGATATTGATGATTTGCTATATGCTTATCTTTATTTAGCTAATTTATATGGTGAGCAAAGCAGGTATTCTGAACTTGAACAAATTATGACGGAACTCATAAATATAGCTGATTCTGTTTATAATGATGATAATACCCAAAAAATTCACTATAGGCTATACATGAGTATGATCTGTGAAAGGTTTTACGATACAAATAAGGCAGATTCAATTTATTACAATACTATAGAATTACTTAAACAAGTATATGGAAATGATCCCGAGGGAATCGCTCAGATTTGCGAATATTTAGAAGCATCATACAAAAAGCAAGACATGAAAGATAAAGCGTCGATTTTCGCTCAAAAGGCAATAAATATAAGATCTGCAATAGAGCAAGACTCAATCCCGAATCCTGATGACCTTAACCTATATATTAACCGCTAAGTATTCCCATGTCCCGTATCGCCGTAATACAAACAGCTTTCCCCGGTGATGTCATCCTCTGCACGCCGATATTCGAGTCGCTCAATAGCGCCGGACATCAGGTAGTTGCAGTCGTCCGTCCGCAAGCCGAGCCGCTTCTGCGCCATAATCCGCATATCGATAAACTGATTCTTTACGATAAAGGAAAAGGCCTGTTCGCTTTCCTTAGAGCCGCCGGCGAATTGAAATCCGAAAACTGTGATGCCGCCTTAATTCTTCAACGCTATCTAAAAAGCGGCTTTCTGCCTCTTTGCGCCGGAATCGATAAGCGGGTCGGCTATGATATCGCCGAGGTCAAGCTCTTATACACCGATGAAATTCATTACGATAGAAACGGTCACGAGGTCCAAAGATGCCTTGCCCTCTGTCAGGGCTTCTCACCGACCTCCGGATTCTCGCCTAAAATCGAAATCACCAATGATGAAATAAAGAAGGCTAGGGAGCTTCTGCTTAAGCAGCAAATCAATATCGAAAACTTTATCGTTATCGCCCCCGGTTCTGTATGGGCTACCAAACGCTGGGATAGCTATCGTGAACTGGCCGAGCTATTGCGAAAAAAATATGATAGCGATATTGTACTTCTCGGTTCAGATGATGATTACGATCTCTGCCGAAAAATCAGCGCCGAGGGACCGGCTCACAATTTCGCCGGCAAAACCGATCTGCTCCAATCCGCGGCCATAATCAAACTGGCTCGACTGGCGATAACCAACGATTCCGCGCCCGCCCATATTGCCGCCGCGGTCGGCACATCTGTGGCAGCCATATTCGGCCCAACCATACCCGCGTTCGGTTTCGCGCCCTATAGTGATGAATCAACAGTGATCGAAAATAAGGACCTCTATTGCCGGCCCTGCAATGCCCACGGCCCGATGAAATGCCCCGAAAAACATTTCAAATGTATGATAGAAATATCAGCCGATAAAGTACTCAGAGAATGTGAGAAGTTGATCTCAGAGTAGGGGCGTATCGCATACGCCCGGGGAAGGGAGTGGAAGGTATGATGGCTACTCCACCCCCGGGTCGAGACAAGCTGCGACCCCTACGTCTGTCGCTTTTTCCCTTAATAAATTCGATATATGTGAAAAATGTATTTGTAGGGGCGGCACCTTGCATCCGCCCAGGGAAGGGAATGGGAGGTACTTATTTAATCTCCCGCCGCAAAGCCCTTAAAACCTGCTGCGCCTGTTTGAAATCCGGCTCCAATTCGATGGCCTTCTCAAGCATCGATGCCGCTTTGCTATAATTACCTGTCTTACCCAATGTCATAGCATAATTATAGTAATATATAGCCCGGG
This sequence comes from Candidatus Zixiibacteriota bacterium, assembly GCA_024231855.1. GTDB lineage: Bacteria > Zixibacteria > MSB-5A5 > UBA10806 > 4484-95 > JAAEQD01. Next base: position 44,210 of record JAAEQD010000180.1, read on the forward strand.
TGCTATCGATCTCAATCGCCTTAATAAATTCAGACTCAGCTTTATGATAGTCATTGGCGTTGTCATAAGCCAAAGCGAGATTAACCCTGGCATCGGCATCGTTTGGCAATAATAGGGCAGCCTGTTTAAAATAATCAAGAGCCGAATCGATTTCACCTTTCCGCGCCAAAATCAGGCCAAGCTGATAGAAACTTCTGCCGCGAATCTTTCTCGGGTTATAGCCATAAGGCAGAGCCGAAGAGTATATTTCCGATAAATCATACTCGGCTACGATATCTTTGTCACCGGCTAAAGCGACAGACTTAAACTCCGCTTCGGCCCGGGCGTGATTACCAGTTTGAAGCAGATACATGCCATGATAATATTTCGCCGCCGGATTTTCGGGGAATTTCCGACGGAAATCGATTACTGACAATCGTGTCATCATCGTATCCCGCTTAGCCATCGCCGCTGATATTTTATTAATATAGGCTTCCTTGAAATTGGGGAAATGATATATAGCTGAATCCGCGAAAGCATTAGCCTGGCTATAATCCCCTTTTAAGCTCGCCAGCATCGACAGATTATTGTAAGCTTTCCCCGATGGCCCGCAGCTTTTAATTTCATCCGTGAATTGCTCCCGGGCGCGGGTAGTGTCGCCATTATAGAAAGCGATTACGCCGAGATTCAGATGAGCGTTGGGTACGCGCGCGCCCTGATCAATAGTCGATTCATATTGTTTTCTCGCCGCCTGATGGTCACCCTTTTTCATGAACATATTGCCGAGCGAATAATTAGCCATCGCCATCGAGCGGTCGTGATGATCATATAAATTGGTCCAGGTAATAATCCCGATCAGCAGGGAGGATGCCGCTAGAATCAGCGAGTATTTATATCGCTTATCGCGCCAGGCGCTATATATTTCATGAACCGCGAATACCGCCATGATTGTCAGAAGTGGAACGAGCGGGATACGAAAACGGGCGGTCACAAAGAAAGCCACGATCGTCGCCATATAACCGAAGATTAATATCGGAAAAAGCCAGTAACGCCGGTCTTTAAAAAAGCAAAGGACCGATCCCACCAATCCAAGAGGAGAGATAAACATAAACAGGAAAAGCGGCATAAAAGACATGCCGATATAATCGGTTAGAAAATAGAGATTGTTGTTATTTGAAATCTCAAAGCGATTCCAGAACATATAGAGCTTTTTGATAATTAGCTTGAGGAAATCGACTGGTTCTGAGAATATATAATCAAGCGCCTTATCATAATAAAAGCCTGATACCTCGGATGGCTTAATTACGCCGGGCTTCTTGCCGATCTCTTGAGCGGCTTCGAATTCGGCATCGGAATACTGCCAGGTATGGCCGAAGCCGGGCAATAACGCTGTAAAACCATCGGCTCGCTCATTATTGCCGATATAGAAATTTATCCCGCCCTGGCTGGCTACCAATACCGTATCCCCGCCGATAACAATGTTGCGTACGGTTACCGGCAAAACCAGGATTATGATCCCACATAATACGAGCAGACTTTGCTTGATTCCCCGCTTGAAATCGTCGCCGGCTATAATAATCCAGACGCAAATCAAGGGGATTATTGCCAGAATATTTGGCCGGGTGATCGCGAATAAACCAATTGTAAGGCCGGCAAACAGATATAACCATGATTTGTTATTCTTATGAGCCGAGACCAACGATAATACTATTATTAGCATATATATAACCAGCATGAAATCCAGCAGCAGCTGAGATTCAAAATATATCAGTACGCCGTTGATAGATGTTATAAAAGCCGCGACATATGCGATTTTAACGGAAAAAAACCGACGAGCTAGCAGAAATACCAGTGGGATAGCTGTCAAACCCATGAGATGCTGAAGCATTATCACGATATTGAAGTCAGGTCCGAAGATTACGTATATCATACCCAGCATAAAAGGGTATAGCGGAGCCCGAAAATACGGTCCTCCTCCGAGTATGTCACCGGCGGCAATCTGTTGAGCCCAGATATGATGGTAAAGAGCGTCGATAGTAGGGCTGTCCCAGCCCGGCCAATCTGATTTCAGAGTAATCATAAAAATAGCTCTCAAAATTAATCCCAGGCCGATTATTATGCCGATTATTGTTAATTCTTTTCCTTTCATGTAAGGATATATATAACAAAAACCTGAAAGAAGATGCAAGAAAGTTGAAACTCAATTCAGGTAAAAGCGATTTAAATAATAGACGAAGCTGGGAAATAGATGCTGGATTTCCCGCTAATTGCTTATATTAGTTAAGTTAAGCCGGAAATTTGGTCTATAACATTAATAATAATTGGACTTTTTGAAATTGTTAATGAAAACTGGAAACGGCATATATTTTGAATTATATGGATTGATGAATGGTTTTTGCTTGTATTTAGGTAAAAATCTATTATTGTTAAATGATAAATAAAAAAACTTAATACGAAGGGAGTTACAATGAAAACTTGGCTAACTGTTATTTTGATCGGCTTATTCGCCGTGATTTCATTTGCTGAGGAGGCTGAAAAAGTCGGCGTCCTGAGCAATGGCGGTGAATATATCCTCGATAAGTTCATTATAACGGTTTATCCTGGTACCCAACCTCTGGACGTTTATCGATCCAGTTCGGGTATTGCCGTTACCGGCAACCAGCAGATAGATATGCTCTGTGAAAATCACCAGGTAATTAAAGTCGAGCCATGGTATCCCTGGCCTGTGAAAAATGATGTACTCCGTTCCTTTGTCGAGCGCGTATATGTTTTTACAGTCATCGATGGGAAAGATGTTATTGACTTTAAAGATGAATTTTTAAGCAGCAAGGATGTCGAATCATCTGATATCTGGGATCTTCCCAAGCTGGCTTATATGCCTAACGATCCGGCGGCCGCCGGACAATGGGCTTTGGATAAAATCGAATGCTTCGGCGCCTGGGATCTGATCCGCGGCGATACGACCAGCAGTGTCATTATTTCTATCAATGACACCGGCGTTTATTACAATCATCCCGATTTGCAGGCCAATATGTATATCAATGGTCCCGAGGATCTAAATGGCAACGGTATTTTCGATAACTACTCGGAAGGTTCCGGTGGCGACCTGAACTATGCCGACGATGATGGAAACGGCTATCCCGATGATGTCGTTGGCTACGATCTTGGCCGCGGCGATTCTAATCCGGCTGAAGATACTCCGACTCACGGTACACATGTCGCCGGTTGCGCGTCCGAGGTGGCTGATAATGGCATTGGCGGCGCCGGTCCCGGTTTTGCCGCTAAAATTCATGCTACTAAAATAACGAATGCCGCCGGTCAGCTAACTCATGGTTATACTGGTATGATTTACGCCGCCGATAATGGCGTTCATATCATTAACGCTTCCTGGGGTTCGCCTTCGTATACCAGTAATGGCGCCAATACGGTTGCTTACTGTCATTCCGTTGGCGTCCTGGTTGTCGGTGCCGCGGGTAATGACGATTATTGGACACCGCCATACAACAATTATCCGTCCGCTTATACAACCGTACTGGCGGTTGCTTCGACAGACCCGAATGACCATAAATCAGGTTTTTCCAACTACAATCCCTGGGTCGATATCAGCGCCCCCGGTTCGAATATCTATGCTACCTGGGGAACGACCGGTTATTCGAACTTGAGCGGAACTTCTATGTCGTCGCCGGTTGTCGCCGGGGCCGTGGCTTTGGTTAAAGCCCAAAACCCTGATGCTACTCCGGATTTCCTTACCAACAGCATTATGGGCGCCGCCGATGATATTGATGAACTTAATCCCCAATACGCGGGTATGCTCGGAGCCGGTCGATTGAATATTCACGCCGCCCTCGGAGCCAGTCAGTATCCCAATATCAGCCTTATCGATTTTGAGATAACTCAAACAAGCGATGATGGCGATGGCGTGGTTAATCCCGGTGAGTCGATAGATATTGTCGTGATATTGGAAAACCTCTGGCAGGATGCTTCTAATACGATTGTGACATTGAGAGCTCCCGATGGTGTTACGGTTACGGATTCGGTTACGGATTTCGGTACTTTCTTCGGCAATGGAGAAATCCAGGATAACGGAACTGATCCTTTCAGCCTGACATTCAATTCGGATGCCGTGCCCGGAGAATATTTGCTCTCTCTGGCCATTTCAGCCGATGGTCCATACAGTATCGAAGAGGAATTACTGGTATGGCTTAGTTTGGCTCAAGCCGGCTTCCCGATTAATATCCCCGATAATGTTGATTCTCATCCGTTGGTTTTTGATTTCAATAGTGATGGTCAAAGAGAGATTCTATTTGGCTGTAATAACGCCAGAGTATATGCCATTCAACCTGATGGGTCTAATAGTCCCGGTTGGCCTGTAGATGGACTCGATGAAGATTTTAGCACCGGTCCGGCTGTCGGCGATATTGATAATGATGGTGATTTTGAAGTTGTAATCTCTGATGAAAGCGGTCAATTGTTCGCCTTTGATCATGACGGAAATAGTCTTTCGGGATTCCCCATTACTACTGGCGGCGCGACATTCGCCACCGTAACTCTGGCCGATTTGGATGCTAATGGTGATCTGGAAATTATCTTACCGAATTTCCAGACAAAGAATATCGATGTTTACAATCATGACGGATCGGCGTTCATGGATTGGCCGTTTACATCATCGATGGCCTGGTACTGTGGAGCGGCTGTGGGTGATGTGGATAATGACGATGTGGTGGAAATAATAATCGGTGGTTTCAATGACAGCCTTCATGTATTTAATGCCGATCAAACCGAAGTCAGTGGATTCCCAATCGAATTGGATGATCGCGTTTGGGGCACCCCGGTAGTCGGCAATATTGATCCATCCGATTATAATCTGGAAATCTTTGTCGTCACACAAACCGGCATGATATATCTGGTTAATCACGATGGTTCTCTTGTTGAGGGTTGGCCTGTCGATCTGGATGTTACATTAAAAGCATCGCCATCGTTGGGCGATATGGATGGAGACGGTACACCCGAAATGGCTTTTGGCGATAATAGCGGCTTCCTGCATGTAATTGACTCCGATGGCACTGAGCTTGATGGTTTCCCGATCGAACTTGAAACGGGTATGGCTTCAGCTTCACCGGTTATCGGTGATTTAACCGGCAACGGCATGGCCGATATCATAATCGCGAATGGTTCCGGCGAAACGTTCTTCTTCGGCTTTGATGGCAGCGGTCAGACCTTACCCAATTTCCCGATTCCGACAGTCGTGACCGGCCAGGTTAAAGCATCACCGGCTATATGGGATATCGATAGGGATGGCGATCTTGAGATCGTAGCCTTTGTCCAGAATAGCGGTGATAATTTCGAAGTGATCGATTATAAAGCAACTGCCTATATCAGCGGTATCGAATGGGCCGCGTTCGGTAATGATGTATTACGGGGTCATAATTATGTCGATGTTATGGTTTCCGTTGAGGATGAGATATCCGCGCTACCCGAAGTTTTCAATCTGGCGCAAAATTATCCTAATCCATTTAACGGTAGTACGGTTATAAGATATAACCTGAGCGCCGATACCGAAATCTCTCTGGAAATATACGATTTGCTGGGCCGTCTTGTCAGCGAATTGGATTCTGGCGCCAAACAGGCAGGTTTACACGAAATAGTCTGGCATGGCCGCAATGACAATGGTTCTGAGGCCGCATCAGGTATTTATTTCTACAAGCTTAAAGCAGGCGATAACTCGTCAATTAAGCAGATGGTTTACCTAAGATAAGTCTATAAGTTATAGCCCGCTGACTGCGACAAACAGCGGGCTTTCTTAATTGACAATAGGATTTCACGATATTTTACGATTTTCTGGACCCGGATAAGAGGAAACGCACGTAGTTTGATTGGATCTTTGGAAAATATTCAAGGAATTAAATTAGGCAGGGAATTTGCTGATATAATAATTGTATTATATATGGTGAATTATGGCGGAAGTTTTGCGCGGATGCCTGGAAATCGTTGTCCAGCAATTTCACTTGACTTTTTTGGTAATTTTTGTAGATTGAAAGTGACTGCCTGGATCATTATGAGAGTATTGGTAGATTTTGGAAGTACGGTGTCTACGACAAATAAATACAAAAGGGAAACAAACTATTTTTGTTAACTATTTGCAATTTAATCAATTAGGAACAATAAAATCGGTGGTTTTCCGCCTGACCAGAAGGAGGTGACACGGGCGAATAACTGAATATCTTAGAAGTAGTATTTTTAAGCTTTGTGGAGGTAATTTTTGATGAAAAAGTTAGTGATTTTTGCTCTCATTATGGCTCTCGCAGCCAGTGGGGCGTATGCAAAAAATAGCACATTTAATTGGCCGATTCTGCCGCAACCGGCTGATTCCAGCGGCACACCTGATTCTTATGGTTATACCTGGGTCGATAACGACAATGGCGGCAGCCCGGTTTACAATTGGGTAGATATTACCGGTACCGGCGTATTGGTCGATGGTTTGGCCGATGATAACGCCGTTGGTCCTTTTGATATCGGTTTTGTTTTCCCGTTTTACTGGTATAGCGTAGATGAATTCTTTATCGGTTCGAATGGTTATATTTCATTCTCATCCGATGCCAACTACTCCCAGGATTTCCCGATGATACCCAACACCAGTCAGCCGAATGATCTGGTCGTTCCGTTGGCCTGCGATATCGATTTCACCGCGCCTTATGGCACAAACGAATGCTATATGTATACAAATAATACGGATTCATTAGTCGTGTCCTGGATTGGCGTTTGCGAATGGAATAATCCATATAATCCGACCGCGACCCATACATTCCAGCTTATTCTGTCCGCCGCGGATTCATCGATCACTTTCCAATACGGCGAACAGGGCGGCGATTTCCAGAATCCCGATGGCGCTTCTCAGATCGGTATCGAGGATTTGGTCGGTCGTACCGGCTTAAGATATCTCTATAACCTGGATCCGCCAGATCGCGCCCCTCACGATGGTCTGGCTATTCGGATACATGCCGAACCGGATCCGTCATTTGAGTTCAAGGATGTCGGACCGAACGGTGCGATGAACGCCGGCTCTCAAGGTATTTTCCAAGCCGTGGATTCGCCCTTATCTTTTGGCGGATACATTCAGAACTTTGGTACTATCGATGTTGAAAATGTCAGAGCTATCCTCAGAATGAAAAGAGAATATTCTGTAGTCCTTAACGATACTGTCTATATCGATAACCTTAATGCCGGCGAAGTTTTGTGGGTGGATTTTGATGACACATACACACCGGATCAGGAAGCTGTTTATTCTATCGAAATCAAAACCAGCTTAACCGGTGATCAGTTCTTCTTTAACAATGCCGATACTACTGAAATGCGTTCTTACATCTTGCCGGCCACTCTGGCCTACGCCGATACCGTGTTTACATACACCTCATGGGAGGGCGGCGGCGGCGGTTTCGCCAATGAATTTGTTGCCCCTGAAGCTATTGAGATTACTGCCGTCAGGGCCAATATGCAGAATACCGGTGCTTTCCTGGCCACAGTGATTCTTATGGGCGCTAATGAAGCCGGTAATCCTGATGAGGATAATATTTACTTTGAGGAAGATATAGCAGTTACAGATCCGGGTTGGTATGTAGCTACTCTTCCGGTACCTGCCATTATTTACGGTGGTGAAAAATTCTTCGCCGCTGCTTTAAGCGGCGGTGATGGCATCGGCTTCGGCGTCGACTCATCCTGGCCATTGAGCCATCGCGGATGGGAAAACACAGCCGGCTATGCTCCTTCACGTGACCGTGATCTTCAGGATATCGGTATTACGGTGCTCTGTGATTTACATGTCGGAATCGATGATGATAATTCCAGACCGATCAATTTCAGCCTGAACCAGAACTATCCCAATCCGTTCAACGCCAACACCGAAATCAACTTCAGCCTGGATAAAACATCCACCGTTGATTTAAGCGTTTACAATATGCTGGGTCAGAAAGTCGCTACTTTGGTATCCGGCGATCTTCCAGCCGATAATCATACTGTAAGCTGGGATGCTTCTGATGTTGCTACTGGTGTCTATTTCTATCGTCTTGAAGTAGAAAACAATAGTGAAACCAGAAAGATGATCCTGCTCAAATAGGAACATCGTTTAATACTTTATAAACCCCGCTGCAAGGCGGGGTTTTTTTTATTGGGATTGCGTTGTTTTATCGTATAACACTGTTGATAGTACTAACATATAGCAAAATGCTTATCATAATCGTGGATAATTAATTGTTAGATTGGTAAAGCTTACATAAAGGGAAATAATTATTGACTTATCTGTAGTAACTTATGATATTGATTAAAAGATGAATGCAACTTCTATGAAAGAAGTTGCCTACTGCAGTAAAGGGAGTATCTCGAAGCAAAATGACTTTTTCCATCTAATATGCTAAATTGGACGAATGTGTCAAGGAATTAGTAAGTTGATGATATATAAAAGATTCCACCCATCGCTTCGAACAAAGATAGAGTTTGTAATTATTACTTTATAACGAAGGCATGCTAATTGCTTGAATTTTACAGGTATGGAACTGTTAAAAAAGGAAAGAATCGAAAAGGAAATATAAATCTTTAATAATTTACATCTTAAAGAACGGAGAGTGTATGTACAGAACACTACTGCTTAGTGCAATTCTGGCAATTTGCCTGATTGCTACCGTGAGCGCGGAACAAACCAAGACTATTGTTCAAAGCGCTGTGAATGGGCCAATTGCCGATTATCCCGTCGTACTTGATGACATGGAGGATATGATCGCTTATGATTCGGCTCCCCAGGTTTATTATCCCAATGCTTTATCCCCCGGGACGATGTTTGCTGTCAGGTTTACGCCGGTTCAGGCGTGTTCCCTGACCTATGTCCAGGTTGTCAGCTATAATGGCTCGGGCAATGCTATTATTCATGTTATGAGTGATGATGGCGGCAGTCCTGATGTCGATTTAATCGATCCATTCACCGTTTCCTTAGCCGGTAATATTAGTTATCAAACGATAACGCTGCCCGAGATTGTCGTGATTAACGATGTCGATTTCCATGTTGCCGTGGAATATTCCCAGGCCCCACCGCCATTTGTTACCGCCGATGGTGATGGAACCACGACCCAACGTTCCAAACTTTGGGAACCCGGCGATACCGATTGGTCGGCCCTGAGCGCCGATTTGAATATACGGGCTTTCGTGATTTACTATGGTGTTGATGGTGTACCCCCGACAATCAACCATACTCAGCAAGTATTGGGTTTTGCTTCCGATGATACTCATGATTTTACCGCGGAAATTACTGATGGCTCCGGCGTTGAATCCGCCGAGTTACATTACTCTCTTGATGGTTCGACCTGGGAAACCGTGGATATGGTAAACACTTCCGGAGATGCCTGGGATGGATCTATTCCGGTTCAACCGGCCGGTAATTCGGTCGGCTATTATCTGTCAGCGACAGATACGTATGCCAATACAGCTTATGAACCTGAAGGCGCGGGAGCTGATCCTTTTGTGATGGAAATCGTCGCCGGCACCGAGTTAGCTTATGATGATGGTTCCGTTGATGGCTGGTGGATAGTGGCCCCCGATTATGATGACAACGCTTTCGCAGTCAGAATGACCCCCGATGAATACCCCGCCACCGTTCTTATGGTCAGAGCTTTTGTTTCCGATGATACCCCGTTTGATTACACGATTAACGGTGTAATGGGCGGAGTTCCCGGCGATATTCTGCCCGGCGGCGAAGCTCTCCAGGGCATCCGTGCCCCTCATGGCTGGGCGATCAGCGAATATGTCGATGGACCGACAATTGCTTCCGGTAGTTTCTTCGTGTTATTTAACTGGCGTCCGTCAACCCCGTCGGATCCTGCCGTAGGTGAAGATACCGATAATGTTACTTTCCGTTCGTACTGGTATTCAGCAACCAGCGGCTGGAATATGATTGCCGATGGTGAATACATGATACGTGCCATTGTTTCCACACCCACGGGTATAAAAGAGATCAATGGTGACGGCGCCCGTCCTGCCAGCTTCGAATTAGTTGGCAATTACCCCAACCCATTCAATCCGTCGACCGACATTAAATTCCTGGCTCCTGAAGCCGGTAATGTAAAAATCGAAATCTACAATGTCGCCGGACAGCTTGTCAAAACCGTGCTTGATGAATATGTAAGCGCCGGCGTAAAGGCTGTTACCTGGGATGGCACTAACAGTAATGGTGTCAAGGTTAATTCTGGCGTATACCTTTATAAAATGACTGCCGGAAATCATGTAGAAACAGAGAAGATGGTACTACTTAAGTAATACGATAATATGCCATTAGGCTAGTTTTCCCTGCAATAGTTGCCCCTCGATTTTTCGAGGGGCTTTTTTTTGCATACTTTTTGAAAAGCAAGTTGATTCATACTGTAAATAAAGTGCAAATAAATGCATAATGGAATACTAGTCATTCTTAATAATAACACTTTGTCCGCTAGACTATGTGACTTAACATATTGGTAAATAAGAAGTTGCAAAATGTCAAAAGAATTTGATTTTTAGTGCTAAAGTGGTCCGTGCTTTGCATTTAAGGTATTGAGATTAAGGAGATTAAATGCGGAAAACCTTCAAACATATGGCACTAATCATCGCGATACTGACATCATCTTTGTATGCGTCCGAAATCCCTGATTTTCTGGCAAAAGCGGACGGCGAAATCGAAGTTGTTATGAAGATAACGGAAGGCCCGGAAGCCCGCGCTAAAATGGGAATTCTGCAGAAAAACAATATCCCCAGACCCGAGAGACACCGCCTTATCGTCAATCACCTCAAAGGCCAAATCCTGAGTTCCCAGTTATCGCTTTTAGATATCATTGCGGCCAATGGCGATAATGTGAAATCCTATAAAAGTTTCTGGATTAGCAATGCTATTTACCTCAAGGGAGATGCCGAATTTATCCGTCAACTGGCGCATAGGAATGATGTTGAATATGTATTCAGAAATCTACCCCTGGTTCTTGTCGAGCCGGTGGCATCCGAGGTATCCGAATCAGGCGTCATTGGCGCCGAACCCGGCTTGGATATCATAGGCGCCCGGCAGGCATGGCAAATGGGCTTAACAGGCGACGGCCGCATCGTGTGTAATATTGATACCGGCGTCGATGCCGACCATCCGGCTCTGACCTCATCATGGCGTGGTGCAAATGGCGCTACAGTCGCCGAAAGCTGGTTTGATCCTTATACGAGTACGAGCTATCCTATCGATAGCCGCGGCCACGGTACACATACAATGGGAACTATGGTTGGCGTAGATGGTGTTGATACAGTGGGAATTGCGGTGGGGGCGCAGTGGATAGCCGCTGGTGTTGTTGATCGTGGCGGAAGTATCGACCGCACGATCTCGGATATCCTCTCAGCTTTTGAATGGGCCGCTGATCCCGATGGAGACCCCACCACTATAGATGATATGCCGGATGTGATTAATAACTCATGGGGAGTTCCGGCGGGTTTTTATGGCCCTTGCGATATGACTTTTTGGGATGCTATTGATAACCTGGAAGCGCTTGGCATAGTTTGCGTTTTCGCGGCCGGCAATGAAGGACCAACATCTTCAACTATGAGGACCCCGGCCGATAGGATAACATCGCAATTTAACTCTTTTTCGGTGGGGGCAATTGACGCGAATACAATGGAAGTAGCAAGTTTCTCATCACGTGGACCATCAGGTTGTGATGGTCAGACGATCAAGCCGGAAATCACTGCCCCCGGGGCCGCGATAAGATCATGCGGCAACAACGGCGGCTATGTAACCAAGTCCGGCACATCGATGGCTGCGCCTCATATTTCCGGAGTAGTGGCCTTACTTCGCCAATTTAATCCTGATGCCACGGTAGAACAGATAAAACAGGCTATGATGGCAGGCGCGGACGACTTGGGCGATCCTGGTGAAGACAATGATTATGGCTACGGCCTGTTGAACATCATGAATTCGCTCTATCATATGCCGCCTCCTGGCAATCCTTTCATACGCTTAATATCCGTAAATGTGGAAGATAATCAAAACGGCATGGCCGATCCGGGCGAACAAATAAGCTTCAATCTGGTTCTGGAAAATCTTGGTTCCGATGGCTATGTTGATGTACAGCTTGGATGCCAGGCGCCAGATGTCGAAATCCATGATAACTATATCGATCTTGGCTTTGTAGGGCATCACGATTCATTATCACAAGGCGCGTTTAGCCTGACTATACCTGTGAATATCGGTGATGATCATACTATGGAGTTCAGCCTGACATTCTCTTCAGGTTCATCGACTAATTCGTACGATTTCTCAATCGTTATCGGCGATAACGTTGTAACTGAGATTGCTACGATTAACACGGGAACCCTGGAGATGAGTTTCTCGAATAGCGGCCAATTCGGACTGGGTGAAAATTCAATCAATCCTTCAGGTGGTGTAGGTTTCAGATATCCGGTCGGTTCGGTTGATTTCATGAAAGAAGCGGCTCTCATGTTATCCGTCGATGATCGAATTAGCGATGCCGCCCGCGATGAACAGAGCCTTCCCGATAATGATTTTGCGCCAACCGCCGACGGCCAACCATTTGTCGATTATCCGGGGAATTACGCTGATTACGATGGATTCGCGATTTATTCGGATTCGGCCGCGGAAGAGCCGATAGGTTTGCTCGTCGATCAAAAGTGCTTCGCCTGGGATACGGGTTCCAAGTTTATTATCGTTGAATTCACTATTCAAAACATTTCAGGCTCATATCTTAACAATTTACGCGTCGGCATGTTTTGTGACTGGGATTTAGCGCTCACATCGGGAATCGATGATATTGTCGATTATGAGGATGTTTTCTCCCTTGGCTACATGCAAGACGATCCTACCGGATGGTGCATAGGTGTTAGGTCCATTACCGATTACCCAAGTTCTTATCGGGCAATTGATAATCAACAGGCTCTGGCCGATGGTTTTTCCGAAGCTGAAAAAATTCAATTTATGGCTGATGGTTTCAACCAGGTTCAATATTCGCGGCCCGGCGATTATTCACATCTTCTAACCGTTGGGCCTTATAATCTTGCTAATGGGGAATCGGAAGTAGTCGCTTTCGCGTTTGTCGTGGGCGAATCACTCGATGAAATCACGACACAGGCCGAAATGGCTTTCATTATGTACCCGCAATTAACCAGGCTGCGCGATGAACTATCTTCAATGCCGAATGATATCAGGCTTTCCCAGAATTATCCCAATCCCTTTAATAATTTGACAGCTATCAATCTATTTTCGACCGAACCCTCGCAACTCGGGATTTATGATGTTACCGGCCGTCAGGTGAAATTGATCGATATCGCGTCTGCCGGATTTAATCAGGTGATTTGGGACGGCAAAAACGACAGGGGGGAAGATGTTGTGTCGGGCGTATATTTGTATAGAATTGTAAACGGTAACGATAATATTCGAAGAAAAATGATATTTCTAAAGTGATTTTTTGGGTAATGTCATTATTGTAATTGACAAAAAAATATATGTGCATTATCTATGTACGGAAGTAATTGAGGTAAAATGATAAAACCTAATATAACCTATATAACAGGAACTAGTAATCAGGTAAAACTAAAACAGGAAAGGGGTGAATAGTAACCAGAAACAAATTTCTTGTGTCGTTGCATTAATAAGTAAAAGGAGTAATGAAATGAAAAAAGCGTTAGTTATTTTTGTTTTAGCTATGTTTTGGTGCAGCTTTGCTTTAGCCACCGACGCGTTTCTTAGCAAAAACATGCCAGTCGACAAGGAATTAAATATCACGATTCCTTCATATGCGGCGGAAATACCCGCTGATATGGTAACTGATACTGAAGAGTATTGTGCATCCACATATACCAATATGACCGATGACTGGATTACCTATGTTGAATTCAATACGATCGCCAACCAAACCGAACAGGACGGCCCATCAAGCTATGGTGATTACACCGATCTTGAGACAGTCGTTGAGGGCGGTGCTACATACACTCTTACCGTGACTTTCTTCTCTGATGGTAGTTGGACAGAGCATGTGCGGGCCTGGATCGATTGGAACATGGATGAGATATTCGATGTAGAGGAAAGCTACTATCTGGGTAGCGGCGTCGATGCCACGTTGACAATCGATATCGAAGTCCCGATGGGCGGCCCCGAGGGCGCTACGGTTCTCCGTGTTATCGAGCAGTACAGCACCGATCCCGGCGCTGATGGCGCCTGCGATGGCCAGGGCAACCATACTGCGATTTATGGCGAAACCGAAGATTATACCGTTATAGTTGGCGAAGCGGGTCCTTGTGACGTCGTTTGCCCGCCTGAAGGCATTGAGGAAGGCGAAGATGATTGCGGCGATGAATACGTCGATACTTACAACGGCGGCTGCAACTCCGATCCTAGCATTTTCCAGGATATCGCCCCCGGTCAGACAATATGTGGTACTTCCGGAACATACCTGGTTGCTGAAGTCCAGAACCGTGACACCGATTGGTTCACCTTCACTCCGGAATACGAAGGTCCGATAACTTTTGAAGTGGAAGCCGAATTTAATGTACTTATCTTCGTGATCGATGCCGGTACAGGCAACTGCGAAGATCTGGAAATCATCTCCAATATTACCGGCGAGCCTTGCGTAGAGATCAGCCTTACGCACGTTCCGACCCCCGGTCAGGAATATTGGTATTGGGTTGGACCTTCCGAATTCACCGGTTGGGACTGTCCGCTTGAATATAACGCTACTTTAACTCAGGAAGATCCTCCTCTGGGTGGTGAAGATTGTGAAAGCGCTGTCGTAATTGATACCCCGCTGCCATATCAGGCAACTGGTAATACTTGCGATTATCTTGATGATTGCGAATTGACCGGAAGCAATGATAATTCCGATGTTATCTTTGAATTGACAGTTGAAGAAGAAATGACAATCATTTGTTCTTTGGTTGGTTCTGAATATGACACCAAAATCGGTGTTTTCATGACTGATTGCTGCAGTGGCGCCGGTACCGAATTCCTTTACAACGATGATTTCGACGGTCTGCAATCTCAGGTTGAAGGCGTCTTCATGCCTGGCGTTTACTATGTCGTCGTTGATGGTTACAGCTCCGCTTGCGGTAACTTCCTCTTGAATATCTCCGAAGGCGAACCTCCGCCGCCGCCGGCCTGCGACCAGTCTTATATCGGCCCGGATGATAGCTGGAACTTCGTTACCAGTGACGTCGAAGTTGGACCGTACAAAGTTTATGATAACTTCTTCTGCGAAGATGAGACCCAAATCTGTGGTATGACCTGGTGGGGCTTAGACCTCGAATATAATTCCGGATGGTTTGAGTGCGATGAAGTCGAACCTGAATTTGAAATCTCATTCTATCCCGATCTTGGCAATGCTCCGGATTATGGCAATCCGACTTGCACTTTCTACGTGACGCCGAATAGAACCAATACTGGTATCATGTATGGTGGTTCCTATGAACTTATCGAGTACCAGGTTGATTTCGACGAGTGCTGCCAGGTTAATGGCGGTTGGGTTTCGGTTCAAGGTATGACATTCGATGGCTGTTCATTCCTCTGGGCTGCTTCCTTCGACGGCGACGCCTTATCTTACCAGGAACAGAACGGTTCACCGGTGGTGTCTGATGCCGACCTTTCACGTGAGTTCGATTTCATGACCTCAATCGACGAAACCGAATTACTGCCGACTCAGATCGATATGCTGGCCAACTATCCTAACCCGTTCAACGCTCAGACCAAGATTGCCTTCTCGCTCAAGGAGAGCGGCAATGTCTCGATCGAAATCTATGACGTTCTCGGTCGCCGCATCGACAGACTCGAAATGGGTCATCTCAGCAACACTGAGATTCATACGGTCGATTATGATGCCGGAAACCTGGCCACTGGCGTATACTTCTACAGCCTGATGGTTGATGGCGAAAAGAGAGCTTCCGAAAGGTTCAGCTTACTCAAATAGTAATCACGTTTCTCTCTAATAGTTGTTTTTCAAAGCAGCGTCACAATTCAGTGACGCTGCTTTATTTATTGTGAAGCCACAGTCTTAGTTTTTACTTTACAGATATTAGATATCAATATATGTTGAATACGGATAGAAAGTCGTGGAGGTTTTTATGATCTGACGCGATTGGAATACCATGAACCGGTTAGATAATAATAACAAGACCGGGAGGAATCGATGAACTCGCTTGTTTTAGTGGCAATAATGATTGCCTGGCTGATAACTGCTTATAGGATATATGGAAAATTCATCGAGAAGCATCTTATAGATCCTAGCGATAATAAGCCTACACCCGCTCACGCGCAAAACGATGGCGTCGATTATTCCCCCGCTAAAACACCGCTTTTATTCGGCCATCATTTCTCCTCGATTGCCGGCGCCGGTCCGATTGTCGGGCCGCTTATCGGCGTGCTGTATTTCGGCTGGCTGGTGTCGGTGCTCTGGATCGCTATCGGCTCGGTTTTCATGGGCGCCGTGCATGATTACCTGGCGCTGATGATATCGGTGCGAAGCCGTGGTAATTCGATCAGTTACACCGCCGAACAAACGCTCGGAAAAGTCTCCCGTTTAGTTTTTTCGATATTTCTCTGGTTGGCCCTGGTTCTGGTTGTGGCGATTTTCGCCGTTGTAGCGGCTCAAACATTCATCGCTCGCCCCGGTATCGTGATTCCGACATTCGGTTTGATATTCGTGGCCATATTATTTGGCTACACTGCCTATCGGCTCAAGTGGCCGATTGCTATCGGTACGGTTTTGGCACTCGGCCTGGTTGGCCTATTATTATATATAGGGGAGATGCTGCCGATTGTTTTGCCTGAAACGGTTCTGGGCCTGGCCGCGTCTAAAGTATGGTTCTGGATATTGATGTTGTATTGCTTGCTGGCATCAACGATACCTGTCTGGGTACTGCTTCAACCGCGCGATTACATCTCATCGTGGCTATTATACATCGGCATGGGCCTGGGCTTTCTGGGCTTGATCGTGGCCCATCCTCAGGTAGCCAGCCCGGCCTACGTTGCCTGGTCAACCGATAAAGGACCATTATGGCCGATGCTGTTCGTGCTGATCGCCTGCGGCGCGGTTTCCGGTTTTCATTCGCTTGTCTCAGGCGGCACATCCTCCAAGCAGTTAGATAAGGAATCGCTGGGCTTGCGTATCGGTTACGGCGCGATGCTTACCGAAGCCGCCCTTGCGTCGTTGGTGGTTGCCATCGCTACCGGCGTACTGATCTGGGATCCCACGGCGGCCAAATCGGCGCTGGGTTATCAGTACCTGATGGGATCAGGCGGCGGCCCGATCGTCGCCTTCTCGACAGGTTTCGGCAAACTGGTTTCCAGCCTGCCGTCGATAACGCTGGTAGCCGGGATGTATATCGGTATGCTGATGTTAAACGCGTTCGTTATAACCACGCTCGATACGGCTACCCGCCTGGGACGGTTCATCCTCGTCGAATCACTGGGCGAGAAATTCAAACCCGTAAACAACAGGTTCGTCGCGGCATTGATTACCGTGCTAGCGGCAGCATTCTTCGGCGCCGGCGGCGGCTACAAGACTATCTGGCCGGTATTCGGCGCGGCCAATCAGTTAGTCGCGGCCCTGGCCCTAATCGTAATCTCGGCCTATCTCGTCGGCATCAAGAAGCCCCGTATCTACACGCTGATTCCGGCGATCTTCATGACAGTCACAACAATCAGCGCCCTGATCTTCCTGATGATCGGTTTTATCAAAGCCGGCAATATCACCTTGGCCACTGTCTCGATCATCTTGGTCACTCTGGCCCTATACATGATCTGGGAAGCCAGGGGAGTGTTGCTGTTTGTGAGGGGCGGGGGAGAGAAGAATATCGTATAAGCAGGTATCTTAAGAAATAATTATCTGAATTTCTTGCATTTCAAATTAAATTAAGATATAATTGGAGATACTGTAGGGGAGCAATGTAAAAGTGAGGCTATAATGATTACTACATATAATTACAGTATATAATAATCGTGATGATGAACGAATTTGAACAACAAGTCCAATCTCCATATCAGAAGTTTAGAGCGTTCATTGCGAAGAAACCAGTTAAGTATTCTATAAGGATAGCCTATGCTATTCTTAATTTATATTTAATCGGTTATCTATGGTCGACAATTGATAATCGGGTGGCAACACTAACAGGATTCTCACTTAGTAATTTAGCTAAATATATCTACCAACCACACACCGCTGAGGTAGGTGGAAGGGAGTTCAAGCTTCCATCAGGTTTCTTTGTATACGATGAACCAACCGATAAAAACAATCTATTCCTATGGTTTGCTATTGATATAAATGCTTCAATGCTGATATACAAAGAGTATTATGAAAAAGAAAACGCGTCTTACTCTGATACCTGCTATAAGTGGTTTAAACGTTTGTCTATTGAAGGTTCTTTAAATCAAGTAAATAATGTTATAGCGAAGTATAGATATGGTGATTATGATGTCTTCATGAGTCGTGATTATAAATTTGGAACCGGGAAAGTTTATTTGATTGATTATGATGCTTGTATCCCGGAAAAACGAATATATTTCAAATACAACCAATGGTCTATATTTAAAAAAGATTTTAAGTACTTTAAAAAATTAGTAGAAGATATTTGTTTAAAAGATACTGAAGGCGAATTTGTATTCCAGGGATATATTTCTAATGATGAGTAAGGTTCTTAAATTTCTATGCTCATGGAGATTTACTCTTGTACTTATAGTTTTAATAGTTATTTCATTCATTTCAATTGCCTACCAGCACGTAGTAATATACTTATTGGCTGATCGAGTTTCGGATAAAACCACTCTTCAAATTGGCTCAAATGTAATAAATACAGTTGAAAGTAAGATATTTTTCGAAGATTATTTTGATAACAGCGATAGTTTAAATATTGCCGGTTTAATTAGTAAGGATTATACTTGTGTAATAAGCGGAATAAATTGGTATACTGGTGGTAATATTCAGGATTATGCTGATAGCTTGCATGAAATACAGAGATTTAGGGAATCTGAACGGGAGTATTCTGAAAACACCTATGAGGTCGCCGGTGATACTATCTACTACTATCAGCAGAAATCGAACTTTATAACTGCTATTATACTAAATCCGAAGAGGAATATATATTTAGAGACAATGTATTTAACCGACTCTGAAGAGAAAGTTAAAAACCTGGTAAATGAAATGATATACTACAATCAGAAAAACGTAACTTGGAAAGAGCTGCAGTAAAAGGGCGCGTTTCCACGCTTTATTCTAATTACCTCTTCCCATGATCATCAATCGAATATAAGCCCCGGCATATGATAAATACCCTAAGGCTCAACCCCCGGTGGATAATAAATATAGTCAAAAATCGCTACTGAACCGGGGCCGCCGCTAAATTTCAATAAGGTCAAATGGGCCGAGCCGCCGTCGGCGGTTTTAATTATATAGGTTTTGCCCTTTGTAAGCGGCTTTGTCTGCTCGAATTTGCTCGCTTTATCCAATCTGAAATCGATAAGCGACTCGCGCAGACTCGAATGCAATCTGGATGGACTCGATATCCCGGCTTTTTCCCTGGTCGCGTAGATATAGAAATCGTTATCGAAATCGCGAGCGGGTGTATATTTCTCTTTGGCAAAACTATAACCGCTCTCCGAAGTCGCGTGATTGGTTGAAATTTCCAATTTTCCCCTTAACAGCGGTATGAATGAAACGCGCCCGGATACATCAGACAGGCTGCCGTCAATCATAACCGTTCTGACATACGCGTAATATCTTTCGCCATTTTCAAGCCGCGATAATTCGTAAGTTTCCCGCGTAATATCACCATCCGTATCGCCGGGGAAAGGCCCGCTGTTGACCAGTTCACCCTCAGTATCGGCTGATTTGGCCAGATAGATATTATAGCCGCTTATTGGCGTGCTTTTATCGCGGTTCATTTGCCAGTCAAGTGTCCCCGATCTATCGCCGGCGGTAGCCTTTAGATTGAATGGCGTATTTGGTTGTATCTTCTTGGCTGGTTTTGGCCCACAAGCAATGAATAAAAGGGTTACCAGGGCTATTATAGTTAATGAGATTGAAACACCTTTATGGGAATACCTATAGTCAGTCAATATGATCTCCTATATTTTAACTGGTTCCGTTGTTGAAGATTATCCGTACAAGCGGCGCCCTCGATTAACGAAATGTATACAGAATGCCGCCTTGTATCGACATAGTATTTAGATCGATATCAAAATGATCCGGCTCATTGAAAAATGTTTGTGTCACCGGCATACTGGCCTTACCATATGTCCAATCGGCTCTGAGCGTAGCTCGTAATTTCTGATATAGAGGCGTATCTATTCCTACCGCGAAATTGCCGGCTATGGCTGTTTTGGTTTGCCTAATAATGAAGACATCGACTTGATGATCGAGCCGCAACGGGAATATCGATATGCCGGCCGCGACAAACGGCACAATTGTCTGTCTGGGGCTGAATTGAAACATGATCGGCACCGAGGCATTGATCGCGGCCACGGTTAGATCGAGCCTTTGTTCGACTCTGGCAGTCGTACCGACTATACTAAATGCCTTGGATATCTTCTTCGAGGCGGTCATAAAATCGATCTCAAATGCAAAATGCCGAGTAAACCGCACTCTCAGTCCCAGCGTGGCGGCCGCCGTCTCCTTAAAATCACCGATTTTTTCCGGCGAACCGTAGGCCTCCTCGTAAAACTGGTTAGCCCAATTGACGAATTCTTCGAAATGCGGCCCATCAAGATACCCGATAGTGATGAAAAACGAACTGCTGTTATACATCATCGGCTGATTATAGCCGGTTTGTGCCATGGAACCGGTCGGTATCATCATAATCGCCAATAATACCAGCATATTAACCATGATTTTATTTTTCATAGTCCTTATTATTGGCCAGTTTGTGAATAAAGTCAACAGAAAATCGTTAATTGGCTTAAAAATCGCCTGATAGGCTAAAAGGAGATAATAGTATATATTGCCGATGAATATTGGGCAGGGGAAAGCCATTCTTTTTTCAATAGATATCAAAAACGTCTTGACCGGCATTAAAATTTAAATATATTGCAATCCTGTAATTATGATGCGGTTAAAGCATCGCGGCTGATGCCGATAATGATATTGAGTACTTTAACAAGATAAGTTTTCTCTGGCACCCTAGCTCAGTTGGTAGAGCAACGGACTGAAAATCCGTGTGTCCGCAGTTCAATTCTGCGGGGTGCCATTTTTTTATGGCTGCAATTAAATTACCACTTCAATCCAAATTGTATTCAACGATCAGTTTTTTGATATTCTGTCTACTCCGCCAATTTCATTTCGATTTGTTGCATGATCTTATTCATAGGGCACTTTCCGGAAATAGTGGCATAGGCGCCGCATATCGGGAAAAATGTGGCGATTACGAAAATCCAGATGGCTAAGATTTTGCCAAATTTCTGAATTATTCCATCCGCTCTACTTGAAGA
>JAAEQD010000181.1 GCA_024231855.1 Candidatus Zixiibacteriota bacterium
TGATTTCTGGTATCAGATCGAGACTCCCGGCGATCCCTGGGATTTCGGTAATGTCAAGATTTCAATCGACGATGGCGAAACATTCGCGCTGCTTCCGCCATTCGGCGGCTACGATGCCATCGATACTCATCCCGACAATCTCTGTGCTGAAATGACCATGCAGCCCGGTTTCAACGGCCATTCCGATGGTTTCGTACAGAAAGCCTTCGATCTTATCCCGTTTGCCGGAGAGACGGCTATATTCTCATTTGACTTCGGCTCGGATGGCTTTGTCACCGAGTACGGCATGTATCTTGATAACGTCTCAAGACTCGACTACATACAGACCTGTTTCGAATACCTGCCCGGTGACGTCAACATGTATAACGGCGCCTGGCCGGCTATGGTTATCGGCGGAGACGTGACTTTCCTGGTTAACTATTTCCGCGGCCTGCCGTCCAGTAATCCTTGCCCGCTTGGCGGATTCTGGGCTTCGGCTGATGCCAACGGCGATTGCCTGGTAATCGGTAGTGATGTGACCAAACTGGTCAACTACTTCCGCGGCATGGGTGATCCAGCCAACTGTCCCGATTATGATCCTTGCTGGCCAACACCGGATGATCTGCCTCCATCGGCACCCGGAGGCTGGCCAAACTGCGAGTAGTAGTTCTGGAATTATGAGTTATGACTACTGAAAACACGAGTTAATCGCGTACTCAAACAGTACCTGTTCCAACGGGGCGGTCAATTGACCGCCCCTTGTTCTTTAAATAACTCTGCCATCTTAAATATTATAAAGAATATTTTTCGGCCAGCCTGTTATCTTTACCCATTGACACCGCCAATATAGGTTATATTGTATTATGGACATATTTATCAGAAAAAGCTTGACAATGTATCAATTATTTTTATAAGTTAAAATCAGATCAGCAACTAATGATTATACGCAGCCGAAAATTTCAAGAATACCAATTAATCTTCTAAGGCGTAAATGGATGACTTATTTACAGAGGAGGTTTGGTTACTATTTTTCCAGTGTTAATGACCGCGTAAACATTTATAAACGGAAATCAGGTTTGGTCCTTTAATCTTGAGGACTAAACAAAAAATCGCAATAGAATCCTTTATTGCTATAGCTACTTTTTTTTGCGGACTTAAGGATTCATTCAGGATTCTCAAATTTAATGTAAAGGATGGGACATGAAAAGATCAATTAACGCGTTACTGATTGTGGTATTGGTATTAATCCTGTTTCTACCGACAATGGCTGATTATCTTACCGTAGCAAACGGTGATTTTGAAAGCTGGACCGGTGGCACGGGAGGTCCCCCTGACAACTGGACTAACGACAACACAAGTTTTACCAGTTCTCAAGAGGCTACCACCGTTCATGGCGGCAGTTATAGTGTTAATCTGACCTGGACATCGCAATCCAACCAGGATTTTGTATCCGATATGATTGGCGTAACCGGTGATGAACTCTATACGATCACTGCTTGGATGTACGATAACGATATTGCCGGACGTCTTCGCCTGTGCTTCGAATGGTACGATGCCGGACAGGCGTATCTGTCAGCCAGCTATTCTGGGAGTTACTCGGCGGACGCTCCGGCCTGGTCAGAATACAGTTATGCTGTAAATGCCAATTCAAGCGCCGCTTATTGCAAAATCCTCATTCGGCAGTACGACGTTTCGGCTGATTGGGATGGCGACGCGACCGTTTATGTCGACGATGTCACGTTATTTGAAGGTACAGGCACCAATTTGCCGCCGGAAATCGGTTCGGTTTATATTTATCCGTATCCGCTGCCGTTCGGCAACGTAGCCATTCGGGCTACGGTAACCGACCTTGACGGTACTATCGATGATGACAGCCTGTACTATCAGACATCGACGTTGCCGGTTTACACGCCGGTCTATCATGATAGCATTGTCGGCGATTACTATTGGTACACTATTCCCTCGCAGACACCTGGTACATTCGTGGAGTTTTACTTGCAAGTCGAAGATGACCAGGCTGAACGAATAGAATCATCGATTTATGATTACACGGCCGTTGATTTGCCTGCCACGAGCCTGCAAAACGGCGATTTCGAAACCTGGACAAATCCCGCGGGACTGCCTGATTATTGGTTTCAGACATCCTCGAGTTACACCGCATCCATGGAAAATACTGAAGTTCACGGCGGATCAAACAGTGTAAACCTCACCTTCACGAGTACGAGTACGCAAAGCTTCTCATCACATCCCTTCGAGGTGGTTGGCGGGCAGACTTATACTTGCAGTTTATATGTATTCGATAATGACATGGCTGGTTATGTGCGGATTTACTTCCAATCGGATGACGGCCCCACGTATATCGCCACGAATTCCGGCGACACATCGGGGGTCTGGCAAAAAATGGAAGTTGAATATGTCGCGCCGGCCAACGCCACCTGGAGTGTGCTGCAAATCAGAATGTATGATCAATCCGGAGAGTGGGACGGCGACGCGACTATTTTCGTTGATGATATTTATTTGGAGGAGGAAATACCTCAAGACGATTTATCGACTATCACACTTAAAGCCAACAGCGATGACAGTCTTGTTATTGTCGATCAGGGACCCGGTGACGCCAATCCGGCTGTAGGTACAATAGCTTTTGGACCGGTGGTTGTGGGTGGCATTTTGACGGCATCTGGAACTCTTATCGAAGTCGTGGCCGGGCCGACTAGATCTTTGACCCTAACTGACGCGATATTCCGTAACACTGATCCGGCGCTCAACCCTCATATATTTACTATTTCGTTCTGGAGTTCGGTATTTCCGGCTTTTGGCCCACCCTCCGTGTGGGCTATGAATTATGACGGGTGGGCTGATGATCCTACACCGGCGGATGTTTGGATTCCAACCAATGCCGCCACAGGCTGGGTCAATAGACAAGCAATACTATTAGCTAATATCCCTGGCCCGGTTATTGGTCCTGTTGCAACTCCCCCTGCCGTAAGAATAGGACCTCTAATGCGAGCTGGCGCATTAGGAGTCGGCGTGACCTCAATTGAGGGCGAGTTGATGTTCGATCCGCGCCCCGGAGATCAAATACGTTTACCCAGAAGTATTAAGATATCGATCATCGGCCCTGACACCGTTTCGATTAATGATATCCAGTATACAACCGATATCGGCGATATCTGTTACGATTCGCCGTTAGAGGATAGCCTGGTAGTGGTAGCTGGCAAAGTTACCGGAGTCTATCAAGGCACTTATCAGAATTCTTTCCTCCAGGATTGTTCCGGAAACGAATGGGACGGGCTATTCGTTTATGAAGATATAAACGAACTTGCTGTTGGCGATTATGTCGTTATCGAAGGCTATGTCGAAGAGGCTTATGGTAATACCAGGATCAGTAATGTTCAAGCGTATGATATCGTTACCGTCGGCAATGATCTTTGTACATTGTCGGTTACCTCAGATGATCTGGCAACGCAATGCGATATTGACGGCGAACCATATGAGGGCATGCTGGTCATGCTCGAAAACGCCACCTGCGTTGTTGGACCTGATTTCTATGGCGTAGCTTATATTAAAACGCCATGTACAACCGATTCGTGCGCGGTAGATGATGATATGTATCGCTACGGAGCCGATCAACCCGAACCACTGGTTAAAGGACAAACATATGATTCTATCATCGGTTGTGTTCGTTACTACTATGATGAGTATAAGCTCAATCCTCGATTTGAATCAGATGTCGTATTCGCGGTTGACAATTGTAGCGACTCTCTTATTACTGAATGCCCCGATTGGCCGGATACGGCTGGAATCGACATACTTACCAGCACAATCTTCGAAATAGAATTCTATGACACGTCGATGCAATATGTAGGACCTATTTACGCTTCAGGTTCGGCGACGATTTGGCGGGATGCTTATGACGATAGTCTGGGCTATATGCTAACCGAATTAACCGATCTGTCGGGAAGTGGTAATTCACCACTTCTGGGAGGAAACTTCCAAATTTCACTTGATCCTTGTTATCGAAGTTTCGGGCGAGTATGGCCATGCGTGGAATCATGCCCTACCGCTAACAGTTGTTTTAGAGTATCTTATATTATTACACCCGAAACTTTCCCTATCGATACTCTTATAAGTACCGCTTTAATGGAACTTGAAGTCGGATGTGGTCCAGGCGCCTGGAATCCTATGGGAGCCGGATATTTCTACGCGCCCCATGGCTACAGATATATTGACCCTCGTCTAACTCCTATCATTAACAGAAATGGTTACTTAATCGGTTACGCTACTCATTCACATTTCATTGAAGAAGAGGGACCTGACGATAAAGAATATCTCCCCGGCGATGCTAACATGTTCAATGGTTTATGGCCACCATCGGTTATTGGCGCCGATGTGACTTATCTGGTCAACTATTTCCGTGGACAGCCCTCTAGCCAGCCATGTAATCTTTGTGATCTTGATTTTTGGGGGTCCGCCGACGCTAACGGCGATTGCCTGGTAATCGGTAGTGACGTCACTAAGCTAGTCAACTACTTCCGTGGCTTCGGCAATCCATCATATTGTCCTGATTTACCGCCTGCCTGGCCGACTCCAGACGATCTACCGCTTGATGCCCCATCCGGCTGGCCGAATTGTAATCCTCTCCCTCCGACTAACGTAGACCCGCCATCCGATTTACAGAGATAATCACCTATTCGATTAGCAATCGATCAAACGGGGCGGTCAAATGACTGCCCCGTTTGCTTTGGTTTTAGTCCTGTTAGCTCTATTAAAACCAGTTCATATATATAAACTATAATGTCAAGTGTTCCAAAAAAATACTTGACAGGGCTATTGAATATCTTATACTTAGATAGATTTGACACCTTTGGTTCTGCATCAAAAATAGTAATATTCGATTTTCTTCGGTTAGAAGTGGTGAGGTCTTCAAGATTTTAACCATCGACAAACTTCGAAATAAGTAGCTGAAAGGGGTTTTATGGGTGTGAGGCGGAGCTAAATATCGGCTTAAGTAATACTTTTGCCAGGTTAGACCGCGAGCTAAAATCCAATTAATTTGGCTTTACAAACCTTACGAAGTAGTGCAAGTGTAATTTAATATTTTTTGGCAGCTTCAACCGTTAACGTTATAGCTAAGGGAAATCAGGACTTTCTTAGCGAGTTAGAAATTAGTTAATTTCTTTAATTAACGGAGGAAAGGAATGAAAAAAGCCTTTTTGTTGTCAATTTCGTTAGTTTTGGTCCTTAGCGTAGCGTTCGTCCTGGCAAATCAGATGGAGAAAAAGTCTCTGAGGCCCATCGACGAGCCGGTTATTGTCCAACAGGAACTTGGCGACTTTGAAAATTTAACAACCATCTATACCGATGTACAACGGGTAACATCGATTTCGGCTTATAATCCTAATTATAGAGCTGAATTCCCTCAATTGTCAAAAGGCGAACTACCTGACAATCAGGGCAATGTTATCACCGATGTACAGGAAACAGGTGATGCCTGCGAAGATCCTTTCATCATCGGCGCCCTCCCCTATTCTGATACCCTCGACAACTCAACATTCCTCGACGACTATGGATTTCCCGGCCCTGATGTTATATACGAATTAACATTGACTGAATGTATGGATGTCACTATTTCGCTTTGCGCTACGGACCCCATTATAGATACATATCTGTATTTGTATCTGGGCGCCGAATGCGGTGGCGAATCCCTGGCTGAGGATGATGATTATTGTACATCTCCCGCTTATGGGACCTCAGAAATCCAGATGACCCTGGCTTCTGGCACGTATTACATCAATGTTGACGCTTATGGCGGCCAAACTGGCACATACACCCTGGATGTAACAGGTGTATCCGCTGGACCGGCACCGGCCAACGATGCATGCGCCGGAGCGATAAACCTCGGCATGACTTTCCCGGTAAACAATGTCTGCGGCACGACCGAATGCGCTACGATCGATTGCCCCGACGTATTGGGATGGAATGCTGTTTGGTACAAATTCACATTGCTGAATGCCTCAACTGATGTCACGGTCGATTTCTGCCCGACGGGCGCTCTTCCCGACCCGGAAGTGGCTGGAGTTGGCCTGGTTCTGTATACTTCCTGCCCCAGTGATTCGACCGAATGTGAGGACTACATTCTGGCCGATGAATACGAATTTATCGAGTGCGACGATGCTTCGACCAATCCGATGGTCAGATGGCGTCGTTTGTCCGGTCCGGCAACTTATTATCTGCCGGTATACACCGGTGTACCGATGGATTTCTGCTTCGATGTAACCGCGACCGATCCTTGCGAAATCGTAGACCCGGCCGGATGTATTGCTGAAGGCGAGGGCGAATGCTACGACGGCTATAACGACCACTACAACAGCGGCTGTAACTACGAAGCCGCTCCCGATCCTACGCCTACAGTAGCCATAGCCGATGGCGACACTATTTGCGGTTCCTCAGGCACGCACCTGGACAGTCTCGGAGAATCAGTCCGTGATACCGACTGGTACAGGTTCGACCTTGGCGCTGACCTGCGCGAATTCAGGTTTGGCGCGGTCGGTGAATTCCCGATGCAGCTTCTCATTATCAAAGCCAATTCGGAAGACTGTGCCGATTACAGCATCGTCCAATCCGGCGATTCTGAAGTGTGCGACACATTAACGATATCATACACCGGAACCGGTGTGTACTGGCTCTGGGCCGGTCCCGCTGCCGGTGAAAGTGTCAATTGCAGCTTCGGTAATTATGTCTGCTGGGTGAATATCACACCACCACTCGAATACGACGCTTATGTCGTATCCGTTGATGATCCCGCCTACCATAGAATGGCGGCTAACTCAACAACGGACGTAAAGGCGTCAGTAACCAATCTCGGTATAACCGCGTTTGATTTCGATGTTGACGTTTCCATAAGCGGCGATGTCAGCGGAGAAGTCTACACCAGTTCCGGATCAGTTACGGGACTTACCCAGGTTGATACCGTTCAATTGACTTTCGATACCTTCACTCCCAGCTGTGTAGAAAACTTCACGATGACAGTCACATGTTCGGGCGCGGGTGAAGAAAATACCGAAAACGATTCTCGCGATTACGCGTTCAAGAATCAAGCCTTTGGCAGCGATGGCTATCATGATGGCAGTTCCTACTGGGTCTCATCATTGACCGGTTATCCCACCTGGGCGACCAGATTCCATGTCCCGTCCGGTCATACCGCGGTATTAACCTCGGGCGAGATGAATTTCCATTCGTTTGAAGCGCCTCCCTCGGAGGCAAGCGATATTACACCATGGATTTGTTTCTCGGATGGTGAGGGCCTTCCGGATTATGACAATATCCAATGGACAGGCAGCGTCCAGACGGTAGGTCCGGCAAATGAAACCCATATCATGACTTTCGATCTCTCCGCCGTTGGACCATATAGCCAGGACTTCTGGGTTGGCTTTGACGCGGTGATAGCCGCCGGAGCCGACGAACAGGCTAACCTGCGCGGCGAATGCGAGGATTGTATCGAGGATGCGCCTATTAACAACCGCATGCTCGTCGATGGTACCTGGCGTCTGCTGGATGACATCTGGGCCAATCCCAGCGATATCGCTATCTGGTGCGATTACGATCTGACCGCCGGTACATATAATGACGGCGCGGTAGTCAGCATTGATTCACCGGCACCGGCATATGTCGGCGCGGGTCCGCATGATGTACTGGTTACTGTGGCCAACAACGGCCTGGTGGCTATTTCAGGCGCTACGCTTGAAATAGATATTGGCGGCGATTTCTATGGCATAGATAACGCAGTTAATATTCCGGCCAATAGCACGGCCCAAATTGACTTCGGCGACTGGACAGCCAGCGTCGGCGGACAAAATTACATCATCGATGTTACCTTCACTGTTGCCGGTGATATGGATGAATGTAACAATGACATGGTCGGCGCCAGCTACATTATCGCCGGCGATCAAGTCTATTATGAAGACTTCGAGACATCTGACGGTGGTTATACCGAAGTTATCCATTCGGGCGTAACCATTTGGCAGCATGGCGAAGACGATTCTACAGGCGCCGGCAATGATGTCTGGGGTACGATTCTTAACGATGTCTATCCCGACGCGGCTTGTGCCTCGCTTCTAATGCCGCCGCAGGTGATTGGTCCCGTGGGCGGAGCCCTGTTAGTTGATTTCTGGTATCAGATCGAGACTCCCGGCGATCCCTGGGATTTCGGTAATGTCAAGATTTCAATCGACGATGGCGAAACATTCGCGCTGCTTCCGCCATTCGGCGGCTACGATGCCACCGATACTCATGGCGACAACCTCTGTGCCGAAATGACTATGCAGCCCGGTTTCAACGGCCACACCGATGGCTTCGTACAGAAAGCCTTCGATCTTACCCCGTATGCCGGAGAGACGGCTATATTCTCGTTTGACTTCGGCTCGGATGGTTTTGTCACTGAGTACGGCATGTATCTTGATAACGTCGAAAGACTTGACTACATACAGTCCTGTTACGAGTATCTGCCCGGTGACGTCAACATGTATAATGGCGCCTGGCCGGCTATGGTTATCGGCGGTGACGTGACTTATCTGGTTAACTACTTCCGCGGTCTGCCTTCCAGCCAGCCATGTCCTCTTGGCGGATTCTGGGCTTCGGCTGATGCCAATGGCGATTGCCTGGTAATCGGTAGTGACGTGACCAAACTGGTCAACTACTTCCGTGGCTTGGGTGATCCATCCAACTGTCCCGATTATGAGCCTTGCTGGCCAACATCGGATGATCTGCCTCCATCGGCACCTGCAGGTTGGCCAAACTGCGAGTAGTATTAGCGTAGTTTTCGTTATTGTTAGCGAAGACTGATACAATAATATGGCCGTTCGCCATGAGCGGACGGCCATATTGAAACTATTACGAGGTAGCTAATTTATTGATTATATATAGACAAGATAGAATATTATGATAATTCTCATTACCTTTCCTGATTGTTACTCGCTGCTTACCTGATTTCTGAATATTAGGGAGGGGCATTTGGCAGAATGCCCCTTCCAAATTATGAAACATATTGGTTTTTATTGTCAAATATCTTGATGAAAACGAGATTTATGTACCAGATGCAAAACCAGACGAATTATTCCAAATGTCAAGTTTACTTAATAAAAAAATACTTGACAGATTCTCCAAATGTCTTATACTTAAGTAGATTTGACAACTTTGGATTTTGCTTCACATGTTTTATTAGCAGTATTTCTTTGACCGGTTCCGGTATTTCTTCTATCGCTTCGAGATTTAAGGAACCGACTGGATATAACTGAAAGGGGTCATATGAGTAAACAGGGTTAGGCTCGGTTATAATTAAGTAATATCGGGTTTAACCGTCTCCAGAGCAATGAGAGATGGACTTCACAAAACTTCAAAGTAGTGAAAGTCAGAAATTAAATAAGCAAAAAACCTTAAGCCGTTAACGTTTTAGCTAAGGGAAATCAGGAATTCTTTAGCGAACTGGAAGTTTAGTTTTACTTTTATAACGGAGGAAAGGTATGAAAAAAGCCTTTTTGCTGGGGACGGTCATATTACTGGTATTTGGTTTGATATATGCCTGGGCTGGCCAACCCACAATAACAAAAACTCACGTGATGACCGATATTTCGGTCGATCAACAAGTTATTAAAGAGGTTACACCGAATGTGAACTCATATTCCCGTGAATTGGGAAGCAATGAGGTTCCTTTCACGGTTGATCGCAAAGACTCCAAGAAAGAAGTAGCCGAGGAAGTCGAGATCAGCCAAGAGATGAGCCGCTTGGAAGTTCACCAGGCCAATTTGATTGCTTTGAAGGCCGCCGGTGAACCGACTCCGATTGTGATCATGGAAGATTCCTGCTCGGGAGATTCGATTCAGATCGAGATTCTGTCGGATACTTATCCCTCAGAAACCAGCTGGGAACTTTGGGATCAAATTGGACCCACATTAGTCGCTTCAGGCGCTCCCTCTGCCGCTTCAACCGTGGAGATCTGGCAGGTTTGTGTTGAAGTTGATCAATGCTACGATTTCTACGTCTATGATGCCTATGGCGACGGTATCTATTCACCCGGTTATTGTGATGTATCTTTAAATGGTTCTCTGGTATATCATTTTGCCGGCTCCTTCACCACCTTAACAGGCGAACTTGGCGGCGGCTGTGCCGCTCCTGAGGGCGCTTGCTGTGTGGCTGAAGTCTGTGTTGCCACCAATACTGAAGCCGAATGTGATGGCCTCGGTGGTAGCTGGCATATTGGCGAAACCTGTCCGGAATACTGGTGCGAAGATGACTGGAACTGTACCGATAATCCGCCCACCGATAAAGACCCCGGTGGCGATATCGATACTCCTTCCGAACCTGCTAATGACTCGCTCTCAGGCGCCGCGCCGGCTTTTGTCGAGCACGCTTATTGCGGTACTTTGGACAACGGCGGCGGCGATGCCGATGACTATTATTCTGTCACTCTACCGGCCGGTCCTGATCCCTTCTATTGTCTGCATGTGAGAATTTTCGCGGACGATACGCCTCATCAGTATGCTTTTGGCGGTGGATTAGATCCCAGAATATACATTTATGCCGACGATAGCCTCAACACGCAGTTGTTCTATCAGGATGATGAAAACGGTGAATTCCCGAATTCCGTCCATTACGATTCGCAATTTGATTGCGATGATATTGAGAACTGCTTTGCGGCCGGAACTACTCTATATATTAGGGCGGCTGCTTATGGTACTGGTCCGTATCTGCTGATTATCAACGCTTACGCGTGTGAAGGCGATCCCTTAGGACGCTGCTGTTATGGTGATCCTTATGCTCCTACCTGCACCGACGAGACAGAAGGTGACTGTGATGCCTTAACAGGCACCTGGGACTTCGGCTTGAACTGTGTTGATGATCCTTGCGTGGCTTTACCGGCCAATGATGAATGTGCCGACGCTCAGGTTATTACTGAAGTTACTGATTACACATTCACTACTGTCGGAGCTACCACCGATGGTATTAACAACTACGCCAATCAGAATGTCTGGTTCTGTTATACTCCA
>JAAEQD010000182.1 GCA_024231855.1 Candidatus Zixiibacteriota bacterium
TGGAATCCAGAGTGACCGCTTGATCGAATTTCTCGATGGCTAAATTATATTCATGGATCGCTTTTAAGGAATCACCGGCGGCAATCAAATCGGCCTGCTCATCGGCAAATGATGTCATTGACAGCAGAGAACAAATCAAGAATGTAATAATGTTTATTTTCATTTTGCACACCTCTCCCATAAGCAAACATAATAAATAAAAGCATATCGCCTGTCAACTATAGAATGAAAATGTAGATTTTATGCATCGGAACGTACTTAGCTGAAAATCGATAAAAAAAAGCCGGAGTAGAGTCCTCCGGCTTGGATGAGTTTTTATAAGTTGCCATCCTGAGGTTTATCGGCAACCTCTATTTAATGACCTTATATCTTAAATATCTTGGCCTTGCCATTGCTGATATTCTTGGTGGCATTTCGGGTATCGACGACCACTTTGGATTTATCGACAATCCACTGATAACTATAATCTGAATGGTTAGTTACGATAGCGACGCAGTCGGCTGAACTGACGTTTTTAGCATTCATCTCGACCGATTTGTATTTATTCCCGCCATCTAATGTCAGATTTTTAACATAGGGGTCGTTATAACTGACTTTAGCGCCTTTTCTTTCGAGTATTTTCAGTATATCCAGAGCCGGAGATTCACGGACATCGCCAATATCTTTTTTATAAGCCACACCCAGTATCAGCACTTTGGCGCCATTTAATGATTTTTTCTGGCTATTTAAAGCGGCGCTGATTTTTTCTACCACATATTCCGGCATACCCGAATTGATATCGCCGGCCAGCTCAATAAACCGAGCATAGTAGTTCAATGAGCGTAATTTCCATGACAAATAATGCGGGTCGATTGGAATACAGTGGCCACCCAGTCCGGGACCCGGATAAAACGGCATGAAGCCAAACGGCTTGGTAGCCGCCGCGTCGATAACCTCCCAGACATCGATCTCCAGACGATCGCACATTAAAGCCACTTCATTTACCAGGCCGATATTGACGGAGCGAAAAGTATTTTCCAGGAGTTTAACCATCTCAGCGGCCTTGGTTGAACTGACAGGCACTACGCCAGAGATCACCTGCTCGTATAGCGTTTTGACCACCTTGATACAATTCGGAGTCACCCCACCGACTACTTTCGGCGTATTATGTGTACTGTAAGTTATATTGCCGGGATCGACTCTTTCCGGCGAAAAGGCCAGGAAAAAATCAGTTCCGACTTTAAAACCCCTCTCCTCCAAAAGCGGCATAATAAGTTCCTCGGTGGTGCCGGGATAGGTAGTTGATTCCAACACAATTAGTTGCCCCTTGTGGAGATATTGTTTGATTTCTTTGACGGCATTCAGAATAAATGACACGTCGGGATCCTTTGTTTTATTCAAAGGTGTGGGTACGGCGATTGTAACGCAGTCAAGATTTTTTAAAACCGAAAAATCGGTGGTGCATTTCAAGCGCTTTAAATCCGTTAACTCCTTGACCTGGTAGTTTTTTATATCTTCAATATGCGATTTACCGGAATTAATAATTTTGACCGCCCGTTCGCTAATATCTATTCCGGTTACTTTGAAACCAACCCGGCCAAATTCAACCGCCAGCGGCAGGCCGACATAGCCCATACCGATTACACCTATTGTAGCGGAACGATCGAGCAGTTTTTTCTCGAGTTGATCGGCCAGATTCATCCCTTTAGGGTTTTTGTTTTTTGTTATAGTCTTACCTGAAGCCTTGACTTTTTTCCTGGCTGGTGTTTTAGCTTTAGCTTCCGGTTTTTTCTTCGACTTTTTCACAACCACTCCTTTTATGACTAATTGTTATTATCGCTTCAATCTGATCAATATATCGTCAGTAATATATAAAAAATTATCGCCAGTCAATAACATAAATGAATAGCGATTGCATTATTTCCATATCCATTTATTAACTCGGGATCTTCATAGCTATAATTCGGGACAATATCATGATATTTGAGGAGTTAAGTAACTGATCCAGTAATCGAATAAATCACGAAGCGTTTTCTCAATCGGAATTTGGGGACCCCAGCCGGTGTCAGCCTTTAATCTTTCGGCCGAACCGATCAGAATAGGAATATCTACCGGCCGTAACCGGGATGGATCGGCGACCACGTTAATCTTTTTGGATCCGAATGAGATAATGGTATCCAGCAGATCAGCCAAGCGAAAGCCTTTACCTGAACAGACATTATACGGTTGGCCGGGTTCACCTTTGCTGACTATGGCATAATAAGCTTTAACCGTATCACGGACATCGGTATAATCCCGGGTAACTTCCATGTTGCCGACTTTTATTTCCGGAACCCTTAAGCCCAACTCGATTTTTGCCGCCTGGAAAGCCCAATCCGATAAAACTGCCGCTGTTTTCTGGCCCGGACCGGAATGGGAAAAAGCGCGAGCCCAGTAAATCGGTAGGCCATAAGCCTTGCGGTATTGATAGGCCAATAAATCGACTGTCGCCTTGGATACGGCATAGGGATTTACCGGCAGCATAGGGGATTGTTCGGTGACCGGTACCTGCTCCGGTTTGAGCTGGCCATAAATTTCACTGGATGATATCAGCAATGTCTTCGGCGGAGTATCGAGTTTCGAAATCGCCTCCAGAATATTCAAAGTGCCGCTAATATTGATAGCTAAAGTTTCGGCAGGATCTTCAAATGATAACTTCACCGAAGATTGAGCGGCCAGATGAATTATCAGGCCGGGTGAATATTGCCCGATAACCTCATTAATTTTATTTTCATCGCGTAAATCGCCTGTAACTCGGATTATATTTTTGTGCCTGCCAACCCCCGCTTTTACGGATTTATCGCTAATCTCTTCATCGAAATCATAACCGATGATCTCGAAACCTTCTCTGATAAGGAGGTCAGCCAAGTGACTACCGACAAAACCATTACAGCCGGTTATTAAAGCTTTATTCGACAAATCGATCCATTCCTTTCAATTTTATTAACGAGAAGTGAATATAACAAAATATCGGCTATTTCAAACAAAAATAATTTAATTATTAAGAAAGCCGAGATTTAATCCAAATAACCTAAAATCTACTTAAATCATATTAGCTGTTTAAGTTGCGGTAATATTACATTTCAAGATAACAGCGAATCGCGGCCCAAGCCAGCGGTTTTTCAGATAGCCTGTTATAAAAATAATCCTCTTCAACTAAAAACGCGTTATCGGCGGTCGGCACAGGATATCATAGCATGATATTCAAGGAAATTCGAATCAAATGATTTTGCTGTCGATGATTATCTTTTTGGTCCCTGTTAGAAGATATCTACCGGATATTGAGATTTAGAATTAATCATTGAAGCATTAAAATTATAAAACCACTTAAATGTAAACTTCATTCATCAAAAGACAATACATATATATCCAAATATATTCATTAATCCAGTTTTACCTGTAAAGGTTAACATTAAGCAAACGAATCTGTTAGACCATAATTAGATATATTTTGCGGCTTTATGGTTCCACATTTGAAATAGTAATATATGGTGACAGTTTATTGTTGTGCTTTTATAAAGGCTTGATACATATAGTGTTAGATATTTCGAAAGTTAAACTACGCATAGACTTAATTAACTCTTTTCGGTCGGTAAATTTTTTTTGATGGTGTAACGCTTTGTTAGATCGTTGATTGTAAAATTGTTTATTTTTTTTCGGGAAAAATCTTGACAGAAATTGCTATAGAAAATAATATGGTAGTCCCTTCAGGATAGAACGAAGTACGTTCAGAGGGGTCAAAAAAATCAAAACTGAAATCATTAACAGCAAAGGGGCTTGTATGGCCGCTTTTAGTAGCGATATAAGTGTGCAACCAATGATTAGTAACAAAGCTTCGGTGGTTCTGGAAAGCATCACCGCCAACGCGGAAGATTTAATAGAAAGGGCTTGCCGAACCTGCTACCTTTCTTTCCATCGCTATGATCCGCCAAAATCGACTGAGGAGTTGATTAAAAAGATCATCCGCAAGAAACATCATTCCGTGCTGGAGCACGCTCATGCTACATTCAGAATAAAAGGCGGCTCCCGAGTATTTACTCATGAATTGGT
This sequence comes from Candidatus Zixiibacteriota bacterium, assembly GCA_024231855.1. Taxonomy (GTDB): domain Bacteria; phylum Zixibacteria; class MSB-5A5; order UBA10806; family 4484-95; genus JAAEQD01. Next base: position 4,069 of record JAAEQD010000182.1, read on the forward strand.
TCGTCATCGACTAATTTCTCCATCACAGGAAAGTCAGCGTTATGTCTGCTACGCGGACAAGCCAAATCGGAAAAAGACCAAGGAGTTCGAGTTCGTAATCCCGCCAACTTTCGCGGGCGAAAACTACGATTTCACCGGGGCTTACGATAAGCAGGTAGAACAATGCTATCAGCTGTATGAAAAAATGCTGGATGCCGGCGTTCCACCCGAGGATGCCCGCTACATCCTTCCTAACGGTACTACCTCGGAAATAGTCATTACCTCCAATTTTCGGGAGTGGCGTCATTTCTTCTGGATGAGATGTAATCCGCGGGCTCATTGGGAGATCAGAAAAATCGCTATCGATATTCTAAAAATTCTTAAAAATGAAGCGCCAATTGTGTTCTGGGATTTCATCATAGACGATGAAAATATGACTGCGACCGGTGAGGTGGAAACTTAAAAGGATAAAAGCACCTTTACATATATATTAGGAGAGGGGAAATGGAGATAAAAACAACGGGCATCAAATTGCAGCTTACCGAGAATTCGCTGACAGTTCTACGTCGCCGCTACCTTGCCAAGGATGACAAGGGGCGAGTGATAGAGACGCCCGAAAACTTATTCGTCAGGGTGGCCACATCGGTTGCCGAACCAGACCTCAAATTTGGGGCCTCGACGGATGAAGCCGAAAAAACGGCTTTAACCGCGTTTAATATGATGGCCGAATTGGAATTCGTGCCAAACTCACCCACGCTTATGAATGCCGGCAGACCGCTTGGCCAACTCTCGGCCTGTTTCGTTATCCCGGTTGAGGATTCGATGGAGTCGATATTCGACGCGGTTAAATCGGCGGCCCTGATTCATAAATCCGGCGGCGGCACCGGCTTCGCTTTTTCGCGGATTCGTCCCCGGAATTCGATGGTGGCGTCAACATCGGGAGTAGCCTCCGGCCCGGTTTCATTCATGAAAGTTATCAATTCGGCTACCGAGGCGGTCAAGCAGGGCGGCACCAGGCGCGGCGCCAACATGGGTATCCTGCGTATCGACCATCCGGATATCATGGAATTCATATCATGCAAAGATGATTTGACCGAATTAACGAATTTCAATATCTCGGTCGGTATAACCGACACGTTCATGCAGGCGGTCAAGGATAACGCCGAATATCAACTACTCGATCCGCGCAGCGGCGAGCAATATGTTCAGGATGGCGAGCCTTTATCTCTGGATGCCAGAGAGGTGTTCGAAACGATTGTCGAGCATGCCTACAACTCGGGCGAACCCGGTGTAGTCTTCCTCGACAAAATAAACTCCGATGAGCATACCACGAAAGTCGGATTAATCGAGGCGACTAATCCTTGCGGCGAACAACCGCTTTTGCCGTTTGAAAGCTGCAATCTCGGCTCTATTAATCTGGCCAAGATGATTAAAACCACGGTCGGGGTTTCGCCGGATACCGATTTGTTCCGATGCGAAATCGATTGGGAAAAACTGAAAACAACTGTCCATAACAGCGTTCATTTCCTCGATAACGTAATCGAGGCCAATGTCTATCCCCTGCCCGAAATCGATCAGTCGACCAAAGCAAACCGTCGCGTGGGGCTGGGCGTGATGGGCTGGGCTGACCTTCTGGTGATGCTTGAGATACCGTATGACTCCGAAGAGGCGCTGGTTTTGGCCGAGAAGCTGATGGGCTTTATCCAGGCCGAGGCCGATATCGCTTCGCAGGAGTTGGCCAAGGTACGCGGCAATTTCCCCAATTGGGAAAAATCGGATTTCTTCGATCAGACCACCGGCCAGGGCACGCCGCGGCGCAATTCGACCGTGACTACGATCGCCCCTACCGGCACTATCTCGATTATCGCCGGCTGCTCATCGGGTATCGAACCGCTGTTCGCTATCGCCTATGAGCGCAATGTGATGGATAACACCCGGATGATCGAGGTTAATCCATATTTCAAACAGAAAGCCAAGCAGATGGGATTCTACTCGGAGCAGCTTCTGGAGACGATCGCCAACAAGAATTCGATCGCCGATATCGAGGAGATACCCGAGCAGATCAGGAAGATATTCGTAACCAGCCATGATGTCACGCCCGAATGGCATCTGAGGATGCAGGACGCGTTCCAGAAGCATACCGAAAACGCCGTCTCCAAGACTATCAACCTGCCACAGGAGGCGACCAAGGACGATATCAAGAAGGCTTACGACCTGGCTTACGAATTGTCCTGTAAAGGTGTCACGGTTTACCGCGATGGTAGCCGGCCGTTCCAGGTGCTCTCCACCAAGTCGGCCAACGCGCAGCCATCTGAACAGCCTTTCGAGTCGGTAATAAGGGACAGGCCGGAGACGCTTCACGGTATCACCGAGAAGATCCGAACCGGTTTCGGCAACCTGTACGTGACAATCAACACGCACGAGGGTCAGCCGTTCGAGATATTCGCCCAGATCGGCAAATCGGGCCACGACACGATGGCCGATACGGAAGCCGTCTGCCGGATGATTTCGCTGGCGCTTCGCACGGGCGTGCCGGTTGAGAAGATTATCGAACAGCTCAAGGGTATCGGCGGCGACGCCCAGGTATTCGGCGCCGGCGGGCTGGTGCGGTCGATGCCGGATGCTATCGCGCAGATACTTCACAAGCATTTCGGCAACGGCAAGGCGGTTAAGGAGGAACGCGATATCTCCACCGACCTCTGCCCTGACTGCGACGGCAAGCTGGTGCATGAATCGGGCTGTATAAGCTGCCCCAACTGCGGCTACTCGAAATGTAAATAATTACAGAGCATATTCTGGATCAGGCATAGATCCACGAACCGGGCGACCCAAGGAGGGCGCCCGGTTTTTTAATGTTTAATGTTCTACTTTTTCATTGCATATTGAATATTTATTATCTATTTTGTGATTTAGCGGAAGCAATTTTTTAAGTATTTCACATTATTCTCTGCTGTATGAGAATAGTAGTAACTAGTAGAACATAATATAAAATAAGGGGAATAACCATGAATATTGGTGTACTAACCAGTGGGGGAGATGCATCCGGGATGAATGCGGCAATTAGGGCTGTAGTGCGTACCGCTACACTTGAAAGAATGACGGTGTTTGGGATTTCCTTCGGTTATAAAGGATTATGTGAGACGTCTGAGCTTAAAGATCCTACGCCATGTTTAAAGCAACTCAAAACAGAGGACGTAGTAAGAATTCTAGGTACTGGCGGAACAATATTAAAAAGTGCTAGATACCTAAAATTTCAAAGGAATTTTGCTGAAAGAAAACAAGCACTAGAAAATTTGCAGGGCAATGATATAACCGGATTAGTTGTACTTGGTGGTGATGGATCATTCAGAGGTGCTATGGCGCTTTACAAAACAAATTTAAAAGCAAAGATTATTGAAAATTTAAGGATTATTTGTATACCTTGCACAATTGATAATGACATTCCTTGTACAAAGTATACTATAGGTTCAGACACTGCTCTTAATACTGTACTTGACTGTATAGATAAAATTAGGGATACGGCATATTCACATAAGCGAGCATTTTTAATACAAGTCATGGGACGAGACTGTGATTATCTTCCAAGAATGACTAGTATCTCATCTGGAGCTCACATCGTATTAGGACCTAATGACACTGCCGACTTAAATGAAATTTATAAAAGTATCAAACATGGATTTAAGAAAGGAAAGGAATTTGTAATAATTATTGTTGCTGAAGGTCTAAAAAGAATAAGAAATTTTAATGGAAAATACGTAAATCTAAAAACCACTAGTAATAAAAAATACTCAGCTGCAGAAAAGATAGGTCAGTTGATCAGCGCTAGACCATTAGAAATTCGGCCGGTCGTGCTTGGTCATGTCCAGCGCGGAGGTAGGCCTTCATGTTTTGACCGAATTCTAGCAACAAGATTCGGAGTATCTGCAATAAAAGCTCTGAGTGATAACAATATTTTAACTAATCAACCGCTTATGCTGGCATTACAAAATAGCAGCACAACAGAAGACTCGATAAACTGCATACCTTTGGCTGACGTAATAAAAATGCTTAGCAAAAATGCAAATCTTAAAACTCATGATAAATACCAATTTATAAGCCAGGCCGTAATACGGGGTTTTTCATCAAAATTAAAATGGCCAGAATACTTTAAAACAACACTTAAAGAAAATTGCTCTTAGGAGTTATTATTTTGAAGCTAAACCGTGTTGTCGGGTGCCCTCACCCGACAACTACCCCGGTCAGCAGGTAGCAAATGCCTCTAAAACGCAGACACTCAATAAAACATCCAGCAACCTTTTTTATCACGACTTCTACACATGATGAAAAACCGTTCCCGCAATACCCCGAATCGCTAGAGAAAATAGAAGACATACTGTTCGAAACTGTTGAAGATAAATCAATAATCCTAATGGGCTACGTGATAATGCCCACTCATATTCATTTAATCGCAGGATCAAACAAAGGCGGTCCGGGCATATCGAAATTCATGCACTCATTAAAAGGCAGAATCAGAAAGAATCTGATAGATAGTGGCAAATTCTGGCAAGACAGGTTCGATGATTTATGGCTTAAGACCGAAAAACAATTTGAGATCAAGCTTAACTATATTCATTATAATCCGATTAAAGCTGTTCTGGTAGATAAGCCGGAAGACTGGCCCTATTCCAGTTATCTTGACTGGTTGAAGCGGGATGGATCACGAGGAATAGTCTTCAGTTTCGATTGGCTGGAGTAGTTGTTGGGTGTGGGTCATTTGACACTGCGTGCACCTGACAACACGATAAGCGGTGACCAAGCTATCTTAGAATAGTTGTCGGGTGAGGGTCATTTGACACTGCGTGCACCCGACAACACGGTCTTCCCCTCCTCTGACTAGCCCTACAGGTCAGCCAAGTAGGTCAGGTGCTGTAGCACCTGACGTTCGGCTGCTGATCTATCGGGATGTCACTCGGTCAGGTCTGATGACTCCGCGAGAGCCAAGGCTCGCTGACCTACTCATTACAGAAACGCGTTGCCGGTGCCCCTACCCGACAACACCTCAAAAAAATTACTATAGGTACGTCACATGCCTGGAGTTGCGGAAATTTATCGCCTGGAAATTAGACATATCCCGGCGAAGATTGGAATCGGTGCCAAACATAAGATTCGTGGTTCCGCCAACGTGCCACAACCCGCAGGCGTGACCGGATTCATGAGCGATAGTCGTTTTGTCAGTAGTCTCTGTCCCCACAACGGTAATATAATCCGTGAGCGGCCCCAATGAACAACCGGTGGTATTTCCGCCATCAATCGATCTTACCACGAACACCGTAACAGGCGAGCCGTAGCCTAAAAGCCTTCTGGCATTTCCGCAAAAACATGAGCGGGTCATAATCATATTGTACGCGGATCCCTCAAGCCAGAGATCCTCCCACCAGGCGCCGGCCCCGCAACTTATATCCAGTAAATCATCTCTGGAAGCACTATCCATTTCATGGATATATTCGTTACCCGCGCTATCATCATCGTGAAAAGGAGTCTTAATATTAGCCAACGCGCAAGGAATGAGCCGTACGTTCGCTTGTGAACGAAAGATATCCGCCGCGGCCTGGACCTCCTCTATAACCATCGCCGGATCGGCAACCAGCCCCCTCTCATCGCGCATGATGATTACGCACATCCGAAGTTTCTTCTCCGGTCTTATTCCTAATGCCCAGGCCAACGCATCTACGAGTCCTATAATCCGGTAGATAATTTCCTGGATAATCGACAGGATTTCGCGGATTAGCCGGCCAATAATTGGAATCGAAAGTATTACTTCTATTATGAAATCTATAAAGCTTATAATCGTGCCTACTATGGCCTCGATTACAGCAACTACAAAAATCACAATGGTAACTATAACTTCCCATACAAGGCATACAGCAGTCGTGATATAGGTCCAGGCAACGCAAACAACGTTAGATACCCAGTACCAGGAAACGCAAACTATGTTTGACACCCAGTACCAGGCTACACAGAACCAGCTGACAATTTCGCACAGCCATGAACAAGGCCACCAATCGCAGCATTCTGACCGCCACGAGGCACAGGAATTGTAGCCGTTGTCGCGGTATTCTGAACATTCATTGTAGCCATTGTCACGGTATTCGGCGCACTCTTGACGAGTCTCCTCCCCCCACTCGATGCACTCTCTGGACATGTTTTCCTCCTCAAATTATTTTAAGTGAAAAAATCACTCCTCGTTGATATCATTTTCCTTCATTTTTACTTATAACGTAACTCCTTTTTAATGTGATTGATTGTTCGACGCAAACGCGTTTTAGCCAATGCCAGTCCCATAGTCTTTCCAAGAGCCGCGCTTAAAACAGTAGAAAGTAACCCAACCAGGATAAGACCCCAGCTAAAGGGAAACCATACCTCGGAAATAATTATGCCTGAATAAACAACGAGAAATATCAAGGCGATTGCGGCGCCCCAAGAGCAGCCGCAGTCAGAATAGTTTTTTGATAATCTACGTTCATAATACGCGCGATTTTGGGAATCGGGACCGAGAATTTCAAGGGAAATATCGACTGTAGCGGGACGTTTTAATAGCATTGATCGTTTCTTAAGCAAAAGCTCAAGGTCATCTCTGTTACTAATAACCAGAACATGCTTATTAGCGGTTTTTCGACGTTGACTTATAATAGACCCCTTTTATCCTGATTCAAATTTGTAATCAACCGAGTAGGTCAGGTGCTGAAGCAGCTGACGTTTGGCGGCCATTCGGTCGGATCGCCAATCGGTCAGGAGCCGCGGCTCGCGGACCTACTCGTTACAGTAAGCATCAGGTTGTCACAAAGTTTCAATCCTGATACATTCGGTAATAGTCGTCACGTGGCACACCTGACGACACGTTGAATATTAATTTCTACTTGCCGCCGCAAGCTTCGATCGCGTCGTGGATTTTGCCATTAACATACGCGCACGAAACTATAAACGGTTTTTTGGTCACCTGAATCCAGAGATCGGATGCGCCATCCCATTTGAATTTCGCGGAAATACCCTTACCCGAAATGGTGCCACTTTTGCCAGCCGGCACTTTTATACCGGCTTTTTGCAGATTCTTTTTCATGCAGGTAAACACTTTCGGGGTAACACCGTGATAGGTTACCGGACTACATGCCATCTTTAGCCTCCTTAAGTTAAAACGAGTGAACCGGGTTTAATAGTTTTTAGCATACACTGCACTGCATGCTTGACATTAATCCCGGAGTTATTCAATAGCCGCACAAATTCGTAATCGATAATCTTGAGAAATTTATACCAAACGGCATTAGACTGTCAAGAAAATAAAATCCGGCTTAGAAAAAGTATCGCCGGACAAACTCTTTAGTCCGCTCAATATCGATTGACATCTACTTTATGTTAATTATAAAGCTCTGGTAGATGGTTAAACAAAGCGCGATCAAAATCGGAATTCTAGGAGGCGGTATTACCGGTCTTATAGCGGCTAAGAGCGTATGTGATGCCAAACTCAGCCCCACGCCGGAAATTTCTGTCTATGAAAAAAATTCAGTACCCGGCGGGTTAATGCGATCAACGATAGCGAATAACTGTTGCTGGGACAATGGGATGTTCAAATTTACGCGATCGGATTACCTGGTCAGACTATTCCCTGAACTGTTCGAGGATATAGAGGATTGCCGGCAGAAAGTCTGGCGCGGCGGTAAGCTCAGCGACTTCCCATTCAGATTGAATTATTACCTGAAAACTGAAAGCAAAATATCACTAATACCGACAATACTCGATTATGGCTATTCAAATTGTTGTCGATTGATGGGATTGGGCGAGGCGAACCTGTATAAGTGGCCGCGTTATCGATTGACCAAACGAATGCTGAGTCGAGCCGGGCTTGAGCAATATATGTTTAAACTTCAGGGATATCCCCCATCTCTCTTGTCGGCCAGGCTGGGTGAGGATAGATTGGGGCATATCAGTATCAATACCAAGCCGGGCAGGTTAATAAAATTGTTACTGGCCAAGAAGCAGAATAATACAAAGAAACCAAAACTAGTAGTGGCCAAACCGGAATTTCTGGGAATCGGGGCTATTGCCGGGAAGCTGGCTGATTTGTGCTCAGCCAAAGGCGTAAAAATATTTTATGATTCTCCGGTTACTAAAATATCTCACTCAAGGGGATCAAACTATGAAATTCAGATCAGGCATGGCGACAAGCTGACTAACTATCCCGCTGATTATATCATCTCTACTATGCCGCTTAATAAGTTGATTGAAGCGGGCCAGAGTATGTTTTCCGACGAGTGTATCGCTATCGCCAAAGAGTTGTCTTTCATGGATATGTATCTGGCTCTGTTTATAATAAACAAACCCAAATTATCGCACCGGCACCTGATAATTTATTCATTCGATAAGAATCACAAGTGGAAACGTCTGGTGGCGCGTTCATTACCAGATGGCACCACCTCAATAGTCGTTGAATACACGTTTCCGAAAAATACTACAGTACCCCGAGGCGAATATATGAAGAGCGTAACATTCGATCTGGTAGAGGAATTGAAGTTGTTTAATTACAATGACATAATCCTGAACCGTACCGCAACGGTTCCCAACGCTTATCCGATATATAAGTTGGGTTTTGAAAATAATGTGTCCCAGCTTCAGGATTACATTCATGAACAACGATTAATATCGGCCGGCCGGCAAGGTCAATTCAGGTATATAGGATCTCCTGATGCCGTAAACCACGGAATCGTAGCGGCCAATAAAATAATTCACTTCATAAAACATGGCTACCTTAAATATCCCCGGCCTCGCCAATCGCTTTCCGGAATTAAACAACCTCATCCGAAGACTGCTATTACCGCACGGGTCCAATATGATAAAATCCTGGAAAATAAATAAGATATATTAATATGAGCGGCCCGCTTGTTAAATAAAACTTGAATATATTTATAATAACATCTATATTCCGGCGTAGTGGAAAAGCGAGGTAGTCGCACCTGACTTACCGATTAGCTATCGAAAAAGGAGTTCTAATGAAAACTATCCATAGGACGGCCATTCTTATTATTCCGGTAATATTAATCGAATTTTGTTGTATACATGCCCAGGAAACGGACCAACATCCTAAAAACATCTATGACTCCAATCAATACTACGGCCCTCCGGAAAACGAAAGTGAGATAATGGGCGGTATTGGCGGCGGCTTGGGCGTGCCTTATGGAGTTATCGGCAGCAATTTTTCAATTGGCAACAAACTGGCCACTCTGGATATGGGAATGGGAATCATACCATTCACCGATGGTTTGTGTTTCTCGATAGGCGGTTCATTTCATTTCCTGAATCGGTATAGCGGCGTGAGGCCCAAAGTATCGGCTTTTTATTCCAATGCCGTAGCGGTACTTCTAAGCCTGGAAGAAGGCACTTTTAAAAGTTTGTATGATGAGAAGTTCGCGGGATCGGCCGCCTATATCGGAGTAGATATCAGGATGAGCAAAACCAGCAACTGGTGCCTGGATCTGAATCTGGGCATGGTATTTCCCACCGTAGGTTTCGACGAGATCGAGGCCAGGTGGGAAGAGGCAAAAAACGATCTAAGCAATCAAGGCTATATTCTCGAGGATGAATTGAAAAATTTAAATTCTCCTAAAATCTCTGTCGGTTTAAGATATTCATTCGGCAGATCATTGATATTCAAAGGCGTCGGTCAATAGTACACCTTTGTTCGTTAAGGTTGTCAAGCGTAATAGTAATCATATCAAGGTCATGGAAAAGAAGCGCAATCCCATAAACTGGTCCGATAAACGCTATAAGCAAAAGCTTGTCGAGCAACGGAAGCATATGTGGCATAAGGATACAGTTGACAAGCTGGCCGACTGGATGGGGCTTAAAAGTGGAATGACCGGCGTGGATGTCGGTTGTGGTCTGGGCTTTCTCGGCTATACATTCTGGCCTTATTTCGGCGATGGCGGACATTATATAGGCATCGATATATCCGCAAAACTTTTACGGGATTCATCGATGGCTTCCAGAGATTGGGCTTCTGGCGGCGATGCCGGGTTTGTTAATGCCGATACGTACCGTCTCCCCCTCGCCGATAACTCGGTTGACTTGGCGATGTGCCAGACATTGTTGATGCATCTGACGCGCCCCAGAAATGCCCTGGCCGAGTTAACGCGTATCACCAAGCCCAGCGGACTGGTGATCTGTATCGAGCCGGACAACCTCTCTTCCGAGCTTATCAAACGAAATTGGTCATTACCCGAACTTAGCACCGATGAACTGCTTCTTTTCTTTAAAATAACGCTTGTGTCCAACAAGGGACGGATTAAGCTCGGCCGAGGAGATAATAGTATCGGAATCAAAGTAACGCACATGATGAGTGAACTCGGCCTGGTTGATATCGATGCCAGGCAAAACGATACTGTCTGGTTCACCGAGCCGCCATACGAAGGCGAAGTGCAGCAATATCGTCTTAAAATGGCCAAGCGTAATTTTCTCGATGAGAAATATTACAAATTTTTCCGGAAGAAAGAGCGGGAGGAATTTTTAGCCGGCGGCGGCGATCCCAAAGATTTTGACAGATACGTCGAAATAAGCGACCGACTGCGACCGATTGCTAAAGAGCAGTTCGACAAGGGCGAATTTTACGGCTGCGGGTCAAATGATTTTTATACTATTAAAGGTAAGAAGCCTTAATATGGCAATTTTCCTTATTGCTTGAAATTCTTCAATAATGGATTATATTATAAAGTTATGATAACTTCTAGAATCGTTTTAACAAACAGTCTAAAATCAGCAAAAGGTATAAAATGAATAAAAGGCTTTCGATAATACTGTTCAGCTTGATAGTACTGATTTTTATCATGTTCGGACAATTACACGCGCAGGAATATAAACATTACATTCCTAATTTGGTATTTGTCAGTCTTATCAATTCCCCGGCAGCAATCGGTATAGGCAAATGCACTATCACGCTTAAAGATGAGGAAGCTGTTCTTTATAATCCGGCTTGTCTGGGATTATTACATTTAAATTCGATATTTGCCATAACGCTCCCCAGCAGTAACAACTATTATCCTCCAGGCAATTACAAATTGAAAACATTCAGCATTTCCTCAGGTATACAGTCAAAAAGGATTTGGCCACAACATTTTCGTAAGCATAACTTTTGCCTGGCGCTGGCTTATTCAAAATTGGTTTATGATTACGGTGATATTACCGGACACGTCCCAGGTTATGGGCTTATTAATTATCACCCATCGCACCGATATAGCAATTATTCTATAAGCGCAGCGTATGAAAATTCTATAAGGATCGGCTTAGGATACACACACAGAATAATCAGATCGAGCTATTATTATCCAGATACTTTAGAACTAAACTCATACGATTTTGGCATAATTCTCGAACTTCCTATTGCAATAGCAATAAAACGCGACAGGATTTCAAATCGAATAAACGATTTCAACCTGGATTGGGAGTTCACGCCTTCCATCGCGTATACAATAAACAATTTTTGTGATGAAAGTCAGCATCGTGTATTCCTACCGCAGCGAGCCAAATTTGGAATATCTATTTACAACGAATTGAAATTGAATAAATCCGTAATTATTTCCGCGCGATTGTCTTACGAGAACGAGCAAAAGCGAATTATCTTTAGAACTTTCCTTAGAACTCTCTATACAAGATATGGGGCGGAAATCGGATTTGGGGACGCGTTTTTTATTCGATTCGGCCGGGACAACACAAGCTACGATGCCGATAACACATCCGGCTATGGCTTTAAATCGAGAGGAATTGTCTCCTGGCTGAGTACAATGAATATTATAAAACCCAAAAACCGTTTATTAAATTTCATCCTGGATAATTTTAATATTTCTTACGACTACGCGAGTTGCCCGGGCGATAATGATCAATATAACATACATTATCTAAAGTTTGGCATATCGTTGTAGAAAGGTACATATTCAAGCAAAACCGAATAGTATTTTTAGCCTTAAATCCCTACTTGGATTTTTCTGTGAATAAGTTATATTATTAACACGTAAGTAAATTACATAAAAGCAAATTCGGAGGTTTAAATGTCCAGAATTAAGTATATACTCGCCTTGGGCGCAATAGTCGTAATATCGATTGCGTTTACATTTTCCATTATCGATTTCAATACTGATAAATCGATCACATCGGAGAAATTCCACGACTACAAGATTTCGCAACGCAAAGGCGCGCCCAGTAAGAAGCCGACCGAGTGGTTTACGGTTTCTCGCGCTTATCCATACGATCATATCCCGTATCAGGCTTACAAAGCGGCCCTGGAGCGCGCCGAAGCGGTATATCATGCCTCGGCCAGCCTGGATGTTTTTCCCTGCGCGCAGGTAGGGCCATATAATGTCGGTGGCCGAATCACCGCTTTGGCTGCCGATCCCTATACCCCCAGCTTAATCTACGCCGGCGCCGCTTTAGGCGGCGTATTCAAATCGACCGATTATGGCGTCAACTGGGAGCCTATTTCCGATGACGTTCCCAGTCTGTCCGTCGGCGATATCGCGATCGATCCGATGGACTCCGATATCCTCTATTTCGGCACCGGAGAGGCCAACTCCTCGGGCGACTCTTATGACGGAACGGGTCTGTACCGCACCGACGATGGCGGGCTATCCTGGGAATTTCTAGGCCTGCCCCAATCGCATCATATCGGGCGTATCGCTATCGATCCCGATGATAATCAGAAAATATTCGTGGCCTGCATGGGTTCGCTTTTCTCCACCAATCAGGAACGCGGCCTTTATCGATCGACCGATGGCGGCGACAGTTGGGAACAAGTGCTGTCGGTTAACGACTCGACAGGCTGCATCGATGTGGTCATCAATCCCGATAATACCGATATTATGTACGCGGCGATGTGGCAACGTATAAGAAGTCCTCACCGGCGGCGAGTCGGCGGAATTCATAGCGGAATCTACCGCTCGACAAACGGCGGCGACGATTGGGAACTCTTGGCTGATGGATTACCCGCCCCGCATATCAATAACGGCCGGATCGGGCTGGCAATCGCGCCATCCAATGCCGATGTTGTTTACGCCAGTTATGTCAACCATCCCGGCAGTTTCATGGGGGTCTGGCGATCTTCTAACGGCGGCGATACCTGGCAATCACGCCTGGAATACCCGGAGCTTGATGAATTCTCCGGATTTGGCTGGTATTTCGGCCAAATATGGGTACATCCCAACGAGGAAAATACCGTTTACGTTGGCGATGTAGATTTTTGGAGAAGTACCGACGGCGGGGCTCATTTCTATTCGATAACCGGATCGATGCATGTCGACCATCACGCGCTATATCAAGACCCGGTTAATCCCGATTTCATGATTAATGGCAATGATGGCGGTGTCTTTATCTCGCAAAACGCGGGTGGTAACTGGGCCAAGCTTTATGATCTGCCAATTACACAGTTCTACGCGATTACCATCGATAAGCTTAATCCAGTTCGTTTATATGGCGGCACCCAGGATAACAGCACGCCCCGGACAATCGACGGCGTGCCCGATGACTGGGATGTGATTTTCTATGGCGATGGTTTTTATACAAATGTGGATTTCACCAATTCCGATATTATTTACGCCGAAGCCCAGTACGGCTACCTGGGCAAAACGACCAACCTCGGCGCAAATTGGGATGTTATATTTACGAACTATGATCACGGCGAACGATCCAACTGGAATACGCCGGTTGTGATGAGTCCTCATGATAACCAGGTACTTTTTTATGGCGCCCAGAGAGTATATCAAACATTTAACGGCGGCGATTCGTTCATTCCGATCAGTCCTGATCTTACCGGCGGCGACGGCGGCGGCGAATTGCTGTTCGGTACTATAACCACGATAAGTCAATCGCCAATAAATCCCGATGTTATCTGGGCCGGCACCGATGACTCGAGGGTATGGGTAACCGACGATGGCGGAAACGACTGGAATCTCGTTTCGGTTAGCCTGCCAAATAGATGGTGCACCAGAGTAACAGCCGATGTTTTCGATGAAGCGGCGGCTTATGTCACATTCTCCGGCTATAAAATTGATGATATGATACCTCATATTTATAAAACGGATGACTATGGCATGATGTGGGATAATATAAGCGGTAATCTCGAAGGTATCCCGGTTAATGATATCCTGCCCGATCCCCAGCGGGCGGGCTGGCTCTATATCGGAACGGATTTCGGCATGTTCTATACGGAGGACGGTGGAGAAACGTGGGAAGCAATGAGTCCGGACCATCCTATCTGTCCCGTATTCGATATAGATTTGCATAACGAAACCCGTAAACTTGTATCGGGTACGCATGGCCGGTCGATGTATGCCTTCGATCTCAGTATGGTCGATATAGCCGAAACAGATAATCTTCCGCTGGCTGTAAGCTTGAATCAGAATTATCCGAATCCGTTCAACGCCAGTACTAATATCTCGTTCGAAACGAAAACTCCAGGTCATGTTGAATTGAAAGTTTATGACGCTACGGGCCGTCTGGTCTCTACATTAATCGATAAACATGTGGAAGCCGGCGCGCATACGCTGACTTACGATGGTTCATCTATGGCCAGCGGCAATTATTTCGTCTCGCTCAAAGCCGATGGGATTCGATTATCGAAGAAGATGGCATTGGTGAAATAGGGAATTCTTCCAAGCTCAATACATATTTATCCATATGAAATTGCTATATCGGTAAATGTGTAAACCGACAATTAGCGTTAATTGACTGTTTAAGTGTTAGTTAAGCCAAAAGCCATATTTAAGCTTGGTTCAAGCTGTACTATGTATAAACATTGAACATTTATTGTCCGGTAAAAACTTTATTTATCTTTCCGACGTTAAATCATAGAAATCAATATAGAAGGAGGATTTAGGATGGAGATAAATCCAGTAAGTTCGACTCATGCCAGTCAATTAATGGAGCATCGGCGACCAACTCATGAGATGGCCGAGGCGACAACCAAAAAGACTGACAATGATCAGGCAAAACAGCAGGAGAAAACTACTGAAAACAACTCTACTGTAGCTACTACATCTCAAACCGAAGCTACCGGTACGCACGCCGAAGACGAAACAGTCAGGTTGGCGGCTATAATGGCAAAAATGAGCGTTGTTAATAATCCGGACGATAAACAGGAAAATGCTGCCGCAGAAAACCGTCAGACAGCCGATCAATCAAATAATAACGACGACAAGAATTCACAACCGGTTATAACTAATAGCATTGGTAATTATCAGTACAACAAGGCGGCCATGAAAAACGAACTAAGCGCCATAATAGGCGGTATTGATAAAAAGGCTTAGCTTCGGCGGTATATAATGAAATTTAGATTGAATTACTACTTCTTGGGAATCCAGTAGACACGAGCATCGAGATGTGACATTTCGAAAATCAAACCCTCCCTAAGATTAAGAGAGGTTGTTTCAATCTTGCCCTCTTCATCGAATATATCATGCATTATCACTTTGGCTTGACGGAATCCTACCTGGGATAGATCGACTGATACGACGACTTTCTTGGTAACTCCGCTGGTAGCCTGGGACGCGCCGGCATTAATCAGATATAATACAGCGCCCCGATCATTGGTGTGAATAAATACATCCACATCCGGCTCGGAACAGCCAACGGGAGTGTTGATATTATTTTCGACAAGGATATCTTTCAAAAAGCTGAGTCGACCCGGTTCACCGCTGGCGGCGAGATCGTAGGTGAAGAAATAGAATTTGCCTTTGCCAAGTTTCTTCCAGATGCCAACGACTTTGGTGCCGGTTTTAGCAATAGACTTGGCCGTTCCTTTATTTTGAATATAGCCATAAACCAGCGACTTAAACGAATAGTTATCGGTAGTGATATGAGCTGGATTATAGCCCATCTTGGTTTGAATGCCCAGGTTTCTGGCTAAATTTCTGGACGGTTTGAAATTCATGTTGAATCGGGGCGCCAGACCAACGAATACGACAGTCATGCCACCCGCAATCAGATCGTGTAACTTTTTCTGAAGCTGATCGGACATGTAATCGGCGCAAGGTACAAAAAGAATTTTGATATCACCGAAATCCTCGGGCCGCCAGTTTTCATCCAGGTTATCCAGATCATAAACATCATAATCATAGTTTAAACCGGAAAGATCGGCTTGAATATTGGCAAAGGTCTGATTAACCAGGTCGTTAATATAGGCAAAGTCGCCCCCGGAAGTAATCTGGCTATACCATAAATATGGTTTGTACAAGCCAATCGCGATTTTGGAGGAAGAGTTGGTCGTGCTTAAATCCATTACGCCAAAAGCCAGATTGAGCTTTCTGATATCATCATAACTTTCGTTTACTGTGCCATCCCTCTCCAGCGGCGATCCCCCCCAATGTTCCCGACCGACAAACATATAGTAATTGACACCCTTCAGGCCGGCCGCCAAAGAAGAGATTAAGAGGAAACGCTGGTGACGGTAATCCGTTGGCGCGGGTTGATCCTCGCTTTCCCGGGGCGCGCCCGTGGCCAATTGGGATGACCATGAGTAGCCGGTAAGGCTTTCGGTAAGTCGAAGTTTTCTGGTAACCTGATTTATATCATCGGAATAGTCAATTGAGGTTCCGAGTATTGTCTTTTCGCCGCGAATATTCTCCCATGGAATTGGAATCGTGAAATCCAGAGACGATGGCACCGTTACTGAAAAAATACAGCCAACGCCAAGCGACTCCCATCGGTCTTTCAGAGTATTAATATACTCATTAAGCATTTTGCCCTTGAATTCGATCCAATCGAAATAAATTGTCAGGTGATCAGGCTTTTTCAATTGGAGTTCGATAGGCGGTGATGCTTCATTGAAAACTTTGATCTTGCCATAACAAGCAGGCAGTTTTTTGGTGGTCTCATATTTCTCTTCCAGATATGCCGGATACAATTCATTAGCTACATAGCTGTTATAGTCCGCGTCGAAGAGTTTATCGTTCGAGCCGAAATTGATTTCATTATCCAATTGCACCAGGAATACGGGACCCTTGGGAAAGATATAGTTTTGAATCGCTTCAACCAGGCCGCCGATATATCGTTTAGCGTGATTTAAATACTTGGGATGCAGATAGCACGGCTGATAACCGGCCTTCACTCCACCGCTGTTTTTGGCGGATAATAGTCCACCGGCCGAATCGCGGGCAATTAATGACTCATCAGAGAAAATATAATCGGGCAAACCACCGTCCGGCCATTCGCCTTTAATCCAGGGACCAGGTCTAAGAATGATCTTAAATCCGAATTCGCGAGCCAGTTCTAAAAAGACAATTAAGTCCTTGTAAGGATTATCTAATCCCTGAAAATCGAATTCTCCGGGGCGTTCTTCGTGGAGATTCCAGGGTACAAAACTGGAAATTATCCGAAATCCGGCCTTTTTGATCCTCTCAAAGCAGATCGACCAATAACGCTTAGGAACCCGAAAATAATGTATTTCGGCTGATACTGGCGTGAATACATCACGTCCAATTATGAATTTATTATCAATTAACCCTAACAATTTCGATTCTTATCACTTAAACTTTAAATTTCTCCATCTATACAAGCCCGAAGCTAAAGTATAAAAAATAATACGATTTGTCAACTTAAATTTTTTAATTTATTGTGGCACAATAAGATAGGGAGCCACTCGAAAGTAGCTCCCTATTAGTCATATTCTGACAATGGTCTGCCATTTTGGCATGGCCGCCCGTCAGAAGACGAACGACCATGGTAGAATTATCTACTTGGCTGAACCACCGGGAAGGTCCGTACTGGAAACAGGAGGTGTTACACAGTTCGGCCAGCCGGCAGGAGCCTCCGCGGGCAGATCATCAGGTGTCGGCCATGCGGGAGTGTAATCCACGCAATTACTGATCGAGGCCAGACCTCTGAAGTAAGTGACTAACTTGGTTACGTCACTACCGATGACCAGACAGTCACCGTTAGCATCGGCGGAGCACCAGTAATCCGGTATTAAACAGGATGGGCTGGTGGGCAAGCCTCTGAAGTAGTTGACGAGATAAGTTACGTCACCACCAATAACCATTGGCGGCCAGGCGCCATTAGCCATGTTAACATCGCCAGGCAGGTATTCGAAGCCGCTGGCGCAAACTGTAAACGTTACCGGAACAGCTACGCTTGTGTAGACCGGATCGTTTGTGGCGAAATCGATACTACCGGTGTATTCACCGCAGTCGAGATCGGCCGCATCCATTGTTACAGCGATAGTTACCGGCAGACTATCCGGTAGGATAGCGCCGGATTCGGTATCAATAGACAGCCACGGCAATGGGTCATCATGGATACGAATAGCATCAACGGAGATTGCAGCGCCGTCAGCACCAGCATATCTCCAACCGAGAACGACATTCGTCTCTGTTGCATAGTCAGCCAGGCTAACACTGGCAAGATAGTAGACCCAGTTTTCGAAGACGCCTACATTGTCTTCCGCCCAAAGCGGATCGACTTCCCAGGTAGCGCCACCGTCGAGGGAGATATTGAGTTCGAGGTCGTAATTATCGTAAGGATCAACACCCCAATAGTAACTCATATTCCAATAGAATTCGACAGTTACAACATCGGCAGCGGTAGTCAGGTCGAGTACTGGGGAGATAAAGTATTCGTCTTGAGGAACCAATGCAGGATCATACACACAATCAGCATGGTAAGTACCTTCATACGGACTATAACTATCTATAAGCCATGTGAAGCCAGCATTTGTTATACTCGTAGACCAATCAGTCGGAGGCATGAGGTTTTCCTCGAAACCTTGAGCAAGAATAGTCGAAGTAATTAATGGCTGATCGGCAATGCGACCGTTAACAGTACCCGGGAGCGGAGCCTTGGCGTTAATCGGGTTGATATCAACCCAACCTTCGGTGTAGGCAGGCAGAGGAGTAATAGAAGCGGAGGCATTGAATGTCAACTCGCTGGTACCGATGTTGGAAACGTCGATAGTGGTATTGAACACTTGTCCAGCCTCATCGACATTACCGGTAAGCTCAATCGGATCGACAACAAAGCCAGGGTTGGCCGGGCACGCATTGTCGGTGCAGTTCAAGTCAACGGTCCAAACGCCACTATATGTAGTAGCGCAATCACTGGCTGTTACAGAATCGACACAAGTATAATCATAGTAATCGCCATAACAGCAGCGACCGGTTGGCGGTTCGCACGCGTCGCCATCAATGATGTCGAGTTGGAAGTCGCCAACGTAATTATTGTAGCCCTGGACGAGAACAAGATATTCCACGCCAATCTCTGAACACCAATCCACACTGCTGCGCAGCGAGAATTCGGTGCAGTTGTCGTCATTACCGGCAACACAGATAGGATCAGCACAACCACCGGTATAGACATTCAACTTGGTGTCGTAGCCGGTTAAAGCGTTACAGGTGGAAGCGGTAAGAGTATTGCCGTTACCGGTCACACTGTACCAGACACCCGGGGCGGTAATTGTTGTAACGCACATAGGAGCATCATCCAGCGTGGCTTCGAAAGTATAGCCGACGGTACTGGACGGGATAGCCACTGAGGTCGCGTTATCACAAAGGTCGTTAACCGGGACAGTCGGAGGATCAGAAACTACTACGTCGGCTACATAAGCCCTGGGGCAATTGTAAGGCGTATCGCCATAGACCGACGGGGCGATAAAGAAGTAGTAAGTGCCGGGATCGACTATAGCGGTAAGCGATAACTCTTCGCAAAGATCAGCACCACCGCTGGCAACGGTAACCATGGAATCACAGTGGTTGCCTGTGATGATGATCAATGAGAGCGGGAATTCCGCGGTGGCGGTCCAGGTGACACGCTTACGCTCGGTAAGATCTAAAGTGTACCAGTCGGTATCACGATAGTTGAGGTAAGTACCAGGATTGTCCGGATCATCAAAAAGGAATGTTCCGGAAGTACCACAGATGATATCGCCGGAGCTGATTGACTGGAAGACAGGTATTGTTGAATTACAGCCACCATTGTAAGTATCGTCATAATCGGTACCGCAATCGGTTTCGCCTTCGGCGATACCTTCAGGCGGACATTCGACTACGCAAACCTCACAAGGATCGTCAATGCAGTTCAAACCAATTGTCCATGAACCGGAATAAGTATCGGTACATTCGGCTTCAGTCAGATCGCTTAAGCACAGAGGATCAAAGATATCATCATAGCAGCAACGGCCGGTCGGCGGAGTGCCAACATACAGATCGTATTCACCGCAAGCGGTGCCGTATCCGTCGACAACTATGTAATATGTACCGGGAGTGAAAACGGTGTCGATCTGTGATTGTAAACCACAGAAATCATCGTTGTAGGCCCACTCGGTACCTTCACCTGTGCAACAATCGGTCTGGTAGATAGCGATCTTGGTATCCCAAGCCGCGCCACATACAGAAACCGTAACCCAATCGGTGGTTTCAGTGACTACCATCTCATAGATAACGTCAGCGTTGTCACCATACAGGACATCGCAGTCATCAGCGAAGTTGCAGGTGTTATCGGAATCGGTGTACGGCAGAGAGGCGATAACTTTCGGATAAGCGCAGTTTTCACCCTCTTGAAGCGCCGGGCAAGGAGCTGGATCGTCGGTGCAAAGAGCGCCGGCAATCCATGAATAACCGCTGTATGTATCGTAGCAGTCAGGTTCACTGACACCGTCGATACAACTCGGTGTGATCGGATCGCCATAACAGCAAGCGCCTGTCGGAGGAGTGGTTGTTCCGGTAATAGTCAGATCGAATGTGGGGATACAATCGGGAGTCGGCCAGGTATCGATCATGATGTAATAAGTACCGGCTTCAAGATATAATTCAACAAAACCATGGGGACCAGCGCCGGAGTTGGTAGAAGTAGCGATACAATCAGCCAAATCGGCCGGGCAGTTATCGTCGATAACAATACCTGTATAGGTAGTAGTATAAGGATCAAGCGTTACGTCAAGCCAAATTTCTGTAGTAACGTCTAACTGATAGAAGATGTCTTCGCCGCCATCGTAGTAGTCAAGGCAGGTGGCGTCGACATAATTGGCTCTGCCGCAGGTGTACTGGGACAGATCCGAATAAGGCAGATCAGCCGGGATAGTAATATCAATCGGGTCCATGCAGTGATCGCCTTCCGGCGGAGCCGCGGATTCCGTGACATTAACAGTATAGTTAAACGGAATACCGTTATCATCGGCATCAACCACATAGGCAGGCCAGTAGAGCGTACCGGTACCTGATTGAATCATGGTAAATACCATTTCAACACCATCATAACCTTCGACACAGTTTGTGTCCGGGAAGGTCCAGCTGTTGGCATTAATATACGCGCTGCATTCGCAGTCAGGTGTTAAAGAGAGACCGGCATCGCCAAGGTCGGCATCGGTCGGGCAAACAGTAATTGTGATATCGTTATAGGTGTAAGGCAGATCGATTGTGTACCAGACGTCATTCCAGGCAGTGCAGCTAGCGGAAGCGCAGAAGCATGTGCCGGAGCCGGTGGCCGGATATGGGCCGGTTATCGCTTCGGCATCAACACACAGATCGTTAGCTGGAGGTGTGCATTCGGTTTCGGCGATTGTTAGAACCAGATCACCACCAGTAGCAGAAGAACTATAGTTCCCAGCTTCAATTAAGTATGTTTGTCCAGCAAGAATGCTCATTTCAAATGCCGATTGATTAAAGTCAGCATCACAGATGGCAAGGTTATCGTCATCATTGTAAGCCTGTTCTTCGCCCAGAGGATCGCAGGTACAACCTAAATAGGCGGCCATCTTGGTATCCCAGGTAACGGGACACAGATCTACTGTGGCAAAACCATCGACACTGGCAGTGAAACAGAACCAAACATTCTTGTACATAGAATATGTGCCAACTCCATCATCGGTAGCCAGCGAGTTATTTACCGTATAGGTACCCGCTGTTACTGCCATAGCGTTAGCGCAATCGTCGTTGGCCGGCGGAACCGGGCAAGGATCATCGACACAATTCAGGTCAACAACCCAGCTTCCGCCAATCGTATCCATAAGAACGGCACAATCAGCTTCAGTAACCGGAGCGGAACAAAGCGGATTGGCAAGATCCGGAGGATCTTCATCGTAGTAGCAGCAACGACCGGTCGGGATCGCATACTCTTCGATTGTCAGGTTGAACGACGGGATATAGTCGCCGCCACTGCCAATATAAGAGTCAACCCAGAGGTAGTAGGTGCCGGCAGCAAGAGTAAGATTCTCGATACCATGCGGGGTTGAAGAAGTATTGTTCGAATAATCCAAACATGTTCCGCTACCGTCACAATCGCTCACAACAGCAACAGATGTCCAGGTAGTACCCAGAGGATCAATGTCGATATTGACTGCAACTTCTGAAGTTACAACCAGTTCGTAGACCATATCCTCATCCTGATACCAACCACATGTCGTAAATACTTTGTCCAGACCACGATCTTGCGTAGTCTGGCCATTGTCGGCATACGGCATCGCGGCCGGTAAGTTAACTACCATCGGATAGTAGCAGTTGTCGCCTTCCGCAGGGACAGCACAAGAATCGGTGGCGCAGTCTGTGCCCTCAAGCCAAGTGTATACCGCACCGGTGCAGCTAGCTTCTTCTACTCCGTCGGTACAGACAGGAGATAGCGGGGTAGTGTAATCGCAACAACGGCCTGTCGGAATAGCATATTCACTTATGGTCAGATCAAAGGTGAAGCAGCCTTCAGCCCAGTTATCGACCATAATATACATTGTCTCACTGGCATTAACGGTAACCTGATCTAATGATAGATCAAACGCGTCGTAACCGCCAGTAGCGTAAGCAAAACAGGGATCGCCGGGAGGACAATTGGTATCAGCTAAAATACCAAGATAATCCTCGGCGGCACTGGTAACATCAATATTGATAGTAATCGCGGAGGCGCTATTATTGGTTAAAGCGTACATGATGTCTTCATCACCATCATAGTAGCCTAAGCAAGTAGCGCTATACGTGTTACCTCTTCCACAGGTGCTATCGGAAGTAGCATAAGGCAGATCGATTGCCGGATCGTTTACAGTAATAACAATCGGATCGGTGCAATCATCGCCTGTAGCAAGAATTAAACCGGGTTCTGAAGAAGGTACCTGTTTGTTTTCGCGAATTTTACGTAATTCATCAACACCAATTCCAAGTTTGATAGCTTCCAATTTGAGCTGATCAAAATCAGAGAGCACTTCAATTTGGCTCTCTCCAGCTTGTTTCTGCTGGGCTTCCTTGGCTTTGGCTCTCAAGGCGATATTGGGATTAGTGCCTGTAGTGGCGGGCATCACAACATCTTCCTGAGTATCGGCTTCGAGGATTTTGATTCTGAGCTCTTCAGCCTGGTCCTCTTTGGCCTTTAAAGCGGCCTGGACGCTGGGCGATGAGGTAGAAACCGAACCATCGGTTACCGAAGTAGTTAGTGGTTTGTTTGAAGATACAGCAGCCTTTTTATCGTCGGCATAAGCAAAAATCATGCTGAACGCCATCACGATCACTACTGCGAATATAAGAGATTTTCTCATTACCTTTCCTCCATTAACTTCATTGGAGTTTTTTCAAAATTACCTTAGCTACGTTTACCTGATTTCCGGAGCTAAAAAGTTAAAGTTAAGGAGTTACACTTACATAATTAAGTCAAACTTATCCCTAGTAACACCTCCCTCAATTGTTGTTAAATCCTAGTTGCTAATCCACACAGAAGATTCTTTAACCTTTCATAATAGACAGGGAAATAAAAAACGGCGAGAAAACGACTCTCGCCTGACTGGAAAATATTTGGTGAAATTGCCGGTCGATAGCGATGAACCGGCTGGTATCAATCCGAAGGACATCGAGTTGATACAATATTTAATGTAAAACGATCTAAAATCGACTGCTCTATCGCATGGGTGAAGGTCGCTACCTGGAGTCGAGCAAAATCTAACGATAAAATCAGGCGATAATCTACTTTTAAACTTTAATATAAACTTATCATATGTGGCCCCCAAACTTAATGGGTGGTGCCAGCTCGTGATGTCGCGCATGGGCCTACAGATATTTTACTTCAGGTATTGAAGTTTTACTACCTTTTCCTCCTCATCGAGTTTAATCCGACATAAGTAAATGCCGGCCGATACCTTGTTTCCCCCTTCATTTACGCCATACCAGGTAATTTGTTGCTGACCTGGTTGTTCGAAACTATCTTTTAACGTTTTTACTTTTCTTCCCAGAATGTCAAAAATCTCAATGGAAACCTGGCCCGGTTGAGATGGCGCGAATGAGATCAGAACTTGCGAATTGAAAGGATTGGGATAAGCAACCGGTGACACGGATACTTTGCCAATCTCATCTTGCTCATCATTCCTTGTCGGTCTTTCAAGCTGAATCTTATAATCGACATCGATCATATTGCCTAAGCCGTCGGAAAAATCATAGCTTAGAATGCTAAAATCATCAATATCGAGTCGATTATTAGATTTAATCGGAATTCGAATCAACTCAAGGTTTCCCGAGGGCACCTCCATTGGGTTTCGAGCACAACCCGCGATTTTAATCATACCATCCGTTACAGTGGAAGCCACCAGGAAATTCTCAACATCTCGACCAAGAGTAGCTTCCCCAAACTGGGACACAAAATCAGAAGTTTGTAATGTAAAAGCGAAGCCGCCTAGAGGCTCTTCTACCTCTGCTAATATACATAATATGAAGTTATTGTCAAGAGTTTTTGTCGGCGCCGTTTTAAACGAGCTCAAAGCTAGAGACAGATAATCAGGATCAGAATACCCGGGCGGAACCACATTCAGAGTGTCCGGCATCCCGTTTATAACATTAAGCATATAAACCAGATCGGAGATCGTGGCCTGAACACCATCCCTGTTACAATCGGAATTCGCCATTTGCCTGCAACTGAATTCGATTTGACCGCCAAGATGACTGATAAATGTGATCACATCACCAACTTCGTAAGGTAATGTATTAAGATTAATGTCACCATATAATGGATTGTAGATCAACACAGTACCCTGCGTCAGCATCAACTGGGGCGGCACAACAAACCAATCGTTTTCGAGCATGATAAAATTATCGGGAAATGGAGTATTAATATCCTCGAAGAATAATATTTCCGTATAGACATCTCGCTCCAGATCATTTACCATAACATCCATCATGATATAGGCTATTATCGTACTGCCGGGACCTATCGGCGGAACATCCGGCGGAGGGAAAAGATTACATTCTAATTCAATGGAAATTCGACCGGAATAGTTTGAGCTGTAGTTGAAATACTGATAGAAAAGTGCCGGAGCAACGACAGTCGGTTGAATCAATGAAGGATCGTATTCTAATTCTAGATGAATATACTCAACCGGATCTTCATTGGTTATCCAGATGGGAATTATCAGGTTTTGTTGTCCGAGATAACCTTCGTTAATCGACCCGAAGGATATTTCATAGCCATCCTGCTCGTCTAATATAAGCTTGCCGTCATAACCGCGCTGCGCCCCGGCTGAGCCGGCCAGGAAAACAGCGGCCACTATTGCCAATAGCAGTCTAAATGCTTTCATATTATCCAGCCTTTTTAGAAGTACGGTTTTCATTTCAATCACTCTCTCACCGAATTGCCTGATCCACTCCGAGGTCCGGGTCCCGGTCCTGGTGGTGGAGGCGGTCCGGCGCCTCTAAAATAGTTCACGAGGTATGTCACGTCCGAACCCAATATATGGCCATCGCCGTTAGCATCACCCCTACCCTCGGGATATGGTCTCGGCTGCTCGCCTCTGAAGAAGAGTACCAGATAAGTGACATCAGACCCCAACAAGCTGCCATCGCCGTTGGCATCACCTCTAACCCAGGTGATAACTTCAATTCGCATTCTCAGCGTATCAGACAAGTCGGTTTCGTCGGTTGCCATAAATCGTATTAGATGAATCCCGGCATCGATGGAATCAGGAACCCAGGAAAATACCGCCGAACCGTCGCCGTTATCGGTGAAAATTGCCCCGCCCGGTAAGGCGTCAAGATAGCTCAAAACGATTTGACCACCGTCGACATCCACCGTTTCCATTGTGAAACTGATCAGCGTGCCGGGTTCGATTCCGTACAACGTATCAATAGGCTGGAATTGCGGAGGATGCAAGCCGGTCGAAATGACTTCAATCCTGATCGTTTGCGAATCGGCCATAGCGGGATTAGTGCCATCATAACAGCCAAATGTAATGAAATAATCGCCCAGATCACCGAAATCGGGTATGAAATTGAATGTCGCGGTACCATCATTATTGTCGATGAAAATGGCTCCGGATGGCATATCATGAGCGAACATATCGGGAATTACCGAATCCGGATCGCTAGCCGAGGTCTGCAATACGAAATGAACGCCATCCTGAATACTCGTATCGGCAGGCAGCGGATCGAATACCGGTGGCCTGTTGAAGTCAAGAACATTAACGGCGACAATCGTATAGTCGTAAACTGTCGTGTCCTCAATATCCCTGGCAATAAATGTTACCATATTCAGACCGGATTGGAAGTAATCGGGTTCGAAACTGAAGTAAGCCACGCCGTTGCCGGAATCGTGGAAGACTGAGTTTTCCGGCGGGTTAAGGCCTTGCTGAATAATGGGATAAGTACTGTCAGGATCAATAGCGGTAACCAGGAAGCCCAATGAATCTCCCTCATAAACGGAGAACGGACCAATCGAATCGATCTCGGGCGCCCGGTTGACATTATTGACCGTGATCATCATAGATCTTGAGGCAACAAGCGATGAATCCTCGGCATCCGTAGCGAGGAAATTGATTGTATGTTCACCAGCCTGGAAGTAATCGGGATTAAACAGGAACAAGCCGGTGCCATTATGGTTATCTATGAAAGTTGCGTTGTCGGGCAGCACCTCAACATCCAAAAATGGAGTAGTCGAATCCGGATCAGTCGCGGTAATCGGGAAAGATATTGATTCACCTTCGTTTAGAACCCGGTCTGTTATAAAGCCAATCCAGGGTATTTGGTTGCCGGCCTCAATTACGTTGAGTTCAACATGTTGCGAATCGGCGGCGCCATCTGTATCGGTCGCGTATATCAATAAATCGTATATTCCCGCCTGATTATAGAGTGGTTCGAAATAGATATCGGCCGTGCCGTCGCCATTGTCGGTAAATTGTAATCTGTATGGATAGCTTCCGATAAATAGCGCCGGGAACGTCGAATCAGGATCGGTGGCGCTGATAGAAACCTGCAGAGTCTCGCCCTCAACCATCGACATATCCGGAATATAGTTCAATGTCGGCGTTTGGTTGCCCAGATCGTTGACAAATACGAAGGCTTGCGCTACAGCGGCATCCAATAAGTCGTAGGCCTCAATATTGATCATAAACACACCGGTCTGAGTATAATCCGGCGAGAAAATCAACTCACCCGTGCCGTCACCATTATCGATTATACTGGCATTACGAGGCGGTGGCGGGCTTTCGGTAAATCTGAAGATAAGAGTATCGCCGTCGGGATCGCTGGCTGAGATAGGCACATTAAGAGTATCGGCCTGATCAATATCATAGGCATCAATAGGGTCCCAAACGGGTGCACGGTTTTGATTCCTGATCTCGAGGTGGACCGTTATAGTCATCGATAGCGGCGGGTTATCGGAGTCAACCGCGATAAAGATTGCCGAATCCTGACCTATTTGATCGTAATCCGGGGTGAATGTAAACGATCCCGTATAATCACCGTTATCTACGAAATCGGAGTTGGCGGGCAGATATAATGCCGACAAGTAAATCGGGCCGCCATTGCCATCGGTTGAATCCGTGGCAATCAATACGGCTTCCATTTCATCACCCTGAATAGCTACCGAATCGCCGTCATAGGCAAGTATAGGAGCGATATTAAACTCACCGGTAGTAATCTCGACTTCCAGGATATCCTGCAGATCGTCGGTATCAATCGCTATAAATACCACCGTATCGATTCCGGCATCGTAATAATCGGGCATATAAGTATAAGTGGCGCTACCGTCACCGTTATCGATGAACTCGGATCGTGGATGTTGATTATTAATCGTGATTCGCGGCGGTATCGTTCCGTCAATATCAATTGCCGTTACAGTCAGACTGAGCGTATCGCCCTCATCGACAACCTGTGGATCGACCGGATCGAACGCCGGCGGTAAGCTGCCGGATTCAAGTACCGAAATATTCAGTATTAAGTCTGTACTGACAGTGCCGTCCGCGGCGGTAACCGTTATGGCGTAACTGCCGGCCTGGTTATAATCGGGCATGAAGTAGAATAGCAGTGAATCAGACGTTAATATCTCGAAGCCCGCGTTAAACGGCAATGGCGATGATGTAAAGTTTATTGGATCTCCATCCGGATCGAAGGCGGAGATAATGACTCCCAGGCTATCGCCTTCTACAACCGCTATCAGTGAATCGACAGGATCGAATTGAGGCGCCTGGTTGCCGGCTTCTACCACGGTAATCGCTACCAGTTCGCTGTCGGCTCCTACGCCATCGGTGGCGAATATAGTAACATTATAAGAACCGGATTGGGTGTAGTCAGGCAAGAAATTAAACACAGCCGTGCCGTTGCCGGCATCAACCAGGTAAGCGTTTTCAGGCAAGTCATCCGTACCGAAAGAGACCGCATCGCCATCGGGATCAATTGCCGCGAGAGCAATACCCAGGCTGTCGCCTTCGCCGACCGTCTGAGGTCCGATATCGATCAAGATTGGCGGACCATTTCTATCATTAACTGTAATTTCGACATATTCCGAATCCGCGAACTCACCGTCAGAAGCGTAGACCAGAATCGTATAGACGCCATCCTGGAGGAAATCGGGATTGAAATCAAATTGAGCCGTGCCGTCCTGCATATCGATAAAGACCGCGTTGGCCGGTAAATTCTCGGCGAATATATCCGGTATGGTGGAATCTGGATCAGCCGCGCTGACTATAAGTGATAACGTATCACCTTCATCAATAATTTGATCGCCAATAGGATAAAGTACAGGCGTAACGTTACCGAATTCAAATATCGTAATTATGACATATTCCGAATCAGCCAGGTCGCCGTCGCTGGCGATAAACAGGACCGTATCAACTCCCGACTGTGTGTAATCTGGAGTAAATACGAACAAGCCATTTCCGTTAAGGCTATCGGTAAATGACGCGAATCCCGGCAGGTTCTCGGCAATGAGCGTTGGTATTGTCAGATCGGGATCCGTAGCGGAAATAATAATTTCCAATGACCCGCCCTCAACAACGGTCTGTGGACCAATCGGGGTAAGCACCGGCGGGAAGCCGACATCTATAACGGATATTGTAACAAGTTCGGTATCCGCCAACTGGCCATCAAAAGCGATGAATCTTACAATATAGCTGCCGGATTGGAAGAAGTCTGGATCGAATGTAAATAGACCTGTGCCATTGCCATTATCAGTAAAACCGGCATTATCAGGCATATTAAATGCCGCCAACAACGGGATTGATCCTTCCGGATCAATCGCGGAAATCGTGAATTCCAAATGCTGATCCTCATCGACAACCTGTGGTCCGACAGGATCAATATCGGGCGGTTGGTTACCTGATTCATCGACCGTGATCCTGACAATAGCGGTATCGATCAACTCGCCATCTGAAGCCAGGAATTCGAGATCGTAAATACCGGACTGCGTGTAATCCGGTTCGAACCTGAACCATCCAAAGCCGTTACCCGAATCGACGAATGTGGCATTCAACGGTAAATTGGCAACCGATAGCGCCGGCATAACCGAATCCGGATCGGTGGCGAAAGCGTAAAATACCAGTATTCCGCCCTCTTGCATCGAGTAATCGGGTATCGGATCCCATTGAGGAGAGCGATTAGAAACAAGCACGGTAATCTCAACTAATTCAGAATCTGCGTATTGGTCGTCTCCGGCGATGAAAGTAACATTATATATACCGGCATCGCCATAATCGGGAGTATACTCGAATCTGGCTGTGCCGTCGCCATTATCAACAATTGTAGCTCCCGATGGCATATTTTCGGCGGAAATAGCCGGCGAGTCATCATCGATATCCGATGCCGTAATATCTAGACCCAACAGATTCGCTTCAGAAACAGTCTGCGAACCGATAGGATCAAGTATCGGTGGTAGATTAACATCCGCCACATTGATATCGACTTGCTGACTATCGGCCAATTCACCATCGCCGGCAATGAACAATATCGGATAGGAACCGGATTGATAATAATCGGGAGCGAAAGCGAAATAGCCTGAGCCGTTTTCTAAATCAGTGAAGACGGAATTGGCCGGTAAATTTTCGGCGACCAGCGTCGGGATGCCATCCGGATCCGAGGCCGTGATCGTGAATTCGACGAGTTCGTTTTCGTTGATATTCAAAGGCGTCGGAATCGGATCTAATACGACCGGCAGGTTAACATTGTTAACCGTGATGTTGAGCCAGGTCGAATCCTCGTTAACGCCATCGCTGACGGTAAACAGTATGTCATAGGTACCGGCTTGAGTGTAGTCAGGATCGAAGATAAAGCCGCCGTACCCATTGCCGCTGTCGTCAAACGTGGCATTGACCGGCATATTGAACGCGGCCAGAATCAGGCTATCATTATCATTATCTGACGCGCTGACCTGAAGTTCAAGATGAGTTCCTTCATCTATTACCTGGTCAGTCAATGGATCGATCACCGGCAGTAAATTCGTGGATTGAACTGTTATAACAACCAGCTCAGTATCGGCTAAATCGGAATCACTTACTATGAATCGTAATATATGATCGCCGGCCTGCGAGTAATCCGGATCAAAGAGGAACAGGCCATGGCCGTTGCTGCTATCGGCAAATGACGCATTGGCCGGTATATCTTCGACAAACAGAGTTAAGGCATCAAGATCGAAATCGGAGCCGGTTACCACGAATTCGAGGTGAGCGCCCTCATCGACCGTCCGCGAGCCTATGGGATCAAGCGCGGGGGCCAGGTTGACATGGTTAACCGTTATATTGACTTGAATTGAATCGGCCAGATTGCCATCGCTGGCGATAAACCTTACGATATAGCCACCCTCCTGAGTATAATCGGGAATAAATGTGAACAAGCCGTGGCCATTGCCGCTATCGACAAAGGCGGCATTGGACGGGATATCTTCGGCGGACAAACCAAGCGCCTGGCCATCCGGATCTGTTGCCACGACAATTAATTCAAGGGTGTCGCCTTCATTTACAGTCTGCGGATCAATCGTCGTCAACTCGGGCGGTAGGTTGTTCTCAACAACCGAAATTCTCACAAGCTGGGAATCCGCCAGGGCCGTATCAGCGGCGACAAACCAAATATCATAGTCGCCGGACTGAGTGAAATCCGGACTGAATGTAAATGAACCGGCGCTGTTACCCGAATCGGTAAAGGCCGCGTTAGCCGGTAAGGTCGATGTCGATAATGTTAAGGCGTTACCATCGTAATCACTGGCATTAACTCCGAATTCAAGCGTTTCACCCTCA
Source organism: Candidatus Zixiibacteriota bacterium (assembly GCA_024231855.1). Taxonomy (GTDB): domain Bacteria; phylum Zixibacteria; class MSB-5A5; order UBA10806; family 4484-95; genus JAAEQD01. The sequence continues at coordinate 35,504 of JAAEQD010000182.1, forward strand.
ACCGCTACCTGCGGCGACTGGATCAAATCCAGTATAGGCGCCACGTTGACATCATTAACAGTGATATTAGCATAAACAGTATCGGCCAGAGAACCATCAAAGGCTAAAAATCCCGGGACATATATATCTGCCTGAGAACTATCAGGTAAGTATTCGAATATGCCGGTGCCGTTTCCGTTATCATCGAACGTCGAATTGGCGGGCATATTGAATGCCGACAGAGCTAATAATTGACCATCGGGATCTGAGAAGTAGACAGTAAATGACAGGCTGGCTTGTTCATCAACCAGCTGATCGGGTATCGAATCACCGACCGGCGGTTGGTTCATTCCGCCGACCGAAACAGAAACCAGTTGAGAATCGGCCAGGTCGCCATCGCTAACGATAAACCTCACGTAATAAATGTCTTCCTGATCGAATGTAGGATCGAAAACAAACAGGCCGTGGCCGTTGCCGCTATCTACGAAAGTCGCGTTCGTTGGTATATTTTCCGCGGATAAGAATAGCTGATCCAGGTCGAAATCAGATGAGCCGACCAGGACTTCCAGATGCCCGCCCTCTTCCACGGACTGAGGCAGAATCTGGTCTAACACGGGCGGCAGGTTAATCTGATTAACAGTTATATTCGCGTAGCCGGTATCGGCCAATTCGCCGTCGGAGGCGACAAAACCGATATCATAAACTCCTGACTGAGTGTAATCAGGTAAGAATGTAAACAGACCGGTACCGTTGCCATAGTCTTCCATTGACGCGTTAGCGGGTAGATCAAGCGCTATCAGCGAAGGGATTTGTCCATCGGGGTCAATCGCGCTAACTACGAAGCTCAAGTATTCGTTCTCGTCGATAATTCGACTGGGCAGGCTACCGAGTATCGGAGACAAATTAGAATTATTCACAGTGACGGTAACATCGATCGTATCTGCAAGACCGCCGTCGCTGGAAACAAATGTCACTATATAAGTACCACTTTGATCAAAATCAGGATCAAAAACTACAAGGCCGTGGCCATTCCCGGAATCAACTAAAGCGGCATTGGCGGGCAAATTTAAGGCTGACAATGTCAATGGATCGTTATCGAAATCAGAAGATTCAATCACAAACTCAAGATGGTCGCCCTCGACAACTACCTGAGCCGGGACCGAGACAAATTCAGGAGCGATATTAACCTGATCGACAGTTATCTCAACCATCTCCGTATCGACTAAAGCGCCATCATTGGCAATAAACCCAACATTGTATATACCGGCCTGGGTTGAATCCGGTGAGAATGTAAACAGGGCGGTACCATTGCCGTAATCCTCAAATGTTGAGTTGACCGGTGAATCGAAGATCGTCAACGAGGGCACATCACCATCGGGATCGGTGGCAACAACGATGAAGCTCAAATACGCGCCTTCATCCAAAACCCTATCGCCAACCGATGTAATCTGCGGCGGCAGGTTGAAATCGTTAACGGTAATTTGTACAACTTCCGAATCAGCCAGGTCGCCATCATTGGCTATGAACGTAATATCATAGATTCCACTTTGTGTATAGTCGGGATCGAAGCCGAATGAACCGGAATTATTGCCATTATCATTAAATGCTGAATTCGCGGGCATATTAATCGCCGACATTGTTAATGGATCACCATCGAAATCTACCGCCGAAACCGTAAATTGCAGATGAGCGCCTTCGTTCATGATTCTATCGGCAACCGGGAAGAATGAAGGCGCGATATTATCGTTTATTACGGTAATAACTACCAGTTCGGTATCGGCTGAGGCGCCATCGTTGACGATGAACCGAACTTGATAATCGCCTGCTTGTGAATGATCGGGGGTAAAGGCAAATGAGCCATGACCGTTACCACTATCAACGAAGACCGAGTTAATCGGTATATTTTCGGCGCTTAATGTAAGGGCGTCACCATTGATATCCGAGGCGGTCACTATAAAGCTGAGAAGCTCGTCTTCGACAACTGTTTTACTGCCAATCGAATCCAGAACCGGTGGATTATTAATATCGGCAACGATAATATTTACCATTTCGGTATCGGCCAAATCGCCATCGCCGGCAATGAACCTAACGGGATAGATGCCGCCTTGTGAATAATCTGGATCGAATGTGAACAAGCCATGACCGTTGCCGCTATCCGAGAAAGCGGCATTTGAGGGCAAGTCTTCGGCCAACAATATTAAGACGTCCAGATCGAAATCCGTAGCCGTCATTACAAATTCTAGATGTTCACCTTCGCCTATATATTGATCGCTGATCGGATCAAATACCGGCGATTGGTTAATATGATTTACCGTAATATCAACGCTTTCGGTATCGGCCAATTCGCCATCACTGGCGATGAACCTTACAGTGAAGACTCCGCTTTGGGTGAAATCCGGACTAAAGGTAAATAAGCCATGGCCGTTACCGCTGTCGATAAAGGCCGCGTTGACCGGTATGTCTTCGGCGATTAAGGATGGGAATGGTCCATCCGGATCGGTCGCCGCGATTGTAAATCCGAGGTACGCGCCCTCATCAACCGATTGCGGACCGATAGCCGCTAATTCCGGCGGTAAGTTGAATTCGACAACGTTAATTCGCACAATCTGTGAATCGGTTAACGACGCGTCGGAAGCATAGAACCAGATATCATAGCTTCCTGATTGACCATAATCGGGGGAGAATCCAAACGTGCCAACACCATTGCCTGAATCGTCAAAAACGGCATTGGTCGGCAATGTCGAAGTAGAAAGTGTGATTGAATTCCCATCAAAGTCAGAGGCTGAGATGTTAAATTCAATTAAGCCGCCCTCCGCGACCGTCTGAGGCGTGGGGATGAAAGTTAATACCGGAGCGACATTTATATCGGCAACATCGATATTAGCAAAGATCGTATCAGCCAGGCTGCCATCGAAGCCAACGAAGCCGACTGAATATAATCCGGCTTGAGAGCTATCTGGATCGAATTCAAACAAGCCGGTGTTATTACCGTTGTCAACAAATGATGAGTTAGTCGGCCTATTAAAAGATGTCAGGCTGAGTAGCTGACCATCCGGATCGACGAAACTGACCATGAATTGCAGGGTGTTTCCTTCATCCACGAATTGATCACTAATCGGATCGCCAACCGGGGCCTGATTTGTTTGTCCGACCGAAATCGATACTAACTGCGAATCGGCCAGCGCGCCGTCATCGACGATGAACTGCACATAATAGACGCCATCCTGATCGAACGCGGGATCGAACGTAAATAGACCATGGCCATTGCCGCTATCGTCAAACGATGAGTTCGCCGGCAGGTTTTGCGCGATCAGACTAAGGGCGTCAAGATCGAAATCCGAAGATATCACGACAAATTCAAGATGGCCGCCCTCCTCAACTGATTGAGGTATTATTGGGCTCAGTATCGGCGCCAGGTTCACCTGGTTGACCGTTATCTGAACGTAACCTGTATCGGTCAATTCGCCATCGTTGGCGACAAATCCGATATCATAAACGCCGGCCTGGGTGAAGTCGGGCGAGAAAGTGAACAATCCGGCTCCATTACCATAATCTTCCATAGTCGCGTTCGACGGTAAATCGAAAGAGGTCAGGGATGGTATCTGACCATCCGGGTCGGTGGCGGAAACCAGGAAGCTTAAATAATCATCTTCATCGATAATCCTATCGGTCAACGCGCCCAGTTCGGGTGGTAAGTTGAAATTATTCACGGTTACCGTGACATTTAGAGTATCCGCTCCAGAACCGTCACTGGTAATAAATATCATTATATAAGTGCCGCTTTGACCAAAACTCGGGTCGAAACTTACCAGACCATGGCCATTACCAGAGTCGGTCAGGGCTGCGTTAGTCGGTAAATTCAGGGCTGTCAATGTCAGCGGGTCGCTATCAAAATCCGTCGATTCAATCACATACTCGAGATGACTTCCTTCTTCGACTACCTGGGCCGGTACAGATACGAACACCGGAGCTATATTAACCTGGTTTACGGTTATCTGAACCATCTCCGTATCGACTAAAGCGCCGTCATAGGCGATAAACCCGATATCGTATATACCCGCCTGAGTGGAATCGGGAGAGAAAGTGAACAAGGCTGTGCCGTTGCCGTAATCTTCAAACGTGGTATTGACAGGCGTATCGAAGACAGTCAACGAAGGTACATCGCTGTCAGGATCGGTGGCCGTAACCACGAAACTCAAATAGGCGCCTTCATTCACGATTTTATCGCTAATCGGATTAATTACCGGCGGCAGATTGGTTCCGGTTACGGTTATCTGAACAACCGCCGAATCGGCCAAATCACCATCGCTGGCGATGAAGGTGACATCGTAAATCCCGCCCTGAGTGAAATCAGGATCGAATGTGAAAGAACCGCTATTATCACCGCTATCTACAAATGCCGCATTGGCAGGTAAATTATCGGCTGAAAGGGTTAGCGGATCACCATCGAAATCTACCGCTGATACGGCTAATTCAAGATGCCCGCCTTCGGCCACTGATTGGTTCGCTAACGACGAAAGCGCCGGCCTGATATTATAATTATTTACGGTGATATCGACGAGTTCAGTATCCGCCAGTACGCTATCGGCGACTATAAATCTAACCTGATAAACGCCAGCTTGTGTGTAATCCGGGGCAAAGACTAATGAGCCGTAGCCATTTCCGCTATCGACGAAGGCTGAATTAACAGGCAAATCTTCGGCGCTTAAAACCAGGGCATCACCATTGATATCCGACGAGGTTACGGCAAATTCCAGAACCTGATTCTCATCTACCGCTTGTGCTCCAATCGGATCGAGAACCGGTGTGATATTTATATCGACAACGGTTATGCTTACCAATTCGGTATCGGCCAGAACGCCATCGGTAACTATGAATGTTACCGGATAATCACCACTTTGCAGATAAGATGGGTCAAACGTAAACAAGCCGTGGCCGTTTGTACTATCGATGAAAGCCGCGCCCGATGGCAGGTTTTCAGCGGTTAATGTTAAGGCATCCAGATCATTATCCGAGGCCGTTATGACAAACTCAAGATGGCTGGCTTCATCTACCGATTGACCTCCAATCGGATCTAGCACTGGCGCCAGATTAACAGTATTAACGGTTATATCAACCATTTCGGTATCGGCCAGGTCGCCGTCACTAACTATGAATCTAACCGCGAACGCGCCGCTTTGTGAATAGTCGGGACTGAAGGCAAACAAGCCATGCCCGTTGCCGCTGTCGGTGAATACCGCGTTGACCGGAACATTCTCGGCCAACAATGTTAACGCTTGACCATCCGGATCGGAACCCTCGACTATAAATTCGAGATAGGCTCCCTCATCTACGGATTGGGGACCGATGGCCGTTAATTCCGGCGGCAAGTTTGATTCGACCACATTTACCTGAACAAGCTGAGAATCAGTCAACGACGTATCGGAGGCATAGAACCAGATACTGTAGCTACCCGACTGACTAAAATCGGGACTGAAAGTGAAATGGCCGTTGCCGTTGCCCGAATCGACAAATGCCGCATTAGCCGGCAGAGTCGAGGTTGAAAGAGCAATAGGATTAGCATCGAAATCGGCGGCACTGACGGAAAATTGCAGTACGCCACCTTCACTAACCGACAGAGGCGTTGGAATAGGATTCAGGACCGGGGCTACGTTAACATCGTTAACGGTGATATTTGTATAAACCGTATCGGCCAGGCTGCCGTCAAAACCGACGAAACCAACAGTATAGAAACCGGCCTGGGTACTATCAGGTATAAATTCAAACAAGCCGGTATTATTTCCATTATCATCAAACGTTGAATTGGATGGTAAATTAAGCGCGATCAAATTTAGTAGCTGACCATCGGGATCGGTGAAATTGACGGTCAATTGCAAAACATCTTTCTCATCCACGGATTGATCGACAATCGGATCGCCGACCGGTGACTGATTCGTCTGCCCCACCGAGATCGACACTAATTGAGAATCGGATAAAGAACCATCGTAAATGATGAACCGCACATAATAAACCCCATCCTGATCGAAGGCGGGATCGAAAGTAAACAGCCCATGTCCATTACCGCTATCGGCAAACGATGAATTGGCCGGTAAATTCTGGGCGGTAAGGAAAAGAGCATCGAGATCGAAATCGGATGATGTTACCACTAGTTCGAGATGACCGCCTTCCTCAACCGACTGAGGCAGGATTGGATCCAACTCAGGCGCCAGGTTCACGTGATTCACTGTAACCTGGACGTAGCCGGTATCAGCCAATTCGCCGTCGAAGGCCACGAATCCGACATCGTAAATTCCCGCCTGGGAGTAATCCGGCGAGAAAGTGAACAGGCCGGCGCCACTGCCATAATCTTCAAAGGCGGCATTAGCCGGCATGTTAAAGGCGCTTAAGAAAGGTATCTCGCCATCGGGGTCGGAGGCCGAAACTACGAAACTCAAATAATCGTCCTCGTCCACAGCGCGATCGGTTAAAGCGCCCATGGCCGGGGCCAAATTGACATTGTTGACAGTGATATCAACATCTAGTGTATCGGTCAGACTGCCGTCGCCGGCGATGAATCTGACGGTATAATTTCCGCTTTGCGTAAAGTCCGGATCGAACGTGAACAGGCCGTTGCCGTTGCCGGAATCATCGAATGTTGAATTTACCGGCATACTTAAAGCTGTCAATGTAATCGGATCGCTATCGAAATCCGAACTCGAAATGACGAATTCCAGATGATTGCCCTCATCAACGTTTTGATCGATTATGGCCGCGATTACCGGAGCGATATTTATCTGCCCGACAGTTATCTGGACCATTTCCGTATCGGCCAGAGCGCCGTCGAAAGCGACGAAGCCGACATCAAAAATCCCCGACTGCGTGAAATCGGGAGAGAACTCGAATAATCCCGAACCGTTGCCCAGATCATTGAAAGTCGCGTTCACGGGCATATCAAATATTGTCAGTGATGGAGTAACTCCATCAGGATCGGAAGCGGACACCACGAAGCTGAGGAAATCATCCTCCTCAACGGATTGATCGCTAACCGGGGTAATTTCCGGCGGCAGGTTAATATTGTTAACCGTAATATCGACAGCCTCGCTATCGGCCGCTTGACCATCATTGGCAATCAATGTCACCTGAACCAAACCGCTTTGCGTGAAATCCGGATCGAAAATAAACAAACCATGGCCATTACCGCTATCGGCAAATGAGGCGTTGGCCGGCAAGTTGACAGCAGTCAAAGTTATAGCATCCAGATCGAAATCAGATGAGGTGACGACCATTTCGAGGTGATCGCCTTCATCGACGGCTTGAGGGCCGACAGGATCAAGCACAGGAGCGACATTGACCTGATTGACCGAGACAATAACGTTTTCGGAATCGGCAATGACGCCATCGCTGACAATAAACCTGATCGTGAAGTCACCACTTTGTGTCAAATCGGGATCGAAGACGAACAAGCCGTGGCCATTGCCGCTATCGGCAAATGAAGCGTTAGTTGGTAAATCTTCCGCCGTTAACGTGAGAAGATCCAGATCAAAATCCGAAGAGGTAACCGTAAACTCGAGATGACCGCCTTCGGCGACCGACCGGTTGCCAATCGGATCCAGGATAGGATCTACGTTAATATGATTGACCGTTATATCAACCGATTCGGTATCGGCCAGAGCGCCATCGCTGACGATGAACCTGACCGGATAAATCCCACTTTGAGAATAATCCGGATCGAAAGTAAACAAGCCCACACCGTTACCACTATCGGTGAAAGCCGCGTTCAGAGGTATATCCTCAATAATAAGCGTCAGACCATCCAGATCGAAATCCGAAGAGGTTACTATAAATTCGAGATGATCGGCTTCATTGATAACTTGCGAGCCAATTGGATCCAGAACCGGCGCGATATTGATATGATTTACCGTTATATCAACCAACTCGGTATCGGCCAAAGCGCCGTCACCGGCAATAAATCTGATATTGTAAACGCTACTCTGGGTATAATCGGGATTGAAGGTAAACAGGCCATGCCCGTTACCGCTATCTATGAAAGCGGCATTGACCGGTAAATTTTCGACGGTTAGCGCGGGTATCTGACCATCGGGGTCAGTGGCTTCGACCGTAAATTCCAGCGTAGTACCTTCATCAATAAACTGATCGGCAATAGTGGTCAATACCGGCGGCAGGTTGGATTCGACAACGTCTACCCGGACCAATTGTGAATCGGTAAGGGACGCGTCAGCCGCGTAGAACCAGATATCATAGCTGCCTGATTGATTGTAATCCGGATTGAAAGTGAAACGTCCGGTACCGTTACCCGAATCGACAAATGCCGCGTTAGTTGGTAGAGTTGAAGTCGACAGGTTTATGGGGTTGGAATCATAATCACTGGCGTTGATCGAAAATTGAAGCGATCCCCCCTCACCAACAGACAAAGGTGTCGGAATCGGATTGAGAACCGGCGCTACGTTAAAGTCATTAACCGTGATATTGGCAAATATCGTATCGGCGAGGCTGCCGTCAAAACCGATGAAGCCCACGCTATATATTCCGGATTGAGAGCTGTCCGGTCTGAATTCGAATTGACCCGTATTATTGCCGTTATCGACAAATGTTCCGTTATTCGGCCGGTTAAACGATGACAGGCTTAGAAGTTGGCCATCGGGATCGGTGAAGCCGACCGAGAAATTCAATACTGCTTTTTCGTCAACAAATTGATCGGCAATCGGGCTGCCTACAGGCGGCTGATTTGTTTGGCCAACCGAGATAGACACCAGTTGCGAATCGGCCAGAGTACCGTCAGAAACGATAAACCTGACATAATAGATACCTTCCTGGTCGAAGGCCGGATCAAATGTAAACAAGCCGTGGCTATTACCACTGTCGGTAAATGATGAATTCAAGGGAAAGTCTTCAGCGATTAATGTCAGCATATCCACGTCGTAATCGGAAGACGTAACAACAAATTCAAGATGTCCGCCTTCTTCAACAGCTTGCGGCAGGATCGGGTCCAGAGTCGGTGGCAGGTTCACATGATTTACGGTTATTTGAACGAATCCGGTATCGGCCAATTCGCCATCGGAGGCGACAAAACCGATATCATAAATCCCGGATTGTGAGAAATCGGGTGAGAATGTAAACAACGCGGTACCATTGCCATAATCCTCGAGAAGAGCGTTGGCGGGCATATCAAATGCCGATAAACCCGGTATAGCGCCATCGGGATCTGAAGCGCTGATAACGAAGCTTAAGAAGTTATCCTCATCGACGCTTCGATCGGCCAGGATTCCCAATATCGGCGAGCGATTCATATTGTTCACTGTTAAACTAACATCTATTGTGTCAGCAAGAGAACCGTCATCGGTAATAAATCTTACCGTGTATCCGCCGCTTTGATTGTGATCGGGAGCGAAACTGAGCGAACCATGGCCATTACCCGAATCGATAAACGTGGAATTAGACGGCAAATTCAGCCCGGTAAGAACCAGTAAGTCGCCATCGAAATCAGATGAGACGACCGCGAATTCAAGCAGGTCTCCCTCATCGACTATCTGGGGGCCAATCGGATTCAAAACCGGCGCCAGGTTAATATGGTTGACCGTTATTTGAACCATCTCAGTGTCGGCGAATTCGCCGTCGGAAGCAACGAATCCGATATCATAAATGCCCGATTGAGTATAATCAGGTGAGAATTCGAACAATCCTGAACCTGTTCCAAAATCATTGAAAGTCGCGTTTGACGGTAAATCGAAAGCGCTCAAGGATGGTATGACACCGTCGGGATCGGTGGCAAATACCACGAAACTCAAGATATCATTTTCATCAACCGGCTGATCGCTTAATGGCGTAATGATTGGCGTAAGATTGAAATTATTCACCGTAATATCTATATAGCCGGTATCAGCCAGATTGCCGTCGTTGACAATTATCGTCACCAGGTAACTTCCATCCTGCGTGAAATCCGGATCGAATGTAAATAAGCCATGCCCATTTCCGCTATCATCAAAGGCGGCGTTAGTCGGCAGGCTTGAAGCTGTTAATGTTAAGGCGTCGTTATCGAAATCGGAGGACGTCATCACGATTTCAAGATGTTGACCTTCATTAAGGATTTGCGCACTGACTGGATCAAGCACAGGCGCGATATTAATATGATTAACAGTTATATCGACCAGTTCGGTATCGGCCAGTTCAGCGTCACCGACAATGAATCTTACGGTATAAACGCCGGCTTGAGTATAATCAGGATTGAAACTGAATAAGCCATGTCCGTTGCCGCTATCAGTGAAAGCGGCATTGGTCGGTAAATCTTCCGCGCTTAAAGTCAAGCCGTCCAGATCGAAATCAGACGCCGTTATAACGAATTCAAGATTGCCGTTTTCATCGACTACCTGAGCGCCAATCGGATCGAGTACGGGGCCGACATTAATGTGGTTCACAGTTATATCGACCAAACCGGTATCAGCCAGCGAGCCGTCAGAAATAATGAATCTTACCGTGAAGGGTCCTGACTGAGTGAAATCGGGATCGAAAGTGAATAAACCATGTCCGTTGCCCGAATCGACGAAAGCCGCGTTTACGGGAACATCCTCGGCGCTTAAAGTCAGTAAATCCGGATCGAAATCGGAAGCCGTTACGACAAACTCAAGATGATCACCTTCGCCGAGTATTTGGGCTGAAGTCGGATCGATTACTGGTGCGATATTTATATTGTTAACCGTAATATCGACAAGTTCGGAATCGGCCAGATCGCCATCACCGGCAATTATTAATACCGAATATACACCGTCCTGAGTGAATTCGGGATCGAAAGTGAACAAACCACTTCCACTTCCGCCATCAGTGAAATCGGCATTGGTCGGTAAGTTTTCGGCGGAAAGAGTCAATGGATCGCCATCGAAATCAACGGCGTTGGCGGTAAACTCGAGATGAACTCCTTCATCGACACTTTGTGGGCCTATTGCATTAAGACCGGGTCTGATATTAACATGATTAACCGTGATATCGACCGCCATTGTATCGGTCAAGCTGCCGTCATCGACAAAGAAATTCACTTGATAGCTGCCGCTTTGCGTCATATCAGGATCGAATGTCAACAGTCCATGACCGTTGCCGCTATCGGTGAACGCCGCGTTTATCGGCAGGGTTTCAGTAGTTAACGATAAGATATCGAGATCAAAATCCATAGAGGAAACCACCAAATCCAGATGGTCGCCCTCATCGACTGTTTGCGGTCCGGTCGGGTCCCATACGGGAGCGACATTACCGTGAAGAACTGTTATATAAACATCGCCGGTATCGGAAAGCGAACCATCCGAAGCGATTATCGTGACCGTGTAATCACCCTCCTGGTCAAAGCCAGGCATAAACTCAAGTAGGCCATGGCCATTGCCGCTATCGGTGAATGCGGCGTTAAGAGGAAGTCCGGACGCGGTCAGGAACGGATCGGTCAAATCGGGATCGGTAGCGGTTATAACCAGATTGAGCGTACCGCCTTCAACGACCGATTGTGAGTCGACCGGGGCTATTACCGGCGGGCTGTTGGTTATAACTACATCTAGATGCACGTATTGGCTGTCATCGAATTCACCATCAGAGGTGAAGAATAACAGATCATAGCCGCCGGCCTGGCCGTATACCGGATAGAAATATAATCCACCGGTACCGTCTCCGCTATCGGCAAACGACGCGTTTGTCGGTAAGTTCTCGGCTGTAAGAGTCGGCGTTGTACCATCGGGGTCATTGGCCGTAATCAGGACAATCAAAGTATCCTCTTCGCCTACAACCTGAGGCGTCGGTATCAGGCCGAGAATCGGCGCGGCATTCAAAGCATTAACGGTGACGTCTACATATATTGTATCAGATATTTCTCCGTCATCGGCTATGAACCTTACTATATAGTTGCCGGCTTGTGTGAAATCGGGATCGAATTCGAATAAACCGACATTGTTTCCGGAATCGCTAAAGGCGGCGTTTGGCATTACGTTCTGGGCAGTCAGGATTAGTATTTCCAGATCGGGATCGGTAGCTGTCACCAGGAATTCCAGATGTTGCCCTTCATCGACGGTTTGACCGGCTACAATTGCCAGAGTCGGCGGCCGATCGATATTATTGACCGTGATTTCAACTTCCTGACTGTCGGCCAAATCGCCATCAAAAGCTTCAAAAATGATATTATACGTACCGGCCTGGAAATAATCGGGGCTGAACGTGAAAGTCCCATTACCATTACCGCTATCGACCATGGTGGCGTTGGCGGGAACATTATAAGCCGTCAGTGAAGGTATTACGCCATCGGGATCTGAAGCGCTTAAATTAAACTGCAATACCTGGTTTTCATCCAAAGTCTGGGGCGTGGTTACAGCGGCTAAAACCGGTGAGAGATTTATTTCATTTACGGTAATTTGCACCAGTTCGGAATCAGCCAACTCACCATCATCCACTATAAACAGAACCGGATATACACCGCTTTGGCTAAAATCTGGATCGAACGTGAACAAGCCATTGCCATTGCCGCTGTCTGTAAAAGCGGCATTGGCGGACGGCAGACCTTCGGCGGTTAACGTCAGAGTAGTATTATCGAAATCGGATGAGGTGATATAAAGTCCAAGGCTTTCACCTTCACCCATAACCTGGCCGCCGATCGGATCGAGTACCGGCACTATATTAATATTGCTAACGACGATATCCGAAAAAGCCGTATCGGCAAGAAGACCGTCGCTGGCTATAAACCTGACTATATAAACGTCTGATTGAGTGAAATCAGGATCGAAAGTAAACAAACCATTGCCGTTGCCGCTATCGGTAAAGGTGGCGTTAACCGGGATATTTTCCACTGTCAACGTGATTGCTTCCAGGTCTGGTTCTGTGGAATTGACAACGAACTCAAGATGTTCGCCCTCATTCAGGGCTTGTGAACCGATATGATCGAATATCGGCGACCGATTCGTGTTTATTACATCGATCTGAACCATTTCCGAATCGGCAAATTCACTGTCGGATATTATAAATCTGACATTGAATTGCCCGGTCTGGAAATAGTCGGGATTAAAAGTGAACAATCCTGAGCCGTTACCCGAATCCTCAAAAGCGGCGTTAGCCGGAATATTTTCGACGGTATATATAAGGAGGTCGGATTCGCTATCGGCGCTCGTGACATGCACTGAAAGCAAATCACCCTCATTGACTACTTGCGAGCCGATCGGATCAAGCACCGGCGTTGTATTGTAATGATTAACCGTAACAGGCATCGCCACAGTATCCGCCAGCGCGCCGTCATTAGCGACGAACATAACAGAATAGCCACCTTCTTGCGTGAAATCCGGATCGAATGTGTACAGGCCATGTCCGTTGCCGCTATCGGTAAATGTCGCGTTGGATGGGAAATTATACATTGAAAGGGTCAGCGCGTCGCCATCGAAATCGGAGGAGGTGACAACATATTCGAGATGGCCGCCTTCATCGACGGTTTGAATGCCGATCGGATCAACAACGGGGGCGATATTAACGTGATTAACGGTAATATCAACCAAGGCCGTGTCGGCCAACGCGCCGTCGCCGGCAATGAGCCGAATTTGATAACCGCCGCTCTGCGTATAATCGGGATCGAAGCTTAATAGACCATGTCCGTTGCCGCTATCGGTAAAGGCCGCATTAGTCGGCAAGTCTTCGGCTGTCAACGTCGGATTTGGGCCATCTATATCCGAGGATGTGATAACCAATCCAAGAGATTGCCCTTCGTCAACCACCTGTGGGCTAATCGGATCGATAACAGGCGGCGCGTTGATATCGGTAACCGTAATTTGGAGAAATCCGGTATCAGCCAGGGCGGCGTCTTCTACTATAAATCTCACATTATAAACACCCGATTGAGTGTAACCGGGATCAAATGTAAATAAGCCATTTCCGTTCCCGCTATCAAAGAAAGCACTGTTTATCGGGCTGCTATCTATCGAAAGCGCGAGTAGATCGTTATCGAAATCAGTGGCGGAAACGAGATATTCGAAATGACTATTTTCATCGATAATCTGCGCTGTCAGCGGATTGAGGGCCGGCGCGAGGTTTACGTGGTTAACCGTGATATCGATAAGTCCGGTATCGGCGAGTTCGCCATCATTGGCGATAATCCTGATCGAATGATCGCCACTTTGCGAAAAATCGGGATCGAATGTAAATAAACCATGGCCGTTGCCGCTGTCGGTGAATGCGGAATTTGCCGGCATGTTTTCGACGTTTAGCGATAAGCCATCATTATTAAGGTCGGATGATGTTACAACTATTTCGATATGCTGACCCTCATCGACAAATTGCTGACTGACAGGATCAAGAACGGGAGCGATATTAACTCTATTGACCGTAATATTCACCATTTCGGTATCAGCCAGAGTTCCATCATTGACAATTAAACGAACCGGGTAGAAGCCGTTCTGCGTATAGTCAGGATCGAATGTGAACAAACCATGCCCGTTGCCGCTGTCGGTGAAAGCGGCGTTGGTCGGCAGATTCTCGGCGGTCAGAGTCAAGACATCAGGATCGAGATCAGATGACGTAGCCACAAACTCAAGATGAGCGCCCTCATCAATTACCTGAGCGCCGATCGGGTCGAGCGCGGGGGCCGCGTTTACATTATTAATAGTGATCTGGACATATTCGGAATCGGCCAATGAACCGTCGCTAACGATAAACAAAACCGTATCCACACCACTTTGGGTAAAGTCCGGATCGAAACCGAAAAGCGCGGTGCCATCAGAGCCATCCGCGATTGAGGCGTTGGCCGGCATATTTTCAGCGGTTATAAAAAGGAAATCCAGGTCGACATCCGAGGAGGTTATTGTAATTTCCAGATTATCGCCCTCGTTAACAACCAGGGCGCCGATCGGATCGAGAACAGGGGCCCGGTTCACATTATTTACTGTAATTCGAACATATTCTGAATCGGCCAAAGTCCCGTCTCTGACAATAAACAAAACCGTATCCACACCACTTTGAGTGAAATCAGGATCGAAACCGAAAAGAGCGGTGCCATCAGAGCCATCCGCGATTGAGGCATTGGCCGGCATATTTTCGGCGGTTATAAATAGGAAATCCAGGTCGGCATCCGAGGAGGTTATCGTAATTTCCAGATTATCACCTTCGTTAACTACGAGGGCACCGATCGGATCGAGTACTGGGGCCCGATTTATATTATTAATAGTGATATCAACCAGCTCGGTATCGGCCAGGGCGGTAGTATCAGTTACTATGAATCTTACCGACACCAGACCGCCTTGCGTAAAATCAGGATCGAAAGTAAACAGGCCATGGCCATTACCACTATCGATAAACGCGGCATTAGTTGGCAGATTTTCAACGGTTAGTATGAGACTATCGCCGTCGATATCCGATGATGTAATTATTAATTCTAAATGGGCGCCTTCATCAATTAATTGCGCCCCAATAGGATCAAGGACCGGTGCATTAGTTTGAGCATAGGCAAATTGACAAAATGCCATAATAAAAAGTATGGTCCATAATAAAAAAGCCTTTATCTTCATTTCAGCCTCTCTTTAGCCCAATTCCCAACAGAATAGCAACACTCGGGAAAAGTGAAGCTTAAGCTACTTCACCAACAGCATCTTCATTGTTTTATCAAAACTCTCCGCTTGTAAGCGGTAGAAGTACACTCCGGAAGTTACATCAATGCCATATGAATTGGTGCCATTCCAGGTCAACTGATGACTTCCAGCATCCAGATGACCGGCATACAACTCATTCACTTTCTGGCCAAGGACATTATAAACATCCAGCTTGACCGAAGAACTGTAAGGCATTTCAAAGGAGATTAAAGTTTTACTATTGAAAGGATTAGGATAATTCTGATGCAGCCTGTAATCGTCAGGCAGTTCCCCCAAAACCTCAATATTTAATCTATACGCATCAACCGTAACGATTTCAAAATCTGTGAGCCTGAGAGCCGTTGACGGATCAACCTCAAAGTCCAAAAATTCAACATCCAGAGTAACCAGTTCGCCGACTACGGGCCCAAATTCGACTAAACCGAAATCATAAATCGCGGCCTTAATCTGCTCACCAGTATCGTTATAATCCAACACTAGATCGGATGTCATGTTGCCGGCGGTCAGGCCATGGATAATAACTTCGGATGGGTCATAATCGATAGTAAACTGAACGCCACCGGCCTTGGTATTCAAATCAAGCCAGAGGGGTAAATCACCCTGGAAGCCAGGTAAAATATCATCCCGAACCAGTTCGATGGAGCCGTTTTTCTTATTAAGCGGCGGCGGCGGTCCGAAGGGTCGTCCCAAAATATGATACAGGATGCCCTGGAGATCGCCGATGCGCACATCGCCATCGCGATTGTAATCAGCGGCGTCATGAGAGCGAATATTCATTTGAAATTGGCCGATCATATTGGCGATTACGGCAATACAGTCACCGACATTAACGATAGCATCAAGGTTGGCATCACCTAAAATATCGACAGTGAAATTTCCTTCCTCGAACATCATGTCAACGGTGGTGCCGATTGAATCCTGAACTGTTGTCGCCGAATCGAACCAAACTGCGGAAGGACCTGTTTCGGCATGATCATCGACATCTACGATTAATGACACTATCTTGCCTGTCCCTGAACTTATGGTATCCAATGATGTCGGGAGGATAATTACCCGATAACGGCCATCCTCAACCAGGGTGTCCAACAGTTGAAAATCGAACGCCCGAACCGAATCCGCCTCCACATCCAGGATTTCTAAAATTTCAGGATCGAATAACAGATCGAATTGCAGGCCGTATACCGGTAAAGGATTTCTGAGATTGACGATAAAATCGCGGCCGAGCGAGCCCGGCAAAGCGCCTTGCATGGTTGCGACTTCGATGAAATCATTAATGGCATCCAGGACATAGATAGATGTCGTGCTTTGCGATACATTACCGGAGTTATCAGACGCGACGAATGTCACATTGTATGTGCTTCCGCCCTGCGAATAATCAGGATCGAAGTAGAATGTATCGGAAACAGTGCTATAGCCTTCGGCGCCGGTAAAGGAGGCGTTGGCCGGCAGATTGTTAGCCGAAAGCGTAACATATCCGCCTTCAGGATCGGTGGCGGTAACTATGAATTCCAGATGACCGCCTTCATCGATATCCCGCGTGCCCGGAGCGATAATAATCGGTCCGTCATCTCCCCCGCCACCACCGGTAACTTGAATTACAACCGTATCCCTGACCTCGACATAACCATCGCTGGCCACGAATACGACATTATATGTGTTACCCTGCTGATTGGCGGCCGGAGTGAAACTGAAACTGCTGGTAGCCAGTCCAAAACCATCGTCCGGAGGGAATGTGGCGTTTTCCGGAAGGTTGGGGGAACTCAGGTTAAGGAAATCGTTATCAGCGTCAGTAATCGTTACATTAAACTGAAGATTCGATCCCACGTCAACCTGGCGCGGTGATGATAATGGCGGATCGAAAACGGGAAGAGCGTTAGGCGCGCCATTATTCACAGTCACGTAACCATCCACCAGAACCGGAAATAGTATTTCCGAATCGGGAGTGGACAGAGATGTATACGAAACATCATCCTCATCATGGGAGATGAAATGAAGCCAGTAATCACCGTTCCTGGCTCCTTCATCGATTAAGAATTTCATTTCATAAATATTGCGCGAACCGACTGGTATCGGATTACGACTAAACCAATCAGCCGCCAGAACCCGCATCGTGTCGCCGTGGACGGTAGAATTGAATGTCAACGAATCGAGAACCGGAGCCGGGGTAAAACGCGATGAGTCGGTATGCAATACGGAACTATTATGATTCATTACGACCAAAAATCCGGCTATCTCATCAACGTGATTTGCCAGGTATATGTTTACGCTGACTGAATCACCAGGCTGGCCAATGGCATTAAATACTTTCAAAGTATCGGGATTCTGTGCCAGCACGGGTGAAGTTATAAGGCCACAAAAGAATATCGCCGCCAGGTAAATACCTGTCAATTTAATGCGTTTTATGTATTCTTTAATAAACATCACAGGCCCCATCTATTTTAACAAAACCATTTTATTAGTTAACACCGACATATTATTTACAAACAAAGCATAACTGTAAACGCCTGAAGCTACCTCCTTGTTGTAGTAGTTGCGTCCATTCCATGATGCTATATGGTTACCGGGAGATAATGCTCCCAATTCAATCGTTTTAATCCTGTCACCTTTAATATTATATATTTCCAATGTCGTAGTTCCATAATCGAATTGATGGAACGCTATCGACGTACGATTATTGAATGGATTTGGATAATTATACATAAGCTGATAATTTTCGGGGGTATTACTCTGATCCTCAACATAAGTCGGCGTTAGAACTTCTATTTCGCCGTCGATTAATATCGGAATAATCATTATGCCTATCGTATCCGATAGCTGATTGTCATAAGTGAAAGGGCTCGAATCTTCAAATTCAACGGGATAGGTACCAACCTGGGCATCGGGATTTACGTTGAAACTTACATCTACGATATCACCTGAGCCAACCGGCAGATGATACACGAAAAATGATGACGCGCTAACGCTAAGCACACCGATTTCGGTTGTATCCACAACGAAGATATTCATAAATGACGTACGTTCAGTTAAACTGACGGACCCGACACTTAATGACGTTTCATCAAAAACGATCCGGCAAGAAAAACCACCGACTTCAAATGAATTTACCAGGCTAATACTACAACCCACTTCCTGTCCTGGAAACCCTGAACCATTAACAAATTTTAAAGTATCAGAACTTGAAGGTATCTGGGCGCTAACATCAAACGCCATGTACAATATAACTATAAAGATTAAAAACACAAGCCTAAATTGCTTCAAAAATACCTCATTTTATTAAATTCATTTTCTTCATAATTACGTGATTATCAAAGGATAATCGATAAAAATAGATACCGGACGCCACTGAAAATCCAGCGTCGGTTCGACCATCCCAAACAACGCTGAAATTTCCCGCCAAAATATAATCGTCATACAACTCTCTTACCCGGCGACCTTGAAGGTCGAAAATCTCCAAACTGACATAACCAGGCTCGATAATCGAGTATTCTATTGTCGTTTGCGCGTTAAACGGATTCGGGTAATTGTCTTTCAATTCAAAAATAGACGGCGTCGTAACTACTTCATCAATGCCGACACTCGGAACCACGGCGATTCCCCCATCGATAGTAACGGGCTCGGTTATAAGATTGCCTGATGAATCGGAAATGGCATTCGAATAGTTACCCGAAATCAGAAAATTGACCGGTATCATCGCACCCGGAGTCGCCGTTTGTTCAATGACAATACCAACAATCGCGATTTCATGATTACCAATCGGTAATGGTGAGGCCTGAAGCGGCGGCATACTGGCTATACCGGTAACACCAACAGTGTCATCGGTAAATGGCGCAAAATTAAAATAGCCAAAATACTCTACATCGATCCCCCGTCGAACATCGATGAATCGGGCTTCGGCCATATCCGGCAAGTAAAAAACGGATCTCAAACCGCCAACGCTAAATGATTGATTGTGAAGGAGTAAACTCATGATAACCGTATCGCCGGGCGCACCGTTAACGGTAGGCAAAATTAAGCTATCTAGGTCCTGTCCAAATGACTGTGAGCAGAAGGGTAAGATGGCGGCAATTGATATGATTAATACTACATTCTTCATATTTCCCCCGAAATATTTTGTTATTTCAATCAATATCAATTACGCAAATAGCATGCCGCCTTTCTGTTAAGCAAAATAGATATGTAATATCAGTTAACTAATTAACTCCCATGACATTAAGAGATTTGACAATTATTTCGTTATTCATTAGTTGCATCTTTTTTCACATTTCCTGCAAAGAGATCTTTCTTTTCTTTTATTAATGGCAAGAGAGGCAAAAGCCTCTCTCACCATAAGATCCAAGATAAAAAATCGCCGCTAAAGTTTCTTACTTCAGCAGTGTCATTTTCATGGTCTCGTTGCTGTCACCGGCAGATACTTTATAGAAGTAAATACCACTGGCAACTGCACTGGCATCCCAGACTACTGACTGGTGGCCAGCAAGCATATGACCCAGATCCATCGACTCAACCAACTGACCGGCAACATTATAGATGTTGACAGTGACTTCGCTAGCGACCGGCAGGCCGAAGCTGAGGCTGGTTTTGGCGTTGAACGGATTCGGGAAGTTCTGCGCTACGCTGAACTCGGTCGGAATCGGAGCATCGTAAGTCGTACGTGCGTCAAGAAGAGCACCACGATTATCGGATACCGAAACGTCACCAAAGTTGATCGTACCTTCTGAAAGGACAGGAACGGTGAACAGGACATTGGAACCAGGAGCGAATGAAACCGCTTCTTCGTTATAAACCAAGATGTTCATAACGTCGCCATTGTCACGATAGTCAATGTTCATGCCATCAGCAGTCGGAACACCAAGCTCAACACCTGTGTGGTTGATCGAAACCAGAGCACCACCGACACTGAGTTCGGAAGTGATAGTTACGGCAACATCACCATAGGCATCGACAGGCATAGCTACGGTAGCAATAACATCAAGCGGGGCAACCTTGCCGCCGACACCGACGTTATTGATCACGTTGATCATGTAAATAAGGTCAGCGATCGTCGCCCGGAGGCCGTCACCATTAACGTCGGAAGCAATCATCTGACGCAGGGTGAAAGGATAACCGAGAGGATCGATCAGGTGGTTAGCTAACAGTACGGCATCACCAACATCAAACGGGAAACCGTTGAGGTTGATATCGCCATAAACAACGTTATGCTCGTTGAGGACTTTGATATTTCCGCATTCCATCTCGAGCAACAGGGTACCATATTCGGTGGAGTCAGGAGCGTCGTCGCAACCGTCGTTCATCCAAACGTGATAACCGCCCGCATCGGAAACGTTGTTGTAATCATAGTGGTTTTCGCCAACCGCGTCAAACATGAAGCAGATCGGTGTGCAGAAGTTGGTCGGATAAGTAGGCTCACCGGCCAACAGGAATTTCATCTCAAACAGGGGACCCTGGATGAAGCCGCAAATATCATCGACCGGTGTTTGGTTGTTCAGGTCGTTGATAAAGGTAACTCTAATGGTACCGGGACCGTCAACGTTGTAGTTGACATTCCAGTACTCACCGCCCATAAGGGCAGCGCCACGGACCACGTCAGTGATGTTAAGTACGGAAGCGTCATATTCAATTGAGAACACGAAACCACCAAGGCAGAAGCAGTCGCCGCATACGTCTAAGTATACCGGCATCCACTCTTCTTCGCCCGGCCAGATATACAGGGCGGGATCCATGGAAGCAGTCAGCACGCCAATAATAGTAACATTACCGGCAGCCCAGAACACAGGATCGTTATTGTTGTCGGTAGCCATAATTTCAACGGCGCCATTGTAGCAAGTGCCGCAGAAATCTTCCATATCGAAATCGAGGCAATAGTGATAGATAATGGCATCTTCGCCATCAGGTGTCTGGCCAGTAAGAACGACTGTACCGACTGTACTGGTAACATCCAGAGGATCACCATCAGGATCAGTGACGTCGAAGCAGATTTCGAAGTCTTCGTACGTGCAAGGATCACCAGTGGTGAACTCTTCAATTATCGGGGGCTGATTAGGTGAAAACCACCAGCACGCGTCTTCCCATATGACGTCATAGCCGGCGCCACCTTCCGGGTCACCGCAGTTCGGCGGACCGGAGACAGGATCTGAACCGGGTCCAACAGCATCACAGATGGTGCTGTCGAGCAGCTCAGGACGATTCGTGGTATGAACATTGTAGATCAACGCGTTGACCCACTCGCCAACGTTGGTTTCCAAAAATGGGCTGTCATACGGAGGGAATAATTCCGCGAAACCCGTGAACGAATAAGAATCCCAGTCGCAGCCATTACCATCAGTCTGCCAGTTTTCGTTAAAGTTACCGAAGCTCTTGGAGTCCCAGGCGTTTAACGGATAGAGAATCTGGCAAGCCGGGTCATTGAACAGGTCGACATAACAATTGTTGATGCCGAACGGTAAGCTTAAGTCAGCGCCCTGAACGCCCTCTTCACCACTGCTAAAGAAGACCAAAACGTCGATATCTTTGTCTACGCCGACAGCCAGATCGGAGAGATCGGCAGTACCGGTGCGAACAAGCATATCAGGTCTTTGGGCCTGTACGATTACGCCGGAAACTAGTATCATTGCTAAAGTTAAAATCAACAGTTTTTTCATGTTTACTCCTTCATACATAAACACGATACATAAACACGATGGGTGCTAAAAAGTATTAACACACTCACTTCTTTAGGTCGAGGAATTCCATTTCCTCTTTCCCCTCTTGAAATATAGTACCTTGGTCTGTCCCTATCAACCACCTCCTTCAAGGAAATCAGGTTTTTTATTGCAAAACTAACTTATTTATTCTTCACAAGGATCAGGCGCGGGCCCCAGGCCGGAAAGATACCTGACCAAAAAAGTCACATCACTTCCGATAATATCGCCGCTGTTATTGGCATCACCGGCACATAAGCAGCAGGCACATTTCTGCTGGCCGCGGAAATAACTAACTAAATAGGTGACATCGGAGCCCAATACCGCGCCGCTGCAATTAGCATCGCCGCGAGGCGCATCCGTTACATCATCGCCCACATTCACATGGCCGTCGAGTATAGATATTTGAGCGGCGTCATAAACTATATAACCGGAACTGTCAGAAATGGCCACCGAGTCGAGCGTCACATTTACCAACGTGTTGGTTTCATAAGAGCAACTGAATTCGTACAAGACATTAAATAGCAGGCCATCACCGCTATCCAATGGCGCGACATCGATGCCGCCGGGCCAGTTGGCGATACCAACAACCCTTAACCGGTTGGGATCTTCCGAGGAGACCGTATCGATTAGATATTCCCAATCGCTGATACGACCGCTGGTCGCATCGATACCGATCGGATTAATCACATCCGACGGATCGGTGACAAAATCGATTTTAATCCCGCCGACCGAGCAGTTATTAGACAAATAAACCGGAACACTCACCAAAGCGGTACCGTCCCGGTCAACACTAATTTCATTAGTAACTATCAAAAATCCACAGTCTTGTGAAAATGTTGGAATTGTGGTTATCATCATTATCAAAATAAAACCCGCGATAATTCCGATACGTTTTGTCATAACAGTCTCCCAGTTCGTTTAGAACTCATCCCTTGTTAAAGCTACTTCTTCAAACCTTTAACAACTACTCCATAAGCCCTCTGTAAAACGTACCTGAAACAAAATAACACACGTTAATAAAATACCTGTAACCAGTTAATGTTTTATGAAATTGACGAAGTTGATAATAAAGCCCATTCTCTCTCCCGAAATTCAACATTGTCCTGATTTCATTAATTGGTTACCCAAATCCTCCCACACCCATCACCGGTTTTTTAAAAGATCAGCTAACTGTCAATGTGGTTTTAGTTACCCTTAACAGTTTGCTCGAATATTGAAGAACTACTTGTTAACACTAATCTCTCCAGAAGCGTTACTGCCTGAAGCCTAAAGTGGAACTGCTCCACACTGTGAATATACACTGAAACTCCCAGATGTCAAGAAAAAAAATGGCGAGGCGGTTTTTTTTATTACATGGGGGTTCTTAAGTCTCTATTTGACAGGAAAGGGAATAGCATGAAAACTATTTCACTAATGTTGTATTATTTTGCATTTTTCTCTTGACAAATGACTATTGGCTCTATTTCTTTTAAATTAGTGGGAATGTAGGTATATATATGTTAAAACGATTAATGTTGCAATACTAAACGAACTCTAACTTCTGAAGGAGGTGATTGTATGGTGGAAATCGTCTTAGTAGTAGAGGAACTGGAAGAAAGAGTCGCCCCAGCCGGATACTCCGGAGCGGGTTCCTGATCTGAAATCGATCTCGTGTGCTTTGAAAACCGCCTGCCTCTCAGGCGGTTTTCTTTCTAGGACGACTCTACCTTTTAATCTTTGAATTCCGACTATATATATCGGATAACTCTCTAAGCTTCTTTATTGACGGAAGACTATTAATTAAATTCTCATCTTTCCCCTCCGGGAAAGCGCCAATCAGAACTTTCATTATATTATTTGCCTGCTTCACCGCCTTGAACGCCTGTTGCTCTTTGCGACAACGGTCAAATATACCCGCTTCCAGAACCGCCGCTTCAAACAGCGTTGGTACACAACCCGAATTATTAGCCTCGCGTTGAATCCGCTTAACCAAATCAAGCGCTTCGTTAAAATCCTGTTTGTGTTGATGAAATCGGGCTGAAATCAGTTGGTAATCGAAGTTAATTATAGTGTTTTTAATGTCAAGGCTTTGATATCGTTGGATGATATAGGCAACCTGTTCGGTTTGATCCAGGTCGAGAGCAGATTTTGCCAGTTCAAGTTCTACTTGCCCGGTGATCTCGATAAAATCGGTTTCCTCGCATAATGTTAAAAGCCTTTCTGTTTTGGCTAAGGCGGTCCTATCATTTTGCATAAAGGCCAGTTTTAATTCCAACAAAGCTGTTTTTAGTTTTTGCTTATGAGTGAAACTTTTTTGCCGGGTCAATAGATCGAGCTGTTGATAGCAGGTTTCGATGTCGCCAAGTTTCAGTTCAAGTTCGATCTTCGTTTGAATAATATCGACCATAAGTTCGGGATTATCCAGTTTCGAACATATTCGACCGGCTCGAGTCAGCATTTCGGAAGCCAGCTTAAAATTGCCCATGGCAACGCAGTCCTTGGCCAGAAGATGGCTCGATTGGGCCTGAAACATCTCGTGGTTCAAAGAGGTCGCGATCTCCAACGTATTTTGATTTGCTTCGGCCGATTTGATGAAGTCACCGGTTTTATGATAGGCCAAGGCAATATTGGATATAATGTTTAATTGCTCATTATCGTTACCTATTTTCCGGGCGATCTCATAACCCTTGATTAAATAGTCAAGAGCCTTATGAGGTTTCCCGGAGTTCAGGGAAAAGAATCCGAGGTTGCCCAATATCTTGGCTTCCAATTCTGGATTGCCCACTTCAACCGCGCATTCAAGAGCATTTTGAAATCTTTTAAAAACCTCGCCGGTTTTACCGGTGATATCATAAATTATGCCTATATTATTGTTAATCTTGGATTGTTCCTGGAGATTGCCCATCTCCTCATTCAGTTTCAGAGCCTTTTCGAAATAGTCTAAAGCCTTATCATAATTTCCGGATGTCCAATGGGCCAGGCCAAGGTTGTTCAGGCAAGCCGCCTGATTTGGCAAGTCTTCGGTGGAACTATAAAGTTTTAATGCCACCGTTGAATATGTAATCGATTCATTTGATTTTTGCTGTAACCGGCACAAATCGCCAAGGTTTTTGTTAGCAATGGCGACGGATTTCTTACAGCCATGCTCTTGAGCCAGATCGATTGCCTTGAGATATTTCTGTTCGGCGGGTTTGTTATCCGCCAAAGCTTTGGCTATATCCCCGGCCAGAATATAGGTATCGATCAACAGCTGGACATATTGGCTATTCTGGTCAAGATTTGCCGTTGACTTTTCGGCCACCTCGATAAATTCCCAGGCTTTTTTAAAATCAAATTTATCATACCAATTTAAAGCCGCTTGATAATTATATTTAAGGGCTGATGGATAATTTTTTGCCGCGAAATTATGCCTGGCCATTAGCTCTATGGCGGCGGGTTCGTTGGTTTCAAAAAAATCCGCCGCTTGCCTGTGGAGAGACAATTTAGCATCAAGCAAAATATTCTCATAAATCGCCATGGCTTTGGCGCGACCCAAAAAACAATACCTACCATCTCTTTCTTGCAGCCAGGCGGTAGTTTTCAATATCTTCAATGCCTGTTCTAATTCATTAGGCTTTTGCCCGGTAAGCCCGGCTAATGTTCTTAAATCCGTTTCGCAATCAAGAACTGCCAGCCATCTTAACAGCCGTCTTAAATTTTCGTCCAGGCGTGATTCTTTTCTGGCAAATCCTTTGACAATAGCCGGGGGCAGTTTTGTATCATCAAAATCGCCGGCGGCCTGCCAGCCCCGTTCGCTAAATCGAAAATAGTCGCTTTCGATGAGATATTTGATATATCCGTCTGCGATTTCGGAGTCGCCGCCCGATAGCAATTTCATTTTCTCCGAAAAATCATCGGGTCCTTCGTATTTCTTAAGGTAGTATTTCAAATAACTTTCCGTGCGATCAGGACGTGTCAATAAGGAATCAATATGAAGATGATTGGCATAACGGTCAATATCTAAAGCATGAGCAAACAGAATTAAGTCATCATATTTTAGCTTTTCGCTATCATATGATTCAATTAAAGCAGCAATACTCTCATCGAATACGCTTTGACAATCTACCA
>JAAEQD010000183.1 GCA_024231855.1 Candidatus Zixiibacteriota bacterium
ATGGGAATCAATCCCCATGCCCATGGCTGAGGGGCATCGATGCCGAGGCTAAGGCAAGCTATTTCACTCGATTAACGCAATTCAGGGTGCTTGAGCTCTGAGACTCGGTATTTATGCCGAGGCGGTTTTGGCTAATTTCTACTATCTTGTTCCATGAGTCAATTTTTTTTATAATCAGGGAAAAAAAGACTTGACTGATTTCAAGAAAAATGCTAAACTTTGCTAAATCGTTTCGACGATCCTTTCGACGATCCGTTCGATGACGGACTCACAAGCCGGTGTTACCATGAGTGCAACCATAAAAGATGTAGCAAAATTAGCCAATGTCTCGCAATCGACGGTTTCGTTAGTTATTAATAATCATGGCCGGGTGAGTGAGGAAACACGCCGGCGGGTGCACAAAGTCATCGAGGAAATCGGTTATCACCCCCGCCGGTCGGCAATCGGTTTAGCCTCGAAGACAAGCGGAAATATTGGTTTTATCATTGCCGATAGATATTTTCACCGGGCCGAATCGTTTTATAATCGCACCTTTTTAGGGGCAGAATTTGAAGCCCGAAATACCGATTATTATATTCTGCTGACCTCGATTGGGGAGAAGTTCGACCCCCGCCGGGATATGCCCAGGTTTTTGAAGGAAAGAAATGTCGATGGAGTGATCGTGGCCGGTTGGGTTGACGATGCCCTGATCGAATTTATCATTAACCGCGACGTTCCGCTAATAGTTATCGATCATGTGCCAAAATCATCGAAAAAATTGAATACCGTCTTAATAGATAATGAAGGCGGCAGCTTTGAAGCGACCCAGCATTTAATCGAGTTAGGTCATCGGGAGATCGCTTTTATCAGCGGTTTTTCCGGTCACCCAAGCCAGCAGGGTCGTTATTTGGGCTATAAACAAGCGATGAGCGAATACGATCTGCTCGTCGATTCGTCTTTGGTTATTCGCGATATGCCTGACACGACCGATAGCGACGGATATGAGGCTACCTGCCAATTGTTGCGGCAGGGCAATCCATCGGCCTTAGTTTGTGGCAATGATGTAATAGCTTTTGGCGCTTTTAAGGCTTTGAAGGAAAATAAATTCCGAATCCCACATGACGTTTCCGTAATCGGGTTTGATGATATCCCGATGAGCGCTCATACCGATCCGCCGTTAACCACTGTGCGCGTCTTTAATGAAGAAATTGGGGCTTTGGCCCTCCGAAAATTACAACAATTGATAAATTGTAGATCGGCTACTACCGGGCGGACTATTGCCGATATCGAACTGGTGGTTAGAAAGTCGACCACTAAATTTCGGCCGAAACGCCTGAAGAAAAAAATACTTGAATGATCACGTTAGTGTCTCGAATTTTGCTATTTTCGGGCAAAACTTTTTTGGAGGTAGTAGTGAACATGTAATGCTGTTCTGCGTTTGGGTCATTCAGGAGGAATTTTCTTGGAGACAAGTACAGTGCTAAGTTGAATTGCTAAATCGGTTCGATTGGGTTCAATAAAGAAACTTGGATTTGAAAATTTATCGCCAATAAGGCAAATTGCCGCTGCTACGAAATATTTAATTAAAATTGTAATCTATAAGGTAATTATCATGAAAAATATATGGTCACCGGAGTTAAGTCTCAAAGCCTGGAATTTTGCCAGGAAAGACCTGACAGGTTTGGTTTCTGGACTGAAAGTGAGAGC
>JAAEQD010000184.1 GCA_024231855.1 Candidatus Zixiibacteriota bacterium
CGCCAGCACTCGTTTGATATCGTTCTGTACTAAACCTATCGATGCGGCCATGAAAGCGGTAATAGCGCCGATCACGGCGACTACCATCGCCATCTGATCAGACACGATTATGATACCCATCAATCGAGCCGTGAGATATACACCGGCGGCTACCATCGTAGCGGCGTGGATCAACGCCGAAACCGGAGTCGGACCTTCCATAGCGTCAGGCAGCCAGACATGGAACGGGAATTGCGCCGATTTGCCGCAGGCCCCGGCGAACATCAGTATACCGGCAATGCCAACCAGAACTAATGTATGCTTGGCTTCATCTTCGCTTTCAACTTCACCCTCGGCATGATCAGTAGCAGCCACGGCCCCATGACCTTCATCCGCGTCCATCGAAGCGCCTTGATGTTCATCAGTTTCGGCTTCCTCACCGTGACCTGATATATCTGAACTATGCTCACTTGATGCCTCTTCACCGTGATGCGCACCCGCTTCAACATAACCGGCAACTTCCTGGAGATGATTTATCTTAGCGTTCACTTCGGGCATAGTCGCGGTGCCCAGCGCGTATATCATTAATACCAGACCCAGCACGAAGCCGAGGTCGGCGAACTTGGTCGTGATGAAAGCTTTTTTACCGGCGTTGGCCGCAACGTTTTTCTCGAACCAGAAACCGATTAACAGGTATGACGTTAAACCAACGAGTTCCCAGAATACGAGAACGAGGATATAAGAACCGGCAACCACCAGTCCCAACATCGAGAACGTAAATAACGATAGATAGGCGAAGAATCGCGCGTATCTGGGATCGCCGCGCATGTAGCCTTGCGAATAGATATGCACCAGCGATGATACCAGCGTAACTACAATTAGCATAACGGCAGTCAGCGGATCTATATATATGCCCATCTGAACGACGAAATCGCTCCAGATAAGCCAATCGACATAGAACATGTAGGGTTGCCCGTGGCCGAGTACTTCGAATAAAATCTTTACCGATACGGCAAATGACGTTAAAACCATGGCAATGGCGAAGGAACTGGAGACCTTGTTATTCCGATTCAGGAAAAACACTATCATGATAAATGAGAACAGAGGGAACAGAGGAATCAGCCAGCTATATTCTACCATCGTAAGCCTACCATTTCATGAAGTTGATTTTATCGACTTCAATGCCTTTAAAATTGCGATACATGAGCATCACGATTGCCAGCCCGACGGCCGCTTCGGCGGCGGCTATAGTAATGATAAAGATCGTGAATACCTGTCCGGCCAGACCTTCGGGAGAGACGAATTTGGTAAAAGCGACGAAATTTATCGCGGCGGCATTGAACAAAAGCTCAATCGACATCAAGATACCCACGGCGTTGCGCCTGGTGAGTAAGCCGAAAATGCCCAACGCGAAAAGTACCGCGCCCAAGACCAGAAAATGAGTTAGTGTCGGTTCGCCCCACATATTAATTCTCCTCCTGTCTATCCCGACGGGAGATAATTATTGCTCCGATTAACGCTACCAGAAGCACAATCGAGACTACTTCGAACGGTATCACATATGTCGAAAGCAACTGCCTGCCAAGCTCTAATGTATTTGATTCGGGTAATTCGCCGTCGCTTAAAGGCCAGACGGTTTTAAATACCGCCGCCAGCGACAGCCCGAAAAATATCAGTACTATAATCGAAGCCCAGGGAACCTGCTCGTTTGTCTGCCTGATACTTTTGCTGCTTAGCTGATAAGTAAGCATGATCGCGAATATCATCAAAATCGTAATCGCGCCAACATAAATAAGCACCTGGACAGCCGCTAAAAATTCGGCTCCCAGGAGTACGTAAATTCCGGCAATCGAAAACAGCGCCAGTACCAAGAATAAAGCTGAATGGAATATATTCTTAAGCGTAACAACCAACAAGCCGGATACCGCCGCTATAATCGCCAGTAGATAAAAAATCACCATATTCATTGTTTAGTCTCCGGGTTCTCTGGTTTATCCGGATTTTTATCGGTTGTATCGGCCGGTTTGGAATCAGGCTCAGGTATCTGTTGGGCTATCTTTTGAGTAGTGGGCTCGGCTTTCCTCTCGGCGGCAGCGTCATCTTTTTTCGGCGCGGATTTGGCCGCCACTTTCTTTTTGGCGCGCTTTTTCCTGGGGGTATACTTCACATCCCGGCCAATTTCCTGAAGTTTATCCATATCGAACATCAACGAGGCTTTGTCGGTCGTGGCGAATTCGTACATAGGCGCCAGCTTGATGGCGTCGAAATTGCATGCTTCCTCACACAGACCACAAAAACAGCAGATTAGCGTATCAACATCAAAACGGCTGGGGAATCGTTTCTTGGTCTCTTCGTTCTTTTCCTGCTTTATCGTGATCGCGGCTACAGGACAGGATTTCTGGCAGAGCAAACAAGCATTACAGTTAAGCTTGCCGGTTTCCTTATCCGAAAGCAACACTACCATCCCGCGGGACTTCTCGAACATCTCCATCCGCTCTTTGGGGTACTGAATCGTAATCGATCGACCCGGCAGATATTTCAGGGTAGTCCACAGACCCAGGCTCAGATTATAAATGCCGCTGAATATTTTTCCGAAGTAGCCCATGATTAAAAGAGATAAACCCCTAAAGCTGTAAGGAATATATTAAGAAACGCCAGTGGCAGAAGCACCTTCCAGGCGAAATCCATCAGATGGTCTACTCTCAAGCGAGGGTAAGTCCATTTGAACCACATGATTATAAATACCAAAAACAGCGACTTGCCGATAAACCAAATCCACGACGGAATAAAATCTAGTCCCGGAAGTGGCGGTTGCCAACCACCCAAAAATAACGTAGTTCCGACAGCTGCCACGGTAAACATATTCAAAAATTCGGCCAGGAAGAACATCGCGAACTTCATGCCGGAGTATTCAATGTTGAAACCGGCCACCAACTCCTGTTCGGCTTCGGGAAGGTCGAACGGGGTACGATTTAATTCGGCGGTGGCGGCAGTTATGTATATAGCAAAGCCGAGGAATTGCGGCCAGATATACCAATTATAGAAATATGACGTCTGTGCTTCAACGAATCCGTACATCGACAGCGTGCCGGACATCAGAACCACGCCGATAAGCGACATTGTTAAAGGAACTTCGTAGGCGACAATTTGTGCCGCCGAGCGCATACCGCCCAGAAGCGCGTATTTATTATTCGAACCCCAGCCGGCCATTAATAGGGAAATGACCGTGAAACTGGTAATCGCCAGAATATATACGATTCCGATATTCAAATCGGCGGCTATAAGTCCTTTTCCAAATGGGATTACCGCGTAAGCCGTCAGGCAGACAGTGAAGACGATTATCGGCGCCCAGAAATGCACTTTTCGGTCGGCGCTGGCAACTATAATATCTTCTTTCTGAAGTAGCTTCAAGGCATCTGCGATTGTCTGGATCCAGCCGTGCCAGCCGGTCATCATCGGACCCAGACGGTCCTGAAAATGCGCCGAGACTTTGCGTTCCATCCAGACCAGGAACAGGCACATTATGAGGAGGAAGACGACGATGGCCGCGATGGCCAGGACCATTAAGATTATATCTCTGACAACATCCGGTAACCCGAGGCCATCAACAATTACAACAATCCAATCTAAAATACCGGTAAGTTCCAACATTAGCGGTCGACCTCCGGTAGAATAACATCAAGTGATCCAAATATCGCCACCAGATCGGCTACTTTCCAATCGACGCAGAGATATTTCATAAGCTGAACATGCGAGTACGAGGCGGTGCGAATCTTAACCCGATATGGCTTGTTCGTGCCATCGGCGATTATATAATAACCCATCTCGCCGCGCGGGGCTTCGATTCTCGAATAGACCTCGTTGGCTTTTGGTTTAAACATGGTCGGTACCTTGGATTTAAGATCGCCTTCCGGCAGACCCTCTATCGCCTGATTGACTATTTTGCAGCATTCGCGCATTTCCTGGATACGAACAATATATCTATCCCAAACGTCCCCTTTCGAGCCAAGGGGAACATCGAATTCGAATTTATCATAGCATGAGTATGGATGAACCTTACGTAAATCCCAGTCATGCCCGGAACCTCTGAGAGTCGGCCCGGAGGCGCCATAACTTAGGCCAACATCCACCGGCAAAACACCGACATCCTTGGTACGGGTTAAAAAGATCGGATTATAAGTCAGCAGTGCTTCGTAATCATCCACTTTATCAAGGAAATCCTTGGTGAAATCCTTAGCTCGTTTAACGAAATCAGCGGAAATATCCGCGGATACGCCGCCGATTCTCATATAATTATAGGTAAGCCGTTGACCGCAGGTCATCTCGAACATATCCAGAATCCGTTCGCGCTCGCGGAAAGCGTACAGGAATGGTGTGAAGGCGCCAAGATCAAGAGCCATCGTGCCCAGCCAGATTAGATGCGAGGCGATTCGGTTAAGCTCTGTCATTATCACCCGCAGGTATTGAGCCCGCTCGGGCACTTCAATTCCGGCCAGCTTTTCAACCGCAATCGCCCAGGCCAGATTGCATGGCATCGAAGCACAATAGTCGATTCTATCGGTGAACGGCATGAATTGGGCATAGGTTCGATTTTCGGCGATTTTCTCGATTGAGCGATGAAGGAAACCGACATCGGGCGTCAAATCCTTGATGAATTCGCCTTTCATTTTTAAAAGCAGTCGCAGAACGCCATGGGTAGAGGGGTGTTGCGGTCCCATATTTATTATAAATTCTTCTTGCGTAAGCTGCGTATCTTTAATTAATTCGCTCATTCAGCACTCTTCGATTTATCAGGCATCGGCACAAAATCAGGTCCAGTCCAGCCCTTCCTCATCGGGTATCCATAGTCCCAGCCCTCATACAACAGAAGCGGTCGGGGATTCGGGTGGTCGACGACTTTTATACCGTATAATTCCATTATCTCAAGTTCATACCAATCGGCGACCTGCCAGATATCTATAACAGTATTAATCTGGGGATCCTCAAGCGGTAGTTTGACTTTTATAACCATCTCATGTTGATGTTTATGTGAGGCTAAAAATAAAACGGCCTCAAACCGATCCTCAAAATGAGCGCCACCCATCTGGAACAGGAATTCGAATGACAAATCGGGATCATCATAAAGGTAGCGGCAAAACTCGACATATTTATCTTTACTGATATAAACAAACGGTTCAGGTTGATCTAATTCCTGGATTTCTATATGCTGGCCAAAATCGGCGGTAAGTTTTTTCTCGATTTCCTGTTTTGTCATCTGTTAAGCCATCGGCCTGTCGCCGGTAAAATCCTTCAGTTTCTGCTGTTTAATCACTTCCCTGATCTTCATCGTCCCCTGCATCAGCGATTCCGGGCGAGGCGGACAACCGGGGATATAGACATCGACAGGAATAACCTTGTCGACACCTTTTAAAACCGAATAGCAATCATAATAAAACGGACCGCCGTTTGAGGCACAGCCGCCCATAGCCAAAACATATTTGGGATCGGCCATCTGGTCGTACAGCATCTTTACCCGTTTACCCATCTTGTGGGTAACAGTGCCGCAAACCATCATCAAGTCGGCTTGTCGAGGCGAGGCGCGAAAAATCATGCCCAGACGGTCGAAATCGTAGCGGGAAGCGCCGGTGGCCATCATTTCGATAGCGCAACAGGCTAAGCCAAAGAGCAGATACCATTGAGAACTGGCTCGCGACCAATTCATTATATCTTCCACACTGGTGATTAAAATACTACCGCCGGGGATTTTCTCCATATAAGCGGGCACCTTCTCGATTATACCCATTCTAAAGCTCCTTTTTTCCAGGCATAAGCCAGACCGAATACCAGGATAATCAAGAAGATGAACATTTCAATCAGGCCAAACAGGCCGAGTTGTTTAAAAGCCACCGCCCAGGGGAATAAGAAAACCACCTCGACATCAAATATTACGAAAATCAAGGCGAAGATATAAAAACCGGCGTTATACTGAATCCAGGCGCCGCCAACTGGGGCTTCACCGCATTCATAATTGTCCAGTTTAACTTTAGACGGCCTTTTGGGACGAATAAGACCCGAAAAAACAATAGCAAATAGTACGAATATAATACCTATTAATAAGAATAATGCTACAATCCCGTAGCCAAAGCCCATTTTAGTCCGCCTCTACCTTGTGATGGTTTTCACTAAAAATCATCAACATAGTTTCACCATTTAAAGGAATTAATTTTAATTGTCAAGAAAATATTATAAAAAACTGCAACAAAATCGCCTCGCCAAGTCCAATTAATCCATATAATATGGTCATATAGCTGAGTGATCGATGTTTATTAGGCATACATCAAAACCAATATCTTAATGATTAATTTTCCAAGGTTTCAAAATGAAAATAAACCTCATAAATCTATATAATTCGTGAAATCTACCGATCTATATTATAGCTTTTTAAATCATATGGTTGGAGGTACTTAGTGAGAGTCATCATCATGGGAGCATCCAGAATCGGTTCATTGGTCGCTGATATGCTGGAAAAAGATAATCACGAAGTGATTGTTATCGATATCTCCCCGGATGGATTCAATCGCCTATCCGAAGGCTTTAAAGGCCAAAAGATTATCGGTTCCGGTACCGATCCTGGATTGCTCAAAAAACTGAATTTCACCGGCAAAGATGGCTTTATGGCGGCAACTAATTCGGAGAATGCTAATATCGCCGCGGTTAATATGGTTAAGAAGACTTATGGATGTCAACGAGTGGCCAAGCTTGTTTTTGATCCGTTTAGAGCCAAAGCCTTCAAAGAGGTTGAAAAAGGAATTGTCTGCCCAACCTACGATGCGGCTGTTCACTCGACAGAGGCGCTCACCGCTTAATATAGATTATTATGGAGGGGATGGGAGAATCCGGGTTTTTCGGATTCTCCTATTTTTTTGTATCAGTTAACGTAAAACTGGACTAAAAACAAATCATCGGTTTTAACAAAACCCATTTTCTCATAAAGCTTGATTGCCCCGTGATTATCGGCAATTACATTTAAGAATATGTTATCACTAATATCTCTAAGGCAATCGACGACCGCTTTGGTGCAGTGATAAGCCAGGTTTTGTCTTAGATAGTTAGGGTGAGTTACAATATTACCGATTTCGGATACCCATTGTGTGGCAAACTGAACGCCGGCTGTACTGACCAGAAATTCTTTATAATATATTCCAAAATATGGACCAAATGATAGTAGTTTGGGCGTCCAATCCATGGCGGGCACTACGCCATAAAGCTGTGAAATCGATGAGAGATCCCTGGTTGTCAATTTTTCCAGACGATAGCGATCGGCATCCAGATATAATCCGGGAATCTCAACGTCGCTTATGGTCAATTGAATTTCACGGTTTTTTTGAGTAACTCGATAACTGGATTCGATTTGTTTCGTTATCTCTTCACTAAATAATCCATAGATCGGCTGGTTTTCCAACTGAGCATATCTGCGGGATAATTCGTTAATCAAGGCCATGACATCCGTTTCCGAATCAGCCATTAGGGCGATACTGTTAAACGGCATATCCATATCTAAACTGGCAACCGCCGGATTATTGGCTGATGAGTTTCTAAGGGCAAAATTACAATCATTTTGAAGCTGGGTAAGATTGGATATAACCAGCGCGTTTTTCAGAGGATCCTTAACGGCAAAATCCAGGGCTTGCTCTATGCTTACTCCATTAGTCATATTGGTATTTACAGATTTATTAACTAACTTCAACATCTGTCAATTCTTTTTTAATACCGGATTTCAACCGGCAATTGCCATATAATCGCTCAAATCCATGAGTAACTTAACATTGTAATATATCGACATGATACAATATTAGCTTAAACATATATTAAAGACAATACCGCAAGTTTCGTCAGGTCGTGCCGGCAAGGGTGTGATCTTCAAGACCTTGAGGCCTGACGTGGTTTAGCAGACAGGTCACGCTCCGCTACGACCTGTCTGAACAGAAAAACTATTTGGCTCCTGAAGCGAAATCACGCAAGCAAAAAAAAAGGCCGCCATCCGGCGACCTTTCGCGAAATCTATTAATCTATTTACTTAATTACGTTGTGCTTCTTCCCTATTTTAATAAACGCGGCGATCGCTTTATCGACATGCTCTTTATCGTGGCCTGCCGAAAGCTGAACCCTAATCCTGGCCTGGCCTCGTGGGACTACCGGGAATGAGAAGCCGATCACATAGATACCCTCATCGAGCATATCAGCGGCGAAATCCTGTGCCAATTTAGCATCATTTTCGAATTTGCCGAACATAATCGGGACAATCGGATGGTCGCCGGGGACAATATCGAAGCCGGCTTCGGTCATTTTTTCGCGGAAATAACGCTGATTGCTTTCCAGTTTATCGCGAAGTTCGGTGGTTTCGGAAAGCAGTTCGAGCACTTTCAACGTGGCGCCGGCGACTACCGGGGCCAGTGTGTTTGAAAACAGATACGGGCGCGATTTCTGGCGCAGCCATTCGATCATCTCCTTGCGGCCGGATGTGCAGCCACCGGAAGCGCCGCCTAAAGCCTTGCCGAAAGTGGTCGTGATCAGATCGATCCGGCCCAAAACGCCGCGATACTCATGAGTACCCTTACCATGCTCGCCCATGAATCCCGAGGCGTGGGAATCATCGACCATCACTAGCGCGCCATATTTATCGCATAGATCGCATATCTCGTCCAGTTTGGCGATATCGCCGTCCATCGAGAAAGCGCCATCGGTGCAGACCAAAATATATTTCGAACCGGCGGCCTCTTTGAGACATCTTTCCAGATCGGCCATATCGGCATGCTCATAGCGGAACCGTTTGGCCTTGCACAGCCTGACACCATCGATAATCGAGGCGTGGTTCAGGGCATCGGATATGATAGCGCATTCGGCATCCAGAAACGGCTCGAACACACCACCGTTGGCGTCGAAACAGGCCGCGTAGAGGATCGTATCTTCAGTGCCGAGGAATTCCGAGACTTTGGCCTCGAGTTGCTTATGGACATCCTGAGTGCCGCAGATAAAGCGGACCGAACTCATGCCATAGCCCCACTCATCGAGGGCTTTATGGGCGGCTTTGGTAACCTCGGGATGGGATGACAATCCCAGGTAGTTATTGGCGCAGAAATTTAGCACAGTCTGGCCGGTTTTGACCTTGATTTCGGCGCCCTGCTCGGTCATGATTATCCGCTCAGCTTTATAGAGGCCAGCCTCTTTGACCGCCTGCAGTTCCTTGGCCAGGTCGTCTTTGATTTTTCCGTACATCGGGTTTTGCTCCTTATTTTGTGTTCCGTCAGGATAGGAATCCTGGCGGCGCTATAATAATTTTCAGGCGATAAGTTAAATATTTCACAAATAAAAAGCAAGCGGTGATTTTTGGGACGATGGGAAAGGATTCAGGCGGCGCGGTAAAAGAGATGGGTGTGTCTGGAAAGGATGAAAACAGGATTTCGTCAGCCTTACAGCGCGCAAGAAGTAAATCTAATGTCCAAAAACAGCTAGATTATCAGCACAGTCATAACATTTAAGCGCTAGGCGGGAATTAGTTATTCATCAGCTTGACAATTAACTCTATTTTATAGTTTATACTACCGGTCACGCTTTCCGTTCAGCAAAATAAAATTATTACGGCAATTGCGTTTTCAAACAGAGTTTGGGAACGAGGTAGATTTTTGGGAGGTATCGAAGCAGCCTTTTTCGTATAATCACATTGACAAAATCTCCATTAAACTATATATTAATGAAAATGACGATTCATAATCGGTAATCACATAATAATAGTGAAATGGAGGCAATTGAAGATTGAAACCATTGCCGCTCCGGGTTTATTTATTCTTATTAAGGGATATTGATTGGTAAAGCGCGAACCGGCGGTTTGTATTTCTATCATATTGAAACTTGTAGAATAAGCGAAGGTAAACAAATGATAATTTTAAATAACCAGGCTTAATCTTTTAAACGAGGAGATGTTATGCGAAATTATTATCCCAAAGCTGTGATATTACTGATAGTACTACTGGTGTTAGTTTCCCCAATAAACGCAAGCCAACGGCTAGTTCTATTTGAAAATAATACCTCCGGCTACTGAGGCCCGTGCTATTACGCTGATCTGGTCTTAGATCAGTTATTTGAAGATCATTCTGATGTTTTTATTCCCATAACATATCATTTTAACGATATCTTTTATTTTGATAATATTCAGGAAAATTTGGACAGGTTGTATTATTATCCGCCTCATCCCGATAGCAACTATTACACGCCTTACGCGTGGATAGATGGATTAATTAGAGGGTCGTACATTACCAGTGACTGGTGGCCAATGACAAATCAACGATCAGAAATTGAATCTCCAATAAACATCACTTTGTCCGGCGAGTTCGATTCCGAATTGAATGAAGGTAATTTAGATATTTCTATTACCGCCGAAGAGCAAATTACCTGGCAAGACTTAAAACTGAGAATTGCTTTAACCGAGGACAGTATTTACTATCAAGCGCCCAATGGCACCCTCTGGCATAATTATACCATGCGCGATATGATTCCGACTGCCGAGGGGATGCCGATAGAACTTGCCGAAGGTGAGACAATCGATTTAAATCAGAATTTTATTTGTACTTCCGTTATGGATGTTAATTTTTGCAAGCTGGTTGTTTGGGTACAAGCCGATGGCAGCGACCGGGAAGTATTGCAAACCGCGGTTGTCAGGATTCTAGATTTAGGTTCGGTAGATGTAAGAATAGCTAATATCCCGAGTGAATTTCGACTTTCACAGAACTATCCCAATCCATTTAACGCAGGTACATCAATTGAATACTCTATCAAAACCGAAAGCCATGTTGTTTTAGTTGTATACGATATTTTAGGTCAGGAAATAGCGACACTTGTTAATAAATTTCAAACGCCGGGTCACCATAATATTACCTGGGATGGTCGTGATAACTCAGGCAATATTCTGGCCAGTGGCATGTACTTCTATCGAATTACTACTAATGGTTCAAGCAAAAGCAAGAGAATGGTGCTTCTTAAATAGATTTTTCCGTACATTTGATTTATTTCCTTGTCTTTGTGTTCCGCCAGGAAAGGATGAACAAAGGACTTCGTCCGCCCGAATGCGTGGTACGTTCTATTTCATTTTGCAGGCAGATAAGTTAAATATTTCACAAATAAAAAGCAAGCGGTGATTTTTGGGGGATTGGATTTATAAAAATATGGCACCTGTTGGTAAAAATAATTAGTTTAGCCCGGGTGCCCCATTCCGCGGCCTCAAGCGCGGAGTGGGTTACTCGCAAAGTCAAATGATTGACCCGACGACGATGCTGTCGGGTGGGGCCACTCGATAGCACATGGAAATGGCGGCTGGCCGTTGAAATGATTCGGTCAGGTCTATGACTCTGCGAGAGCCACGGCTCCTGACCTACCTGCTGACCTACCCCGTCACCTGTCAATGTCCGATACATATACCTACAAAATAATTATTGACAGATTTTATGTTGATTCGCTATAATTAAGCCAAGCAGCTTTGGAACGCACAAACAACGAATAATTTTAAATTAACAATGCTACGTTACGCATTAAGTATAATCTTTAAAATTAAGGGGAAAAGTGATGCCAAAAGCAAAAGAAGCTACCATGGTTCAACTCTCAGCGGCAAAGTTATCGAAGAAAAAGGGCATGAAGCAATTAGCAAAGCCCAAAGTTTCTTCAGCGAAGTTTCCGTCGAGAAAACTTAAAAAAGCCGGGGATGTCAGAAAGAAAGTCGTGGATTGGACTAAAAAACAGAAAGTCCTGAAACCGGCGAAGCCGCAAACCGTTCGTTTCAAAGCGACCAAGATAACAACCAGAGACCTGGACGGCCTGCGAAAGATTCACGAAAGCACGGTCGGTACCGCCGAGATGATTAAGCAAAAGCAACGCCCAACCGACATAATGAGCAAATCATATTCGAGTTTCCTCGTACTCGAATATACCAAGATGCGAAGTCAATATATACAGCAGTATAAGAAAGCCAGATCAGGCGCCGCCAGAGCCGCTGTCAGAAAACAATGGGCGAAACATATTAGAGCGGTCGCCTCTACCTTCGCTAAAGCCGGAGTCAAAAATATCAAACAGGTCGATTTGGATAGAATGGCTCGTACTCTCACAGGTAAGAAGGGCAATTTAAAAGCCGTAACGGATATTTACAACACCGGCACCAGAGTCCGCTCGGCCACCTCCGTTCGAAGTGTTTCCAGCGTCGGAGAGGTGGTACCGACAATCGCCTCGGCCACCCTGCCGCCGGACACGCTTACCTCATTGGGCGATCTTTGTGATAACCCGTTACAAGCGAGAATCGAGAGGTCTTTCTCCTGCGGATTCGCGTTTAGAGTCAGGCTGTGGTGCTGGTGCCCAACCTGGTGGAATCCGGGCAGATGGTGTTGGCGTACCTTTACCCTGGCCGGAGTGAGCTTCGCTATAGGTATTGATATCGGCTATCGGATAGATTGCCGCGGATTCGCCGCCTGGGGCGCCGCCTATGCCGAGGCTTGCGGAACGTTATTGGGAATAAGGTTCTGCGCCAGTTGCGAAGGACGAGTCGAGGCGGGCGCGGCCCTGGGACAAAGCACCGGCGATGGTATGTGTCGCTATGGCGCCGGGGCGAGTGTCGGAATTAGCTGTCAGTTCTGCGGTTTGACCGTATTCCAGATGGGCTATGGTGTCGGATTGCTGGTAACCGCGCCTTGTATTTGAGTAAATAGATAGGTTCAATAAAGCTTATGATTTTTAATGCTGAACCGCTAAATCTTTTTATATTTGTTCTGTCGTCGCTGGCCGCCTGGCGCCTAACTTTAGCTCTATGCTTTGAGGAGGGACCATTCGGTTCACTACTCTTTCTAAGAAAAGTACTATACAGAATAAAGCTAAATAAACTGATAGATTGCCCGCATTGTACGGGATTCTGGATTAGTCTTATAGTGGTATTGGCAGTTTATCGGATCCAATCGTATAGCGTTTTGTTAGTTCTGGCGGTATCGGGAGCGGTTTCATTACTGCATAAACTTACCCAGGTTGACTCCGAACAGGAGATAGAGGAGATCGAATAAACAATATGAGTTGCTGCGGCGATCAAATGAGAGCGAAGAAAAAACCTATTAAAAAGGAGAAACTGCCGCCTAATCCTAAAATTAAATCGGGCGTGAAATTAATATATCTGGGCAATGGCAAGAAGTTGATTCGCGGAAAATCTTCGGGATTGAAATACTATGTTTCAAATCAGCGAAGGTATTTTAAGGCTCGCAGCGATGATGTTGATCAAATATTAAGAAACAGATCATTTATCCTGGAGCCGTGACAAGGTTAGGAACCGCGGCACTCGCAGAGTCATTGGACCTGACTAATCCTTTTAGATCGAATCATCGGAATCGGCCGGTGGCGGCTGGTCATTATGGGCGATTTTGAATTGTTTGAAGCACTGGAAAATCGAATACCTAATCGCTTTGCAGTAAAGCTGCTCAATATAATCATCAGACGCGTCGAACGA
The DNA here is from genome assembly GCA_024231855.1 of Candidatus Zixiibacteriota bacterium. Lineage (GTDB taxonomy): Bacteria > Zixibacteria > MSB-5A5 > UBA10806 > 4484-95 > JAAEQD01. Next base: position 13,487 of record JAAEQD010000184.1, read on the forward strand.
TTTAACCTCAAAAAACGTATCGCTGCTGACCGATAAATAAAACGGCTGATGCATACTGTCGTAGAGGTTTATTTTAAGATTCACTCTCACATATTCGAGTTCGCCCCATATCAAACCTTCAAATCGTTTCTCCCCTTCCACGATATAAACCACCGCGTTAACTTTTTTGCCCGATTCCGTGGTATGCCTGGCGACCTCGTTAATTATCAACTCTTCCTGCGCCTTGCTCAGGGGCGGACAAACAATATCCTCGGTCCAGGGCCAGGACATCGTAGGTATCTCGATATCCCGATAAGATATTTCCGGCCGATCATCAATCACGGCAACATTATCAATTAGCAAACTTAAATCTTCATAAACAACAGGATATTTTTGATCCAGCAACGCCAGTTTATGTGATGGCATACAACCAATCAATAAAACCGGGATTGCGATGATCAGCAGTTTTTTGAGCATTTGTCTTTCTCCATAGTCTTGCCGACCCCAATCACTTTCAATCTTGTTCTATTGCAAAATAAGATAAACTAACTACAATGTAAATAAAATCTGCTAAATTTGGAAGATTCCCTTCGTCAAGATCCAATGGATTTTTTTTATACCTCAGGATGGAAAACGAAGCGACATCCTGAGGTTCTTACCGCGCGCCAAAGCATCAGATCGAATGACTCTGCGAGATGTCGTACTTTCCATCCTGACGCATAGAATAGATATAGCACATATAATTCAAAGGAGATTCCCATTATCACGGGAATGACAGTATCTACGCCGGCTTCGTAGCTACCACCATGATCTCGATTTCATCGAGATTGAATATCTCGCGTTTCCAATCGCCGGCGGTGCCGCTCCACAGATGATGCACCTTAAATCCGACATCTTCAACATGCTTCTTTAATTCGCCTGGCAGGAAACCATGTTCATGCAGAACTACTTCTTTCGTGCCGCCGTTTGGCAGATAGTATGTTAATGTAAATCGTTCGACCAATGTAATCGGATCGAACTTGCCGGAGATTATATCCTCTTGTTTGGCATCTCTGATTTTCTTAAAACCGTTCAATGCTCCCAAGATTAATTTCGAACCGGGTTTAAGTGAGTCGTAAATATTTCGAAGAATTGCCAGGTCATGAGCTTTTGGATCCTCACCCTTAAGAAGTAGTCCGAAAGCGCCTTCGCAAAGACAGATAGTCGCGTCGAAACTGTTCGGCAAGCGGTATGTTTTAGCATCCTCACATATCCATTCGATTTCAACGCCGGCTTTCTCGGCATCGGATTGGGCTTGATTCAGCATGCCCTCCGACCAGTCGACGCCGGTCATCTTATAGCCATGCTCGGCCAGGCCGATCGAATGCCGTCCCGTGCCGCAACCCATATCAAGGATTTTACCGCCTTTGGGCAGATTTAACTCCTCAACCAGGAATTTAACCTCCTTCCCGGTATTCTTAGTGAACACTTCCTCATGATACTTAGGCGCGGCATTATTGAAATATTCCTGGTACTCATTGAATTCAGTCATAGTCAAACTCCATATTCTTGATTTCGCTTTAATTCGGTCAGAAGCCATTGCTCTTAACCTACCCGGGATTGTCTTAGCCAACAACCCGAGCCAGGATAAAGCCAATCCCCAAAAGTAGCTGCGTTATCAGCACAGTCATAACATTCGCGCCCTGGGCGGGAATTAGCTCCTCGACCTGTTTGAATGTCAGCGCGCCCTGAACGGCCTTGATCGCCAACGGTAAAGTCAGAAGCGCTAACAATGTCCAGACCGGCATCAGCTTTAAAAGAACGCCGGCGGCAATCCAGATATAAACCATCAGGGTGATAATCGTATAAACTACGGCGGCCTTTTTAAGGCCGATTTGAATCGGCAAGGTGTTGCGACCGCCAGATTTGTCGGCTTCCATATCGGGAAACTCATTTAACAAGAGTAAATTGCAAACCAGGAAACCGGATGGTATCGACGCGTACAAGGCCGGCCAGGTGAAGCCACCGTTGATAATCAGGAATATGCCGAGAACAGGCATCGTGCCCAAGCCCAACCCGGCAGCCAGTTCGGCCATACCCAAACCGAGCTTGGTTATGTAGCTGGTATACCAGAGCACAAAAACCGCGCCCA
>JAAEQD010000185.1 GCA_024231855.1 Candidatus Zixiibacteriota bacterium
ATTCCATCTACGGAATATTCGCCCACTTGACTATCGCTATCTAAATTCCAATCGAATGTATTATCATGACAGGCATAGAACAGGTCAGTAGGAATTGTGTTGTCTGTCGTTCCACCGCTATTGACATCACCCCAGCAGTTCTGATCGGGAATAATAGTATCATCACCACCGAGAAGCACAAAAATTGTTCCTTTGTTCGTTGCATAGTCTTCGACGCATGATTTTATTTTCAATTGATCAGTCGAACCGGAATAACCACTTTGAATAGCGGTTAGCGTGATTATCTCAGCCGGAAGACCTGTCTTTGTATACCAATCAGCCAGTGGTTGAAATGCTGATTCAAGGGCGGAAGATGTAATGATAAGGTATTTAACATCATTGGGATCGGTTGGCGATAATGGTACCGGCTGCTTGTGTACCAAATCCGGATTATCAACAAACCGGGAAACGACAGATGCAAATTCGCTTGTCGGATTAAACGACGTATTCGATACACCGCTTACGACTTCTATTGTCAAACCGGTTAATATATCAACTCTACCGGAAGCCGGGAAGAAGCGTAACGGGTGAATTTTAAATCCCCCGAAAGAATATCCCCTCATCTTGCCGCCTCCCGTGAATTCAAGCGGCTG
>JAAEQD010000186.1 GCA_024231855.1 Candidatus Zixiibacteriota bacterium
ATATTCATCATATCTTTAAACAAACAAAAGGCAAAATAGTTTGAAAAGCTTTTAGCCAATTACTATTTTCCCGCCTTTAATAACCTTATGAACCGAATTAACACCATAATGATATGGCAGTTCCCGATAATCATTTATTTTCCACAAAACAATATCAGCAATCAATCCGGTTGTCAGCATACCGATTTTTCCGCCACGATCAATTGCACAGGCGGCATTAACCGTCACCGCGGAGATAGATTCGGCGGCAGTTAATTTATAATTCAACCCGGCCAGACTAATTATCATCGGCAATGATTCCGAATAACTGGAGCCTGGGTTACAATCAGTCGAAAGCGCCACCACAATTCCGGATTCTATCATTTTTCGAGCTGGAGCATAATCTTTAAGGCCAAGTGAAAAACAGGTTCCCGGCAATAAAACCGCAACCGTTCCGGCCTCGGCCATAGCCTTAATACCATTATCTGAGATATGGACCAAATGATCTGCCGAAACCGCGCCGAGTTCGGCGGCTAGTTCCGAACCATCCGAAGCACCAAGTTCATCGGCATGAAACTTCAGTTTCAACCCATGTTTTTGGGCCGCTTTCATAATTTTGCGAGATTCCTCAATATTAAACACATCTTTTTCACAAAAGATATCACAAAATTCAGCCAGTTTTTCTTCGGCTACTTTGGGGATCATTTCATTTATCAATAAATCAATATAATCTTTTCGTTTTTCACGAAATTCATCTGGCACCTCATGCGCGCCCAAAAATGTCGGGATCAAATCAATCGGCTGGGTTTCATTTAGATTATTTATTATCTCAAGTGATTTTATTTCCGATTCAGTCGAAAGACCATATCCAGATTTGGCTTCAATAGTAGTTGTGCCATAAGACAACATCGTATGAAGACGGGTTGTTGTCTTTTTTGTTAATTCAGCTTTAGATGTTTCCCTCAGATCACGAACCGAAGCTCTGATTCCCCCTCCGGCATTGGCAATATCCATATAACTTTTGCCCATAATCCGCATCTCAAATTCATTTTCACGGGTGCGGGAAAAAACCGGATGTGTATGCGAGTCAATAAACCCAGGAGTAACAACACCGCCGCCGGCATCAATCGCGATACATCCTTCGGCCAGATCGACTTTACCCTCGACCGCTTCCGATTCGCCAACCGCCAAAATCTCTTCGCCGGCCACAGCTACAGCCCCGCCATTAATCAATCCGAGGTCATTCATGGAATCACCAAGACGCGGCACCGGGCCGTTCATAGTTATCAACTGTCCGATATTTGTAATTAGAAGGGTTGCTTTTTTCTTAAGAGGCATAGTACAACTCGAAAATTATTTCGGCATCGGAATTTTAATTTTATTCTTTTTGGCGAAGGTCGTCGCTTCTTTATAACCAGCATCAACATGACGTACCACGCCGATTCCCGGGTCATTGGTCATCACCCGATTAAGACGGACCTTCATCTCTTTGGTACCATCGGCAACAATGACCTGTCCGGCATGAATAGCATTACCCATCCCTACTCCACCGCCATGATGAATCGAGACCCAGCTGGCCCCGGAGATAGAATTGAGCATACCATTAAGTAACGGCCAGTCAGCAATAGCATCAGAACCGTCTTTCATAGATTCGGTCTCGCGGTATGGCGATGCCACCGAACCACAGTCAAGATGATCTCGACCAAAAACTATTGGTGCTTTGATCTTGCCTTTTTTGACCAGATCATTGACCATATCTGCAAACCGTGCTCGCTCACCATAACCAAGCCAGCAGAT
>JAAEQD010000187.1 GCA_024231855.1 Candidatus Zixiibacteriota bacterium
GGCTATGAAAATGGAATATTAATAAGTATGAGATCACTTCAGGATAATTACTCTGTCAACCTTGATGTTTTTCAGGGACCTTTGGACCTTCTGCATTATTTAATCAGTAAGGATGAGATAGATATTTATGATATTCCGATTGCTCGAGTGGCTGAGCAGTATATGCATTATATCGAGATGATGAAGGTTCTTAATCTCGAACTGGCCGGCGAATATATCTTGATGGCGGCGACTTTGATTAGAATCAAGGCCAAGATGCTTCTTCCGCGTGATGATGAAAGTGAAGAAGAATTGGATCCACGCGAAGAGCTGGTTGCGGCCTTGCTTGAATATCGTAAATTTAGAGAAGCCGGAGATATACTTAAGGACAAAAGATTTCTCGAAGAGCGCTTGTTTGTTCCATCCGGTATTAATACCGGTATTGAGCACAAAGAGAAAATTGTTTATGCCGATAATGCCACTCTCTTTGATCTTTTAACAGCATTCAAAGAAACTCTCGACAGGATAAACGAAGAACAGCTTTACGAAATCGCCCCGGAAGAATTATCAGTCGAAGACAGAATCGAGCGGATTCTTTCGATGTTGAGTCAGAGCGAATCGGCCACCTTTCAACAACTGTTTGCCGATATCCCCAGAAAGATCGTTGCGGTAACAACTCTTCTGGCGATTCTGGAGTTGGTTAAGTTAA
>JAAEQD010000188.1 GCA_024231855.1 Candidatus Zixiibacteriota bacterium
CCCGGCGATGCCAATATGGGTTCAGCCGTTTGGCCCGCCGAATTAAACGGCGCGGACGTTACATACCTTGTCGGCTATTTCCGCTGGATGAATCAAGGCTGCTCATTTGATGGATTCTATGCCTCGGCCGATGCCAACGGCGACTGCATAATAATCGGCAGCGATGTTACTTACCTGGTGAATTATTTCAGGCAGTTGGCGCCGGCGCCGGAAGGATGTCCCGATTACCCTGATATGCTACCTGTTGAGGAAACCTATCCCGAATGCGCGGTTATGCCACTTCTAGTTAGATAGCTATTAAACCGATTAAATTATAAGGCCGTTCACATAGTGGTGAACGGCCTTTTCGTTTTAATGGTCAAACCAATTAAGAGATCAATCTTTTATCAATTGGAATTTTAACTATTGTTTTCTACCAAGATAGATATCATACTCTTCAGATGGCGGAACGGCTATAGATGCCTGATAGGGTTCGAAATCGCCATCATCAATTATGACTCGATAATCACCCTCGGGGATATTAGCAAACAGGAAAAAGCCCGAACTATCTGATTGTATGGCAATCGTTTGACCTGTTTTATCGGACTCAAGCTTTATTTCGATCGGCAATCCGTGTTTTGTCTCATTATCAACTATGTATCCCGAAAACGATGGATAGTTTATAGCATCCATAGTATTGACGATTCCCCAGCCAAACCGAATATCGGGATGATGGGCCTGGCTGGCAGTCTCTTTGACCGCTTCTTTAACCATCTCCGGACTCCATTGAGGTCGAGCCTGAATAACCAGGGCAACCGCTCCGGCTACCAGCGGACATGATAATGATGTACCATTCCATTTACCGAAACCGTCAGTTGTATAAGGCGTAGCGGCTATCGTTTTAACCGCTCGCGCGCAAACATCAGGTTTGATTCGGCCATCGGCGGTCGGTCCCCATGATGAATGTGAGTACAACAAACCGTTCCATTGCACACCGCCGATACCCAGCGAGTAACGCGAATCCGCCGGCGCTCCAAGCGTGAACTTGCCCGGCCCGGAATTGCCCATGGATGAACATAGAATCATGCCTTTACGAAACGCTATATTAGCCGCGATCGTGGTAATACACGTCTGACCATCATAATCATCGGTGGTATACCAATCCGAATACGAAAGCGAGGACGAGGCGACATCCGCGCCAAGTCTTTCCCCCCATTCCAGGCCTGCCACATAGTAATCTTCCTCGACGGCGGTTTCCGAACCGGTCTCCTCGGTTTTGCATAATATATAGGAGGCGGCAAACGCCGGGCCGATTAGTTCGCCGGGATAATATCCGCCAATCGTGCCCAGACAACCGGTGCCATGATTAGGCTGCCCCGGTAAATCCTGATCCTGATCGAAACCGACGAAATCATCGTCATTGATAAAATCATAGGCGGCCAGAATATTCATATGGTCAAAAGCGTGATGATAGGTGAGAAATCCGGTATCTAAAAAGCAGATAATTACTCCTTCGCCATGATACCCTTGCTCATGCGCCCTAATAGCATTGATCTGTTCCACCTGTCTGAATGATTGGCCATAGTCGAGACTGGCCGGAGATGCCTCGAAATTAAAATCGCCTGCCTGCCAGGATTCGGCGATTTCATAATTCAACGATTGAGGATCGGACTTGGCGACAGGGCGGATTTTCTCCACAAACGAGAGATGTTCTATCACTTTAAGATTATCTTCTATAATGATGGCACTCATTGCGTTAAGCCATCTGCTTTCCTCTCGAAAAGTTTTGACATACTGATTCAGAGAATCCCTATAAACGCTATAAACAGGCAAATCATAAGCATCGGCTACGATTTCATTTTCAGTCGCTTTCTGCCGCCGTAAGATTGTACGCTCGGGCAAAGTTTTCTGAAATTCGAGGATACGCTCTTCAATATCAGGACCTTTATCGGTAAGAAAAATCCAGTAAACACCCGCAGCCTGAGGTTCTGTAGCGCTAAGCTCGCTGGTCGCGGCCATAAAAACCATCGAAATTATAGTAAGTGTTATGCTAAATGACCTTATCAATAGCTATACTCCACCGTATATGTTATAACTTTTTCCCGGCCGGGTTCGACATATACTTCGAATTCGATATTCTGAAAATCTTCCTTGGTGAAATCATCACTCTTTTCGGTAATCTCCCAATAGCCGTATATCTCTTCGCAGACAATGACCTTGGCCTTTTCGCTTTTGTGATTGCGGATTATAATCTCGAACGAATCGGAGTTTTTGTTACGCCCGATTTTTTTATGATCGATCCGTTTCCGTTCGGCTTTGATATCAAAGGCCGTACCGAGGAATATTTCAGCCTCTTCCCCGGCCGGCGTACTTTCGAATTTGCCCGAACCGAGAAACGCGCCGCTCTCCCGATCGTATATACTCATCCGGCCGGATGGCATCGGTTTGCCTAGCCCCGTATCGCTATCATTGGCAAAAGAGATTATCGATTTAACATCCGATTTGGTCTCGGACCACTCGTATTTGTAATAACGCTCAACTTCTATGGTTTGCTGTTCGAACAAGACAGCTTGCTTGGTCTCCATCTCGCCCAATGTCGTTTCAAATGGAAGTTTATAACGATGGTAATCGACTAAAGGCTCGAGACTGGATTTACGCGGCCTATAGGCTTCTCTACCTTCGGCCATGGTTGATGGTCCGGCGGTCGCTTCTTCTCGTTCCACCTGCCCGGCAATCAAGATAATTTCGGCTTCGGGAAACGCCGCCCCGCATTGATTATCGAGATTTATCCAAGCGGTAATTTCGGCCGAATTTTTACCATTATAGGCTAGATGATATTCGGCCTGCCAGCCTAAACCGGTAGTGAGATATGAAAGTTTAACATCCTGCTTGCCCGAAACACTAGAATGTACCGTCGCGTTCACCATAGGCCGGGTAACGAGGCCTTCGGAGAGCTTCGGTAATCCGACATGTTTAAAATCATCGCGTTCGAAAATCGAAACCGATCCGGGTTTATCATTTGACGCTATATACAAGTAATCCTCATCGAAATTTATTAATGAGCCGCTATATAGAGAATCATCCTTCTTGAATTCGATCTCCTGCCCGATATACTTGCGCAGCAATCGGTCGGCGGAAACCAGATCATAGCGATAATCGACCGTTCTGATCTCGAATCCGTCACCGCTTAGGCTTATAGAACCCGGGTCTATTTTCTCGGCAATATCGTGCAGTTTCAGATTGATCAAGCCATTCGCCATTTCAACCTGACGGGTTTCGGTCACCTGGGAAAAACCATCATTATAGATATTAATCGCGATTGATCTCTGCCCCGCCTGAACCCAAGCTATTGATATCAGCACTACAAATACCGCGATTAAAACCGCTCGAAAATTCATATTACCTCCCGAAAATGTATAACTATATAATTATCCACTAATTTTTGCTTTAAACCATCGGCGAAATATTCCATCTAAAGTTAATATGACATATAATTGTGGTTGGTCAAGATGAATTTTATTTCGGATTTGCCAAAAGCGGCGTCAATCACTTATATTGTGGTAATATATTGAGAAAAAGGAGAATTAGATGAAAATAAAGATACTGATACTGGCGATCATCGTTGCGGTAGTTTTAATATTTGTATTCAACCCATTCGCGGACTCCGAAAACGTTCAGAGTACGCCGTTTAGAACATCGACAAAAACCGTGGAACGGGGCAATCTGATAATCGCTATAAACTCCACCGGCATAGTCGAACCGATTCAGACTGTGGAGTTAAAATCGAAAGCCTCCGGTGAGATTGTTGAATTTCCATTCGAGGAAGGCGATATCGTCACCGAGGGACAGCAAATCGTTCGTCTCGATCCTATAACCGCCCAGAACGATTTCGACCAGGCCCAGGCCGACTTGGAAGTCGCCCGGGTCGCTTTATCGCAGGCTATCAAGCAAGCCGACCGTCAGAAACAGATGTATGATCAGGGCTTGATATCCGAACTGGACTACGAGAACGTACTTCTGGCGAAAGAGCAAGCAAATTCAAACCTGATTAAAACTACAACCGCCCTGGAGGACGCCAGGGTTCGACTTTCCGATACCGCTATTGAATCGCCTATTAATGGCATAATCCTTCAGAAATCGGTTGAAGAAGGTCAGATTATCGCTTCGGGGATTTCAGCAGCTTCAGGCGGTACCACTATCGCAACCGTGGCCGATATGTCCAGGGTCTCGGTCAGGACTTCGGTGGATGAGGTCGATATCGGTCAAATCCGGGCCGGCCAGAAAGCCGTCGTGATCGCCGAAAGCTATCCCGACCGCGAGATCGACGGTGAAGTGATTCGAATCCATCCCCTGGCCAAAGTCGAACAAAACGTGACCACTTTCGATGTTACCATTGAGGTCGACAATGACGAGAGGTTATTGATGGCCGGAATGAACGCCGGAGTCGAGATAATAGCCGGCTTCAAGGAAAATATACTGTTGGTTCCACGGGAAGCGCTCACTGATAAGCGGACAATCAGCCGCATGGTCGGCATGGGCTCATCAGGGCGCGGGAACAGGCAGGGCGGCGGTAATCGTCCAAACCGACCCGGCCATCCCGGCGGCGAAACAGGCAATAAATCGGGTCATCCCGGAGAAGGTAGTAAGAAACCTGCTAATCCCACCAAGATCGTAATTGCCATAGTTAACGGCGAACAGGAGCCGCGCCAGGTCGAGATCGGCCTGGCCAATTTCGAGCAGGCCGAAATCATATCAGGCCTGGCCGAGGGCGATACCGTGCTCACCACCGTCTCCTCGAAAGCCCTTCAGGATCGGGAGAAGTTTTTGGAGAGAATCAGGGGTTGGAACCAAATTCCCGGCATGAGGAAAAAGAAATGAACTTCGGTGAGTTCCTGGGTGTGAGCGTCTCCTCACTGATGGCCAATAAAGTCAGGTCGTTTCTGACTATGCTGGGCATTATAATCGGCGTGGCGGCCGTTATCACGATGATATCACTCGGCCAGGGCGCCAAGAAAGCGGTAGCGGATAGGATTGAGGCGTTGGGTACCAACCTGATTTACATTCGCTCCGGCGCTCCTCGCATGCATGGCCGGGTCAGATCGGCGGCCGGAGCTATCCAGAAATTGGATGAAAAAGATATGAAGAGGCTCAGGGCGGAATGCACAGCGGTCGATCATGTAATTCCTGAAATCAGAGGTAGCCGTCAGGTTATTTACGGCAATAAGAACTGGAACACGACAATCATAGGCACTAGCCCGGAATATCTGGAATTACGTAATTACATTCTTGAAGAAGGCACAAATTTTACCAACCAGGATATCAACGCTTTGAAGCGAGTTGCCGTAATCGGTCCGACACTGGCTGAAAACCTGTTCGGTAATATCTATCCGGTAGGTAAAATCATCAGAATCGGACGATTGAGATTCGAGGTGATCGGTGTTACCGAGAGCAAGGGCGTTTCGGGAGGTTGGATGGATTTCGATGATATAATCCTGGTGCCATACTCAACAGCCCAGAAAAGAATTTTCGGTATCGATAACTTAAACCGCTTCATCGCCCGGCTCAAGGATGAGTCGATGCTTCAGTCGGCATATATTGAAATCGAGAAGATACTCCGAAAAACTCATCGCTTGCGCCCGGAAAAAGAAAATGATTTCTATATCCAGTCTCAATCGGATTATTCCTCGGCCCGTCAGGAAACCACCGAGACTATGACCTACCTTCTCGCCGGCGTGGCCCTGGTGTCGCTGTTGGTCGGCGGTATCGGTATCATGAATATCATGCTGGTATCGGTTACCGAGCGCACTCGTGAAATCGGCGTTCGGATGGCGGTCGGCGCGAGGCGGTTGGATATCATGATGCAGTTCATCCTGGAGTCAATCAGCTTATCGCTTCTTGGCGGGATTATCGGTATACTTTTAGGCGTTGGTGGATCATATGTGCTAACCGAGTTTTTCGGTTGGAGTACGTTTGTACCTCCCGAGGCGGTTGCCTTATCGTTTGGTTTCGCCTTCGTAGTCGGTATCTTCTTCGGTATCTACCCCGCTCGCAAAGCCTCCCGGCTTGATCCGATTGAAGCGCTGCGGTATGAGTAGAATCGTAGTATAATCAAGTCAGGCTTTGAACTTAGAGGTGAAACTTGAAATGTAAACTGTTTGCTTTAATAATATTTATCGTTGCTTCCTGCATCTTCAAGGAAAACATTAGTGCTTCATCACATTTAATTGAGTGGGACGAGTTGCTTGGCTGTTATCAAGACCATGAAACTAAACCGGAATTAGATAAATATATTGCATATAAAGCGGATTCAATGAAACTGGCAGAAACAGGAGATAAATTTCGCGCTATCGCCAAAGTTTACAAAAAATATCGATTTACTGAATTACCTTCTATCGCATTGTATTTTGTCGGCGGTGGAGAGTATATAACCAATACGCTCAGGTGCAATTATCAATATGTTTTGTTTAACCTGGACGACTCGACTATGTATCATTTTGGTGGCAAGTCATCACAATTTTCACGAGTGTTTAGCGGCTATCTTCAAAAAAAATATGAACCCGATTCCATCCTAAATCTATTGTATCTATTTGTTAATACTGTGGATTCGGAGTGCAGTTACTATATGATCGAAAATCTCCAGGATTATGATGATTGGCATGGCGATCATGTCCCCTGGAGATATGAGGAAAATAAGAAACTGATTAATAATTACATAAAACCCGTACATATTAATCAATATAATGATTACTATGAAGTTGAATTCTATACCTGGCATAAAAAAATGGGAATGATGGTTAAACTGACACTGGATTATTGGAAATTCCGAATCACTAAAAATGAAATTCAATTGTTGGAACGCATTAAACGTCAACCAGATTACTATAATGGTTTTTAACGCGTGAAAGTATTACAAGATTAGTTTAGGGTTATAATGAAGGCTTCTTTAATAATTCTGATCATCACAATAATTACTTTCAATGCGGCTGAGGCATCTGTTCGGTGTATTGAAGATAACAGCATATTCGGATGTTATAATGATAGTCTCGATACATTTAAAGATGAAGCATATGCTTTAGAACTCATTGATTCATTGATGCTGGCAAATGTGGCAGAAATTTTTGATTCGATTCCCTCTATAAAGACATACATGTTCCAAGACTTACCTTGCTTGAGAATGATTCACCTTCAAGGAGTAAAGAGCTTTAGAAATTATCTTTTAAAGGATCCGTTTATTGCGTATTTATTTAATACTTGTGATTCCTCTATATGTGCGTTTGGCGGCAACTATATTGATTACTCCAAAGTCATATCAAAGAGTTTATCCGACAATACCGATAAGGAAATGATTATAAGATTAATAGAGCTTTATCTCAACACGCTTTGTGTTGAACAGTCATATTATATTGTCAACTCTATCAACGAATTAAAAGAATTGTTTCCAGCGATACCCGAGCTTGAATATCAAGTCTTCCCCTTAAAAGAACTTCACCAAAATATAAAATCACATGGGGACAAAATTGTGCCAGTTAAAGTAATATCCGCGTCTGGATATTCGCAAATTGAGTTTTTTACCTTTAGAGTAGGGGATATGGGTTTTAGCCTTGAATATTTTATATTTGAAGTGTCCGAAACGATGTTAAGGCTCATTGATAGATATAAGGTGTTTTCGAGATTAGTTGATTAAGCAATGATTGTAATAGGCGTAAGCCTTCGTCCGCTAATTATAAACAGGTTAATGATGATGGGCTATAGCCACATCCCACCATAAAAAAAGCGCCCAAATGGGCGCTTGTGTTATTCCAGCTATTTGAGGCGTCGTAGGGTGAAGTTTGTTCTCTCACCTCAACTAGCTGAAACGCCCCTTATTTCAGCATAATCATTTTCTTGGTCTTCGAGAAATCATCGGCGCTTATACGATAGAAATACAGACCAGATGGCACAACCTGGCCACTGTTGTTACAGCCGTTCCAGTGAGCGGTATAGAAACCCGGCAGCTTGTGCTCGGATACCAGCGTCCTGACATTCTGGCCGAGGAGGTTATATATATCAATCGATACATGACCCGCCCTGGGCACCTGGAATTCGATATTGGTTTCCGGGTTGAACGGATTCGGATAGTTCTGGCCGATCGCGAACTCTTCGGGCAGCGAGGCCAAATCATCCTCGATACCGACCGCGCCGTACCTGATAAAACCGGGCACGACCACGGGAGTCAAATCCTGATCCATATCGCCGGTAGTCACACCGAAATTCAACGGCAGGTCATGAGGTCCGGTACCGATACCGATGGTAAGGAATTGCTCCATGGCATCGTCATCGATCCTGAATTGAATCGTCATGCCGATTTCTCTCTCGGAATCCGTGAACAGATAAGGATCCTCTTCGCCGCCTAAATCATGAAAGCCGACATGCCAGTCATTACTTTCGTTGCTGTATGTCGATTCCCAACTCTCGAAAGTACCGTTCCAGGATGTGGAAACCGCCTCAATATTACCATCGGGGCTGGTCCAGGTCAGCGGAATCATAACCGATGCGATAGAATCATCGGTGACAAAATATATTGGAATATCTACAATTAAGGTTTCGCCCGGCGCGTAGGTAACATCGACATTGCCGATTATCAAACTATCCGGCATACCCGGATCCTGCGCCAAGGCAAAAGCCGTGGATAATATCAAAATGATGGTAACGATAAAAAGCGACTTAAACATATTTCACTTCCTCCATTCAGATAGTTATTATATTGTACCCCAGTAAGTTACTTCGTAATCAGGTAGAAAATGCAATTTACTGAACTTCTAACAATGCTTAATTAAGTATAAGCTTTTTTCAAGGATTGTCAAGGCATTTTTAAGCGTAGCTATATTAATGACTTGCGATGATTTTTTAGGATGTTAGAGTGGAAATAAAATTATTCGTTATTATTCTTTTTAATACCGTATTTCTTCAATTTTTCAAATAATGTCGTATAGTCGACTTTCAAAATTTCGGCGGCTTTGCGTTTGTTGCCGTTTGTCTGGGACAAAACACGTTTGATTAGCCCCTTCTCGGCTTTCGCCTGGGCATGAGCGCCTACTTCCTTAAGCCCGGCTCCTTCACGAAGCCTGATCTCCGAAGCAGACGGCAAACGTATCGCCAGATGTTCGGGGGTAATCGTCTTGCCGGTACACAGAATGATCGATCGCTCGATAGTGTTTTCCAACTCACGGACATTTCCCGGCCAATGGTATTTTTCCAGAAGATTCTGGGAATCTTGAGAGAGCTTCTTGGGTTTCTTATTCATGTCTCTGCAGTATTTCTCGATAAAGTAATTGGCCAGAGTTGAAATATCGCCGCGTCTGTCGCGTAGAGGCGGTAAGGTAATCGGAAACACCGACAACCTGTAGAAAAGGTCCTCACGGAAGGAGCCTTTATTTATCGCTTCCTTAAGGTCAACATTAGATGCCACCACAATCCTCACGTCCACCGATATAACCTTGGTTCCGCCCAGACGTTCGAATTCCTTTTCCTGCAATACTCTTAGAAGTTTGGCCTGAAGCGACATATCCATATCGCCTATTTCATCGAGGAATATCGTTCCACCGTCGGCGATCTCGAATTTTCCCATCTTGCGGGCGACAGATCCGGTATATGCGCCTTTTTCCGAGCCGAATAGCTCGTTCTCCAGTAGTTCGCGAGGAATAGCGGCACAATTTATGGCTACAAATGGTCCTTTATTACGATTGGAAAGCTTATGAATCGCCCGGGCAAATAATTCCTTACCGGTCCCGGATTCTCCCAAAAATAAGGCGGTAGTATCGGATTGGGCCACTTTTGTAACCAAATCCATCGATTCGGTAATCTGCTCGGAATTGCCGATAATCTCTTTCATGCCAAGGCTATTGGCCAGTTCCTCACGAAGCAGGGAATTTTCAGCCATTAAGCGACGGTTTTCCATGGCTCGCTTGATAATCACCGATAGATGTTCGGTATCGAAGGGTTTGGTCAGGAAATCGTAGGCCCCCAAACGCATTGCCTGGACCGCGGTCTCGATTGTCCCATAGGCAGTCATCAAAATGACCGAGGCTTCGGGATCGATCTCTTTGACCTCGGAAAGTACTCCCATACCATCCATTTTGGGCAATTTCAAATCTGTCAGAACGACATCATATTTTTTCTCACGGGCTCGATTTACGCCGGATTGGCCATCGCCAACGGCATCGACCTCATATCCCTCCGACTCGAGCGTGGCCGAGAGCATTTTCTGCATACTGTCTTTGTCTTCAATTACTAATATAGATGGCATATTTTCTCCTTATATTGGATATCGGCAATATATAGGCATGCTTGATTTTTATTACTAGGGACGGCAAGAACGGCAGGGTGATAATCCCCGATTCAGCGCGTTATATCGGTTTTTAATCCTTTGAATATTGCCCGGATTAGCCTTTTTAAGGTAAATACACAGGGGTCGATGAAAGCGAAATGAACTTTTGAGATTAATATAGTACTCCTCGGAAACCGGTTCCGGTAATGACCAGATACCAATTTTTGCCTTAATCGCCTGTATCTGAGCCGGTAGGTAGGTTTTTTTCAAATGAATGTTTTCAGGATAAAGATATAAATAAGCCATGCCGGATCTCAATATTGAATAACCGACATTAATGGTATCGATAAAAACCTCGGCCAAGGTTCGACCATAACGATCAACACCTTTACCCCGCGGTTTCAAAGTCACGGTTCGACCGAGGATTAGCTCGGTCAGATATTGGCTGGCTTCATCATATAGCGGCTCTCCGCTTTCAGGAGTATCGATAAGGGCGATGCGAACTGTTTTGCCGGATGATAAAACGAATGTATCGCCATCGAGGATTTGAGTCACATAATTGCTATCTGGTGATTGTGCTGATTGGCCTTGTTCGGATGATTTTTCTTGAGTGTTTTCTGAGGTTGAGCAACAGCTTAAAAGAAGATATATGACTAATAATATATAATAATATGGATTAAGAATACGCATGTGCTTATCTATAGATTAAATGAGAAACTGCTTTGTAAGAACAGGCCACTGAAATCGAGATAGTTATCGTAGTATTTTGGATTAGGTTCATTTTCATCTAATTCACTGGTTTTGATATACCTGTAGCCTAGTTCAACATTAATTGAAGTCATATTGTTAATATTGATAGATTTTCCAAGACAGGGAATCACTCCTATGCCGTATGCTTCTTTTTGTGTACTCCCCCCAATGAAATGATAAGTCTCTAATATTCCTAAACCATACCCTAATGAAAGCTTTGAGAATAAATCTACTCTCAATATCTTAAATTCATATTTCGCTGTAAAATATGGCATTACGAAATCAATATACTCGGGGAAATCTGTTATATCCTCTGAACGCGGTTTGCGATTATCATAATCATCCTGAAATGTCCGATAACCAGAATAATGGTTGTCAATTTCGCCAAAGAAGTATTGAACGCCCAAGCCAAAAGTCGCATTTGCATTTAAACGATATGAAACCTCACCAAAAAAATTATAACCCTTATCAACAATAGCATTTGGCTCATACAATGTGTAATACGAACCAGCAAAATACACCCTATATACGGTAGGTTTATTATTAAAACCGCCATAACCCATACCAAAATTGAATGATACTTTATCCTTCGAGATGGCCAATGCCTGGCTTGCCGCAAATACTACTATTACCGCAACTAATGTATTTAATATTCTATTCATAATACTCCCTCTCTATACTCAACAAATAATACAATCTTAGCTCTTTTTATACAAGTGAAAAAAATAGGTAGTGTCAAATAGATGAAAATCAGCTTAAAACTTGCGATTAATCATGAAATCTATCAATTCCAGGATAACCTTGCGTTGGGTAGGATCAATGGAGCTATCAAGCCCTGCAAAACTACTTCGTGCTTTTGAGGCTAATTCAATCGATGTCTCTATAGCGCTCTCCAGGCTTTCGTATTCTTTTATCAAATCAATAATCTTGTTGATATCCTCGGCCTTCTTGGCTGTTCGTTCCATGTCGAATGTGGCACGCAAAAATTCCTTCTGTTCGGATGTGGCTTTTTCCATCAGGTCGATTGTGATGAGTGTCCTTTTACCTTCCCAGAGATCGCCCGCTATTTCCTTGCCGTAAGCCTCTTCTTTGCCCGCCAGGTTCAAAACATCATCCTGAATCTGAAAAGCGATACCGAGATCAATTCCGAATTCCGTGATAGTATCATTATATTTTTCATCGGCGCCGGCGATCATGGCACCTGTAAGGGCCGGAGTCGCGCACGTATACCAGGATGTTTTCCGTTTGCACATATTGAAATAATCATCGCGGGTTAAATCCCAGCGCTTGTTCTGAACCCAGGAAAGCTCGATATGCTGCCCGGCGGTGGTCTTGTCATACATATTTAAAAACTGGTCGATGATATTTAAAGTAAGCTCCGAACCCAATATATCGCGGTTATCGTTGAGGAGTTCCCACATCTTCCCGGCCAGGGCGTCTCCCGCGTTCAAAGCCAATGGCATTCCATATTTAACATGCAAAGCGGGCTGTCCACGCCTCAACTCCGAGCCATCTTCGATATCATCATGAATGACAATCCAGTTCTGAAATATCTCAAGAGCGGCGGCAGTGTTTATAGCTGATTCAATCTTTCCCCCGAACGCCTGGCAGAATATTAGAAGAATCGACGGTCTTAGGCCTTTACCGGATCGACGGGGATAATCATTGATCATTTCGAAAAGATTTTCTATCTCGGGGATAAAATGCGAATTCGGCAATTTGGCGAAGATATGATCATCTACAAGTTTTTTGTATCTTTTGAGTACAGAAAAGAAATCATCCATATAGCTTATTTAAAGATATGATTAATAAAAGTCAAAGGATTTTTTATTTTGATCCGGTTGATGTCGCCGCCGGGAATCCCGGTTTTTTCGATATCATTTTCTGGATCATCGTCTTGATCTTCCTTATTTCAAACGGTTTAGCCATAATTCCATCGAGACCGCTGCGTTTGACCATATCATCATCGATTTGATTTCCCCAGCCAGATATCATTAACACAGGAACCTCGGGATTCAGAGATTTGCATATTTTAGTAACATCCCATCCGCTAATCCCGGGCATGCCTAAATCGGTTATTACCAGATCGAATTTGCCAGCTTTGAATTTCTCCACGCCTTCCTCGCCGGATGAAGCCGTTTCCACTTCATGATCCAGAAGCTCGAGCATATCGCTGATTACATCCAAAATATTCTCATCATCATCGATAACCAGAATCCTGGCCATCACTTCTTCGGCAATTTCAACAGGCGTTTCGATTTCCGGCATGGCGAGACCGGCTGTAGGAAATCTCAAACAACAGGTTGTACCCTGGCCTTCCTTTGAAGTAATATCTATTTCCCCTTTGTGACGAGAAATAATGCCATAAACAACGGCCAGCCCCAGGCCCGTACCCTGACTTCCTTTAGTAGTGAAAAACGGGTGGAATACCTTGTTTAAGGTGGCATCTCCCATTCCGATACCATTATCATTGACTCTAATTACAGCGTTGTCGCTTTCCATGTTGGTTCCAATTTTTATTTTGCCGCCCTTGGTCAAAGCATCCACCGAGTTTAAAATCAGGTTAGAGAAAGCTTCTAATAACTCCTCTTTATTCCCCAATATCGGATTCAACTCCTGGTTATCATATTCCAAATCTATGTTTATCCCCTGACGCTGGCAGTCATCTTTCCATCTTGGCTTGGTAGCTTCGATGGCATCCTTTACCACGCTATTCAGATCGACATTTTCATACTGTCCATGATTGGAAATCCTGGTGAAGTTCTGTAGTTTTTGCACTGTTTGGGCGCCGGTAAGCGTAACTCGTTCGATCTGCTCTAAGTACTCGATCCACTTGGTGTTTTCGAGTTCCTTCATTAATAGTTGAGTTCGCCCCAGAACAGTACCCAGAACGTTATTGAAGTCATGGGCTACGCCGCCGGCCATTTCCCCAAGGGCTCTGAGCTTTTCTGTCATAATAAGCTGATCCTGAGTATTGCTAAGTTTCTTGTATGCTTGCTCAAGATTTTCATACAATTTGGCGTTTTCTATAGCATCGGCGGTCTGACGGGCAAAGATAGTAAGTATATCAAGGTCTTCCTGGGTAAAATCATGGCCATCATCGGAGCGGAGCGTAATCGCGCCGATGACCTCTCCGGACCAGGTAAGCGGAGCGCTAATAATCGATTCCGGCTCTTCAGGCGTACCCGGCACCTGCAAAGCTCGCGGATCATTTTCGCTGTTATTGGAAATCAAGCCGACACCGGTTTGGGCTACTTTGCCAGTTAGCCCCTCGCCCGGTTTGAGGATCACTTTTGATATTTCATCGGCATGGGTACTATCCACTGTTATCAATGGTTTTAACAAATTGTCTTTCTTATCGAGTATAAATATAGATCCGCCGTCAGCCCCAATAATTTGCCTCGATAAATCGACCGCTTTTTCTAAAACGTCGGTATAGTTGAGCGAGGAATAGATCGCCGTGGATAGCTCTAGAAGCGCGGCCAGTTTGGCATCCAATTCCTGACCTTTACGCTCCTTAAGCGATAATTTCAGCGAGAGCCTGACCTGTTCGGTTATAAGATTAGCTTTATCGACATACAATTCCGAAAAATCCGATGGCGATTCCAGCCAACCCCAAACTAGAAGTCCACCCCCAATATCTTCCAAATCAAATGGGATTTTTAAAACCTGGCTGCAGCCCAGATCTTTCGCGAAAACCTCACACACTGCCTTTTTCTTACATCTATCCCCATAGCCAGTACAGCGATACTTAGAGGATCGCCGAGAATTTGCCAGCCAAATTTCGGGAGCCACGCCTTTTAATTTGTTAATAAGATCGGAATCGATGCCGACCTTTTTATTGGCAAATAGCTCGCATTCCCCTCGTGTGGAATCGATAATCATCAAGGTAAAATAATCAGCATTAAGATTTTGGCTGGACCGGGATGATATCGCTTCAAATAAAGGCGCAATCAAATTTTTATACGAAACTTTTGGCATTCGTTTTCCTTTTATCAAGTTTTACAATCAGTTCATGTATCTGATCGATATTGAAGGGTTTCTTTAATATCTGAGTTAAACCCCTTGAATATAGTTCCTCTTTTTCGACTTCTTTCTTCCAGCCTGTCATGGGTACAATAAAGCAATCCGGCGAAAGACTTCTGACTGAATCTATAATTGTCCAGCCATCTTTGTCGGGCAAACCAAGATCGGTTAAAACCATATCGAAAGATTTATTAGCCAGAATTTCCTTGGCTTCTTTGTAAGTCCCGGCGAGCGTTACATCAACATTCAGTTCAGTTAAAACCTCATTTAAAACATTACGCAAATTTAAGTCGTCCTCGACGACAAGAATTTGATATGCTTCTGTTTTACCGGGTTTGGTGATATATGGAAGCCTTATGGTAAAAGTAGTTCCTTCGCCCTTGACGCTTTCTACTTCAACATCTCCGTTATGACTTTCTATGATAGAATAAACCATAGTCAAACCGAGGCCGGTCCCTAATCTTTCTTTGGTGGTAAAGAACGGATCAAAAATTCGCTTGACCGTATGGGAATCCATACCGGCGCCATCATCGCTTATTCTAACCGAAATACAATTATCTATTTGCCTGGCGATTAATTTTATAGTGCCTTTATTTTCGATCGCGTCGACAGCATTGTGAACCAGGTTCGATATCACTTCAACAATCATCGAGCGATTACCCATGAAACGCAAATCATCTGAAATGTTTTTATCGATACTGACATTTTTACCGGATTTAGGATCATCCCACTTGGGTCTTATAATCTCAAGCGTATCTTCGATTATATCCTTCAAATCGAGTTGGGTAAACTTGGTTTCGCTTTTTCTTTTGGTGAATTCATTTATACGGGAAAGAATATTCACTCCTTCCGTAGCCGATTTTTCGATAATTTCAAGGCTTTTGTTCAGCATTTCCGGCGATGTATCTTTTCCTTTTTCGGTGGCATATGTCAGCATTTGGGTACGGCCAACAATAGCCGCGAGAATATTCTTGAAATCATGAACAATGCCGGCCGATACCTCGCCCAACGCTTTTAACTTTTCGCTCTGAATCAGCTTTTCCTGGGCTTCCCCTATCCGGTTGTAAGCTTTTTTAAGCTCGCTGTAGAGCATGGCATTATTCAGCGCTATCTGCAGATGTCTAGATACGTCGTTCAGCAAATTCTGATCCTGAGGCCTGAATCCTTCCAGGTTCGGGTTGCCTACCAAAAGGAAGCATTCCGGAGAATCATCACGCTTGATTGGCGAGATGGCGATATAATTTATTCCTTTATTCGAGAAATAGCTGCGCAATGAATCGGCCAGGGCCATTTTGTCTAAATTGTAATAGATCGGCTTGCCGAAGACCGTAACCTCGTCGAAATACTTTATCATTGATTCGATATCCAGCAGTTTCTCCAAATCACCCTGAGATTGATGGAAATATTCCGAACTCGTCCGATAGCTCCCATTTTCCTTAAATATCAATGTCGCCCAATTGTAGCCGGTGATTTCGGATATGGCGTTTACGATTCGATTGAATAGTTCCTTCAAATCAAGAGTAGCCGATATCGCCTCGCTTATTTGACCGGCCAGACTAAGCCGTTCGGCTTTATCTATGGTATCTACGTAGAGACTGATATTATTCAGCGTAATAGCCAGAAACTCGGAAATCGTCTGCAAAGTTGATCGGTTAATATCAGTAAAAACCCGCGAGCGTTTGTCCAGTATATCCAGAATGCCATGGAATTTTTGTCCGGCAACAAGCGGTAGACAATATCTCGACCTAACTTTACCCAAACCGGCAGTTTTTTCGGATTCCGGCAGATAATCGATAATTAAGCTTTCCCTCTTTACAGCCACCTCGGTAAGTAAACTCTGCCCCTCCATGAGTTGAAGACCGGGTTTGTAGCCATAACCGGTACGACAGCTTTGCTGGGCCAAAGACAAACTACCATCATCATTAGGGACGAACACAGCTACCAGGTCGAAACCAAAACCTTCATAGATTCCTTTTACCGCTTCGCTTAGGAGTTCGGTTTGATTTAGTACACCCGATAATCTTTTCACCAGAACGTTCGTAATGGCCAATTTGGAAGCTCTTTCACGCCCTTTGCGCTTAAGCTTCAGTTTTTCCATCGCGGCGGCCACCTGATCCATGAGCGACTTAAGGAACTGAACTTCTCTATCGGAGAAGGCATATTCGGATTCCGATTCAACATCGAGCACCCCGGCCACTTCGCCGTTTAGAATTACGGGTATAGCTAGTTCAGAGCGGGTTTTACCCGTTGAAGGCAAGAATCTTTCATCCTTGCTTATATCGGGGACATTGATAGGCAGACCCAAAGCGGCAGCATGACCGGTAATCCCCTCAGCGCCTATTTTTATCCTTCGACCCAGAGTTTCTTCAGGATATTCGCCTACAATCGAGGCGACATACAGTTCATCAGTTATACTTTCTCTCATTAAAAAGGCGCAGTTATTAATCGCGAAATTCTTCGAGATCGTCGATAATACCCGCTGAATAAACGGAATTAAATCTAAATCGGAATTTAAAGCCTGGCCTACATCGAACATGGTTTTCAGATGGGCCACCCTGTGAGAAATCATCGAATACATGCGCGCGTTTTCAATAGCCGATGAAGCCTGGGCAACCAATGCGGCGGTGAGATTCACAACTTCGTGGTCCATGCTGGTTCGATCACTTGATCTCTGCTCCACCATTATCAGGACACCGGTAAATTTACCGGCATGTTTTAACGGCGCTACTAATACATTGGTGCTGCCTTCAAGCTTTAAAACATCCCTGACTGGTCGGGGAATTATCCTGACATCGGCCAAATCCAGCATCACCGGAATACCATGATTGATAATTTCCTTAAGCCAAATCATTTCGGCAATATTTATATATCTTTCATCGGGATTGAATACCGGATCGCCCCGTTCCGAATAATACTTCTGGACATACATTTCCTCGTCTTGATTGCTTTCCAGAAGAATATAGCTATAGCTGCAGCCATAAGCCCGACCCAGGTTTTTCACCAATATATTGCATACTTCATCGAGATCAAGTGATGAGGAAATCGCCAAGGATGTTCCTACAAGCATCTTGTTTCTTTTATTTTCCTTGGCAATCAAGATATGATTGTTATGATTTTCATAAAACCAGGAAGCGGCGATATTAACAAAATCCAGCTTGGGGAAGAAGTTTTCCCGGTGATCGGGAATTTCGCTATGTAAAAACAGTATAATTCCCGCCGGCTGACCCTGCGGCATCAGAGGTAACAGCCAGGCTGCCTTATAATTATCGAACAAGCCATGATAATCGCCGGGTATTTTTCCCGGATCGGTTTCGAATCTGGGAAAATCGGAATGGAATAAATCGGCAATAATACCGGTGCCTTCAATCGTATACTGTACATCTGTCTCGGGTTTAATACCGGCGTAGCCGCGAAGCCTCATACGGCCGTCATGATCGATTATGAATACGGCCCCCGCGTCGAAGCCAAGATGCTCACAGGAGAGGTTCAGCAGATGTCGATAGCCTTCGGTAAGTGTGTTGAGGTTTCCGATATTATCCTTTATCTGCTGGAAAATCTTCACCACGCCCGTACCGATACCTATTTCTGAATGGCTGGTCTTCAAGTCGAGTGGCTTATTATCTCTGAGAAGCTTGGAATAACCTCCAGCCTCTAAAATACCTGTATAGCCGGTTTTATCTTCGGGCTGCCTGCGCCAGATTTTCGTTTTTATTAAGGCAATAATAGCGGCAGTAGCCGCGATTGCCAAAAATATTAAAATCGGAATGAGTGTCTGGGCCTGCAGGATTTCGGTTGTTGTCGAAATTGAAGTACGATCGAACAGTGAACCAAGTATTAACGCTGCCATTAATATAAACCACCCCCAATGTTTGGGAATATATTGCTTCGATGGTTTAGTCATAAATATTCATCATTTAAGATTCTACGATAGTTTCAATAGCTCTTTTTGCCTCAGCCAGGCGATTAGTCAGCCGATGGATTTTTGACGCGTTTTTATTGATAATATTAATATACCTGTCCATCTCTTCCCTTTTAATATCTTGTCTGGATAAAATATATTCGCAGGAAGCCAGGATACCTGCCAGCGGTCCATTTATTCTACTATTAAAACCGCCCACGATTTTTAATGTATCAACCTGGTTTTCAAAATCGACAAGCCTTCTGGCGGTGACTCTATTCGAATCGACCAGCGCTTTGCTTCTGACATCATAATCCTGCTGCTGGAAAGCTACCGATATTACATTTGTTAAAAGAAGCGCGAATATAATCTGCTGAGAGCCAAATTGATTACGATCCGGCTTGCGGCTTTCCCCAACCGTAACAACGCCGATTGTTTTTCCATCGATGATAATCGGATTTATCATGCACTGTGATATCCCCTTCGGTAATAGCAATTTGGCTTCCAATTCGGAAATCTTCAAATTGGAATCAACATCGTTGATAACCAGGGGTTTGCCTGTGCTTATAACTTTACGATGAGAATACAACTCCGATACCGGTAATCCGGTGATTGTTCTTTCGTCCCAGAGAAGCTCCCGCCTTTGATAAATCGCCTTTGTCCGGAATCTGTCACGTTCCTCGTTTAGAAGCATGATTCTACAGAATGTCGCGGGTGTTTTGTTAACGAGTATTTTCGCCAGTTCACGATAGATTTGATCCGATTGATCCTTATCCGTAATAGCCTCAATCGAATACTTTATGGTCCCGATCCGATCGAATGACTCATCAGCCATTGTCTTATTCATTTCTTCGAGAATAGTGCCTGATATTACAGAAGCAATAGCGTCGGCGGCAATCATGTCATTCTGGCTAAAACGATAAGACGGTTCAATCGCCGCTATACTTATTACCCCCACAGCCTGACCATTTACTACTACAGGCATGTATAATAATCGGCTATCGATTTGAACTTGATTATCCAATTCAAGGAATCTGGCATCATCAGGCAACGTCAGACTGCGCTTATTCTTTAAAACCCACCTGATTGGTTCGTATTTAGCGCCTTTTAAGTAGCCCTTTTCGATGAATACATTATTGCCGGATGGAAGATTGAAATCCAATATTTGCGGCGATCCATTACTCCAAATGTAGACACTGACAGTTTTAAATTTCACATACTGTTCAAGAAGCTTGGCCAATCGGATTACTCGCGTATGAAGATCGCCTTCGGAGCGGACGGTTTTCAATATGACGGCAACAAAATCTCTAAATGCTTTTTGCGTTTTGATCGATCTTTGCAAACCGTCTTTATAGAA
>JAAEQD010000189.1 GCA_024231855.1 Candidatus Zixiibacteriota bacterium
AAACGGCTTCGACGGGGATAGAGAAGCTTCGGCTGCATATCGAGTGCCTGCTAACTCGTAAAAATGGTGGGAAAATATATAATCGCAGACGATTATGAATATGCCCTGGCCGCTTAAATAGGCCAGCGTCCTGCCAGATTTTTCCTGCGTATCTGGTAAGGGCGTCGACTAGCGGAATAGCCGATTTTGATTGCCTGTTGCTTAATCGGCGAAACTCTAACAGGATAAGCCTTCAGTCATCCGGCCTGATGGAGAACTGAAGGACGAAAACCAAATATCAGGATAAGTATGTAGATGCCTGTGTGGAATATTTTCGGACGCGGGTTCGACTCCCGCCGCCTCCACTATCCTTCGCCATGACTTCGGCTGGATAGCTAACTATGAGGAAAATTCCTATTAGAATAGACTGATCGACCACCGTAGTCTTGGCGAAGGTTGAAATAGCCAAGATTAAATCTTAAACCATCTTTTAATACTGTATGAAATTTGTTTATCTCATCCAAAACATTCCATATCAAGAACGACGTTATATAGGTCTTACATCAAACCTTGATGCCCGTTTAAAGGCT
>JAAEQD010000190.1 GCA_024231855.1 Candidatus Zixiibacteriota bacterium
ATCAACCGGACTTGGCGTGGCGATTCCTTACTGGGCCGGGGTTCCGCTAAAGGATATGGAGTTTATTCAGTTTCATCCGACCGGTCTGGAAGGTTCTTCGATTTTGATGACCGAGGGTTGTCGCGGTGAAGGTGGGTATCTTCTCAATAACCGAGGCGAGCGGTTTATGAAGAACTATGTTTCAGAAAAAATAATGGAACTAGCGCCTCGTGATATTGTTGCCCGCTCGATTCAAACCGAGATAAACGAGGGGCGTGGTTTTGAGGAGAGCTTTGTGCATCTTGACTTGCGGCATTTGGGATCACAGAAAATTAAGGAACGACTTCCAGGGATTCGTGAGATATGTCAAAAATTCAGGAATATCGACCCAATTGATACTCCAATCCCGGTTCATCCTGCTATGCATTATACAATGGGCGGTATTGACTGCGATAAAAATGGTGCTACCTCGCTTGAAGGATTCTACGCCGCCGGTGAGTGTGCCTGTGTTTCGGTGCATGGCGCTAATCGTCTTGGTGGTAACTCATTACTTGATACGGTTGTATTTGGGACACAGACTGGTAATTTTGTGGCCGAAAAAGTCAAGGGGATGTCGCAAACGGTTGATACCGATGCCTTAAATTCGGGACTGAATTCGGAAAAAGATAGATACCATAAATTGCAATCATCAGAAGGTAAGGCCAATCCGTATGACATAAGGAATGAATTGTCCGAAGTGATGAATGAAAAACTTGGTATCTTTAGAAATGAAACCGATATGAAGGCCGCTGTTGATCAAGTTAAAATGTTGAAGATCAAATTTGATAGTCTCAGGCCAATCACCGATACCGGAAAGTTCAATTATGATTTCCTCTGGGTCACAGAGATCGCCGGGAATCTTGATACTGCGCTTGCTATTGCTACCGGAGGTCTAAATCGCACTGAATCACGCGGAGCGCATTTCAGGATTGATTTTACTAAACGGCTTGATGATGACTGGATGAAACATACCCTGCACAATTATCATCCTGAAGATCCGGAGATAACATATAAACCGGTCACAATGGGTAAGTATGAACCGGAAGAAAGGAAGTATTAATATGCCGACTTTCAAAGTA
>JAAEQD010000191.1 GCA_024231855.1 Candidatus Zixiibacteriota bacterium
ATAGCGCTTTCCTGTTAATTCCACATCGTCGTTTACTTTTTCAATTTGAAAATTATCAGCTCTTACTTCTCCTCTTCCTCTTAGCCAAAAACCGGCCGAAAAAATCACCGCGTCATTTGGTACATCCAGAACGCTTTGGTATTGGGTCCAATCCGTATCGGATTTGACGCTCCTGTCATTCATATAATCATAATAATTCTCTCCACCGGCTGTATGAATTTGGATATGCAATCCCGCGGATCCATCAATATCAATTGTTTTTAAATACGCGGTCAGTTTTACCCTGCTGTCCTTCCATTGATCGGGAACGATTACAGACTGACCGATAATAGAGTCGGAGACGGTCCCGAGATTCTTGGATTTCAAATAGGCGGATGCGCGCCCCTCGAAAGAATCGTTGGTGACGCCCGCGTCATATTCTACATGATTACTCAGATACCAAAACCTGGGGAGCGGGTTTTCCGATAGAGCCCCGGAAGGGGAATCAATCCGATCTTCAAAATTCAAGTTGGATAAAAACCTGCCCTCCTGTCGCCTGGATTTTTCAGCGGCGCGAACTTGATACTCCACGATTTCGAATTCAAAGTTATCCGCGCGGACCTCTCCGCTTCCGTACAATAATGGTCCGAATTTTAATAAGATGCCGTCATTTGGAACAACCAGATCGATCTCAATTCTGGTCCAGTCCGAATTGGATTGAAGGTATCTGCCCGGTGTTCTGTCATGAATCGTCTCCCCGCCTTCGGTCGCGATCGCAATGTACAATCCGGCGCCTATTTCACCACCGATCGTTTTGAAATAAGCGGACAGACTCAATCTTCGCCCCTTCCAGTTTTCCTGGACGGATATCATCTGTATGATCGCTTCCTTCGATGGATTTATGACCGGCCTCGATTTTAAATAGACGGACGCGTGGCCATCATAAGAGTCGGAGGTGACGCCGGATTCATACTCTTCCATATTATGCTGAATCCATGGCCCGGGAAGCGGCCCCGTGATCACACCCCGGGTTCCGACATTGAGGATTGCCAGGATTAAAAGAAGGCTGTACATGGTTCATCTCCTTGTTGGAACGAGGTTCACTTCATGTGTTATTGGTTGAACGGCGGAACAGTATCCTTTTATCATTCCTGTTTTACATGAAAGTTGGAAATTGGGACGGTATAGGTTCAGGGTTCCGGGTTCAAAGGTTCTTCAACCTGGCGTGATTTACGAGATTTGGAATCGTTTAATCACAACAACTATGATTTTCAATATCTTCTTCAGTTATACCATCATCCTTCTTTTCGGGCGTTGGAAATTTAAGCTCTTCAGGGTCAAATGTTTCGATCCTGGGTTGGTCATTCAGATCATCCTGTTCAAGATAATCCCACCAGTCATCGTCAGCCTCCCCATATAATGAGTCTTCAAAGTCATCACCCCTACCCCATAAATATGCATTATTTTTCTCGTCTACATATAAATGACAATGGCGGTAGGATTTTGTAGCCTCGACCCATTTTCCATTTATACGAGCGCGGTTTCCATCCATTTCGAAGCTTTCCA
>JAAEQD010000192.1 GCA_024231855.1 Candidatus Zixiibacteriota bacterium
CCACCGAGATCTACACCAAAATCTCGAATCAGAGCCTGCAACAGGCGATAAATCTGCTCTAGAAACGCCTCAAGCAAAAGCGTAATTCGGACTACCGAAAGTCTAACAAAACTGCCCCAATTCAACCAAAATATTAGTCCTTGGTCTAATGCTTTGATAATACTCACCAACATCTCACAACTCGTTAACTCCCAAACGGTTAAATTGAATTCGACATCATCTCATCTCTGTAAATGTTGGCATAAATTCCCTGAAATCGCGCTCCATCATATTTAGTCTAATTTCGCATAATGGGTATTATGCGCATAACTTATTACGGTACAATTAGTTACAAATAGGGATAATACTGCCTTTTAGTGTATTATCCTTTACGTGTGTCAATCTAACACTTCAAACTCCCCATCATCAAACTCAAGCTCTTTTAACATCTGTATCTCATTCTGAATCAGTTTCTTAAGTTCGTCGTTAGACTTGTCCGTTATACCATGGACTAATATTTCCTTGCGGGAATCATAACCATCGGTTAAAAACGATTCCAATCTAACCAGTCGATCCAAGTCGGCCAGGGTCATCTTCACCTTGCCCTCGGCGATGGCTTTGGCAAGCTGTACCAGAGCCATCTGTACTATCTGAAGATTACGAGTACGATTGTTGACCTCGTTGGATATCGCCTTGGTAGCCATGATCCGGGCGACTTCGGCCTCGCGCTGCTGCACCCTGCCTTTCCAGTTGAATTGAGCGCCCCAGAGTTTAACCGATGATAATGATACCTTCATCTTCGTGGCCACCTTCTGATGGCTTCGCTTCTCGCCTAAAGAGTAGTAATACTCGAAGGCTTTTTTATGATGCTCCTGCTCTTTGATTATCTTATCAACCATTTTGCCCGACAGCGGTTAGATAGTTATTGCATATATCCAACAGAGCCTTACCCCTGGTTGGTTTGGCATCGGCTTTGGCCATGCTGACCGCGATAGCCTTCTCCACCTGCTCGGCGTTGTCAACAACGAACGACAGTATCTGCGGTTTATTGATCTCATGTTTGGCGGCTTCCTCATCGAGATAGGCTTCCAAACCGTCCGGAATCTTCAGTACCTCAAGCGTGTCGTTTAGCTCGGCCAGGGAATACGGAAGCTGCGTCTCGAGGTCATCAAGCGTGAACTCTTTGGATAGATCGTGAACTAATTCCGATAGCAGGTTCGGCAGGCTCTGCCCTTTCATCTCGTTTAAATTGATGGTTAGTATCTTGGCGCGCTTGTCATCGAGATCGACAACCACACATGGAACTGTTTCACGACCAAGCTCTTTAGCGATACTCCATCGATGATAACCGCCAAGTATCTCGTACATCTCGTCTTTGGGTCTGACTACAATCGGTTCGACAAAGCCCTCTTTCTTGATGTACTCCTTGAGCTTATGCCTCATCTCGTTGGACATTCTATTCGGATTCCAGGGATTGGCCTGTAGCTTGCTAACCGGTATTTGCTCTATCTTCATTTCTCTCCCCTCGCGTATATAAGAAGTTCTTTATTGTTTCTCTTGCTCTCTTCGCCTGCCAGGCTGTTTAAATGCGTGTACTTAAACTCCTCGGCGATGACTTCCTTTTTGAATTTCTTTATCAACTCGGTCAGTTGATTCAAATCGATCCGGGCATTACCGTAGGATATCACCCAGACCGGGAAGCGTTTTGACGAGACAAACAGCTTCTCTAAAAACTCGAAGGCATCCTTGCGGCTGAAGACACTCGGTTCGGAGTCAATCCTTTTTCCGGCCAGCATGCAATCAAGGGGACTAAGTGCCTTCTCATACGAGCCGGTCCCGGCATACGGTGGATCGAAGTAGATGATATCTCCCTGGTCTATCTCCTCAAGCAGCTTCAACACATCAAGTTGATAAGCTTTATTCTCCTGGCCATTATCGAATACTCCTCGGTTGACCTGTTTTATAATCCTCTCTAATATCTGCTTGGGATGACCATAAATCTTGCGGTTGATGATATCCTTGACGTAGTTAGGATTCATCTCATCCCAGTTGCCATCGGCGATTTGATGCATTATAGTCTTGGCCCCGAAGTTGCCCATCGGCCTAATTCGTAGGATATATTTGATAAACATGAGAAGCAGTAACCACCGCTTCGGTGTACCGTTTTGACTTAAATTAGCCATAGCATTATCTAAGAACTCGGCGTGTTTTTTCGGTAGAACGTCCGGAGAGAAGTTTCCGGTGATAAAATCATTTCGGTCATCAGCCGGCACGAACAATCGAAGCAAGTCAGAATCTTCGAGTTTGAGACTCTTGTTCTCAATAAGCGCCTTGCCAACGATATGACTTCTCATGGCAATATCGTTACAGATCACCCGGTAGCCCTTCGCCTTGGCCATCAGCGACACAGAGCCACCGCCTAAAAACGCATCGACAAACACCGGAGCTTCACTCGGTCTCGGTAAATACTTGAAGATATGCCCCAGCAGCTTACGCTTGCCGCCGAGGTATGGGGGGAGTGCTTTTAGCGGTGTCCACATGTTTTAATCCTCCCTTGACCTAAGTTCCCAGCGCACATATTCCGGTATGAAGAGAAGTTTCACTTTGCCTCTCGGGCCGTTCCGCTGTTTGGCAATTATTAATTCTCCGCCATTTTTAACATCGTTATCCAAACAGAGGAATAAAACCAGATCCGCGTCCTGCTCTATCGCCCCGGAATCCCTCAAGTCTGACAGACGAGGCTTGGCGTTTTTACCCCTTGCTTCAAAAGCCCGACTTAACTGAGATAACGCAATTATCGGTATATGCAATTCACCGGCCAAGATTTTCAGTGATCGGGATATAATACTGATCTCTTCATTTTGAGTAGTTCGTTTCTGCCCGGAACTTAGAAGCTGCAAGTAATCGACAATTAATAATTCCATTTTATAATTCAGCCGCATTTTTGTTGCAATCGACCTGAGTTGCATCACATTCATATCAGGATTGTCGTTTACATAAAACGGCACTTCATTCAGCGCCTTGATAGTATTATCTATGCGCTTAAAATCATCGTCACGATGACTTGAGTTTTTTCCGGGTATGGATGTTTTAGCATTAGATAAAACAAGACGTTTGGTGTTCTCCAACTTTGTCATCTCCAAGCTGATCAAACCTACCGTGACATCCCGTTCAATCAAATTCTCGGCTATATTCAAAGCAAAAGCTGACTTCCCAATTGAAGGACGTGCGGCTAAAATAATCAACTCTCCGGGGTGTAGGCCATCAGTCAATTTATCGAGATCGCTGTAACCGGTTAGAAGACCGGAGACATCGCCTGCCTGCCTCTTCTTAAAATCCTGCGAAATCTCCGGCAACACTTCGCTTATGTGATAGATATTATCACCGCGAGACAGGTTTGAAAGTCCCACCAATCCTTTCTCTGCAGACAGGAGTATCTCATTTACATTCTTAGTTGGATCGGCGCAGACATTAACTAAGCTCTTGGCGAAAAACTCGGTCTTCCGGCGTATGGCTGAATTCAAAATCAATTTAACGTGGTGGCTTACTTGAGTAGGCATTGAAGCCCAATCGATCAGGTCAGTTAAAGCCGTCATGCTTCCGATCCTGTCAAAACTACCATTACTGATTAACCAATCCTTTAGAGAAATAGGGTCAATGGGCAGGCCGTCACCAGAGAGGTCCAATATCGCTTTATAGATAATCCGGTGAATTTCCAATCCAAACAAGTCGGGGCCGTTTAAGTGCTCAACTACAGATACAAATAATTCCTGGTTGTCATGATATCTTATCAACGCGCCGAGAACCGCCTTCTCGGCTTCCATTGCCCGATCTAAATCTGACTGAATAACATTCATCAATCCTCCTCCGGCTTTTCAAGCTCCAGCGGAGGTGTCTCCATCAAAGCTGCATTTTCAAGTTGATCTATATTTGAATTTTCAAAATTTGAAAAATCGCCTGTATTTTGATAAATGTATTTTTTGTCTTTTGTATGCCCCCTTTTAGGGAACGTTTTGACCCCCATATGGGGTACGTCGTTCCCCTTTTGGGGTACGTTTGAAGTCGCATCGGGCTTAATGTTCCCCTTTTGGGGTATGAACCCCCTTTTGGGTAACGGTTCCCAAGAATCGAAGTCCTTGTTAATTCTATAAGTTACACGTTTTCCGTTCCCCTTTTTGGTAATTAGTTTCATGCGCTCAAGTTTACAAAGCGCCCGGTCGATATGTGATTTTCGGATACCAGTCGATTGACAGAATTGTGATATCGAGATCACGTCCGATTTCTTATTGAAGCCGTACGTTTTTCGCACAATGACATCCAAAACCTGTCGGGCCTCGCCGGGTATTCGAATTCTAATCAGCGCGTCGAACAGCTCGTTCGCGATTTTCAAATAGCCGTCTTCTAACTGCGGGTTGGCCACAGATCAATTCTCCTTAATCTTCCTCAACAGCTCCTGCACAGCCGGATGAGGCGACGACTTAAGCTGGACTGCCTTTTCTCGGTGTTTATCGATCTTCCTTAAAATCCGCGACCTTATCAGATCAAGATTTCGGCAAAGCTCCCAAACCAGAGCATCTTCAAGATTGTAATTCGTTGCTAAACCGCCGATTAACAGAGCTTCCTCTCTGAAAATGTCGCTTACTACTTCTTTTGCCTCGCATTGCTCGGTCATATCAATGCACCTCCTCTATAAATGAATAGTGATTTTTACCCCCCCTAAGGGGACACACTATTTTCATTTTCTTTAATTTTTTTCAATGCCCGCTGTCTTTGCTTCTTAGCGGCTTCATAACTCAGCCCCAAATATTCAGCGCACTCGGCCATAGATTCTTCATATCTCAAGGTCCGTTCAAGAAGGTAGTGCTCTGAATGGGATATAACTCCATGACGAAGCAACCAGTCCAAGTTTATCGGGGAAGTAATATTTTCGAATTCAGTATCGGCTACTTTGACAGCCTTTAAATAAGTGCGTATTGAAATATTCCCAGACTCAACATCGGGGTCTTTGCCATCATCTACCGGATTTATGTGTTCAAGCTTATTAAGACTAAGGTCTTCAAAGGGTAATACATAATCAAGTATCTGGGGTTTAACCGGGAATTCATACCGATCTATCTTCCTTGGAGATTGATATTTAGCATATAGGGCATTCTGAGTTTTAAGATAAATCAAGTAAGCGTATTTTTCCGTAAATCGATTCAGATCCAGCGACCGAACGGTTTCAATAAACACCCAATTAATGTTTTGCCATAAATCATCTAAATGTTCTTCATCGTAACTCTTCTTTTTGCCAAAGATCGACCCCAGGGCATTCCATAAAAGTGCTGTAACGACTATATTCCAACGCGGATCATTATCTTTCTGGATGCTACCCAGTATTGGTTTCAATATTTTATCGCTTTCGGGATTGCCCCGTTTTACCCGACGAAAACGTTTAATAACATCATGCCAGTTATTGAACTTGATAAAAAACTCATCCTGTTCATGTAATTTGATTAAAAGATCATCGCATGACTTCAGCTGACTTTGTATAGATTGCCATTGTTCGGCTATGGTAAGAGCATGCAAAACGCCCAACCTTCCTGGTCGAGCGTCTTGCGCCTCTTAGAGACCTACTTTGGCGTCATGCACCTGATGTTTTAGTTAAATGACCCCTAAGCGGCTTCTGGCCTATTTCCCTCCGTAATCTCGATTCTGTTAATCTTTGAGCATTTGCGGCATACAGCCGTTACCTTGGACATCTCCCCATCGATGATGTACTGCGCGTCCTTGTACCGGATCGATAACGATGTGCCCGTCCGAATCCCCAATAGGGTCGAACAATCCTCGCAGTGCCAGTTCTCTTCGTTTTTGTCTGATCCCGTCATCTCAGCTCCTATGTTGTTAATAGTGTAATGCCATGGAAATCATGACATATTTACACTAATAGCATAGAAGTCGGTGGAGCATAACACAACAGACAGTAATGGGTTATGTTAGACGCGTGGTTTGATTATGGTTTGATTATGGTTTGATTTTTAAAAAGGTGTAGATAAATTACCGCTTGCTTTTATCTATCATATAATCCTCATTAAAATAGTAGAGTCCGTTTTTATTCCTTTTGAACAGCTTCCATAGTTCTTTTTTTGATCCAAAAACATTCTGAAGTCTACTGCAACCTGATCCCGAATGGTCGAGAATCCATCTGGGGGGTACGGCTTTTTTCTCAATAGGAGCAAACTTTAACAAATAGTTTAAAGCTCTAAAATAGTCTGAATCTGGTTTTATATGAATTTCCTTTTCTCCAATGTAAATTCGGCTGGCTTTTTCTTCAATCCTAACTTTAATTTTGGGACTTTTCTTGTCTTTGCTGTAAATCCTGTTCTCAAGTTTTAAAAAGTTCATCATATCATCGGGTGATCTAAACGAAACAGAACGGGTTTCTGTCATTTCTTCAAAAACAGCCATTGCCCTTTCTTTGCCAAAATCTGGATATCCTTGGATTACTAGGCGAAGATTCTCAAGATTTTTCACTCTATTGTAAAATAATATAAAGATATCTTTCAACCCCTCAATATCATTTTGCCTATCATATTCAATATCTTTTATTTTATCAGCGTGATAATCCTGAATTTCTTCATCGGAAATGTTAATCTGCTTTAAAATTTCAATATTCTCGGAATCCCATTTTTTGAACATTCTGTGAGCAATCTCAAAACACGGATACCCCTTCAGTAAATCACCTAATAATAGAAATCCTTCTCTTTGCTTTTTTTCTATTGTTTGAGATTCGGCGCTTTCACTTAAAGGCCTGTTAGGATAAGTAAATATTTCCGGTGTAGCTATTTCAGAAAGATCATTATACAGTCTGCTACAAAGGTCAATAAACTCTTTGTTTTTTTTAGCTTTATCAGAGTTATTTTTCATTTTTCGCCCTGCTTATTATAGATGTTTAAATATAAATTATTCATAGTGCTTAAAAAAGTTAAAAATTCACAATTTTTATTGTCCCCTGAGGTACCCCAAAAATCACTATTTATTATTAGAGGGTATGATGAACAGACGCAAAAAAAGAATAAAAAGCAGAAAACAGGCGGCCAGATTATCAGTAAAATGCTCCCAACCAACGCATTCCCAGCAAGACCACCTCGAAAACGCCCTGCGCACCTACGCGACCTGGCTGGTCCGCGCTGCAGGCCGCAAAATGGCCAATAACTCGCCTGATAATAAGCCCATAATTGACTTGACTTCCGAGGGGAATAAGTGCAGTAATTCGTTGGTAGATAATAGGATAAGGATAAATGAGAGCAATGCAAAATAAGACATCAATTGGCTTCAAACCGGCGGTTGGATACTTGCGACGATCCACCGACAGGCAAGAACAGTCAATTGGCGATCAAAGGAAAGCGATTGAACTGTATGCCTTATCGGTTGGATATGAGATATTGGATTATTATACTGATGACGCGATCAGCGGAGCCTCCTCGGAAGGCAGGGCATCGTTTTTAAGGCTCATCGAAGATTCCAAACATAAAGACTGCCCCTTTCAATTTGTACTGGTTTATGATGTTAAGCGGTTCGGCAGAGTCGATAACGACGAGGCCGGATATTACAGATATCAACTTCGCCGGAAAGGCATTGAGATAATATATGTCTCGGAAAGCTTCAATGGCGATGATACCGATGACCTGCTTAGACCCGTAAAACAATGGCAAGCTCGTCAGGAATTGAAGGATTTATCGAAAGTCACTATACGCGGATTACTTTCAAGAAGCGAAGGCGGTTGGTGGATGGGCGGTACTCCCCCATATGGTTATGACCTTGCTTATTATAACAGTACCGGAGATTTTATCTGGATTGTCAGATTCATGGAAGATGGATCGCGAAATACTTATGATGAGAACGGCGAGTATCAGAGAACCTTCCCGAAAGGCGAAAGCATAGCTTTATCCAAAAAGGATCGTTGTCGATTGGTTTTAAGCTCGCCTGATCGAGTTGATGTGATAGAAAACATCTTCGAATGGTATTTGATTGAAGGCTTAGGCTACAAAGGGATCGCGGATCGGCTCAACCGAAACAAGATTCCTTCGCCTCGATGCAGAACTAGAAAAAACGGTAAGCTAAGTCAATGGGCCAGTACAACGATAATGGCCATGCTGAAGAACCCTGCTTATACCGGAGACATGGTCTGGAATAAGCAAAGTAGTGCCAAGTTCCATCGAATCTCGGATAAACGAGCCATAGCCATGAAATCACTGCCTGGTAATGAAGTATACCATAATGGCGAGGAGGACTGGATCGTTCACAAGGATGCTCATCCGGAATTGATCGCACGAGACCGATATAATCAGGTTCAAAAAAGGATTAAATTAATAAAACGATATAATTATGACAATACTCATAGACGCGGCCGAGGTGCCAGATCTGAATATTTGCTTACTGGTTTGATTAAATGCATAAACTGCGGCCACAATTGGACCGGCTATAAAACTATTAAAGGCAGAAAACGTTTAGACGGGTCAAACCCGATTACTTATTACTATGCCTGTAATGGATATGTCAGCAAAGGTAAGTCGGTTTGCGATAGGAACGTTATTCCTAAAGATCAAATCGAAGTTTGGGTAATGGAAGTCATTGGCCAGATGCTGCAGGAGTATTTCGATTCGGATAATCTGAAAATGCTACGTCAGATGGTTGAGCAGGAGATAAATACCCTGATACCCGATATCGGGACCGAACTTGATAAAACCGAAAAGCGCCTTGCTGAAATTACTCAAACAATAACCAACCTCATTGATAATATTTCCGACGTCAAACGTGATTTTGTTGATAAAAGGATTATCGAGTTGAAGCGTGAAATGATTGATCTTGAAAAGCACAAACAGGAACTCGAATCCGCAGGCGACAAACGTTTGGAGATCGAGCGAATTATCGATGAAGCGATGGCCATGGCAGGAGATTTTAAACAGGTAATTGCCGAAGGATCGATTGAAGAGAAGCGATTATTTTTCCGGGCGTTTTTATCTGGAATTAAGTTAGATCCACGGACTAGAGTCGGCGAAGCGCGATTTATTTTACTACCAGGGCTTGATAAACTGTGGAAACCTCAAAATCTGCCGGATTTGGCTGAAATCCCTGCCAAATGGGCACAAAAAAACCCGAAAAATCGGGCTATGTCTTCAGTAATGAAAGTAGCGGGGGCAGGATTTGAACCTGCGACCTTCGGGTTATGAGCCCGACGAGCTACCAGACTGCTCCACCCCGCGTTGCGCTAGACAATATATGCCCGCCAAACCTTTTGTCAAGACCTAATTGGATATATCTTGTTCTTATTAATTTATAATATTAGACAAGGCTGAAATTCTAATAATCGGTCTTTTAATATTGCCCAAATACTTTCATAAAATACAATATCGATTCATGGATTGGATGGCAAAAGGTAAATGAACAAACTAATTCTCGCCCGAATTAAAAAAACGAAACAAATACTTGACTTAATAGGTAGATTTATATATTATTGCCGTCCAAAGGGGATGATATCCACGTTTACGGGATACGCCTCTTTGGAGAAATATCGATATGGAGTTTGGATAATTTGGAATTTAAGGAATTAATACTCTCGAAAGCCCATCAGTTGGGATTTGATCTGGCGGGAATTTGCTGTCCAGAATATAGCCCCACGGATCACAGTAAACTGCTTAATTGGCTGGAGGCCGGCTATCAAGGCGAAATGGCATTTATGGAAAGAAATCCTCGTCTGAGAAGCGACCTCAGGTTGTTCATGGAGAACGTTCAATCCGTTATTTCGGTAGGGATTAATTATTTCAAAGAACCTGATTATCAAAAAGATAAGCCCTATGTTTCAATTTATGCCCGGGGCAAGCCTTATCAAGACGTTGTTAAAAATAAACTACAGGAGCTTCTGGATTATATAAAGCGGTTAACACCGGAAGCCGAAGGCAAAATTGCCGTTGACACATCGCCGACTTTAGACAAATTATGGGCTGAAAAAGCGGGACTCGGTTGGCGGGGCAAAAACACGCTGGTTATCAATAAGAAAATCGGTAGTTTTATTTTCCTCGGGGAGTTATTCCTGAATATCAAAATCGAGCCGGATGTTGCCGAATCCGATCACTGCGCGGATTGCCGAAAATGCCTGGATATATGCCCAACCGGCGCCCTTGAGGAACCTCATCTTCTAAATAGTACCAAATGCATTTCATATATGACAATTGAAGCAAATAATCCCCCGGCCGATCAGAAGCTAATCGATAACCATATTTTCGGCTGCGATCTCTGCCAGATTATCTGCCCATATAATAAAAACGCGTCAACCACAACGATCCCGGAATTTCAGCCAGGCGATATCTACTCGATGGAAATTGATAAATGGATTAATTTGACTGAAAATGATTTTCAAAGTAGGTATATGGGAACTATTTTAGGCAAATATGGATTTAGTAGATGTACAAATAATGTTAAAATGGCTATGAATAATCTGGCTATTGATTAAAATGGGTCTGTATTCTCGAAAACACTTGACAAATAAGGGAATAGTACTTAAATAACAACTTTTAGACTTTAACCAAAGAGGTGGGTATGCAAATCTCAAGAAAAGCAGACTACGCTATTCGCGCCCTGATATATGTGGCGGCGATAAACGGGCGTCGAACCTGCAGTATTAACGAAATAGCTGAAAATGAAAAAATTCCCAGAGAATATCTGGCAAAAATTCTTAAGGAACTCACGCAGAAGGGATTTCTTATCAGCTATAAGGGTGTCAATGGCGGCTACAGAATGGCCAAGTCTCGCGAGGGAATATCCTTTTTGGACATTCTCGAAGCTACTCAGGGCCCGTTTGTCTTAAGTTCCTGCAACCAGGATTACAAAGATGAGCCCGGCTGTAAAGGCAAGGACGCTTGCGCGTCGTTTGATTTCTGGGATGAACTTCACCGGAAATTAAAAGGGATCATGGCAGAAATGAACCTGGGCAAAATCAATTACGATAAATACTATCAGTTTGCCGACACGAAAGATAAGGTTACGACCTGATAATAATTATCATTCATTCGTGTCTGGTAGTCGACAAATAGAATATGCGTAAACCTAAAGCGGTAGCGCTTTATTCGGGCGGCCTCGACTCTACGTTGGCCATATTAGTAATGTTGGAACATGGCGTAGATGTCGAGGCTGTTAAATTTTTAAATCACTTCGGATGTGATATAAATGACTCCTCCTCGTGCGGCTCCAACCCCGAGCCGGCGGCCAAGCAATTCGGTTTCAGGCTGAAATTATGCCATCTCGGCTGGAAATTCATCGATATAGTTAAAAATCCCAAATATGGCTATGGCAAGAATATGAATCCGTGCATAGATTGCCGAATCCTGATGCTTCGTGAAGCGGCGGATTTCATGAAAATGATCGACGCCGATTTCCTGATCACTGGCGAGGTGGTCGGCCAGCGGCCGATGTCGCAGATGAAAAACACGCTCAAGATGATTGATAATGTATGTGATCTCGGCGACAGGATTGTCAGGCCATTGTCGGGCAAACTGCTCGAACCAACCGCTCCTGAAAAAGAGGGACTGATAAAGCGGGACTGGCTTTTAGATCTCAATGGCCGGTCGCGCAAAGGCCAGATGGCCCTGGCGAAAAAATTTGGACTGGAAACATACGCCTCGCCTGCCGGGGGATGCTTTCTAACCGATAGAAACTATTCCAGACGCCTGAAAGACCTGCTCAAGTACAATCGGGAAGATTTAGATTATAACGATCTTCATCTTCTCACGGTCGGTCGCCAGTTCCGGCTATCGCCTAACGCCAAGCTGGCAGTGGGCCGCAATGAAAAAGACAATGATAACATCGAATCGCTGGTCAAATCCGGCGATTTAGTCTTCGAGGTCATGGATGTCGGTTCGCCGATCAGCTTGCTTAGAGGCAAGCCGGAGCAATCCGATATCGAATTAGCCGCCGCGATTACCGCCCGTTACAGCGATGCTAAATATAAAGAATTGGTGACTGTGGATATAAAGCAGGACACCCAATCCAGCAAGCTGGAGATCAAGCCGGTAAGTAATAAGATTCTTGATGTGATACGGTTGTAAGGCAAATTATACGTCGAAACATTTCCTTCCCCCATGGTCTTGACATCCCATTCGCTGTTTTTCCCCTCGTAGCGAAGCGCTGCTTCGTAACGGACGGCTGCCGATTGAATGATTGGATATAATGCTTACATTATATCAACCCACTCCCGCTTGGGGCGGGAATGGGGCACCCGGGCACACACACCTTTGAACTCGCAACCTTTTCAAATCCTTATAATACCAGGCATGAATTCGAGCTAACTTTGATTTAATCGCCCAGTATCCCATCCCCTGTCACAATGGTGGTAGGTAAAACATCATCATTAGGAAAAGGAAATCTTCCTCTCCTAAACGCTCAATCCATTATACTCATTTTTCATCTCCGCTACGGCGCTTAAACTCTACACACCCGATGGATTAGGCAGCCGTTAAACATATCCCACCAACTCCCTGAAGGCATGTCTCGTTCCTCCTCAATCCCCTTGACACGCCGGATTTAAAAGCTATATTTTACCCTTGGATGTGTCCTGATGTGTACATCGTGGATTTCTTTTATAATAATAGGGAACTCAGGGCATCGGATGTAAATATAATCCGGTAGGGTAACCGGGTTAATAAACGAGGTTTAGCCTATGTTTAACGATAAGAATTTCAAAGTCAAAGTCGGCCTGGCAGAGATGCTAAAAGGCGGCGTGATTATGGATGTGACCAATGCCGAGCAGGCGAAAATCGCCGAGGATGCCGGGGCAGTGGCCGTGATGGCCCTGGAACGGGTGCCAGCCGATATCCGCCGTGATGGCGGCGTTGCCCGGATGGCCGATCCGACGATTATCTCTTCGATTAAAAAGGTGGTGACTATTCCGGTGATGGCCAAGGCTAGAATCGGACATTTCGCCGAGGCCCAGGTTCTCGAGGCGTTGGAAGTCGATTATATCGACGAATCAGAGGTCCTCACTCCGGCCGATGAGCACAACCATATCGATAAAATGAAAT
Organism: Candidatus Zixiibacteriota bacterium; assembly: GCA_024231855.1. GTDB lineage: Bacteria > Zixibacteria > MSB-5A5 > UBA10806 > 4484-95 > JAAEQD01. The sequence continues at coordinate 13,035 of JAAEQD010000192.1, forward strand.
TCCAGATTCCATTCGTCTGCGGCTGC
>JAAEQD010000193.1 GCA_024231855.1 Candidatus Zixiibacteriota bacterium
AGTGTCAAGAGTGTGATTGAAGAAGATTATGATTTAAGAATGATTCGGATGATTCTCGATCACAACGGTAAACCACTTCCGATGCTTATGCCGGGTACTTATCCGGTACTAATCGATTAACTACGACAAGCTATATCATAAAACTTGTTGGGACAGGTCGTAACCTGTCCCTACGGTAATATTGAATTAATTGTGTCGCGGGGTCGCCGTACCCCGCGAAATTCTTCAGGATGCTGCAACTGGCTTTATTAAACATGCTTTTTGACGCAGAAAAAAAAAGTAGGTCGGTTTCCGATTGTCGCTGCAGAGAGAAGTCAGCTTCAGCAGAGAAAACCGACAGCTTTTATACTGCCGGTTATTCTGCTACGCTCAAAACCCGACCTACTACTACCTTATTTCAATAACACCATCCGCTTCGAAACGGAATTATCCCCATTGCTCAATTTATAAAAATAAATCCCCGATGAATATTGCGAAGCATTCCAATTTATTTTTCTATGCCCTGCGGCTTGCTGTTCATCCAACAGCGTTTCAATCTTCCGGCCAAGTATGTCATAGATTTCCAATTTTACGTTTGAGCTTTCATTGAGGGTATACTCGATTGTGGTCGAAGAATTGAAAGGATTCGGGTAATTCTGACTGAGAATTGTTGTATTTGGAATATTTATATTATCATCATTCACACCGGTTGTCGAATGCATCACCGAATCGAAGAAAACAAATGATACATATAATCGTTCCGGTACATAGTGAGGACCGGTGAAAGCATGAAATTGATAATCAATTTCCAATTCATCCAGCGAATCCATAAAGGCAAGATTCGTCGGATAAAGATATGTATCGTTAACCGAGCAATCGAAGTAGATAGCTAAATCATTATCGGGGGGAAGGTCTCCTGCAAACAGCGACGGTTCATGGAGAGCCCATCTGCTCATAACCGTGTCGATGATGTAACCACCTGAGCTAAGCGGGAAATCGACCTGCTCCGGGGAGTTATCTAAATTAGGGGAAAATGCCCCCGACATGCAGAATGTAACTTCGGTATGTATACCAGCGTATGGATTATAATCATACGGGGGCGAACCACCGTTCTCCATCAAAATCTCGGCGCGGAATTGCACTAAAGTGAGATTCACATCGAGAAGCCCGCTATGGGATACTGTAGCACGAAATATGTCGGGATGTTTTAACGCTAAGATCATACTGCCGTAACCGCCCATGGAATGCCCGAAGAGATACCGCATATCCCGCTCGGGAATCGTGCGGTAGTTGAAATCTACAAACTCGATTAAATCATAAACAATATAGTCTTCATAATCGCCATAAAGCTCCGAGTTCACAAAGAACGTTCCTCTGTACGGATTGCAGTATGCATCAGGTTTGACGCAGATAAACGGTTCGATATCACCGGCGCCTATTAAATCATCGAGTGTACTATAAATCTCCGTGTAGCCGTTATGGTTGTTGCCCCAGCCATGAAGGAAATACATCACCGGATAATC
>JAAEQD010000194.1 GCA_024231855.1 Candidatus Zixiibacteriota bacterium
TACACCGCTGTCAGGGTCATTGCCGTCGCCGACCTCGACTCCCGCGAAATCGGGATCACCAAACAGCCCCACCAGATCGGTTGTATCCGCGCCACCATTTGCGATCTTGAAAATTTTAACATGGCCATGATGCTTGTGGTCGACCGCGCTTTGGACGACTACGCCGCTGTCAGGGGCATTGCCGTCGCCGACCTCGACTCTCGCGAAATCGGGATCACCGAACAGCCCCACCAGATCGGTTGTATCCGCGCCACCATTTGCGATCTTGAGGATTGTAACATGACCATGATGGTCGAGCGTGCTAGCCTCGCTAGCTATTACAACTGTACTGTCAAGTCCTCCACCAGTGCGGCCATCATCTAAAACGAGTTTCCCCAGTGAGGTTTTCATATCACCATTTAAACTGGCCGCGACAGCAGCCATCGGAGCGGCTGTCAGACGTGTGAGTGGGGTCATCTCAGGATCGGCGCCTACCTTAACTCCCAGCCACAGTCCATAATCGCTACTAAACAGATCGTAAGCTAAAGCCACCGAATCGCCTAAAGTATAAGAAAACAGTCCATCCGTTACGACAACCTGGCGAACTAGACTACTCCAGATAGGGGCACCAGACGCGGGATCATTGTAGAGATTAAAAGTCATCGAGTAAACGCCATTGGCGACCGGATCGCCACCGGTATCGGTTAGCTGACCCTGATAGTTGATAGTTTGCGCGACTTCTGCAACTAATATCGATGTTAGAAGCAATAGAGCCGATAGGATTAAGATAAGTACTGATTTTTGCATTGGATCCCCTTTCAATTTCTAAATTCTATTTTTATTAAATCGTAGAACTCTAAACTAATCCAAATTTAATCTATTTTTAACGAATTCACTTTTATCTTTTGTAAACTTTTTATATCATCTCCTTATTTTCCAAACGACCCGCGTTTGTCCCTGGATAATATTAATTCACTATCGCAATTCGGCCAGCCGGGCGGCATCTCCGTCGGCGGCTCGGATGGATCATGCCAGGCGGGTTCGTAATCGACGCAATAGCTCAGCGAGGTCAATCCTCTGAAGTAGGTCACCAGTTTGGTGACATCACTGCCGATCACCAGGCAATCGCCGTTGGCATCGGCCGAAGCGAAGAATCCATCAAGTAAGCAAGGACCGCTTATAGCTCGGAAATAGTTGACAAGATATGTCACATCAGAACCGATGACTGCCGGAGGCCAGATACCGTTGGGCATATTGGCGTCACCGGGTAGATATTCATAGCCTTCTTGCTGACTGCCGCCCAAGCTACCCCAGAAACCCGAGATGAGAGTATGATTATCGGATGACGATTGGCCGGTTATTGGTTGACCAATGGTGCCGTCCAGTGAATAATTGTCTGATTCGATGTGTCCACCGCCCGAGGCAATCACGTGCCAATCTATTTGGTAGTTCTGAGCGGAGGCAATCGACGCAACCAAAAGTATTATTATCAGATTAAATTTAATTATTTTCAAA
>JAAEQD010000195.1 GCA_024231855.1 Candidatus Zixiibacteriota bacterium
ATGGCACGGTTTTGGAGGGCTTCCCGGTGGCGACGTCTGGTACGGTGAAATCAACGCCGGCGTTGGGTGATGTTGACAACGATGGGATGCTGGAGATTGTCGTGGCGGCGTATGACACATCCAACCAGGATTACCTCTACTGTTGGGATCATGAGGGCAACTCCGAGCCGGGCTGGCCGGTGCGAGCCGGATATTGCCGGTTATCCTCGCCGGCGCTGGGCGATATCGATAATGACGGCGACCTTGAGATATTTATCGGCGGGCTGATGACCTCGCCATACTGGATGGAGATACTTTTCGGATTCGACCACGAGGGGCAACCTCTGATAAACTGGCCAATCGAGTTACCGCATGACGGCGGTATGGCTAATATTAACTCATCGCCGACTATTGCCGAGATCGATAACGAAACCGAAACACAAGAAATACTGGTTAAGACGGTTGATAACATTTTCGCGCTTAACACTAATGGCTCTTTAGTGGAGGGCTACCCGTATTTCTTAAGTGATAATAGTAATTCGGCCACCCACGGCCCATCACAGGCAATCGGCGATTTGGATAACGACGGTGATATCGATTTCGTTTTCGTCTCAATTTCCGGCGATGTGGTGTATGTCGATGGCTCAGCCACGAATCATCCCGATTATAACGATTGGCCGATGTATAAGCACGATAGTTGGGGTACCGGATTATACGACTTCGAAATTCCTACCGATATTCGAGAAGTCACCCAAATACCGGCCACATTTGAGTTGGCGCAGAACTATCCAAATCCTTTTAATGCTAAAACTTCGATCTCGTTCACCGTACCGGATCAGCAGCGTGTTTCCATAATTATTTATGATTTATTGGGTAGAAAGATTAGTACATTGCTTGATGAGGAAAAGCCGCCTGGTACATATTCAATAAATTACGATGCCTCTTCCCTATCCAGCGGGATTTATTTCTATAGAGTACAGGCAGAAGATTATTCTGAATCTAAACGTATGATTTTAGTAAAATAAACCTGGGATTTATGCGATAAGCCCCTAGGTATTATTGGATTTAGCCTGCTTCATCAGGATATAAACCAGCCCGGCGAATATCACCAGCGCCAGCGGTTTGGCCAAGGGCCCGGCCCAATCGAAACCCAAACCATCCCATTTGCCGAAGAAATATACAAATGCTGCAATTCCGACACCAATAAGACCTTCACCCGCAATCAATCCGGAGCTGAACAGGATGCCGCTATCGAGTCCTGATTTTCCTTTCGAATTCCGCTTTTTATCGACGAAGTATTTGACTAAACCGCCCACGAAAATCGGCGACATGGTCGTTAGCGGAAGATATAAACCAACCGCGAACGGCAAAGACGGTAAGCCGATTAACTCGACTATTATGGCAAATACTCCACCGGCTATGACCAGATTCCAGGGCAGATCCGCCGAAAGTACGCCCTCGATTACGGTCTTCATCAAGGTCGCCTGAGGCGCGGGCAAGTCTATTGATCCGAAACCAAAACCTTCATGCAGCACTATCACCGAAAAGCATACCGCCCAAACGGACGTGATAATCCCCACTAACTCGCCCAATTGCTGTTTTCGCGGCGTGCCGCCAACGAGAAAACCTGTCTTCAAATCCTGCGAGACATCGCCGGCCATCGAAGCGGCCACGCAGACAATTGTCCCGACAGAGAGAACCGCGATTTTGCCCAGATCACCGGTGAAACCAAGGGCCACGAAAACCAGTGAAGTGCCCAGCAATGTTACGATTGTCATTCCCGAAGTGGGGTTGGATGAAACACCGACAAGGCCCACAATTCGCGAGGAAACCGTTACGAAAAGAAAAGCGAATATTACTATCGCCACGGCTGCCATTAACCTTACCGGTATATTCTGAGTTGTAGTGATAATGCCGGGCATCAGCGTAATCATCAGAATAATAGCGATTACCGCCAGGCCGATAAACTTGAATGATAAATCCCGTTCGGTTCTCTTATGAGTAATTTCACCGGCGGCATTCGTTATCTTCGACAGCCCCAGTTTGATAGAGTCGATCATAACCGGGAACGATTTAATTATCGTGATAATCCCGCCGACCGCGACTCCGCCGGCTCCCAGATATCGGATATATTTATTCCAGATCGCTGAGGGCGCCATTTCGGAAATCAACTGGCCGTTTTCGGGAAGAGTGAATATCCCCCACTGGTCGCCATATGACGCGATTATTGGAATTACGATAGCCCAGGATATGAACGAACCCGCGACCATCACGGTAGAGATCCTCAAACCCAGGATATAACCCACGCCTAAAAGCGCCGGGGCGGCTTTAATTCCGATATTGGCTTTGTTCGGAATGGAAAAAGTGTAATCGATTTTCTCCTTCCAGATGGCCAGGAAATTCGCGCATAACTTAAATAACGCTCCAATGACCAAACCTCTGAACACGAAACCGGCTTGCTGCCCTCCCTTATCAGCTACGATGAGGACTTCGGCGCAAGCTGTTCCCTCGGGGTACGGAAGGTTTTTGTGCTCACGGACAATCAAGAAGCGGCGAAGGGGAATCATGAACAGAACGCCCAGTATGCCGCCAAGGAAAGCCAGCATCACCATCTCCAGGTATGTTGGGTCCAGATGCCACAGGTACAGAGCCGGTATCGTGAATATGACACCCGATACCAGCGATGAGGACGCCGAACCGACCGTTTGCGACATGTTGGCTTCCAGTATATTGGCTTTACCACCAAAGCTTTTTATCAGTTTAAAAAAGCCTGCCGCCATTACCGCGATGGGGATTGAGGTGGAAACCGTCAAACCGGCCGTCAAACCAAGATACGCATTCGCGGCGCCGAATAAAGCGCCAAAGATAATACCGATCAGTACTGCTTTAAGCGTTGATTCGGCCGGGCTTTGATGGTGGGGAACGTAAGGTTTAAAATCATCGCTCATAACTTCATAATATATATTGATATCGCTAAACCGTCAAATGGTTTAATCAATAATTATAACTAAATTAATTGCATAATTTCGTAAAACCTTATAAATTCCGATCAAAGAACTAAATTATTATTACTGGAGTAACATATGAAAGATATAATTCGTTTTGTAATTATAATGCTTAGTGGGCTTTCCTGTATAGCATTTAGCTGTAACTGCCCATTTGATCGAACTGTTGAGTTTTGGGTCTGGACAGTATCACCTGAAGACGGAGCTACTATTTATACATCGGAGGTTGATTTAGTATGGAGCTTCTATTATGTAGGAACTCCCATTGATACCGTACATCATTCTATTTATTTGGGCACATCCCGTGATGCCCCTCCTGAAGACTGGCGCAGATTAGCGTTAAGCCATCCTGAAACTACAATTACCGCGAGTTCACTCGAACCCGCGACAACCTATTACTGGAGGGTCGGTACTACTGTTATACACTATCTCGAGCCCGTAAACGATGAAAGACATGAGAACTCTGATACAGCATCGTTTACCACGGCGGATGAATTATGGGGGCCAGGACGACCGCATAGCCCTTATCCCGATAGCGGGGCTGCGGACGTGGATTCGATACTGGAAATGTATTGGAGCCTTTATAATCCGCATGATGAAATTTATGATTTCGATGTATACCTGGGAACGACGAGCGATCCGGCATTGGTTCAATCAGGTTTGATCGATACAACACGAGGCCTTGATACTCTGACGGGAGAAACCACCTATTTTTGGCGAGTAGTTTCTTACAATGATAAAGATACGGTTGAAGGACCGCTATGGAATTTTACTACAGTTGCGCCGATTTTACTGAATGTTAGCAACCCATACCCTGACAATGGGGCTACCAATATTGATACGATAACTGAATTAACCTGGGATTACACCAATCCCGGTCCTAGCGAAGAGTACTTTGATTTATATATCGGTACTTCATCCGATCCGCCACTTATCGTTGAGGGATTGACGTTACCGGAACACGCCGGTAATATTCTAAGCCCCGGCACGCAATATTATTGGAAAGTTGTTATCTATAATGATGTCGAGACCACCACGGGGCCTACATGGGATTTCACCACCAGATATTTAACCGGAGAAGAGATATTTGCCTTCTTAGAGGTGGATGCCAAACAGGCGGCATCGGGTTACCATGTTGAGGAGAATATTCGGGCGAGATTCGATACTGCTTATGCGCCAGTTGCGCCGATAAGTCCGCTTCAGGCGGATTCCGTGTTTTGCGAAGATATCAGGCTTATCTGGAGTGCCGCTGATCAGAACTACAGTTATTTCGAAATGTCCGTGCCGTTTGTAGAAAACGGGCAGCCTGTTGATTTCACTGTCTATGGTAACACAGATGTGCCATCCTTAAGTACGAGTATCGTCTTCCCTGCCTGTACACTTGGCATAACCTCACCAGTATCATTTGAAACTGTTTCCATAGATGGCTTTGAAATCCAATGGGACGGCGACGGATGTGATCCGACTATCTGGATAACTATTTTGGATGGTACTGATTCTACAGGTGTTATGAAACAGACTGATAATGATGGTGTAGATTCCCTAACGGCATCCGACTTGCTCCCGCTAGGCGGTGTGACCGGTACTTATAATCTCGTCATTTTCAAATTGGTACAGCAGACTATTTCCGCCGGTGGGTATATGCCGGCAAGCATAATCCGTGCTCGGGCGATTAATGTGATGGAGCAGATACATATATATGGCGGCTAAAATACTATCGCGCTGCCTAACGAAATCGATAGCGATTTGTAATTCTCTTTGATATTATAATTGTAAAACCAGTCATTTGGAATCGGCATTCCCAATTCAGCAGAGATTGAAATCCTATCAGAAATCGCCCGATTAAATTCCAGGCTGGGTAAAAATAACATCATAGAATAATCCGCTAACGATATTACCCCGGAGCTCAAATCTAAAACAAGATTACCCAGGCTAGTACTCTGTGAATAATAGAAACCCGCGGTAAAAATAGTAGCCGTACTAAGAGAATTATCACTTACTTTGAAATCGGTTATTGATGTGTTAATGACAAATCCATAATTGCCGGTTATTTGAGTGCGGGCCTTAATCCCAAAACCGAAACCCATATCATTTTCGACAGCTGTTTCAATATTTTCGGATTCCATAAGATCACTTGGGAAAATGAAATTCAGATATGGTTTGAGATCGATTTTGCGTTGAGGGATTTCGTAAGCCGCTGATAATTGAGCAAACACGAACATAAAAACTACTGTCAATATCATGATTTTTGTTATCTTATACATACTAGCCTCCGTCGTGTTTTTGGTGAAATTAATATTATACTATAAATCATAAATCAAAATAAGTCAATAGATGTAATTTTATTATTTTAAAACTTATATATTTAAACTGTTTATTGCACAGACAGATATTCGCAAAAAGTTACCGGTTAATCTTCATAATACCGGCTCTCGTAAGCTATTTCAACAGAATCATCTTTTTTGCTTCTGCAAGCCACTCTGTCTCGAGTTTATAGAAATATATACCTGAAGGCAATCCGGACGCGTTATAATCGATTGAATGATGACCCGCTTCAAGTCTGGCGTTTATCAGTGTTTCTATCTCACGCCCCATTAAATCATATACTTTAAAAGAAACATGCTGTGCCTTATCGATAGCAAAATTAATTGTGGTAGAGGCGTTGAATGGATTCGGGTAATTTTTCATTAATGATGTTTGGTTCGGCAATTTGCTATCATCATCTTCCACACCAGTCTCTGGCCCTAACTTAACTACATACATATCGTAATTTCCTCCGATTATGCCGGAGTTGCCGCAAATTAGATAACCGCCATCATCAGTGATATCTACCGAGTAAAGAGATTGATCAAGCTCGCGTTCGATAACTTTTGTCCATAGTGTATCGCCGTTAGCGTCTAACCGCAACAGCCAGAAATCAAAGGACTCAAATGCTTTGCAAGTCGCTCCGACTATATAGCCGCCATCCGCGGTTTGCGCGCAATATCTGCCTTCGTCATGATAATCAAATCCATATATTCGGTACCATTCTGGATGACAAGCGCTATCTGTTTTAACGATGTAAACATCCTTGGTATTACCATCAAGCTCTTTGGTATATCCGGTTGCCAGAAACCCACCATCAGAGGTTTCAACCACCCATTTACCGTAATCATCAGAAGAACCCCCGATTCTATTCCATTCTTCGATGCCGCCAAAATAGCCGATTTTAAACAACAATAACTCATAATCGTAGTATTCAGGATTCTGAGTCATTCCTGTAACTATATAGCCGTTTGTAGAGATAGAATTGATACAAGCTGGTTCATCCGCTACCTCTGAATAATAGTGTTCAATCCATGCCGGCCAACCATCAAGCCAGATATAGCGAAGTTTCATATCCCAACCATATTGCGAGTTGAACCAGAATCGTGTCATAGCGACATACGCGGTATCACCAGCGGGCGCGACGCAAGTGGCAGTTTCGGGTATAGAGTCGGTACCATGGAGACTTGTCCAACCGTATGAACCATCCGATTCGGCATTATAAAGATATGCTGTACCGGCATCAGGATTCTGATTCGAATAACCGGAGAACATATAGGTGCCATTCGGCATTAATCGAAAACAACTGGCATTCTCCTGAAAACTGTCCGTTCTGTTCGACGCGCTCCAAAGAGTATCACCATCGGCATTAAGTTTAAACAGTACATTATCGTAGTAACCTCCATTCCAGCCTGTAGAGTTACCGCCAACTATATAGCCGCCATCGGAAGTTTGAAAAGCGCCAAGACCGTAATCAGGTGCAAGCGTATCACCTAATAAGCGTTCCCATTCTACCTCCGGGGCTTGACCATAAATCATCGTAACGCTAAAAAGCGTAGCTATTATCAAAATAAAATAAAATTTATAATATTTCATTATTCCTCCTCAGTCGGGAATCTATTTGAGTAAAAGCATTCTGCTACATTCGGTAAACTCCCCGGTTTCCAATTTATAGAGATAAAACCCGCTGGCTAAATCGGATGCATCAAATTTAATCGAATGCATGCCCGCGTCAAGTCTGGTGTTTATAAGTGTTTTAATCTCCTGCCCCATTATATCATATACCTTCAGAGAAACATGCTGAGGTTTATCGATAGCAAAACTGATTGTGGTAGAAGCGTTGAATGGATTTGGATAGTTACTTAAAACCTTATAGTTATCAGGAACCAATTTATACTCATCGATACCAACATGATCCTCATCCAGCTTGACAATATAACAATCATACGCTTGCCCGGGCGCTTCACCTACCAAGATATAGCCGCCATCAGAAGTCTGTTTGACACAACGGCCCCGATCATAATTCAAATGACCGATAGTTTTAGCCCAAAGAGAGTCGCCATCGGCATTAGCTTTAACGAAGTAGAAATCATGATTATAACCGGGTACGTTAGTATACCCGCCGAAGACATAACCGCCGTCGGAAGTTAGGTCCATCGAAGTACAAACATCTATGTCGCTATTATTAGTGTAAGTTCTTGTCCAGAGCGTGTCGCCAAACGCGTCGGTTTTTACGGCATACACGCCATGATTGGGATTGTCAATCTCGCCGGCCACAATATAGCCGCTATCAGGTGTTTGGGCAACCGCATGGGCCGCATCGGATAATTCCCCGCCAAATGTTCTCGTCCAAACTGCTTCGCCCAATTCATCGGTTTTAATCAGATAAAGATCGGTAGAACCCGCTCCAAATGATGTGGTTAGGCCACATGTAATATACCCCCCATCAGATGTTTGCTCGATACAATGGCCTTCTTCGGTACCGCTGCCGCCAAAAGTATTAAACCACGATATTGATCCATCCTGGGCAAGTTTAAGTATAAAAACCTCCCAGTATCTTCCTACAACAACCTGCTCACCGGTAACAATATAGCCGTCATCGGAGGTTCGACTAATATAATGCGCGACAGCGTTTCTGGAAGAGGGGTAACTGGTAGTCCACACCGTATCCCCCAGCTCATCAACCTTTACTATGTAAGCCTTACGCGCGTCAGTTGTTGAGCCTATCATCCCGGCCGCCACATAACCGTCGTCAGAGCCTTCAACCATACTGTAGATTATCTCGCCCTGCGAACCTCCAAATGTGTTTGTCCAGATTGTATCGCCGTTTTCATCGAGTTTCAAAAGATAAGCGTCAAATCCCGTTTCGCTTCCGCTATAAGATTTGCCGCCGACAATGTAATTATCGTCCGCGGTTTGTAATATAGTGTATGCGTAATCATCAGAATCGCGCCCGTACAACCTGGTCCAGGATGTATCAGGCGCTTGCGCAATAAGGTTGACGTTAAGTATAATAACCGCAATAAAAATCATAACCGATATTTTTTGAAACTCTTTCATAAGATAACTCCCCTTTATTAATTTTTAGCTGCTTGGCCAATTAAACTATATATATCGTTGCTAATTCAAACCTGGCGATCTGCCTTATCGTTTTCGTAATATATGTGATTTCCCAAACATGTCAATACAATTTTACTATTTTATAAGTAACATCCGCCTGGTTCGGGTATAATTATCTGCCAAGATTTTGTAGAAATATATCCCGGATGGCAGCGATCCCGCATCGAATGAAACGGCGTGCGTTCCGGCTTTCCTGGTTTCATCCAGTAAAGTAGTGATTTCACGTCCAAGGATATCATAAACGCCTAGATTAACATGCTGTTTTGACAGAAGTCGGAATTCTATAGTAGTTGACGCGTTGAATGGATTAGGATAATTCTGCGATAAAACCAGTTGCGACGATAACTGTGAGTGAGTATCATCAATACCGACCTGATCCGGTTCGAGTTTAACTACATACATATCGTAACGATAAGGATTGTCCTGTTCCACAGATTCTCCACACATTATATAACCACCGTCATCGGTGATCGAAATAGAACGGAGGTAATCATATCTTGGCGTGCCGGTAATTTTTGTCCAGAGTGTATCACCGTTGGCATCCAGACGCAGTGCCCAGTAATTCAACGTACCGACTTCGCAGGTTCCGCCAACGATGAAACCGCCATCCGCTGTTGGCTCAACGCACTCGGCGACATCATCTCCGCCAAAGCCGTAAGTTTTTGTCCAGGCTTCACTCAGGTCCGCGTTCAATCTCTTTACTAGCAGATCGGCGGTGTCAAAGAGATCATCTGTAATAAGCCCGGTAATTACAAAGCCGCTATCGGGAAGTTGCTGGACATCAGTGTAGACAACTCGGCCATTACTATCATGGACAGTTATAATTTCAGGTACTCCACAACTGTTTGTTATATATATCATTCCCTGGTCGCGGAAATTGACGAAATCCTGGGATTCGCCTACGACAAAATAACCGCCTCCCATCATCGGTACAACGCTATATGGGATCTGCTCGTGCGCCATATCATAGCTGTATTCCCACTGAGGAGCGCCAAGAGGATGTAATCGAGTAAGGCTTACGTCATTATTATCATCACCATCATTCTCTACTGCTGATACAAATACAAATCCTGAATCAAGGTTTAAGGCGACATCGAACGCAACTGAGTTATCATGGTCAGAATTATAATAACCGGAGAATTCGTGATCACCATTCGGAGCCATTATCATTATATGTGATTTAATATCGCCATATTCATTAATAGCGCCGGCTGAGAGATACTTGCCATCGGGCAAAACATAAAATGCTTGAATGGTTTCATGATGAGTCATCGACCCGGTTGAGCGTGTCCAGACGGTATCGCCCTCGGAGTTAAATTTAACGATCAGGCAATCCAGCGATCCTTCTCTTTGGGTATTGCCACCAGCAACATAACCGCCATCCGGAGTTGAATGAGCACCCCGGGCGTATTCATTCATATTAACTTCGCCATAGAAACAATCCCATTCTATTTGCGGCGCCTGCGCCCTAATATCGCCTACAATAGCGATTAATGCAATGATAACCAGAAAATACCAGAATTTAAGCAAACTACTTCCTCCAAAGTTGTCAAATCAAGACAAATATACATCATTGAGTATATTATAACGGATTATTCTATTTATCAAAGGTATTTTTATCCTTAAAACCTGTGCGAATAACTCAAACTGGCAATGTACTCATTATAGTCTATAGTCGCTGGATCGTTGTTTTTATACATCGATGTTTTAGCCGAGAGCCGAATTACATCCGCGCGAGTGATTGAGTAATTCGATTGAAATGTTATGCCTGTAACATCGGCTTGATCGGAATTGGTCATATTGGCGCCGATAGTATTGGATAGTTTTCCTGCCAGTATGCGATTGGTGATTGTCAATCCCAACCCGGTTCGGGATGTTTTATCCTGGCTTTCCAAATCGACAGTATTTAAACTGACATTGGCCGTGGCCGACCACGACCTGCTCAGCATCGACATAAAGGCAAACATGATATTCCGCGTATTTATATCATTACCCAAGCGCGCCGGATTTTTATCCTCGGATAATTGCATCGAGAAATTGGCGTTCAAGGATTGATTCATATTAAACATCATGAACTGGTACATGATATTTGCCGAGTAGCTCGAATTCACATTGTGAATCTGGCCTACATAGAGGACGGAATCCGGCTCGGTCCAGGATGTATCCTGTTGAATCCAGATGGAATCCTGATCAATCCTAGTAGAATCAACGGCAGCATCGTTTTTCATCATATTTAGCATAGTGTTTAAAGCGATAGAGATTTTATTTTCCGGTCGAATACCCGCG
>JAAEQD010000196.1 GCA_024231855.1 Candidatus Zixiibacteriota bacterium
GTATAAATCCACCGTGTTGCCCATCGTTTTGGTGAAATCGTAAGTTTTCATCGGTTCGGCGAATAAATCTTCGAAAAACGGCATGATATGGGGGATAAGTTCGGGATTTGGGAAACGGTTCCAGTAGCCCTCCGGCTCGTATCCCAGATCACCCCGGTCGAAACCGACCGATTCCAGCGCCTGCCCCAGACGGTCTATCCCGGATGAATCAGGTTTGTCCTGAGCGAAACAGGTTGTTATGATTGTTAATGAGATTATGATAGTTAAGATATTTTTTGGCATAACTCCTCCTTTATCAGAATGTTTATATTTTAATTTGATTTAAAAGTCAAAACCGAATATACTCAAGTTATGAATAAGATCTTAGAATTGATGGCATCGCACACCTCGGTGCGCAAGTTCAAAAACGAGGTTGTACCCGATGATTTGCTTAATTCTATCCTTGATGCCGCCCGTCAGGCGTCGACATCATCGAATGTGCAGGCCTATTCGATTATCGTGATCAAAGATCAGGAAAAGAAGGTGAAACTGGCCGAACTCTGCGGCAATCAGGTCTGGGTTGAGAAATGCCCGGTGTTTCTAACTATCTGCCCTGATTTGCGCCGTCTGGAGAAAGTAGCCCAACGGCAAGGCTATGAATTTCAGGATCGGTCTATCGAGATGTTTATCGTAGCCACTGTCGATGCGGCATTAGTAGCCCAGAATATACTCACCGGCGCCGAATCTTGCGGGCTTGGCGGAGTGATGATCGGCGGAATCCGGAATAGCTCCGATGATGTATCGAAACTTCTCGGATTACCCTAAAAAGTTTATCCGCTGATGGGAATGTGCCTGGGCTGGCCCGATCAGAAGAATCCGGTCAAACCGCGTATGCAGCCGAAAATCGTTATTCACCGGGAAAAGTATGATGACAGCCGGCTCGATGCTTATCTCGACGAATATGAGAAGATAATCCAGGCCACCGGCCTGTATGACGGCCCCCGCCGCAAGGCGAAATCGCCCACCGGCAAGGAAGTCTCCGATGAGGATTACTCTTGGTGCGAACACACCTCCAGACGGCTGGCCTCAACCGCGCCGAATGTGATTCGTGCGCATCTAAAACAATTTTTGCTTGATAAGAAATTTGGGCTGGATTAGCAGGTTAATGGCGTAGGTCAGGCCTACTCGGGGCCTGACGAGCCGGAGTGATTTAAAGTTCATGTCAAGCAGTGTAGGTCATGTCTACTCGGGGCCTGACGAGACAGTGTAATTTAAATTTCGCGTCAAGTCCCAAGTTGACTTGACCTACGGTTGCTCCAATTACAATTATCTAATCAAAAAAAATGGTTCTTTCCTCCGGTTTAATTGCCTTTAGGAATATCAATACTTCCTGGGCAGCAGAACGATAGGAACTATCTAAAGATTCATTGCTCCAAATATGTTTAAGACTAAGAATTGCATTCATGTCTCCAATAAGCTTAATTCTTGCAATTAACCATAAACCAAATCCTGTAGTTTGCCAGCTCTGCTCTTTGAACGCATGTTCATTAAACAATTCGTTTAAATAAGTATTTTTCCGCGTATTATCCATTTGTAGCAGGTTCTCCCTGATTCCAATTTTTGTAATACAATACTGTATTCTTCTGGCATCGTCTCTAAAGCCCTGGGTCTCTTTCTTCTTTTTTACTCTCAATAATTTTTCTATAACACTTTTGTAATTTAAGTTGGTATTAGATAGCATGTCCAGTGGGGTTCCGCAATGATGCATATTGGGAATTCTGGTGGAACCGTCAACTACTGCTATTAAAGCCGCGTTTCTATCATCATCGCTTAAAATATATTGCTCGGCACACCACAGAGCCCTGCGTCCACAGTTCAATACAGACTTAATCTGATGTTGAAGAGTATCCTCATCTGAACAAAACCGTACGAAGTTTTTCAGCAACGGGATTACTAAATTTGAAGTCATCTTCTGTGATATATTGGATTGTGTAAATAAGGCTGTAAGTATATCAAGA
>JAAEQD010000197.1 GCA_024231855.1 Candidatus Zixiibacteriota bacterium
AAATAATGGGTTATTTTATTCATGTATCGGTTGTTTTTCTAGTATAAGTCCATAAATATAATATATTACCTGCGATCGGCAAGTTGGGATCGATTTTATTTTTTTATTTTTCAGTGAATAAAACCCCTCTCTAGGGGGATTACCATCATAAATAGGTTTATATCTAAGCCGAACACAGAGGTCGATCTACAAAGGTGATTCAGTGGATAATAAGGGCGATCATAACCAATTTGATGATTCTCAGGGGCGGATAGCTGATTCCACCGAAAAGGACTTCATGGGATTGATCCTTTCGAATCAAAAACGTCTCTTCGGCTATATTATCACGATGGTCCCCAATTATTCGGATGCGGAGGATATCCTGCAGGATACCATGACGATCATGTGGC
Source organism: Candidatus Zixiibacteriota bacterium (assembly GCA_024231855.1). Taxonomy (GTDB): domain Bacteria; phylum Zixibacteria; class MSB-5A5; order UBA10806; family 4484-95; genus JAAEQD01. The sequence goes on from JAAEQD010000197.1 coordinate 390, forward strand.
AGAAATTCCATCAATTTGAGCGAGGCAGCAATTTTGTTGCATGGGGGATCTCGATTGCACGGTATCGGATTATGAAATATCGCGAACGGCGGGCTCATACGAAATTGAAGCTCGACAAAGATGTATTTGAGTTACTCGAAAAGCGGTCTGGCCCGATGCTCGATACATTGAGTGCTCGGTTGGACGCCCTGAAAGACTGCATCAAGAAACTGACTGGCAAGGAGATCGACTTTATTAAGATGCGATATCAAGAGGACCTCTCATTCCAGAAAATTGCATCTTCTGTGGGATTGTCGGTCTCCGGCGTCTTTAAAGCCGTTAGCCAAGTGCATTATAAACTCATTCTCTGTATGAGGAGATCCCGGGTTCTGGATGAGGTGTCATGAACGAGCGTAAAGACAATACCCAACGCCTCCTTGAATTGCTGCTGGTTGTTCTCGATGGC
>JAAEQD010000198.1 GCA_024231855.1 Candidatus Zixiibacteriota bacterium
GATGGTTTCTCATCGGGGATGTATTTCTATAAATTGCAAGCCGGTGATTATAGCGAGACGAAGAAAATGCTGTTGTTGAAGTAGGAATGGGAGCATAGCATGAAATTTCTGACCATCTTAATTATTATACTACTAGCCGTAGCCGCTTCGGCCACCATCATAAACATCCCCGATGACTACGCCACGATCCAGGCGGGCATCGATGCCTCTACAGATGGCGACACGGTGCTGGTCCAGCCGGGGACTTATGTTGAGAATATCAATTTCAACGGGCATAATATCGTGCTGGGCTCGCTGTTTTTGACTACGGGGGATACGAGCTATATAGAGCAGACTGTAATTGACGGGGATTCGTCGGGTTCAGTTGTTACTTTTGAAAACAATGAAAATTACGCTTCAATGATAACCGGATTTACGATTCAAAATGGTTTTCATCCAGATTTTGGCGGCGGAATTTCTTGCCTCGGCTCTTCTCCAAATATAGTTAGAAATATAATTACAGAAAACCTCGCGAAATCGCATCCCTATGAGGAACATGGCGCCGGCGGCGGAATCTCTTGTCGAAATAATTCCGGAGCTACAATTACCGACAATCTTATTAAAGCCAACTATGCTTACTATGTCGGCGGGGGTGTATACTGCGAAAACTCATATCTTGTAATATCGAATAATACTATCGAATCAAACATTGTTGGTGTCGGACCTGGTGGTGGAGGAATCTATTGTAACAATGCAAACCCGTTGATCAGCTATAACTTAATTATCGATAATTATTCAGGTTTTGCCGGTGATGGCGGCGGAATGTCTTGTTGGAATGAATCTCACCCAATGATTATAAATAATACCTTCAGCAATAATTTATCGAACAGGGGTGGCGCGGGAATTCATATCAGTTATTATTCGAATCCCGTGATCGTTAATACCCTTTTTTGGGGTGATAGTACTTCGGGTGGTAATGAGGAAATTAAAATCGGTAGTGGCGGTTCGCTCGATATTTCATACAGCGTTATCGCCGGCGGCTGGGAAGGCGAGGGTAATATTGATCTTGATCCGTTATTCGTCGATCCAGAAAACAGCGATTTCCATCTACTGCTGGGATCGCCCTGCATCGATACAGGCGATCCGGAATCCCCCAATGATCCTGACAGCACCAGAGCCGATATCGGGGCTTTTTATTATAACCAATTGGTGGAAATCGAAGATATTATTAATAAACCGCCTATGTATTTTGCTCTATCCCCCAATTATCCCAACCCTTTCAACGCCTCAACCACAATCAAATACGAACTGCCGCATCAATCGCAGGTCACAATCGATATCTACGATATCCTCGGCCGCAGGGTGACATCGCTTGTTGATAATCGGCAATCCGCAGGCTACCATCAGGCTATCTGGCAGGCGGATGATTTCTCATCAGGGATGTATTTCTATAAATTGCAGGCCGGTGATTATACCGAGACAAAGAAGATGCTAATGTTGAAGTAGGCACAATCTATCCTTTTACAAATATTAGAATACACTATTAAAACTCCGCGAATATTGAATCGATAGCCGTCTTTTATTAGGGTCATATTAGAAGTGTCATCCTCACACTCTAGCCTGCCGAAATGTTTCATTATGCCATACCGGATATAAAATGAAACACACCATTTTTCATTGTAACGGTTTTTAATCCCTAATCGATCTCGATTGTAAACTGGTAAATTACCCTGCCGAATATAGAACTAACATGAAAATAAAATAATAGTATTGGGTATGTAATGAGATATTTATTTATTCTTGTAAGTGTAATAGTATGTTTTCTTCCGGTGCCGGTGTTGTCGGTAGTCATAAATATCCCGGATGATTTCCAGTCCATTCAGCAAGGAATCATCGCCGCCGATGATGGCGATACCGTGTTGGTTCAGCCGGGCACGTACTATGAGAATATAAGTATTAGAAATATCGATATCTTATTAACTTCCACCTACCTGCTAAACCAGGATACAGCCAGTATTTTAACGACTATTATCGATGGCGCCGGAAACGGCAGCGTGGTAAACGCTTACCAGATGCCGGATAGCGGTACGATAATATGCGGTTTCACTATCCAGAATGGCCGAAATGTAAGAGGCGGCGGGATTTTCATGGCGAACGCGGATATTACGGTATGTCACAATATTATTAAAAACAATCAAGCGGTCAGCGATGGCGGGCAGTACGCTTACGGCGGTGGAATATATTGCCTGGATTGTTCACCGGTTATTTCGGAAAATATCATAACTTATAATACGTCCGAATATTTCCCCTATAAGGATGGTTTCGGCGGGGGCATCTGCTGCAATAACGCCAACGCGCTTATAGTTAATAACCAGATAACTTACAATACGGCCTCGGGAATAACATCGGGCGGCGGCGGCTTTTACGCGATCAATTCCAATCCCGAAATGGGCTATAATGTTCTTACGGAAAATATAAGCAATTGGGGCGGCGCGATATTCTATGATTCAAATTGTAACGGTTCTATATACCGCAACCTTATCTTTGCCAACTATGGCGGCGGTATATTATGCCGTAATACGGCCGAACCGGAAATAACAAATAATACGATAACTTCGAATTATTGGGCGGGCGGTATTACTTGTTTAAGCCAATCAATCCCGGTTGTATTGAATAATATAGTCTGGGAAAATGAAGTATACGAGATGTATGTGGGCGGACCCACGCCGCCCGAAATCACTTTCAATGATATCAGGGATGGCTGGGAAGGCGAAGGTAATATCGATATCGACCCGCTATTCGTCGACTCGGACAATAACAATTTCCATCTTCTGCCCGGTTCGCCCTGTATCGATGCCGGTAGTCCCGATTCGCCTTACGATCCCGATAACACCAGGATTGATATAGGCGTTCATTATTATGATCAAACCACCGCTATCGATAGCGACCCGGTTATGCCGGGCGTATTCAAATTGAATCAGAATTATCCCAATCCATTTAATGCCTCCACGACTATCAACTACCAACTGCCGAAATCAGCCGATGTTGAAATCGAAATCTTCGATATACTCGGACGGCATGTAGCAACCTTGATAAACCAGCGACAACAAGCCGGGGATTATCAGGCAATCTGGAACGCTGTTGATTTCTCATCGGGCATGTATTTCTATAAGGTTCGGGCCGGCGACTATATAGAGATCAGGAAGATGTTGCTGTTGAAGTAATATATCAACAATCTCCTTAATTCAAACTGCCTATAATTTTTAAAATTCGCTTGACTCATGTTATAGACATTGTATATTATATTAAATGCATCATTAAGCAGTACCGCGTTTTCTTTAATAATGGATTTTTGAAAATTTAACTTGTCGTCAATAAGAGGTTTTGTGGCCTAATCACAATTATTGTTGGGAATACGGAGGTGGTTTTATGAATAGAATAATGATAATCGCCATTATGTTATTATGCCTTTTTATATCCTCGGCATCCGCGCAACGCGATGATTTATACGTATTCATAGGCACCGCGGATGGCTCTGACTTTATGGCTTACCCGAACGGCTGGTTTGAAATCCCGGTTTTCTTCATGTCCGAGAACAATAATGTAGATGTCGCCGATATGTCGTATCCTCTTGGCATGAATAATTGCTATATTGATGAAATCGATTCGACTGCCTGTCAGGCACATTATCCCCTGTCGGAATGGGATTCCTGGAGTTTCGGAAACTTCAATGATAACTGGATAACGGATAGTTTGGGGTGTACCTGGGATTCCTATTCTTTCACCGGCTTTGCCGAATTGTTTCCGCCTTATGATTCACCGTTTCTGGAAACCGAGCCGGGTGATCCGCCGGTACACGCATTGACATACGTAGTTCATACCGTAGATAATGATGAGCTGTTGGACCAAACGATTTGCGATGCCCTGGGAAGGGGATCCGATCCAGTCAGCGGTCCCCCCAATGCCGGTGGGCCTGAGTGAGGTGGATATAATATAATCGAGCAGTTTGCTTGTTTTTACTTTTCCCCCAATACGCCTCCCTGCCCTGATCCGTTTGAGCTACCATCCGATTGCACTTATGAGGACTTTATAGTAGAATTCGATGTGTACGATCCTGACGCGGATCCATTAACGGTTACCTCCACGGTAGGCACAGTCATTCTGGTTAATTCAACTCCCGAAGGCGATGGTATGATTTACACTTACGCCATCGATTTCGATATGGAAAACTTCTGTGGAACTTGCTTAACCGAAAATGTAATCGTCACCGTAGATGACGATAACAATCATGATCCAATTTCATTCGATGCCGGACCGCTGACTATTGTCGGCGATATCGCGGCGAGTATGGTGGATTCGCTGTATATCTGGCCGGGTCTGGAGGAGTGGATGCCGGTTTATCTCGACGCATGCGGCGACTGTTTCTGCCTAGGCGGATTCGTATTTTCATTCGAGTATGACGCCTCAATCCTGTCTATCACCGATGTAGTAGCCGGCGCGGCTATTGCAGGCGGTGAATACTGGAATGTCAACTATGACGTCGACGGCCCCGGTACGATCAGTATCACATTCATTAACGATCTGGATAATCAGACTCCAGTCGATGATATCTGCGTTATCGATCCTGACGATCCGCTATTCGAGATGAAGTTCCTTCTTGATGCCGGTTACGATTACCCGACTAACTTCTGTACACCGGTCTGCTTCATCGATGAGGGATATCAGTACAATAACGTTTCTGATAAAGATGGTTATCATATCTGGATGCCGGACGGTTGTGATGACGCTCCCGACAGCGTTCAGTACGGCACCATGCAACTGACTCTTGACTGTGGAAACATAAAGGTACTGAACGAGCACAATATCGTTTTAGGCGATCTTAATCTGAACGGCTTTCCTTATGAAGTGGGCGATATTGTCCTTTTGGCCAATCATCTGATTGACCCGGTGTTATTCCCGTTCAACCTTCGCCAGATGTTCGCTTCCGATGTTAACGGTGATGATCTGCAGGCCACGATAGGCGACCTGATCTATATGATTGTCGTTATAACGGGAGGTAATCCGGCCGCCAAGGTCGTGCCATCCGATGCTTTGGCCGTAGTCTCGACGCGAAGGGATAATCCCGATGAGATTGAGGTTTCGGTTGTAACGGATGCGAGCTTGGGTGGCGCGCTGATTAAATTACATCACCCCGACATCGAGCTTGGAGCGCCCGTTGCCGAAGGTGTGGACATTAAATACACAGATGATAATGATATTATGACAGTTCTGGCGTACAGCCCGGATGGTACCACGTTGGCTTCAGGCAACAACGTTTTATTCACGGTTCCAGCCGATGGTGAGGGCGCCTTAAGCATTGAAGAAGCATCTCTTTCGGACAATCGCGGCGCCTTACTAGATGCCCGTATTGATCGTGCAGATGTAATTCCAATCGACTTCAGCCTGAATCAGAACTATCCCAATCCGTTCAATGCTTCCACGACTATAAACTATCAGCTACCGCGATCAGCCGATGTCACAATCGAAATATTTGATCTTCTCGGCCGCCGGGTAACGACTCTGGTTAATGAACAGCTACTGGCGGGCAGCTATCATGTAATCTGGCATGCCGATAATATTTCCTCCGGCATATATTTTTACAAACTGCGAGCCGGCGATTATATCGAGACCAGGAAGATGCTGCTGGTGAATTAAATCATGCTCATCTAAAAACTACTAATAAAAAAGCCCTCTTTTCGCGAGGGCTTTTTTAACCGTATTGCCGTGGACGGCTACGGCTGGGGTAAGGAAAAATTAGTTATTTCAGCAACAACATTCGCCTGGTATCCGAATAATTTCCGGACTGAATTCTGTACAGATACAATCCCGATGATTGCCCGGCCGCGTTCCAGTTTACTTGATAGAACCCGGCTTCATGATAGCCATTGAGCAGTGTCTCCACTTTTTTACCGAGCATATCATAAATATCAATCGTAACATGACCGGCTTCGGGCAATCCGAATACGATCGTTGTTCGGGCATTGAATGGATTGGGATAGCACTGGCCCAGGGTGTATTCACCCGCTACCAGGTCACCCGGGGAATCATCGACATCAGTCGGCCCGATCGAGAAGCTCCAACCTTCCGACCACTCTCCCCAGCCAAGCTGATTACGCGAACGGACTCGCCAATACCAAACACCGAACTCAAGCTCCGGAGTAACGGTCCATTGTGCATCCTCCGAATTTCCCTGTCGATCGGGTATAAGGAAATCTATCGCGTCATCGACCATGATTTCATACTCATCGGCGCCCGGTTCGGCAAGCCAGCTTAATGTCGGGGTAAATTCCTCGATCTGCTCGCCATCATAGGGCGAGACCAGCACCGGTGGTGGCAGCAAATGTGCCACATCACGGCCGCCATAAGCTCCCAAATCGCATAGATAAGTGCCGCATCCCCACTCGCCATCAACCGTCAAATCCCAGATATCAGGATGACCGACATCGATACACGGTGAATCGTATGGGTAACCGTAGGCAACGGCCATCAGATGTAGGTCCATGCCTTCCGGATCACGGAACAGCGGATCGATATCGATATTCGACTCGCCGCCCCAGTCACCTTGAACATCGCAATAGCTAAATTGAGGTGACGCGCCGTACTCGTATACCTCATGTCCGGCAACACCCGCGCTATCGTGCCAGAATATCGAATTCGTGATAACCGGGCTCGATGCCAGTTTGCAGTATATCCCGCCGCCCGAACTGGAAGCGGAATTGCTGTAAACCGTGTTATTGGTCATCGTGGGACTCGATGATTCGCAGAAAATTCCGGCTCCGTTCGTGGATGAATTATCACGAATTATATTATTGGAGGTTGTTCCGTTTGAATAGAAATAATATATACCGCCGCCACTAACCGCCGAATTATTTTGCACTGTATTCATTGAGATATCGCACTCGGAACTTTGGATAAGTATTCCTCCGCCCCAATCCAGGGCGGAATTATCTTCGATCAAGTTGTTGCTCAATACCGCGCCGTTTTGGTAGATACAAACTCCACCGCCGTAAAGACCCGAATTGCCGCTGATCGTATTATCCCGAATCATAGCATCCGAGTTATTGCAGTATATCCCGCCGCCATAAGTGCCTGTACAGGCGGTAACTACGTTATTCGCGATAACAGGGCTGGAATTGACACAGCTGACGCCACCGCCATAGCTACCTACACCATTTTGAATCGTGAATCCAATCAAACTGGCGGTATTTTCGCCGTGATTGCTGATTGTTACTACCGAACCCGATGACCTGCCATCGATCCTCGTTGAGGAAATGTAAGCTGTGTCTCCGGTGGTCAGATATAGCGATCCCAGCGTGATTATCTGGGCATTGAACGAGATATTTTCCTCGTAAATCCCCGGCGCAACTAATACAGTATCGCCATGCATGCTATTGACGATTCCGGTCTGTATCGTCGGCTGATCGCCCGGTACATAGACTATCGATGCCGACGCCGGGATAATCACCACCATGGCCAAGAAAGCTGAAATTATGAAAGTCTTCCGCATATTACCTCCCTTAGGTATATTACATCAAGCAATATCAATGTTGTGAAATGATTGTAACATTAACGTATCAAACATAAACAGTTTCGTTTCACTACACCCCCTTTTGTGTTGCAGGCTGCACCAATTTTACATTGATTTTATCGACACGTTAATTAATTGCTTAATAGAGCCGATAGCTCAGCTCAAGCATTATGTTAGTATATGTTATTACCGTTTTGATTAATTTTTCGGGTCAGCTAAAAAAAATTGGCTAAAATAGCAAGAATAACTTAAAGCAGCAGCTTAAATTATTTATTATTGGCGGGAGCGGATTACCTGAGATGTGAATCGCGCCCGCTCCAGGTAAATAAGTGGTATATTCAATAAAAAATCCGAAAGTAGCACCTATTTCCCAATAGCAGCTCGCGTATCTGCCGAGATTAGCTTATAATCCCAGCTCTTCCTTCGTGAATATTGAGCTGAATTTATAGCCCCAATTGGCGAAATTCTCGGCGGCGCCCTGCTGACGGTCTACCAGGGTGATTACCTTGATTATTTCGCAGTTGAGCTCTTTCAGGACGTCGATAGCTTTTTTCGATGAGCCGCCGGTGGTTGAGACATCCTCGATAATAGCCACACGGGCGCCGTCTTTGACCGGTCCCTCCACCTGACTCCGGGTGCCATGTCCTTTCGGCTCCTTACGCACGAGAAAGCCATCAAGCTTCAATCCTTTGCGGTCAGCCAAAGTCAAGATCGCGCCAACAATCGGATCGGCCCCTATCACCATTCCCCCGATAGCATCGATGTTATCGCCCTCGATTTCTTTAAGGAAGAACTCGGCCATCAAGGCCAGCCCATCGGAAGTTAAAGCCACCAGTTTGCCGTTGATGTAATAGTTTGATTTCTGGCCGGAAGCTAGAGTAAAATCGCCGCGTTTGACAGCTTTTTCCAGTACCAGTTTTTTTAATAGCTCTTTTTTATCCATCATCACTCCCGTCGTCAGATATAAAAAAAGTGACGCTGTCCTCCTCGCTACAGCGCCACCCATTAATTAAAAATACTCCTAAATGTGCCACCGGTCAAGGTATTTATGATTTTTAAATCAAACATTCTCTTTATCGTTCATCGACAAAAAACATATTGCCGCGAAATAGTCTTAAAAAATCGTCCTGCCGCTTCATGTAAAAAGCCGGCGAATTCTCGCCGGCTTTTGTTGGACCTGAAAAGCTTTTTCTTATCTCAACAACATCATTTTCTCGACCGAGCTTTGCTGACCACTTTGCAGCTTGATAAAATACATCCCACTGGCAACATCCCGACCCCGCGAATCTCTACTATTCCAGGTTATTTCATAAGCGCCCGATGTCTTAAATCCGCTTATAAGCGTGTTCACTTTGCGGCCGAGGATATCATATATTTCCAATTCAACCTGCGCCGGCCTGGCAATCGAGAACTTGATTATCGTAGTCGGATTAAATGGATTGGGGTAATTGCCGGCTATACCGAAGACAAGGGGCAAACCGGGCTGAGGTTGATCGGCGATATCGGTCATGTTGTAGTATTTCTGCGTGGCGGCATCGGCGACCTCCTGAAGGGCTTCCAGGCTGTTCCCGCCGAGTATCGCGAAAGCCGCCGTAACCGATGCTCCGAACGGGATATCCCAGGGTCCAGTAGTCATCATAATAGAGGCGTCCTCAGGAGTGGTGATAGCTGTATCGGTGAAATCGGCATTCATGTAATTCCACTTATCCGCAAGCGTAAACAAGGGAGGGTAAACCTCATTTTCGTTACTCAGTGCCTTGAAAGAAACCGCCCCTTCGGGATTTAAAACCATAACTCCTCTGTAGCTCGTGGTATAGTACTGGTAGCCGAGATTGCGCTCCCGATCGAAATTCGCTCTGTCGTTGGCAACTCCCCAGGGCATATCCCAATCCTCAAAATGAGCTACCCGGACACCGACCAGGTCGGTATCGCCGTCGTTAGTAATATCATATTTTGTTATGATATAAGTATTATCAGGCGAATCGATCCAGCCATAGCATGTTTGATTAACCGAGATGTTCAAGGGTTCATCGGCGGCCTGATCATTGAAACTGCAGGAGTATTCCAGATCGGCATCCTCGCCCGGCTCAAACCTGGCGATTCCCGATATTGGGATGAAATCTGATTCGATTAGCTGATCCTGATCCCGAGCGCCGTTTGAGACACGAGTCGGTCCATCGCCGATCAAAAGGGCGCCCTCGAATAAGTAGTTTGCCGTAAACCTGGGAGTTTTATAGCCCTGACCGGCCCAGTCAGGATTCAGGTCGGTCGGCTCCAATCCATATTGCCCGAAATTTGAAATCGTGAAATCACAAGCGCCGATATCGAAATGGGCTATTTCGGGATCACCCGGATGCCCTACTTGTATGGTAATAACGCCCTCGGTTTCATAACCATCGGCAAAGATATTGATTACCAAGGGGACCCGATAGCCTTCGGGCGTTTCTTCATCGAAAATTATTTCGAACCTTTGGCCATCATTATCGGCGGACTCCCCGGCGCCAATATCGCCAAAGAATGCCGAATCCTGAATTATATCCCCAAACGGGCTTTCTGTCAGAATACGCGCGGATACATTTGTAGCTGCCGTACCGGAATTGCTCAAGGTCACAACTAATTCCACTTCCTCACCCGGATCGGGATGGTTGTCATTGGGCTCGTAAATTTGATAATTGGAGAGATATATATTTGGGATTTCATTGCCGGGCATAAAATCCAGCGCTTCCCTTACATTTATGATACCATGCCCATAGGTATTATCCTCATCTGGATGGCCCAGATCGCCGCAGGATTGTATCAGCGCCCACTTGATCGTATCAACCGAGGCATTAGGATTGAATTGGCGTAGAAGGGCGACCGCGCCGGCAACATGCGGGGTAGCCATCGAGGTTCCACTCCAACCGGTACTCTGGTATCCTCCCCCGGGCACGCTCGATCTGACATTAACGCCGGGAGCTACAACCTCGGGTTTAATCGTCACATGGTCGCATTGCGAAGGGCCTCTGGCCGAAAAATCGGCAATCGGGAAACTGTCGGAATTCCCGTTGACCGCGCCGACTGAGAACGAATTATAATCAGATGTATTACGGCTGGCCGGAGCCCACATCGACTCATCGTATGGATCGCCTTGATAGCGATTTCCCGCCGCGAACACGACCACAATACCTGCCGCTTCGCAATTATCTATAGAATTCCAATTATAAGTCGGACAGGAAAAATCGTGATAGCCCCACGAATTGCCTATCGCATCCGGAACATCATCTATAGTAGTTGGATCGCCGTCGGGATCAACCAGCCACTGAAAGGCGGCTGTAGAATTACCGCCGCTTACAATGGCCCTGGAGGCTATCCACAAGGCTCCATGAGCCACGCCGATAGTATCGCCTGAAGTTTCGCCCAGGCCGGTAATCGTGCCCATCGTATGAGTACCGTGGCCATCCGTATCATAGGGGAAATCATTGGAGGGATTGGCGGTATCCAGCCAGCATTCTTCCGGCGGAGCGCCATTATTACCGCGCCACCGGCCATGTAAGGCGGGATGGTTGCCATCAACCCCGGTATCGATATTAGCGACCAGTCGTCCGGCGCCGGTATAGCCTAGCTCCCACATCTCTGGCGCGCCAATCACCTCAAGCCCTCTCTCGACACTGTTAATAGCGGGCGGCTCGGAATCATTCTCTACCGGCTTAATCAACTCCGGCTCGTTCCACAAGTGAATTGTCGCGACATCGCCGCGGTCGGCTAATCTTAATATAGCGATCTTTGACAATTTCGCCTGAATCGCGTTGGTAATCCAGAAATTAATATATTCGCCAACCTCTCCCCTTTTTTGGGAATTGTTTAATTCAGCCAGAAGGTTAGCTTGAGAATTAGTGGCAATTTCCCGAAGACGACTGATAACGTAGTTATGCCTTTCCTGCCTGGTTGAATTAGCCATCGTCATCACTTGTTTAAATGCGGCAACATCGAATTGATCGATCATCACGATCATACAAAAGACCTTGTCATTCTCCGCCATTTCGTCAAGGTAGGCAAATAAATCATCGTCAATCGAACCGGCAAAGGATGAAACATCCAAAAGAGCCAGACATACACACACAAATAGTTTCATCATTAATCCTCCTGAGAGATAAAGTTGAGATTTAAAATAATATAATATAACACTCCATAATCTCAAACTTAATTTTAGATCTACTGGTCATTAATAGGAATATAGTGGTAATAACATACAATCCTATTTAAAGCCCTCTAGTTAAGCCCAATCGTTAACAGTGGCGAACGCGGCGTACCGGAGATAGCGGAATTTTTGACAATTATATATGGTTAATTCGCCATTTTGTTACACTTTTTCCCCGGATTTGACCCAAAATTTCCTCTTTTATTGAATGGCGAGACATAAAGCCGATCTATATAGATAGGGATGAATGATTTCATTGACATAGATTTAGAGCTTTTGCGGATCGATACGATTCTTGGTGTTGATCTTTATCTTAAGAGTTCATCAGGATTCGTACTCTATCGAAGCCGCAATATTCCCTTTAACGAAAAGGTTCGAGGCAATCTTCTAAACCATGGCGTGAAGGAATTATATATACCGTCGTCTGAATCGGCCAAATTTAACCGTTACATCGAGAATAATCTTGCCAGCATCCTGGCCGATGAAAAAGTAAGCATTGAACGGAAACGCAAGATCGCTTATGAATCCAGCCAAAATGTGGCCCGGGAGTTGATTCAGGATCCAACTTCACCCACGGTGGTCAAACGAGCAACGAAAATTGTCGAAGGCCTGGTGGATTTGCATCAAAAAGATGATGGTGGGTTTCAGAAGATCATTCAATTGATGCCGGGCGATTACAGTATTATTAATCATAGCGCCAATGTGGCTACTTATTCTATCGCGATAGGGAAATCTCTTGGCGTAAGTAAAAACGATCTCTATGAACTGGGCGTCGGTGCTTTACTTCACGATATTGGTAAAAGTAAAGTACCGATGGGAATTTTAAATAAACCTGCCAGACTGACATCTGATGAATTTAATATGGTAAAAGAGCATGTCCTGTATGGATTGAAAATGGCCAGCAATAATCCGGTGGTGCCAAAACAATCACTGATCCCGATTCTCAATCATCATGAAAGATTAACAGGTATAGGTTATCCTTATGGAAAAAGCGAAAGTGAAATACCTTTGTTCGGTTTGATTACGGCGGTCGCCGATAGTTTCGATGCGATGACAACTAATCGCGTGTATCAAAAAGCTCTATCATCTTTTAAAGCACTGGAAATTCTATTAACTGAAACCGATAATTATGATATAAAAGTACTGGGCGAATTACTGAAACTGATGGGACCGGATAAGGCAAACTTAAAGTTAAAAGCCAACCCAATTACTGATTTAAATAGCGAAGAACTACCCAAACAAAAGCTAATTATATAATTCATCGGCCCGGGCGAATTAGGGTTCGGGCCAGTCACCGATCCGGTAGTTTCACGGAAATCATAACATATTTTTAGATATAGCCGATAGCATCAACCTCGATTAGGGCGTCTTTTGGCAGTCTGGCCACCTCGATCGCGGCGCGGGCCGGCAAAACACCTTTGAAATATTCGGCATAAATATCGTTGACTCTGTTAAAATCGGCCAGATCTTTAAAAAATACCGTCACCTTTATCGCCTTGTCCAGACCGCTGCCACCAGCCTCGAGAACGGTAGCCAGGTTTTTAAATGCCAGATGTGCTTGTTTTTCTATCGGACCGGTTTCGAGTTCACCGGTGACCAGGTCGATAGGAATCTGGCCCGAGCAGAAAACCAGATTGCCGAATATTATTCCTTGCGAATATGGACCTATAGGTTTGGGCGCTAGTTCCGAATAGACCGCTTTTTTCATAAATCCTCCCGAAATTCAATTCTAAAACATTCCACGCATTTTTTACCATAAATTTTACTTTCATACAATCTCTGTTTGTAGAAATGATAAATTGAATAGAATTAGGTTGCTCAATTGGAATAAAATCCTTTTTGGAAGCCAATCACCGGGTTTTCGGCTTAAATTACTATTCCGCCTTAGTCGTTTAATCATAATGCATTAGCGCATGAAATGGCGATTCCAAAAAATATTGTTGGCCGATAATAGCAATCCTGATAAAGTATTTTCGCAATAAATCGAACTCTATTTGGTAGTGCAAAAATAGAAATTGAGCGGAATTATTTTGATAATACGGCCGATCAAGGTAATTTATTCAGTTGTTTAGGCTTGACAATTGGTAATATAATTTTATTTTTATAGATTCGGAATTTTTGGGGCGTCGACAAGTGGTAAGTCACCAGCCTTTGGAGCTGGCATTCCCAGGTTCGAATCCTGGCGCCCCAGTTTAACCAGGCCTATAGAAGCGAGGACAATGTGCCGGACGAGATAAGGATTTTTGCGGGAAATTCAAATAAGCCCCTGGCGGCTAAAATAGCTAACTATATCCATCAACCACTATCCGCCTGCGAGGCTACCCGCTTTTCAGACGATGAGATATTTTTCAAGATCGATGAAAATATTAGGGGTATGGATGTATTTATAATTCAATCTACTAATCCACCGGCGGAGAATTTTCTCGAATTGCTGATAATGGCCGATGCGGCCCGGCGAGCTTCGGCCCGGCGAGTAACGGCGGTAATCCCCTATTTCGGATACGCGCGAGCCGACCGAAAGGATCAGCCGCGAGTGGCAATCACGTCCAAATTAATCGCCAATACCATAACTACCTCGGGGTTCAACAGGGTTATTCTGATGGATCTTCATGCCTCCCAGATTCAAGGCTTTTTCGATATTCCCACCGATCACCTTTATTCGGCTCGGACGTTTAACCGGTTTTTCGCGAACCTGAACCTTACTAATCTGGTAATTCTCTCTCCCGATGTTGGATCAACTAAAGTTGCCCGGGCTTTCGCCGAAAAGCTGAATGCGAGCCTGGCAATAATTGATAAGCGTCGGCCCAAGGCTAACAAGGCGGAGGTCATGAATATTATCGGGGATGTTAAGGGTAAGAATATTATAATCCGGGATGATATGGTCGATACCGCCGGCACGATGATAAAGGCAGCCGAGGCGGTGGCCAATGAAGGTGCCGAATCGGTAGTAGCCTGCTGTACTCATGCCGTGTTATCGGGAGATTCCATTAATGGTTTAAACGATAGTCCAATAGAGAAAATCTATGTTACGGACACTATCAATCTGGAACCATTAAACCTACCGGATAAATTTGAGATATTATCGGTGGCTGATCTTTTAGGTGAAGCAATCATGAGAATACATGCCGAACGCTCGGTTTCGAGCCTATTCGATTGATCTTTGACATAGTAAACAGTTTTGAAAATCAAAACCGGGGTTTCAGGCCTTGAATTTCCTGAATCGGGTCGGAACATCGGGAATTTGATTTCGAGTTTTAATAGACAGGTGTGAGTAAAAGTAAAATGTTGATAAGGAGCAATTAGATGAAAGAGATTACCCTCGAGGTATCCTCAAGAGAAAACGCGGGAAAAGGAGTAGCTCGCAAGCTGCGAGCGGCCAGTAAAATCCCTGCCATTGTGTATGGTAAGGATCATGATTCAAAACCGCTAGTGATCGATTATGATCATTTCCATACAAAATACCACAGTTTGCATGGCGAGAACGCGTTGGTTAATTTAAAGATCGATGGTAAAGCTGTTGACAGCAAAGCCATGATCAGAGATATGCAGCACGATCCTGTATACGGTGATATACTCCATTTGGATTTTCAATATATCAGGATGGATCAGAAAATTCATATGCCGGTGCAGGTGAAATTGATCGGCATCGCCAACGGCGTAAGAACTTTCAGTGGTGTTATGCAATGGAAGCACAGAGAGCTGGAAGTGCTGGCTTTACCGAAAGACCTGCCCGAGTCAATTGATATCAATATCGAGGAAATGAATATCGGTGACGCGATTCATATATCGGATCTGGATTACCCCAATCTTGAATTCGTTAACAACGATACCGAAACAGTTGTCTCCGTTATCGCTCCCAAGGTTATTCAAGAAGAGACTACTGAAGAAGAAGGTGAAGAAGGCGAAGAAGGCGCTGTGGAAGCCGCTGTTGAAGGCGAAGAACAGGCCGAACCGGAAGTTATCGCGGAAAAGAAAGCCGAGGATCGTCAAACAGGCAAAGACAAAAAGAAATAGAATCATAATTCGATTTCGAGAATCAAGCGGGAATATTAATCTATTCCCGCTTTTATATTATTTAATATCGGGATTGTAGAGAAGATTGATAATTCCTGGCCGCCGGTATAATTTCAGTCTATTCTGCCTGCTTGCTTGAGCACAAATAGCGCGTCTACGGTAACGAATTCATTAGAGTGTTTTCGCCTAGCACCACCCCAGTCTACCAGAGAACATCTGCTGGGACGAACCGATCTGATCGCCCGATACAATTTCTCCTCCGCCGGGAATCCGCCATCGGGCAATTGTTTCGACTCAAGCAAATAAAGCGCGTCATCGCAACGGCTATCATCGATAAAACCCGCTTCAGCCATTACTTTCAGACCGAACAGGATATCGTATTCATAATAACAGGGATAATGCAATTTGACGAATCGCTCTTTGATAATGCTATCGTCGGTCAGTCTTTTATACAGTTTTCTTTTAAGAAATAATTCCGCCGCGTTTTTTACGGTTTGCGCGATTTTTTTATCGGCGGTCATTTTCGCGTAATAAGACAGGGCTCGTAGCGGAAGCAGGCTTTCGACGAATGAGGAATTCACAGCCCGGGGATTCTTGTCACAATTCCAACCACCGTCGGGCCATTGCCAGTTGATAAGCTTTTGGGCCAGTCTATGAATTCTGTCATCGGCCAGCCCCAGTTTAAGCAGATAATAAAGAGCATAGCTCTCCTTCGACGCGCATCGCCTTACCCGGCCTCTTATCGCCTTGATTGCTTTCTCACGCTAATCCGATAAAAGCCAATCATAGACTTGCTCCCGTAACGGCTCCAGATATTTATCCCCGGCCGGATAACCGAGATCGGATAAGCAACTCATCACCCAGTGAGCGCCACACCATTTCTGATAAGGATGATGCGGCAATTTTCCATCCCGCCCTCTTTCCGAAAGGAGCTTTGTTACGCGGACAGAATTTTTAATCTGTTTCTGTAATTTAGAGATAGGGTCAGAATTCTGTTTTTCGCCCAGAACATTGACCAATACCTTAAACCGTATAGATGGATCTTCAGAGTTAAGTAGTCGTGTTATTATACTGTCAGTCATTTATTGGCCGGTAAATTCCATTGTCTTCTATACTCAAACCGAGGCAATCGCCTGCTCATTTATTCTACTTGGTAAGGACCATTCTTTTAGTTTCCGAATAGTTTCCAGCCCGCAACAGGCATAGATAAACTCCACTGGCCAGACCTGACGAATTAAAAGCGGTACTATATGATCCCGGCTCTACTGTTTCATCAACGAGTATACGAATTTCTCGTCCCAGAAGATCATAGATACTTAGATTGATATGTTGTCTCTCCTGAATGGAGTATGAAATCGTAGTATGATCATTAAACGGATTAGGGTAATTCTGATGTAAAACGGAGCTGTGTGACAAAAGATTATCGAAATTGTCGATATGTACCGCATGATCGGGCTCGAATTTGACCAGAAGTACATCCTTGCTGCCCTGGCTAAACGTTCTGGTCCAGCCGGTAACAAGGTAGCCACCGTCCGCGCTTTCAATCGCCGACCAGCCGTAATCGTCGCTATCGCCGCCAAAAGTAGTTGTCCACAACGTATCGCCTTTATAATCGGCTTTAACCAGATAAACATCCTGCAAACCCACATCGAAAGATCTGGTATAGCCGGCAATAATGAAGCCGCCATCCGAGGTGGGATAGATAGAACGACCGACATCAGTTTCCTCCCCGCCAAAAGCATTCGACCAAAGAAATTCACCTTCCGAATCGACTTTTGCCAGGTAAACATCATGTTCACCGGCGCCATACGACATTGTCCAGCCTGTGAAAAGAAAACCGCCGTCGGCCGTATGGGCAATAGATCGCCCGGCGTCCGATAGCGATCCGCCGATATCGCAAGCCCACAAAGAATCGCCGTTTTCATCAACTTTAATCATGTATGCCTGCGTAGGATAATAGCCGAAATAGCCAAGTCCACCGATAACAACGAAACCGCCATCCGAAGTTTGTAAGGCTGAGTACCCCTTATCATAAAAGATATCGCCAAATGTTCTGGCCCAAAGGCTGTCGCCTACCGAATTGGTCCGAAGCATATATATATCATCTTCACCGGCCCCAAATGAATTTGTCCAGCCGACCAGAATATATCCGCCATCATCGGTTTGCAAAACATAATCCGCTTGCTCAGAATTATCGCCACCATAAGTGCGCTGCCACAACACCTGGCCATCGGTATTGATTTTGACCAGATATATATCGCTGCCGGCAACCTCAAATGATTCTGTTCCGCCGGCAACAATGAAACCGCCGTCCGATGTCTGCTGAATGCTGCTGGCCCAATCATCAGAAATGCCCCCGATATATGTCTGCCAGATCAGCTCTCCATACAAATTGGTTTTAATAAGATATATATCGCTACCACCGTTTACCGAAGCGTAGGTATAGCCGGCAATCATCAATTGGTTATCGGTCGACATCACGATTGATTGTCCCTCATCGAGATAAGCTCCGCCATAAGATTTAAACCAGGACACTTCGGGAGCCTGGCCGAATATCAAACCTGTGGAATAGATAGCGGCAACAATGATCAATATATATTTCCCGGTGTTCATTCTCATCAAACCATCGCTCGCAAACAGAATCTCAGAGAGGATTTATGCCTGTAGAGATACGTTCTGCATCTATCGGAGAAAACCATACAGGCTGTCACTTATTTACATTAAATATAATACTATTCCGGTAAATATCAAATAAATATATAATATAGAAAAATCGGATTAAGTGAGGATGATGTTGTGAAATAAAATGTCGGACTGTTAGTTCGGGCTTTTCACGACTTTGCCGTTAATTACTTCGTGTATCTCCATCTTTTCAATATACTCCCCGGAATCATCATTCTGGACTATGATAGAGATTCTCCGATTTCTGGCATCCTTAGGATTGTCGGCAATTTTGGGGCGATTGGCGGCATAGCCCCTGATTTCCGCAACCTGCCCCTGCCGAAGTCCGGCGGTTTCCATCAATTTTCTGGCGCTATTAGCCCGATCGGCCGAGAGTTCCCAGTTCGAATATTTACCTTTAGACACAAACTTCTTGCTGTCAGTATGGCCCTCGATAACAACCCGGTTTTTCAGATTACCTACTTCTTTAGTAATCGCCGAGAGAATCATACTGCCCCTATCGGAAAGTCTGGCGCTACCGCTTGTGAAAAAGTAGGATGAATCACCCTCGGCTGAAGTGGCCTCGATCAACTCGATCCTTAATCCCTCTTCAGACATCTCAATCTCCACATGCTCCTGTATCGATTCGAAATCCGGCAAACCGGTTAAAGCGTCATGAATTCTATCACCGGCCTGTTTTAGCACTTCCCGCGCTTGATGTTCATCCACCCTCTGCCTTGATACGCCCGGAGGAGTTTTATCTAAAATAGATTTACCGCCTTTTAGGATGGCGTCTCCGCCCTTGTTGGTTTTTCCCCAATTAACGGGATCGTTAAACCAACCCGCTACATTAACTTTAACGACTTCATCCTGGGCTACCAACCACATAACCAGGAAAAAAGCCATCATAGCGGTAACGAAATCGGCATAAGCGACTTTCCAGGCGCCACCGTGATGACCGCCGTGCCCGCCGCTTTTCTTAATAATTATTATTGGTTGTTGATCGTCGTTTTCAGGCATAACAGCTTCGCCTTATCCCTTTTCGCGGCTGGCCTTACAAGCTTCTTCAAGTTCAATAAATCCGGGTCTAACATCCGAAGCGATCGAACGGCGGGCGAATTCCACGGCAATCGAGGGAGCCATG
This sequence comes from Candidatus Zixiibacteriota bacterium, assembly GCA_024231855.1. GTDB lineage: Bacteria > Zixibacteria > MSB-5A5 > UBA10806 > 4484-95 > JAAEQD01. The sequence continues at coordinate 19,543 of JAAEQD010000198.1, forward strand.
CCCTTATGAAATCCCAAAAGCGCTTGCTTGATTATCATGTAAGCCTGGGACTTCTCCGCGTTCATGTGTTCCATATTCGATGCCAAAGGCCCGACAAAGCCATAGGACAATAATATTCCTAAAAACGTGCCTACCAGAGCCGCGCCAACCTTGTGGCCGATAACCTCAGGCGGTCCGCCAATGGCGCCCATAGTGATAACTACACCCAATACAGCCGCCACAATACCCAGGCCCGGCAAAGAATCGGCAACTTTATTCAACGCCGAGGGCGCTTTCGCGATTTCATCGTGATGAGTATCCAGATCGGTATCGATCAGGGCTTCCAAATCATGCGCCGGAACGCCACCGGAGAGAATTAAGCGCATTGTATCGGCAAAGAAACTCAGTAGATGGTGATCCGCCAGAAAATCAGGATATTTGGTCAGAATATTGCTTTCTTCAGGTTTTTCTACATGAGCTTCCATAGCCACCAATCCATCCTTACGAGCAGCCTGGAATACTTCATATAGCATGACTAAAACCTCGGTGTAGTAATCTTTTGATGGCGGCGATCCAAGGATTCCAAAAATTTGGCTAATCATCGTCTTGACGATTTTGATCGGGGATGCCACCAGAATGGAACCCAAGGCGGCCCCTCCTATAATAACAAATTCGGCCGGCTGCATCAGGACCAGCAGTTGGCCACCTTCCATTATAAATCCGCCGATAACGGAAACAGTTACAATAACGAATCCGACAATTGCAAGCATAAGCTACTCTTTCAACTTAATGTTAAGGTTTTACTTAACCTGATATATTAGTCGTCACTTTTGCCGGAAAGTAAAGTTTCTAATTGTGATATTGTGCAACGAAATCGGCAGCCGGAGAAATTGGCTTTAAATAATACCTCGTACTGCTTAAATCTTGGCTGATTACGCTAAAAATCCATTATTCAATCCGGTTATACAGAAAAGCCAGGGCCTCTATACCGAAATAGACTACTATCGATACTATCAGCCCGGAAACGCAAACCCCCACCAGTACCGCCAGAAGCGATTTTCGCTTATCGAGGCCGAAAAGCCAGGCGGCCACGCTGCCGGTATAGGCCCCGGTTACAGGCAAAGGTATAGCCACAAAAAGAGTTATGCCCCAAAAACCATATTTCCCTATCAGATGACCGGTTTTGCGCCGAACGCGCCTCACAAATCTATCGAACAGCTTTTCATATAATTGCCATTTTATCAACCACTTATGAGCCGTCTCAAGAAATATAAAGACAATCGGTCCGACAAAGAAATTAGCTGTGACGCAGATCAGATAGGCCAGCCAGAGCGGGCTTCCATGTAAATAGGCATAGGGCAGGCCGCCTCTCAATTCGGCAACAGGCAAAATTGATAATAGTATCGCGTAAAGTATATCATTCATATCGCTAATTCTCCGCGTTCGTCACTATCAAATCTCATCCAACTGATATCATTATATCACAATTTAGGTCATTAAACAGGGAAATTACCAATTTTGTGCTTATACAGAGCCGAATTTTATATCAATTGCCAAAAACTCAATCCAGATCGAAATCGGCGGCTTCATCAACGCTGCCAAAGGTTTCCTTGAATATTTCCAATAGCTTGATGTTCTGCTTGGAAAGCATCATGGCATTACCAACTATTGAATAGAATAAAATGCTTAATCGGGTTTTAGATGTTCGGTCGTTTATTCGCTTTAATTGATCTTCGTGGAGTCGTTTAGCCAGACTGATGAGTTCCTGATTCTTCTCAATGGCTTTCCTGGCATCACCATGCTGTTTTCTACCGATGATCTCTTCAACGTCGAGAAAAACTTCATTCAGGATTTCTTTAACGCGTTTGAGTTCTTCGATTTGCACATTCAGAAGCCCTTTGTGCTGGTTATCCACATGGGAATGGGACCGCGTGACAATATCCCGATGCCCGTCGGCAAGTTTCTGAATGCGGCGGATAGTCTGGCCATAATTATAGGTTACTTCTTTTTTCTCTTTCTGCAATAAACGCATCGATTTAAATACGTTAGCGATAATCGTATTTGACCAGAGTTGGATTTTCTTGGTCTTGCCTTTTTCTTTGCCGAGCGCGTATAAGTTCTGGTTAAAAAGTCCTTCCAACGAAGCATTTAATGATCCGCGAATCTCCCTCAATAAAAAGCTCATATGCTCAAAAGTAGTGTACAGGGTATCGGAAAAGTCGCTGACTTTTTTCAAATTAAATACCTTGTCCAATTCCGATGATTTAGAACGCTCTTTATGCCAAATATGATTTCTCCTTATCATCACAATCGCTAAAACCAACAAGAGAGCCGCGCCATATATTTTAGTATAAAATAAGGCTGCCGCAAAAATCGCGGAAATCGTAAAAGCAAGTAAAGCCGTCATAAACCAGCCGCTGACGACGGTTATAACACCGGTTACCCGGTAAACGGCGCTTTCTCTTCCCCAGGCCTGATCGGCAAACGAAGTTCCCATCGCTACCATAAAAGTAACATAGGTGGTTGAAAGCGGTAATTTTTGGGAAGTGGCATAGGATATAACGGCGCTGGCCACCATCAGGTTTACAGAAGCGCGAATAAGATCGAATTTCGGACGGTTTTCATCATCTGTTTCTACTATGTATTTGGTAGTATCAAGCCGCCTGGTTGCCCATTTTAAGACCGGGCCAGGAATAATCCACCTTACGACATCAAATGAATTTCTCGTTAAACGGACTATGAAACGCGACAGGAACGATGATTCGAATTTTTCCACGCCCTCATCTTGCTGGCCCAAACCGATTTCGGTTTCGGTAACGGTTCTGGCTTTTCGGGAAAACCATAAGGTAACCACCATGACTAATCCGGCTAATAAAAGTAGATAAGTTTCGGTGGGGACTTTCTTCCCCAGGGCATCCATAGCTATTGTTAGCGGGGCGTCGGACGCCGCGGCCGCCTGGTAAGCGTGATAACCGGCCATCGGAACACCGATAAAATTGACCAGGTCATTAGCGGCAAAGGCCATTGCCAGCGCGAAAGTCCCAATTAAAACAATCGGTTTGAATATATTTATTTTCATAAATATCATAAATTGTAAAATAATAGCCGAAACGGGAATAATAATCAGAAACATAAGTACCGCGTTAGATAAGAACCATTGAGCTGTTTCGGGGGGGATAATCGATGATCCTTTGGCGCCTTTAACTAAAATGAAATAGGTTATCATAGCCATAGCCAAGCCGCCCCAGATCGCGCCGTAACGTTTGACACGCTTCACGTAATCAAACGTAAAAAGTAGACGGCTTAAAAATTGAGCTATTGCCCCGCATATAAAAGCCACGATTACCGACAATAATATACCGAAGATAATAACCATGGCTTTACTGGTGTTGATATATTGCGCCAGCGCGGACAAATCACTATTGGCCTGATATATTTTAAGTATCGATACGGCAACAGCCGCGCCTAATAATTCAAACACTATCGAAACCGTGGTTGATGTGGGCAGGCCAAAAGTATTGAAAAGATCGAGTAGAATGACATCGGCGATCATAACCGCCAGGAATATATAAAGCAGCTGGGGCATATTGAATAAATGAGGATGGAATATTCCTTTACGGGCTACCTCCATCATACCACTGGAAAACGTAACACCCGCTAAAATCCCCAGACTGGCAATAATCATAATTACATGACGGGGGGCAACGCGCGAGCCTATAGATGAGTTAAGAAAATTCACCGCATCATTACTGACACCCACCATCAGATCAAAAACGGCGAAACAGCCTAATAGGATAACGGCAACGAAGAGTATCTCTAAGCCCAAACTATTTGTACCTCTTTCCCGGTAAGCGCGAAATTATCAGACATCATGAAGTAAAACACAGTGTTAATAGTACAAAGTTCCACATTATCCATTATTATTTCGTTTTTCATCGTCGCCAATATATTACTATTTAACAACAATTGACAACGGAAATATCTCCTTTCCAGACGAAATTAATCATGAATTGCTTAAAACATAGTTTAGTTAAAAGTAAATTAGATTTGGGTTAGAATAACGTTGACATAGCGTGCTTCAGAAGATAATTTCCTTCACAATTGAAGTTATGATTATTTTCTTGATTGAATACTGTAACCAAGTCGCTAGGGAAAACTTATTAGACAGCGCTGTTATTAACGATGACTAAGGAACTGGTCTTTTCTCTTGTCGGCGGGCTGGGCATGTTCCTTTTCGGCATGCAGCTTATGTCGAATGGGCTTAAAGCCACTTCGAGCGATAAAGTTAAGCGAATACTGACGCTGCTAACCAAAAACCGTGTCCTGGCGGTTCTGTTGGGCGCCGGCGTAACTGCCCTAATACAATCATCCAGTGGTATGACAGTAATCACAGTGGGTCTGGTGAATTCAGGATTATTATCGCTCACTCAGGCAATCGGCGTTGTTATGGGCGCCAATATCGGCACAACATTGACAGCCTGGCTGGTATCTTTTATAGGAGTTTTCAAGATAACCGATTACTCGCTTATACTTGTCGGTCTTGGTTTCTTCATGACACTGGCCCCTAGAGGTAAGGGATATCGTATTAAGGGTCAAATCTTAATCGGTTTGGGCTTACTGTTTCTGGGTTTGGACTTTATGAAGGATGCTTTCCTTCCCCTGCGCGAAAGTCAGGCGGTTCTTGAAGCGTTTCAAACATTGAGTGACAATCCAATTATAGGAGTACTGGTTGGCGCGGTTATCACGATGTTATTGCAATCATCATCAGCCACGATAGCAATCGTCCAGCTTTTAGCTTATCAGGGTCTTATAGATTTTAGCGCCGCCGTTCCACTCGTGCTTGGCGATAATATCGGCACTACGATCACGGCTCAAATCGCCGCTTTTAACACTAATATAAACGGCCGTCGAACTGCCATGGCTCATACACTTTTTAACGTTATCGGTACGGCTTATATATTACCGTTACTCTCTTTCGGAATCTATCAGAAATTCATCCAAATGATCGCCCCCGGTGAGATGACATCGACGAGTGTAATGATGTATATCGCTCTCGCGCATAGCGCGTTTAATATAGTTAATACTGTCGTGCTATTGCCATTTACCGGTTTACTTGAAAAGGGAGCTTTATTACTAACACCAATTAGAGGCGGCGAGGAAATAGACGGTATTCCGCGCTTCCTGGATAACAGGTTATTAAATTCGCCGGCTGCGGCCTTGATCCAGGCTCGCAGGGAAGTTCTCAGGATGGCCGGAATGGCACGTGAAGCGCTGGAAGCATCATTCAGCGCGTTTATCAATAAGGATGCTAAAAACCTGAAGAAACTTGGCGATATAGAGGACGCTATAGATAATCTTCAGACTGAGATCACTAATTATCTGATTAAGATATCACAACAAAACCTGGAAAAAGATCAATCAAGAGAACTTCCGGTGTGGATTCATTCGGTTAACGATCTTGAAAGAATCGGTGATCATACGGAAAATCTGGTGGAATTAACCGAGCGGGCGATCAGATCTAAAACAAAAATTCAGGCGGATGCCAAAAAAGAATTAGTTACCATATTTCAATTGCTAATCGAAATGAGCGATCATATTCATCTGGCAATCGATGGTGGTGATCATGAAAAGGCGTATAAGGCGCTGGCCTGTGAAGATAAAATCAATAGTTTGTATATCGAATTCCGGGATTCACAAGTACAAAGAATGAATTCACGAGCCAGTTCAGCTATCGATAGTATCATTTTTATAGATGTTTTAAACAACCTCGAGAAAATCGGTGATCACCTTACGAATATCGCTCAGGCGGTGCTCAATGAGTTCCGGTTCCAGCGCACCGAGTCTCATACAATTAAGTAGTTCGAATAAACAATTTATCCCGTTTTAATCTAATGCAAGACAATAAGTTATAATTGAAAATATGAATAGATTTTACTTGAAAAAAAGTCATAAATATGGTATTATTAAAGGTTATGTTAAATAGTTCAATGAAAACAAGGGCCTTTCCGGCCTTTAAATTGACCCCCAGCCGGGATCGATTAATGATATTACTCGTGATGAGATTTAAAAGGAGATAGATACAATGCCGTTAGGCTCGGAAAAAATACTGTCGGTTTATATCGAAGAGGAAATGAAAAACTCCTACATCGATTACTCGATGTCGGTTATCACCAATCGTGCTTTGCCCGATGTCCGGGATGGCATGAAACCATCCAACAGGCGTATCCTGGTGGCCATGAACGATCTCAACCTGACGCCGGGACGACCTCACCGTAAATGCGCTAAAATCGCCGGTGACACTTCAGGTAATTACCATCCCCACGGCGAGCAGGTGGTCTATCCGACCCTGGTCAGGATGGCCCAGGATTTCAATATGCGTTATATCATGGTTGATGGTCAGGGTAACTTCGGTTCGGTGGATGGCGATTCGCCGGCGGCGATGAGATACACCGAGGCCAGACTGACATCGCCGGCTGTCGAAATGATGGAGGATATCAAGAAAAACACCGTCGATTTCATGGCCAACTATGATGATACCCGTCAGGAGCCAACGGTATTGCCCGCCAAATTTCCCAGCTTGATTTGTAACGGCGCGACCGGTATCGCGGTCGGAATGGCGACCAATATCCCGACTCACAATCTCGGTGAGGCGGTCGACGCCCTAATCCACCTGATAGACGAACCGGAAGCGTCCGTTGATGACCTTCTGAAATTCATAAAAGGCCCCGATTTCCCAACCGGCGGTATAATATTCGGTCTGGAGGGTATGCGCCAGGGCTATCATACCGGCCGGGGACGGTTTTTTATTCGGTCAAAAGCCAATGTCGAAACCGCCAAAAGCGGCAAAGATAGTATTATCGTCTCGGAGATTCCTTTCCAGGTTAATAAATCGAACTTGCTGGAAAAAATCGCGGAGCTTGTACGCGACAAGAAACTTGTGGGTATCTCCGATTTGCGTGATGAATCGGATCGCGACGGGATGAGGATCGTTATCGAGCTTAAGCGTGACGCTATAGCCGAGGTCGTGCTCAATCAATTATTCAAGATGACGCAGATGCAGACCTCTTTCGGCATGAATGTACTGGCATTGGTCAATGGCGAACCGAAAGTTCTTAACATAAAAGAAATGCTTCAGCATTTTATCGATCATCGTCATAACGTGATAACACGCCGCACCCAATACGAACTCGATGAAGCCGAAAGGCGCGCTCATATCCTCGAAGGATACAAGATCGCGCTGGATAATATCGACGCGGTAATCGAATTGATTAAGAAATCCAAATCGCCCAAGGACGCCAAAGCGGGCTTGATGAAGAAATTCAAACTCTCGGAAATCCAAGCCCAGGCGATTCTCGAGATGCGCCTGCAAAGGCTAACCGGCCTCGAACGTCAAAAAATCGAGGATGAATACCGGGCGGTTATTAAGTTGATCGCCACGCTTAGAGGAATTCTCGAAAGCCGCGCCAAGCGGATGTATATAATCAAAACCGAACTCGAAGAGATCAAGAAAAAATACGGCGATGACAGAAGAACGGTGATTATCGAGGAGGATATAACCGAGGACTTCTCGATCGAGGATTTGATCGCCGAGGAAGATATGGTGGTGACCATATCGCATTCCGGCTATATCAAACGTATCTCGATCTCATCGTACAAAAAACAAGCCCGCGGCACTCGGGGCAAGATCGGTATGGAAACCAAGGAAGAGGACTTCGTCGAACACATGTTCGTCGCCTCGACTCATCAATATATACTGTTCTTCACCGAGCGCGGCAAATGCCATTGGCTGAAAGTGCATGAAGTTCCCCAGGGCGGCCGTCTGGCCCGAGGCAAACCGGTTGTCAACCTGATTCAGATCGACAAGAAGGATACCATTAAGGCATTCGTACCGGTGCGTGATTTCGATGACAGCGCTTATGTAGTGATGGCTTCAGAAAAAGGCCAGATCAAGAAAACCGAACTTCAGTCGTTCTCTCATCCCCGCCGGGATGGTATTATCGCCATGAACGTGCCCAAGGATGACATTGTCGTCGAGGTCGGCTTAACCGACGGTAGCTGCGATATCGTGCTGGCTACCCGTTATGGCCAGGCGATCAGGTTCCCCGAAGGCAAAGTCCGGGCGATGGGCCGGACCGCTTACGGCGTACGGGGTATCAACCTGGCCAAGGATGATTACCTGATTGGGATGGTGGTAATCAAGCGCGAGGGTACACTTCTGACCGTAACCGAAAACGGCTACGGCAAACGCTCATCAATTGCCGATTACCGGGTAACCAACCGAGGCGGTAAGGGCATCATCAATATCAAAGCCTCCGAGCGTAACGGCCTGGTAGTAGCGGTTAAAGAGGTTGTCGATGATGACGAGTTACTGCTGATAACCCAGAAAGGCATCATCAATCGCATCTCCATGTCCCAGGTCAGATCGATAGGCCGCAACACGCAAGGCGTGCGGATGCTGGGCCTCGATGCCAAAGACAAGCTGATAGATGTCGCCCGGATCGCCAAAGAGCGGACGAACGGAAATGGCAATGGGGACGATAAACAGGATTAGCTTAGCGTTATCTCTGGTTCCCAAACTCTGTTTGGGAACCGGCTTAAGATAAAAACTCTGTTTTGTCTTTTTACAGGCTACATTATTCAATTCTAACCGAAACAGAGTTTCTAGTGCAATTGCGTTCCCAAATGGAATTTGGGAACGAGAGGGTAATCATCCTTTGGAATTGTAACACTTTAGGGAGCTACATAAAATGAGTAAGAAATGCTTCGTGGTTATGAGCTTTAAAGCTGAATACGGGAGTGTATATCATCAAGCAATAAAACCTGCCGTCACAAATTGTGGTTACTTTTGTTTTAGAGCTGATGATGATCCTGGTCCTTCAAACATACCTGCACAAATAATAAAAGCTATAATTTCCGCCGATATTGTTATTGCTGATCTTTCCGAACTAAGCCCAAATGTCTATTATGAACTTGGAATTAGCCATTGCATTGGTAACAAAACGATAGCTATCACATCAAATCTCAAAAACCTACCATTTGATATAAGTGTTTTTCGTGTAACTGAGTATGAAATTAATAAAAATGGTTTAGATCATCTTGCTCTCAGTCTTGAACGGGCAATTAAGGCATATGAATCTTCAGATTCAAATGAACCCAACAATCTCGCACAAGAAGCTGGGCGCGATTATTTTGATCATAGAAAAAAAATCGAAAAAAAACTCACTGATATTGACAATGAACGTTCTCGAATTTTGGATTTTACAGAATATAACAAATTGAATGGAAAACTCCAAGATAATAGCAGAGTAGCAGATAAAATAGTTGCTGAAGTCTCTCGTTGCTTACCACAAGTTGGTGAACCTCTACTCATCTGCATTACAGGTTCAGGAGCCATTGGAAAATCAACTTTCTCAAAATTATTGGCAGAAAGAATCCGCCTACTACATGAAGATAAGATTTCTGTAGATATTCTACCTACGGACAGTTATCAGTTATCGCGTGGTGAACGAATACATAGAAATTTGATTGGATTCGATCCAAAATCACACGAACTAGCAAAATTGATTAAGGATATCGAATCGTTATTGAATGGGAAAGAGATAACAGTTGCGCCATATGATCATCGAACAGGAAAACATGGAATCCAAAAACAAATTATTCCTAGCGACATCATTATCTTAGAAGGTGTTTATTCATTTTTCCCACCAATTAGCCCATTAAGCCGGGGATTCAAGTATTATATTTATGCTCCAAAACATAAAGCAAAAGAATTGAAGTTTATCGCTGATTTTAAAGAGAGAGGTTATGATATTCAAAAAGCGTTTGCGCATGCAGAGGATGAATATAATGCTTATGAAACTCACATCTTGCCATTTTTACGCATAGCCGATTTCGTAATTTCAGTAAATCAATATTGGAAATATAATGACCCTTCACCACAGAGACGTTTGCCTAATCCGTTTATCCACCAGTAGAAAGGGTAAACCTCAAATGCAGTAACCTGTTAAACATTACTCACCCCACTGGTGAGGTATCCCAGGCCCCATCCCCTGACAGCCCAAATGGACTATCACTACAAATAGTATCATCGGATATATCGAGCTTGCTCCAATACATAAATCACCCAGGGCGCGATCTTCGCTTCGTGTAGGAGTAGGTCAGGAGCCCTGTGCTCCTGACGAAGGGAGTGGTTTCGGGGGGTTTTCTCTCTCATCGCGAAGCGCCGTTTCGTAATACAAGTAATGACGAAAGTAACTTAATCGTACATTTTCAATATTTTAGCTTGTTTAATTATTCGTTTATTACCCAGTGCGCCGAAGGTAAGGCATAGCGAAAATGAATTACCTGAAAGATCCGTACCGCCTTTATTATTATAATTAATAATATTATAGCGTAATTTCATGCCCAGATAATAATCACGAGTTTTATTGCAGAATATTCTGGTATTTATACCAAAATTAAAACTAAACGCGCCTATCGATTTGCCATCCTTGCCATCCTTGTCATCCTTGGTGTTTATTGTATTAAGAATATCATAGGCGATTCCGGTAAAGCTCTCAAATTCAAATCGGTTGAAATGAAACACCTCGCGAGTAATATCTGCCCCTAGCATTAAACCGAAGAAAGAATCGGTTTCCGCCAGAGTGTCGTGCATTTCAACAAAGTATTTATTTTCCGATTTTAATGTTCGCATCAAACAGGTTAAATCCGTACCCCAGGATTTATTGCGAAGACCATAAGATCCGCCCAGTTCCAGTTTTTCGCCAAACAATTGGCTATTACCTTGTAGGACCCACACGCCCGATTGTATCTGCCAATGACCTCGCCAGCTTCTTAACTCGGCTTTAAGATAATCCACCCTTCTGTCAAACCTATTCTGGATACAGTATCCGGTAAAATCGTTGAGGTGCAGTCGATCAATAGGATAATCCAGATCGCCATCATAGTATCTGCATACCAGATGCTGGATTGTTGAGGAATCCGTTCGCGAAGCGAGATTGGAAGCCAGGCTTGTTAAGAAATCATAATAATGCGAATCATTGGTAAACCGGCCTAAACCATCAATCCTCCAACCCCCATAGGAAGACATAAAGCGGTCCATATATGGGCCATATGGCGGTACCCGCAGCATCTGATCGATAACCACGGAATCGCACCAATCTTCCGGAAAATCACCGCTATCAATCATTAGCAGGTTTTCCAAGACACTGAATGGACTGTCGGAGCAATGCCCATCTATATAGTCGATGATCATATTTATTGAATCGAGTTTGTTGTCATTATAATAATCGGGAATTAAAATCTTGGCGTTTGAGATGAAGTCCGCGCACTCATTCACCCGATATTTAGTTAGTAGCTGATACATCGGATCATCATTCAACCCTGTATCATCCTGCCCGACGGCAATCGAAAAGCAGAATATCATCAGGATTAATCCTCGTTTAAGCATCATTACCCCGTTTACAAAAGATTGCTTGAAATTAGTGGCATAATAATTTCCGGCTAAAATTACTCGCTTGTATAATATACATCCGCAGAGACCCAATATTCCCGTAAAAACGATACTTATATATTATTTATGTCATATTCAGAAGATTTACAAACTAAGGCTCCCGGGCTTGTAATGCGAAATGGCAGGTTGCGTAGGACAGGTCTCATGACTCTGCGAGAACCTAGCGCTCCTGACGAGGCGGCAGCTTACTTCACCCTCTCCAAAAAATAAATCACCCACGGCGCGATTTTCGTTTCGTTAATCCAGTCGTAGGGTTCGTCCTCTTTGCCCAGAGGTTCATATTTGGCTATTACCCGCAGGCCGGCTTCGGCATTGACATCCTGATATGATTCATAGGTCCAGATAATATCTTCCACCGGGCGTTTGTCTTCGACATCTTTCATGATTATCTTTACGACATCCCCGGATTTAGCCTGCTTGTTCTCAGGGAAATCCTTGGTGGTAAACGAAGCCCACTCATTGGTATCCCACCGGTAGGGTGGGTAAATTCCGGCAAAAGTAGCCTATTAAATTTACTCACCCTACTGGTGAGGTACCAATTTTTGCCGCCTCTCATGCATTCATTGGGTAGGCCTTCAAGATAAAGAATTAACCAATCGGTTAATATATTGATGATTACCGGTTTTTAACTAAAAATATCTTGACGTAAACGATCCATATAATCTATGTATAGAATTGATATTGATAATCGTTTGTAAAAATAATGGGGTAAAATTGCAATAAATATATCTATAGCTATTTATTGTGTATATGAAAGGGGCAAATTATCGAATATAACCATTTCTAAAATGTGATTTTAACTATAAGGAAAAATAGATTAGGAGAAAACCAATGAACAGAAGTTCAAGCTTAACAAAACTTATCGCTTTAAGCGTCTTTGTAATGGTGATTATTTCATCATGCGTGATATCAAAGCCCAAAGGGGTTGTACCGGAACCTAAGGCCAAAAATCCTCAAATTACTGTGCCGGTCCAATCAGGTCCCGTAACGAATTCCACCAGGTATAAAATGCTTGTTTTTTGTGATGGAGAAGTCGTGGGCTCCGTGATGCCGGGTGAAACCAAGACATTTGATATGTCTGGCTGCGAAACAATGGGTTATGTTTTAGTTAATTAGTATCGAGTAGGTCAGTGAGCCGTGGCTTTTGACCGAGGCAAGGTTTACCCCGACTGCTCAAGCACATATATCACCCACGGCGCGATTGTCGTTTCGTTTAGCCAGTCGTAGGATTCATCCTCTTTGCCAAGCGGTTCGTATTTGGCGAGTATTTGCAGGCCGACTTCGGCGTAGATATCCTGATATGATTCATGGCTCCAGATAATATCCTCCACCGGGCGTTTGTCTTCGACATCTTTCATGATTATCTTGACGATATCGCCGGATTTGGCTTGCTTGTTCTCGGGGAAATCCTTCGTTGTAAACGATGCCCATTCATGTTTGTATATCTCCGGTGATGAGACCAGGCTGACGATTCGGCCATCGCTTTTTATTAGCCTTGCCAGTTCTCTGAATATCTTAACTTTCTTCTCAAACGTGGGGATATTATCGAATGTGAAAACCGAAAGCGCCAGATCGTACGTATTGCTTTGCTCACGGCTGAGATCGCCATCATCGACGAGATGATACTGCCCTTCGGGGTCGATCTCCCCTGCCTTGCTCAGCATATCCTCGGAAATATCAACGCCAATGCCATCGAAGCCTAGCTTTCGCAGAAACCTGGTCGACCGCCCGGTGCCGCAGCCGAAATCTATCGCTTTCTTGCCTTTAGCATGTTCGGTGATTATTTCAGGCAGATCCCGGTAAGCCAGATAATAGGTGCCGGGGAATTCCAGCCCGGCGTAGGCTTCCGCCCGTTTGGAGTCTTCGTATGTGTTGAAGTCGTCGGTCATCTATTATCCATATTGAATTGGTGCCCCATCCGCTTGCGGTGGGAAATTTTAAATTATCGTAGCCCAGTCAATATTACTCTCTCTACTAGGGAGTTACCCCCTGCCCTTCCCCTGACAGCGCAGTGCGCTATCACTACAAATAACACCTCGTCATCACGTAAACTCTACTCACCTTACTGGTGAGGTACCAAGCTATTCCTTTTCAAAAAATTCTAATCCTTTCGCTTCATAAATAAAAGTTATACCTCTGGCTAATTCTTTTTTTACTTTGACATCCCAGGCCAAATAATAAATTTTAACAGAATCTGCCGATATTCTCTCTATTTTTATATCATCTCCATCGATAGCATAAAATATTTCGCCTCTTTTTCCCTTTAAATCTAAATCCTTTTTCTTCCATGTCACGCTGATGCTATTATGGCCGGTTGCGCCGCATCTTACAACATATGCTACAATGGCGTTGCCCCCTGCTAGCCCATCAATTTTCTGGACATCATATACATTGCAGAAATCACCACAGCTCCAGCTAATGGCCAGCGCAATTATAAATAATAATGTTACCGATCTAATCAACATATCAATACTTCCCCATAAACCAGTCTACAGCAATATCCCCGCGATACAAGCCGTGCTCCAGCTTGCGAAGGCGCCGGCGGTCATGGCCCGAATACTGAGTTTGGCCAGGTCGGATCGGCGCTCGGGGGCGATACCGGAGATGCCGCCGATCTGGATACCGATCGAGCTGAGATTGGCGAAACCACACAGCGCGTAGGCCCCGATAATCTGGGCCTTGGGCGAAAGCGCGGCGGCGTAGGTTTGAAGTTTCATGAAGGCCACGAATTCGTTGATCATGATCTTGGTGCCGAGGATATCGCCGAACTTGGCACAATCGGCCCACGGCACGCCCATCAGCCAGGCCAAAGGCGCCAGAACTTTGCCAAATATCCAAGCCAAGGACAGCTCATCCCAGAACAGGCCGAGGATAGTGTTTACCAGCGTCACTAAGGCGATGAACGCTATCAACATAGCTCCCACATTGAGAGCCAGTCTCAAGCCATCGGAAGCCCCTCGTGAGGCGGCATCGATACCGTTTTTATCGACTTTTTCGACTTTAAGTTTGACCTCGCCGGCTGTCATCGATTTTTCGGTCTCCGGCATAAACAGCTTGGCGAACACCAGCCCGGCCGGGGCCGACATTATAGAGGCCGCCATCAGATGGCCGGCTATACCAGGCACGGCATCCTTCAAAAGGCCGACATAAGCCGCCATCACGCCGCCGGCAACCGTGGCGAAACCACCGGTCATGATAGCTCCCAGCTCCGACATAGTCATCTTGCCGATATAAGGCTTGACCACTAAAGGCGCCTCGGTTTGGCCAACGAAAATATTGGCCGCCGCCGATAGCGATTCCGAGCCGGAGGATTTCATCGTCTTGGCCATGATTTTGGCTATAAACAGTACCAGTTTCTGCATAATACCATAATGATACAAAATCGTGATTAAGGCCGAGAAGAATATGATAGTCGGCAAAACGCTGAAAGCGAAAAAGGCCATGCCGTTATCGACCACAAGCTGCTGCGATTGAACGAACTCCCCCGATGATTCAACGGTACCAACATTGACAAAGCGCCCGATTAGGTTGCCGAATACGAAATTAGAACCAGAATCGGCGCATTTCAGGACGGCCAGTATGATACTATTGCATTGTTCGAAAACCCATTTACCGGGGCCTGTCTTCAGAATCAAAAGGGCAAAAACAAATTGCAGGCCTATTCCCCAGCCGACAAGCCGCCAATTGATATTATCTCTTTTCCGCGATAACGCCCAGGCAATAACCAGCAAAACTATCAAGCCCAATATTCCAACGAATCTATCCATCTTGCCATCTCCTCATGCTACAGCATAATTCAGTTTTCAATAATATATTGATATGATTCTCGGCTCTATTGAGCCGGCGGAAATACTATCATACAGACGTTAGAAAAGCAAGCCTCTTATCTTGGATACCAGCTCCAAAGCATTGGCTCGCGACCTGGCGGCATAATCATCATCGGTGGAGACATACAGCACCGATCTGGAGACATTGATTATCGCCAATTGGCCTTTCGCGTTGGACCCGTTTTTCAGCGAGCTTTCCAGGTCGCCGCCCTGGGCGCCTACCCCGGGTATCAGTATCGGGATATCATCGCCGACCAGTTTGCGAAGTTCGCCTAATTCTTCCGGTTTGGTGGCCCCGATAACCAGGCAGACATTATCGTTTTCATTCCAGGCCAAAGCGGTCTTGGCGACTAATTGATAAAGCATGGCCGGTTCATTATCGCCGACAGTTAGAGGACGCTTCTGAAAGTCATTCGAGGATGGGTTGGAGGTCAGGCACAGGATTACAACGCCTTTATCTTTGTAGTCCAGAAACGGCTTCACGCAGTCGTAGCCCATATAGGGGTTGACCGTTAAGGCATCGACCCCAAGATGCTCGAACGCCGCCACAGCGTACATCCTGGAGGTGTTACCGATATCCCCCCGTTTAGCATCAAGGATAACCGGTATTTTAGCCGGAATATAATCGATAATTTCTTTCAGGAGATTAATTCCATCCGCGCCGAACTGCTCATAGAAAGCCGAATTCGGTTTATAAGCGCAGACTAAATCCTTGGTTGTATCGATTACGTTTTTTAAGAATTGGGAAATGCCGGTCGTGGATTTGTCTACATTGGTCGGTAGTTTGGAGGTATCAGGGTCGAGGCCGACACAGAGCCAGCTTTTATTTGATAAAGCGGCCTTTATCAGTTTGTCTTTGAAATTCATATCAATCTTTCCTGACTGTTCCGATTATATCGGTTACATTAGCGTGGCCTTTTCTCTCAAGATACGCGGTCAACTCCTCGATGACCCTCAAAAACACTAATGGTTCGGCGAAACAGGCCGTGCCAATCTGGACAGCCGAAGCGCCGGCCATTAAAAATTCAATAACATCGCTTCCTGATGAAATTCCGCCCAAACCGATTACCGGGATTTTCACATTCGAGGCGACTTTATATACCATCCCCAATGCTACTGGCTTGATAGCCGGGCCCGAGAGCCCGCCGAATCCGTTTGAAAGCTTAAATTTTCCGGTTTTAATATCTATCGCCGTACCCACCAGAGTATTGATTAGTGATATTCCATCGGCGCCGGCATCCTCGACGGCTTTAGCCACCGCAACGATATCGGTGACATTGGGCGAAAGTTTGGATATAATGGGTACCTTGCTGACATCTTTGCAGGCCCTTATCACCAAAGCCGCTCCTTCGGGAGAAGCGCCGAACTCCAGGCCGCCGCGATCGACATTGGGACAGGAGATATTTATCTCAATCGCATCGACGTCGGATTCCGCCGAAATCCTCTCGGTAAGTTTAACATAATCATCAACCGTTGTGCCGCCAATATTGACTAATATCGAAGTATCGGCCTGACGTAGAAATGGCATCTTATCCGAAATAAATTTATCTATCCCGACATTGGTCAAACCGATAGCATTGAGCATCCCCGAATCGGTTTCAACCACTTTCGGCGGCGGGTGACCGGTGCGCGGCAAGGGCGTTATCGTTTTGGTGACTATGCCGCCCAATTTATCCAAATCGAAGAAATCGGCAGCTTCCTCGCCATAACCAAAACATCCAGATGCCGTTAGGATTGGATTCTTGAGTGTCAGACCGGCGAACTTGACCTGAAGGTCTATTCCCATATCACCTCCGAGGCATCGAACACGGGCCCTTCCTTGCAGACTCGGGCCAGCCGAAATCCCCGCTCATCTTCTGTGACCAGATTATCATTCTTTTTGATTTTAACCGCGCAACCGTTACAAACACCCCAACCGCATGGCATAAGCGCTTCCAGTGATAAAAAGCAGGGAATCTTATAACAAACCGCAGCCAACTTCTTAAGCATCGGCTCCGGACCGCAGCCATAAATGATGGGAATGAAGTCCTCATTGCCGGTTCGACGCCGGGTCAGTTCAACAGATAATGGCTCGGTGATATAGCCTTTGATACCGGTCGTGCCATCATCGGTAGCAGACACATAATCAAGGCCAAGCGCTTGAAGTTCATGATCGCCAAAAAGCTCTTCGGCGCTTCTGGCCCCCGAATAAAAATGCAATTTGTCAACAGGATAGCCTTGCCTCAGAAGCTTCTCCGCCAAAAACTGTAAAGGCGGCAGTCCCACTCCACCGGCAGCGAAATAAATTTCTCTATCAGGGGGCGGCATGCTGAAACTATTACCAAGCGGACCGGTCACGTTTATCATACTGCCGGATTTCAAGGTTTCCAGAAGCCTGGTAATTTTGCCGAATTTTTTGATGCTGATCGTAACAATCTCATCGGCAGCTTTATGGATAGAAAAGGGGCGCGGCCAAATAGATGATTGATCATCGGGGAGTTTAAGCTGGACAAATTGTCCCGGTTGAGCTATCGAGGCGATTTGGGGACATTCAAGATTAAGAGTAAATATTTTTTTCGAAAGAGATATAACGCTATGTATCCTGGCCAGACTCGAGTGTTTTATCACGGGCCCTGATCTCGGTAAGGGTCATTTAGTCCATCATATCTATATCGATCCTCCCAGTTATCAGGAGGTTCAAACTTTATATCATAGCGGAAAAAATCATTCAACAACGAGAGATCTTCCACCGATGACATATCGAAAGTCGTAGTTAGCAGGGCTTCCACGGCAACAGAATCGATCAATTCGCTGCCTGAGGGGCCGAGCATTTGGTGTTCGGTTATGTTTCCAAATAAATCGAGTTTGATTTTAAACATCACCCGGCCGCTTTTTTTAATCCGTTCGTCCATCAATTCGGCCGGATAGACAAATTCCCCTGAATCCTTCACGGCCGGCGCCATCGGAAGCGTACCGGCTAATTGCCTGAGAGAATCGGCTTGCGCCTGGATTAATGAATCCTGTTCGGGGCTTAGCTCATCCTCATCGATTTGATCGGGTGCTTTCCGGGGAGTTTTGCGCTCTCTTTTAACCAATCCCATTTTGATTTTGGCGTTTTCCGCGTAGGGCGTTTCGGGATACTTGTCAACTACCGCCGCGAAAGCAAAGTATGAAGAACTGTCGCCATCCACGGTGATCATCTCGTCGGTAATCCAGGCCCGGGTAAACGCGCTTTTCGCCGCGAATTCCGATCGCGGAAAAGCTTCCTCGATAAAATCCAACAGGCTAATAGCGGCAGCCTGGTCATTATGGGTGAAATAATGTTCCTCAGCCAATAGATAAAAACTCTCAACGTTTTGATCACTCGGTATTGATACATTATCGACCATGCTTGCCGCGGCTAACGCCTGGCCCGTAGATGGAAATTGTTCTACTATTCGCTTATACAGCTTTTCGGATTCGGCGGTATCGCCTCTTTCCTGATAAATAAAAGCGGAGGCAAGTAAAGCTTTAGGCGTGTATTCGGATTCGGGGTAGGTTTCGGCCAATAATAAATATTCTTGTAGGGCTGAATCGGGCCGATTCAGGTCATGATGGTATAATTCCGCTAAAAGGAATCTTATCTCAACATCTTCGTTTATAGTCGCTGAATCGATAGCAACTGCCGTAGTATCGGTCATAAGCGCCATAGATTCCTTAACCTTTTCAAGCTCTCCCGGTTGTGCTCCTGTTTCGCTTTCAGGCATTGGCCCTATGAACGAAGAGTCGACCGAGCGGTCAAGACGAGCCAGCGAATCGGTCGCCGATGGATTAAATCCTTCAAGCAATGCCCGGAACGCCGGACCGAGTTCGCCCAAGCTGTCCGGGATCGCCGGCATATTAGACGGTGGTTTAGATTGCTCCGCTTCGGCAATCCCAATTGAGTCTGGCGAACCAAGACTATCTGTAACCGCCAATGAATCGACTGACCTGGAATCGGACTCTGTTTCGTGACGAGTATCTCTGCCCAGTTTGGTCCTGTAAGTTTCGAGTTTTGATATCTGGGCGGCGCTGGCCAGAGCCAGCGGTCGAAATGGCGAGTCCCTTTTTTCCTGGCTGGATTTATTAAAATAATCCTTGGCCTTTTCCAGATCATAAATATCATTCTGATATATTAATCCCAACCGATAATAAGCCTCGGTTGATTGATTCGACTTGGGGAATTGTTCGATCACCTTTAAATATTCGGCGATAGCTTCATCGGTTTTCCCCGACAAATGCATTCCCTCGGCCAGTTTCAGACGGATCAGGGAGGAGCGATCGAAATACCGTTCTGATTTCGCCAGTTTCTCAAAAATCGCCATTCCCATCCTTATCGAATCCGCCTTCAAAGCCGTAGAACCGTAAGCATATTGAGCATCGAAATACAGTTCATGCGAGGGGCCATATTTCTTAATAGTCTTATAGGCTTCCAGCGCCGCCGATAAATCCCCCAGGCTGTCATGAGAAACAGCGATAAAATATTGCGCGGTGGCGGCAGAATCGGACTTTGAATATTCATTTAACATATCCGTAAAAGATCCTATCGCGCCGCTATAATTTCCCCTGATGAAATCCATATAGGCAATCATGAACGCCGCATCATCTACATAGGGGCTCTTTTTCAGATCCAGAACCTGGTTAAAAGCCTCGAGAGCGAGATCATAATCCTTAAGCCAGAATTGATTCATCCCCAGATAAAAATAAGCGTCATCGACATATTTCGAATTGGGGTCATTAACCACGAGTTCCCGAAGCCTTTTATCACTGGCTACAAACTCAGTCATATTATAGCGAGCTTTACCGATCAACCAGAGAGCGTCATCGACATATTTCGAATCGGGATGGTAGACGATAACCTTGTTGGCCTTATCAATTGCAGATTTGTAAACGGTTTTATCGTTGATGGAAATCGATGGTTGTTGCGGCTCGGCGGCTCTATTGCGAATCTCATCCTGGCCGCGCCGGGGGCTGGCTGTAGAGTTAAGTTGGTTTTTTTCGGCCTCTTTGAACTTCTGCTTGGCATTGTAAAACGTGTTATAGTATACGCAGGACGTTAGCGAAAGAAGCATACAGATAAAAATTAGTTTTTTGCCCATATCATTATATATAATATGATTTCGGCGACAATGTTCCAAGATTTATTTTTATCATGTCTAATATAGTTCAGCATACATAAGCCTTAAATGGAATAAAATAGATATTTTAAGGGTTATTAGTGAATTTATCACTTGATCTGCAGAAATATATGAAATAATTTAAGGTGTCAGTAAAAATATCAGTCAAAATCGATGATTACAATAATCATATTATTTTGAAACAGGATTAAAATCACAAACGTATTGTAAATAAAAAAGGAGTTGATGATGTGGATTGGTATTTTCTTAGTCTGTCTCGGGGCATTATATCTGTTACGTAATCTCCATATAATATATGGTGATATATGGAATTGGGCCTGGCCATTACTTCTGGTTTGTATCGGCCTGGGTCTAATCTTCAAGCCGGGTTGGCGAGGCTGTATGCCTTGGCCGGGAGAAAAAAAGGACGAAAAAGGTCCGCCTTCCTCATGTTGCTAATATTAGTACATTTCACAAGTTAATAATATTTTCGAAGTATACTGTATGACTCCGGTTCAGTCGTTGTCAACGAGCCGGATTGATACTTGGTAATTAAAAAACCAGGCCCTGTTTTAGAGCCTGGTTTTGTTATCTATTTATATATCAAGCCTTACTGCGCTTGATTGAACGCGTCATTGTGAAATTTAAGTATTTCTCTAAGTCTATCGCCGATATACTTGGTGTGGTCGGCATCCCCCTCGGAATAGCCCGCATAAATTTCATAAGTATGTGGTATGCCAATAGTTGTGAGTGCGTTATGGAATTCCTCGGCGTGAAGGTGCAAACCTAAATCATCATATTGGCCACAATCGATGTAAACGGCTGAATTGCCTAAGGAACTGGCATATCCTCCAGCTACAAGCATGCTTAATGGATCATTCGCCAGCCAATTCAGCCAAACCGGCGAAGTTTCGGCTAATTGGCCATCAATACCAAAAGGTAAGTCAATTCCTTCAAATTCATCAACGTTGCGTGTACGATGAAAATAGGTTGTATCATCATCTAACTCATCATGAGGCGAAAACGCCGCCCCCATGGCAAACATCATTGAGGTAACGCGTTTCTCTGCAGAAGGTGAAATCGCATAAAATCCGGCCGCGTCACCAGGCGTGAATCCGTTTTCGGCAAAAACCGCCGGCAATAATCCCTGCAGATACGGGAAAGCAAGAGGAGCAGACATGGATGAAACAGAGCCGAAGAGTTCGGGATATTTCATAGCTAATTTCATAGCTCCGTAGCCACCCATTGAATGGCCGCTGATGCCGCGCATTGCCGCAACCGTATCAACACTGAATCTATCGCTCATATAATCAAGCAAATCGGTGGTTACAAAATCTTCAAAATTAGCGGCATATGAAGCAAAAATAGTATCACCGTCATCGGTAATCGAGTTAATTTCAGGAGAGTTCGTGTAAAAACTGCCGCCAAAACTATTATTGCAATCCGGGGTAACTACAATCATCGGCTCAATTTCGCCGGTAGAGATCATTTCGTCGAGTATGTCTTTTAGTAAAAACAAGTCAGAATAGTATGTATAGCTGCCGCCGTAGCCATGAAGCAAGTAAAGCGTGGGGTACTCGGTAGAGGTCACGATATAATATAAATATGTTGTATCGTAATGAGTTACTCCATCATATGTGGTATCGATATAGATTTCAAATGAATCGAGGGATGTAACTTCGTAACCCAATGGTTCATAAACGAATACCGGCCGGCCGGAAGGTTCATCAGTGATATTCTCATCCAGGCTGGTTGAATTTACAAAACCTCTAAACATTGTGCCCGATGGTATCGGCGGTTCAACCGGGTTCTCCTCGACTGAACAGCCGATAAATGCTATGATTGAAATTAGTACGATTACAGTAATTTTTTTCATCATCTTCCTCCCCGGTTAGAACCTGTAAGTTATGGATATGTGATTGGCGATTAAATAAGCTTTGAATGAACCGGGATAGTTATCGACTTCCCGTCCCACGTCAATATCCTCGGCTATATCTCTTGAATCGAAATAAATGTACTCGAAATTATAACCAAGCTCCCACGTACTTACCTTCAAGGCGGCTCCCAGGTTCGCGCTATACTTGGTCCCAATATCCATGAACAGGGGACTGAAAGTCTCATCGGGAATCGGTGATGGGTCATAATAGAAACCAAACCTGAGCGCTAACGGATCGGATACCTGATACTGGCTACCCAAGCTAAACCTTAATGTATTTTCCCATTCGGTTCTGATAACCATAGCTGAGTCCGTACCTCCAAGAGGAGCCCCGGCGGAAGTGGATTGTTCTAACGAGACAGTAATTGTATCGAGCGCGGACCACATGGTATATGAAAAATCCATTGTCATCAGAAGTTTTTCCGAAGCTTTATAAACTATACCAAATCCCGCATCAGCCGGTAATTTAAGTTCAGCGGAGGCATCGTTGGTCCAATTCCTCGGGTCCGGTGAAAATATGTAACGGACTAACGCGCTATCTGCGGCGTTGGCTGCCGATCCATATGAGATATCCCTGAGATCTTCATTATCGATAGTATAAAGCGTATTCCTGACATCACCCTCTAAATCAAGCGTAGTCGGAGTCTTGCCCGAAATACCGATTTGCAATTTGTCATTTAATTTATAAAGCATGCCGAAATTGGCACCATAACCCCAGCCTTCGCCCTCGAGATAAGCATCCACGGCAAGATTATCATGAGGCCGCGGCAGAGTGGTCGGGTTAAGTATGGTTTTACGGTACTCGATATGGCCGCGCATAATCGACATACCCGCGCCGAGCATCAATTTGCCATCCATAAGCGATTTGGCAATAGATGGATGAATATCGATGACCTGCAGATCGGCTTCATGATTCCATTGAGGAAACTCGCCGGCCATGTCACTATAATTCGGTCTGAACAAATCCCAGCTGCTGCCCAAAGCATAAGGTACAAACATTGCCACGCCGAAGGTAATATCCTCCCTGGACGATATTTTATAGAAACCCGAAAGATTAGGCGCCATATGAGTTTGTTCTTTGGGATATCGAGGCGATCCGTTTATATAACCAACTTCGTAGCCGCTATAACGAAACTCGGGCGTATATTGGGGTACGGGATTGATAGCAATACCCATGAAATTGAATTCCGATTGGGATAATTGGGCCAAGCCGGCAGGATTCCAATAAGCGGCGCTCCAATTATCGGCCAAGCCTCTGAAAGCTCCACCCATTCCGATTGCTTTTGAACCGACACCCGATAACGCCAATCCCCCACCATAAGCACCGGTAGCCAGCACCGTGATCACTAGAAACATCAGTAAAGATTTTTTGACCATTCCATTCTCCTGATATTTATTCATTCCATTTTATTTAAATTTAGCGTACCTTTTTTATACAATCCATGCTTGCATTTATTCCGCCGAACTCAAACTTCGATGAGATCGACCGGCAACATCGGATAAAGTTAATTATTTTCATCCAGCTTGGCAAGATAATCTTTGGCTTCATCTTGATATTTTATATCCAATGGCCCATCAGCAGGCAAGCTCAGACAGATTTCAAATTGCTCTTTCGCCTCTTTTTCATGATCTCGATCCAGCAGAGAAATACCGTATTCCAGTCGATGATGGATAAACGCGGGTCTGAGCTCAACTGATTTTTCAAGTAAAGGAAGGCCCTTTTTTTTATCGGCTGCCCCAAGCCCCAGCGGAACTCTTATAAATTTCGGCTTTTTAGCTACTTCGCGATGCCATCTGCCGAGAATATGATAAGCGCCATCGTGGTTAGGATCGAGTTCAAGCACGATTTCGACCTCTTTTTTCACTCGTTTGGCCAGGCCAACGCTTTTAAATATCCCCTTAAATAGAGCGATTTTACCAAGCGCCCTGGCCAGTTGAAAATGTCCTTCCGGTTGAAGGGAATCCAGGGTAATTGTCCTTCCAGCGGCTTTGGAGGCTCTCTCGTAAAGATCTAATTGTAAATCTTTAGCTTGAAGCTCGGCAAAGAGATTAATACTGGCGGCCAGCTTCCAGTTTGCCTCGGTATTCATGGAATCCAGAGTGACCGCTTGATCGAATTTTTCGATAGCTAAATTATATTCATGGATCGCTTTTAAGGAATCACCGGCGGCGATCAAATCGGCCTGCTCATCGGCAAATGATGTCATTGACAGCAGAGAACAAATCAAGATAGTAATAATGTTTATTTTCATTTTGCACACCTCTCCCATAAGCAAACATAATAAATAAAAGCATATCGCCTGTCAACTATAGAATGAAAATGTAGATTTTATGCGTCGGAACGTACTTAGCTGAAAATCGATAAAAAAAAGCCGGAGTAGAGTTCTCCGGCTTGGATGAGTTTTTATAAGTTGCCGTCCTGAGGTTTTTCGGCAACCTCTTTTTAATGTCCTTATATCTTAAATATCTTGGCCTTGCCATTGCTGATATTCTTGGTGGCATTTCGGGTATCGACGACCACTTTGGATTTATCGACAATCCACTGATAA
>JAAEQD010000199.1 GCA_024231855.1 Candidatus Zixiibacteriota bacterium
ACATGTTCGGAAAGATGGAAATGAAGCCGGGTAGCTTTCTTGAACATCTCCATGGAAAGCCGGCCGATAGCCCGGTTGAGCATCTCGGCGTCGCCGGTTCCACGATAGATTATACCAAGATCGATATCATCCTGGTCGGCGCGCGTACCGACACTTAGCATCACGTATTCGGGAACGTCCTTATCCTTAAGATAGAGATACAGCACGCGTTCCATATAGCACTTGGTGAGATAGCGAAACATCCGGCCGGCTTCGAGCATCAGTCTTTTGCTGACACTGAATCTGTCCGGCTGAGTAGATAATTCCAGTTTGGTGATATCGATCATACGTAAATTCATCTGCAGGAACTGAAGGGCAAAATAACAGCCGAGGAAATCGAGCATTTCGCTGGTATCGTCCGCTACTTCCATTACCGTATCCATCTCGCCGGGGATTTCCAGTGAGTAACTGAAGAGATGAATCCGATCACGCTTGCCCTGCTTTTCGAGACTGTCTATAAGACGTTCGATATTAGTGGATATCATATGCAGATATTTGCGGTTATAATTACCCAGAGCTTGAGTTTTTTCTGTTAAACGAGTTAGCGGATCTTTCATGCGTTTAATCCTTCTGGCAAGCTTCAAGCTTTAAATGGAGTCGCGACCAATAGGATGCCGTAATTAACGTGGTCATGATGCTTTTTCACAATCTCTTTATATGCTTCATTTATTCGATGGTTGCGCGTTTAAATTATAGCCGATATCGAATGCCCTGAGATACATATCCTCGGATTTTTTGGGAAAACGCGCCATTATAGCCTGGCGAATAGATGAATCGCTGACAATACTGCTGATCCCGGCGAAAATGCCCAGAGCGACTATATTCAAAGTAATCGGGTCCCCGCCCTGTTCGGTTATAATATCCATAAAAGCGATCCGATATAGTTCTCTGTTTTCAAGTTCATCCCCGATTCGCACTTCTTTATCGATTATCGCTGTCGCCTCGCTTCGCAGGTCATTTTTATGCTTGTCGTAAGCTTCCTGAGTGAGAGCAATAAGGAAATCTATTTTATCCGCCTTGGGATAATCGATAGCCACATCAGATATAATCACCTCCGCCCGGCAAGATGAACCCCGTGCCTCCGGTCCGTAGGAGCAACTCTCGGTGGCATTTTTATTGTCGTAGATCGCGGCGGCCTCGGCCAAAATCCTGGCTGCCTGGATAAGCTGATGTCCGCCCGCTCCGCTGAATGTTATGCTATATTTATAAGCCATCTTAATTTATTATCGGCCGCCTGACACGGCATTCAACATTAATATTGCTGATAATATATATTGTTTGAAGTCTGCGGGCAATAGAGAAAAGCAGAATTAGGAAAACAAGAGCTAAAAGATCGGTTTCAACCGTGATATTTTCAGTAAGTAATATTAATGGACCTATGTATAATGGCAAAATATGTTTTTTTTTGCTTTTTTTATTGGACATTTTCATTACACTATATTAGATTGCTCCTTGCAACTTTGGATTTGCGACAGTGGTTTTTTTGACAAAGAAATAGTGACCAAAAAGTAGTAGTATAGGTCCTTCTCAAGTTAAGGGTTAGTAGGAGCAAGATGATGTTTCTTGCCGCGATGGTTTATTGGGTAGTATGATCCGGATAGGCTATCGATGTAATGTGTGGTTAACTAATTATCATTAAATATATAGTATTAGCGGAGAAGCTATGAAATACTGGAGAACCCCATTAGACATTGACAAGCTTAAAATACCTAAGGGTGAACTCCACATCATCAAGGAACGCTGCAAGGGTTGCGCTTTTTGTGTTGAATATTGCCCCAAAAACGTTCTTCGATTATCTGATGAGTTTAATTCCAAAGGGTATCATCCGCCGGAAGTTGTAAAAGCCGGTGAGTGTGTTAACTGCGACCTTTGCGAGATGCTCTGTCCCGATTTTGCGATCTATTGCGTGCGCGTGGAGGAAGATGAAACGGAGGTGACCGAATGAAAGCCAATCCTCAAAATGTTCTAACCGGCGCTCACTATCTCGATGGCAATCATGCGGCGGCGGAAGGCGCGATTGCGGCCGGCTGCAAGTTTTTTGCCGGCTATCCGATTACGCCATCAACTGAGATTGCCGAGAGGTTCGCTCAAAGAATTCCATTGGTAGGGGGAGTGTTTATCCAGATGGAGGATGAACTGGCCAGCATGAACGCTATCCTTGGAGCTTCATGGGGCGGTAAAAAAACTATGAGCTGTACTTCCGGCCCCGGTTTTTCGCTAATGATGGAGAATTTCGGACTGGGTATGATGCTTGAAACGCCGACTGTGTTGGTGAATGTCCAGCGAGGCGGCCCCTCAACCGGTCTGCCGACTCTGCCGGCCCAGGCTGATATGATGCAGGCTCGCTGGGGATCACATGGCGATTATGAAGTTATCGCCCTGGCCCCGGATTCGCCGCAGGAATCGTTCGAGCTGATGATCCATGCTTTCAATCTGTCAGAAAAATACCGGATGCCGATATTGGTTATGACCGATGAATGCGTGGGCCATATGACCGAAAAAGTAGTGATTCCGGAAGCCGATAAAATCGATTTGATCGAACGATGTTATACCGATAAAAAGCCCGGAGAAGCATGGCCATACGAAGATTATGGCGAGAAAATTTCCCCAATGTTGCCTGTCGGTGAGGGTCATAAATTCCATATAACCGGCTTAACGCACGACTACAAGGGCTACCCGGTGATCAACGCTCAGGCTCAGGATCTCGCGGTTCGCCATCTGATGAACAAGGTTAATAAAAATCTGGATGATATAATCTGGCTGGAAGAACAGGATGTCGACGGCGCCGAAGTGGTGGTGATGTCTTACGGAATCTCCTCCCGGGTGGTTCAGCCGGCGATCGCCAAAGCCAAAAAAGAAGGCATAAAGATCGGTCAAATCAAGATGGTCACCGTTTGGCCATTCCCGGAAAAACGGGTTGCCGAGTTGGCGAAGAAAGTCAAGTCATTAATCATGGTAGAATTGAATATGGGCCAGGTATTTTATGAGATGGACCGTTGCGCCCGCGGGCAATGCCGCACTTATCTTTGCGGTCATCCCGGTGGTACCGTTCATGACCCCGAAAATATCTACAAAACAATAAAGGGAGCGGTCAAATGAGCACAAAAGTTAAAGCTCCGCCCAAACATCAGGAACATCCGATGGAGAATCTTCTCCGGATGGATCGCATTCCCCATATATGGTGCCCAACTTGCGGATTGGGAACCACGGTTACCGCTTTGGCGGCGGCATTTGAGCAGCTGAATTTTGATCTCAAAAACGCGGCGATTGTTTCAGGTATCGGTTGCACCGGCAGAGTTGCCGGCTACATGAAGATGGATTCATTCCATACGACGCATGGCCGGGCCATGCCTTTTGCCGCCGGTTTCAGTATTGCCAGACCGGATATGAAAACGATAGTATTTTCCGGAGACGGCGATCTGATCTCGATTGGCGGCAATCATTTTATTCATTCGGCCCGCCGTAATCTCAATATTACAGTTATCTGTGTAAATAATTTCATCTATGCCATGACCGGCGGACAGACTGCCCCAACTACGCCGATTTCGGCCAATACGGCAACCTCTCCTCATGGCAGCTACGAGCATCCGTTTAACCTGCCTTTATTAGCGGCATCATCAGGAGCTGTATACGTGGCTCGATGGACAGCTTTGCATATTCGACGTGTGACGACGGCTATAAAAGAGGCGCTCATGAAACCAGGTTTCTCGTTTGTTGAGATAATCGCCCCTTGTTCTACATTATACGCGCGCCGCAACCGGCTCGGCGATGGTTTGAGTCTGATGAAATTCTATCATGATAACAGTGTGATAAAACATGGCGCCGACCTTCATGATGTCGATATCGACTTCCAATCGAAAATCGTTGTCGGTAAATTCGTCGATATCGAGAAGCCGACTTATATTGATTCCATGAACGCGGGGTTGTCCAAAAAATTCGGCGACAAGTACAAACCCTATGGAGGCGCTAATGGCAACGACTGAGATTAGGATCACCGGGTTGGGTGGTCAGGGTGTTATACTTTGTGGCTACATTATCGGCAAAGCCGCCTCGATTTTCAATAATCAGCATGGAACCCTTACCCAAAGTTTCGGACCGGAAGCGCGCGGTAGCGCTTGCAGCGCCCAAGTGGTAGTCTCCGATGATAGGGTATTGTATCCTTACGTCAAAGCCGCCCAGATGCTAATCGCGTTATCGAATGACGGTTATGTCAAGTATAAGGATTCGATCGCCAAGGAAAGTATCATCGTTTATGACAGCGACATGGTTAATATAGAGGATCATGGCCCCAAGGTGAAAACATTCGGCGTACCGGCTACGAGGTTCGCCGAGGAACTTGGCCGCAAGATAGTTTTGAATATCGTAATGTTGGGATTTTTTGGAGCTGTGTCGGTTCTTATGCCCAAAGAACCTCTGCAAAAAGCCGTCGAGGATTCGGTGCCGCCTGGTACCGAGGAGTTGAACCTCAAGGCATTCAACAAAGGTTATGATTACGGTCTTCAATTAGTTAAAGAATCAAAGGCTATAAAAGCATAGGGGTACTCTAACAAGTGTTTGCATCGGAAGGATTACACTATGCCCCAGAATAAGAAGAGAGAAAAAGGGGTTTTAGTCATTGGTGGAGGTATTACCGGGATACAGGCAGCCCTGGATTTGGCGTCCTCCCGCGTAAAAGTTTACCTGGTCGAGAAATCACCGTCATTGGGCGGTCGAATGGCTCAACTGGATAAGACGTTCCCCACCATGGACTGCTCCATATGAATCCTGGGGCCGAGAATGATGGATGCCGGTCGGCATCCCAATATCGAGGTCTTCACCAACTCGGAGC
This sequence comes from Candidatus Zixiibacteriota bacterium, assembly GCA_024231855.1. Lineage (GTDB taxonomy): Bacteria > Zixibacteria > MSB-5A5 > UBA10806 > 4484-95 > JAAEQD01. The sequence continues at coordinate 4,868 of JAAEQD010000199.1, forward strand.
TTTTAAAGCTTAACGGGCGAGCAGGCGATTTCCGGGCCGTAGTCCGGAAACATCCCCGCTATGTTGACGCGGACCTGTGCACCGGCTGCGGAATTTGTTCCGATAACTGCCCGGTGACGGTACCTAACGAATTTGAAGTCGGGATGGGCGCGCGTAAGGCGATTTACACGCCTTTCGCTCAAGCCGTACCCAATACTTTTATAATCGATAAGGAAAATTGCCTTAACGACGATTTCCTTGTTTGCAACCATTGCCAGCAATCCTGCGATCGTAACGCTATCGATTATGACGATCCGGGTGGGCGGATCGAGCTTGATATCGGATCGGTAATTATCGCGACCGGTTTTGAAGTATATGATACGTCATCGATTCCCAGCTATGGTTATGGGCAATTCGAAAACGTTTTGACCAATATGGAAATGGAGCGGGTCTTAAACGCCTCCGGCCCTACTCAGGGACATCTGATAAGGCCGTCCGACAGGAAAGCGCCTAAGAAAATCGCTTTCATTCAATGCGTCGGGTCACGCGGCGAGGGCAAGGAAGCGGGCTGTCAGTATTGTTCACGTTTCTGTTGCATGAATTCGATCAAGGATTGCGTTCTGGTCAAACAACATGAACCCGATATAGAAGAAATGAACGTCTTCTATATTGACATGCGCGCCTCCGGTAAGGGTTTCGAGGAATTTTATCAGCGATCATTCGATATTCCCGAATTGAAATATGTCCGTGGCCGACCATCCAAGATCGTTGAAGATCCGACGACCAAAGACATAATCGTTTTCGTCGAAGACGGCGAAACCGGCAAGATTCATCATGTCAGAGTCGATATGGCGGTACTCTCGTCAGGAGCCGTTGCCGCCGAAACTAACAAAGGCCTGGCTAAAATCGTGGGAATCGATCTTGATGAGAATAATTTCTTTAAAATCGATACCAAGTTCGGTTCACCGCTTCACACGGCTAAAGATGGAGTTTATATTTGCGGCTGTGCCGGCGGTGTAAATGATATATCGGATTCAGTGGCTCAGGGTTCAGGCGCGGCGGCCGAGGCCGAGAAGCATGTGGCCAAATCCCGAGTCGAGGAAGAGCCCAGAGAAATTAAGGAACTCGATACCTCCGGACCGCCACGGGTGGGTGTTTTTGTCTGCTCGTGCGGTATAAATATAGCGGGCGTACTTGATATTAAGAGTATGAAAGATCACGCTGAATCGATCCCGGATGTCGCGTATGTTGAAGATAATCTATTCCTCTGCTCCGATGAGGGACAGCGGATCGTGCAGGAAAAGATCACCGAGTATAATCTGAATCGGGTAGTCGTAGCGGCCTGTACGCCGCGCACTCACGAGCCGATATTCCGCGAAAGCTGTGAATTGGTCGGGCTGAATCCCTACCTGTTTGAGATGGTTAATGTGCGCGATCAATGTTCGTGGGTACATTCCAAACAGCCGGTGGAAGCTTTAGCTCGAGCCAATGATCAAATAAAAATGGGTGTTGCCAGGGCGCGTCATCTTCAACCGCTATACAAAAACACCATCCCGATTAACCAGAGTGTATTGGTTATCGGTGGCGGCATCGCCGGGATGCGGTCCGCTCTTGATCTGGAATTACAGGGATTCAAGGTGTTTTTGGTTGAGAAGGAGAGCAGGCTCGGTGGGCGATTGAATAGCCTGACCAAGGTCTATCCTGCTGATTTATCGGCCGTTGAACTCGCCCGCGTGATGGTGGAGAAACTGAACTCGAGTCGAGTAGAGGTTATGGCTTCTACCGAAATCAATTCGATTACAGGTTTCGTCGGCAATTTCGATGTTTCGACCACCAACGGCAAGTTCAAAGTCGGCACAATAGTGATGGCCACCGGGGCGAATGTCTATCAGCCTCAAAAGGAATTCAGCTATGATAAATTCGATAACGTCATCACTAATCAGGAACTCGAAGAAGAACTTACCAGCGCTAAAAATAAAATTACGATTAAAGGTAAAATTCCCAAGACCGTTGCTTTCGTCCAATGCGTCGGTTCGCGCGATTCCGAGACTAATGAAGCTTGCTCGCGATATTGCTGTCCAACTACGATCAAACAGTCTATCCGTCTGCGAGAGGCAGGTGTCAACGTTGTAGTTCTTCATCGCGATATGCGGACTGTTGGCGCCCGTGCTGAAGAACATTACCGCCGCGCTCGTTCGATGGGTGTGAAATTTATCAGGTACACTCCCGAACGCCTGCCTATAGTGACAGGTAAGGGCAAGCAGGCGAAAAAACTTGAGATTTTGGAACTCGCGCTGAATCGAACTCTGGAACTCGATGTTGATCATGTTATTCTCGCCTGCGGTATGGTGCCAAACAAGGAAAGCGCGGACAAACTTCACGATATATTGAAAGTACCTTTTGGCGCGGATGGTTTCTTTATGGAGCGCAACGCCAAGCTGGGTCCGGTGGAAACGACTACCGAGGGTGTATTCCTGGCCGGCTGCGTAAGCGGTCCGAAAGATATTTCCGACTCAATCGCCCAGGGTTCGGCTACGGCGGCTAAAGTTGCACGGTTTATATCAAGAGAAACCGTAGCTCTCGAGCCGACCACGTGCACGGTAAATCAGTCTCTTTGTCGGGCTTGCGGCCAATGCGTGGAAATCTGCGAGTATCACGCCCCCGAATTGGTAATGACCTCCGCCGGTTATCAGGCCGCGGAAATCAACCAGGCTTTATGCAAGGGCTGTGGTACCTGCGCCTGCTGGTGTCCAACCGGCGCGATAACGTCGCTTCACTTCACCGATGATCAAATCAATTCGATGATGGATGTACTTCTGGCGGACAAGGATTAGAATATGGCAACTAAAACGTCCAGCAAAAAGAAAAAAGCAAAAACCGAAATTTTCGTGCCCAATATCGTCGCCTTCGCCTGCAATTGGTGCAGCTATGCCGGAGCCGATAACGCCGGCGTAAATCGGATTCAGTATTCCCCGAATTTCCGGGTAATCAGAACGATGTGTTCCGGACGGGTGACGACAGGTTTCGTTCTTAAAGCCCTCAAGATGGGAGCCGATGGCGTATTAGTATCGGGTTGCCATTTCGGCGATTGTCACTATATTTTCGGCAATTATAAAGCGGTCGATCAATTCGAAAAAACTAAGGCCATGGTGAAAACGCTCGGTCTCGAAGATGAACGCATACGCCTGGAATGGGTGTCGGCGGCCGAGGGTCCCCGTTGGGCTGAATTAATAAACGAGTTTGTCGATCGAATTACCAAGTTAGGTCCGAGTCCGCTTAACAATAAACCGAAATACGAGAGTTAACCGCTATGAGTCAAGTAACGGAAAAACTGAAAAATAATCGCGCCTTTCTTTGCCTCGAATGCGGAAAATGCACCGCTGTGTGTCCGATATCCGTCTACAACGATAGTTATTCGCCTCGCCGGCTTTTGGCTGATGGTTTATTCTATGACGCTGAAGGTTTGATTTCCGATGACCTGCTCTGGTCATGTTTGACCTGTCAGCTCTGCACCAAGCGGTGTCCCGTTGATGTTAGGTATTCAGAATATATGCGTGATATCCGGGCCGAAGCATTCAAGCAAGGCAAGACCGGAAACGCCTCTCATGGCGGCGCTCTGCATTATGTCATGGAAATGGCAAGCTCACCCAAGTTCAAGCAGAACCGAACGGGTTGGATCGATAAAAAGCTCAAGACGAAAAAGAAGGGCGATGTTTTATACTTTGTCGGTTGTCTGCCGTACTACCAGGATTTCTTCGCCAAGGATTTCGAATTCGAACCGATTTCGATTGCCAGAGATACGGTCAAGATTCTCAACTACCTCGGTATCGAACCGGTGGTGATGGATAACGAACGCTGCTGCGGTCATGATCTGTACTGGCTTGGCCGGCTCGAGAAATTCGATGAAATCGGCAAGCTGAACCTCGAGGCGATTGAGGAGACCGGCGCGAAGACCATAGTCACCGCCTGTCCCGAATGCGCGGTGACTTTACAGAATCTGTATAAGGAGAGATTAGGCGGATATAGCTTTCAGGTGAAACATATCGCCGAAATGGTCTCGGAAAACATCGACCAGATAAAATTCAAAGACCTTGAAATGGAAATCTCTTATCAGGATCCTTGCCGTCTGGGCCGGTATATGGATGTATACGATCAGCCGCGTCAATCGATGAGCGCCATTCCGGGTGTAAAGATAAAGGAGATGGCTCATAATCGCAAAGGCGCAATCTGTTGTGGTACAACCAACTGGACCAACTGCGACGTGGTCTCAAAGCAGATTCAGCAAAGCCGGTTGAAAGAGGCCAAGGACGCCGGCGCCGAGACTCTGGTTACCGCCTGTCCTAAATGCCAGATTCATTTCCGCTGTGCCGGATGCGGCGAGCAGACCGAAAAAGTCGATATTAAGCTGACCGATTTCGTGAATGTTATAGCCTCGGCCATCGACGGCTGAGATTTTCAATAGAAATGGTGTGTGCCTAAGGGCAAGCCGGGAGAATATATATGAGTGATAATTTGACAAAACCCGAGGACTTGCGTATCGGTGTGTTCGTGTGCGAGTGCGGGCTGAATATCGCCGGTACTGTGGATTGCGACGCCCTCAGCAAATATTCCGAAACACTGGAAGATGTTGTTGCGGTAATCCAGAACAAGTACACCTGCGCCGACCCCGGACAAAATGAAATCAAGAAGGCGATCGTTGAGCACAATCTCAACCGCGTGGTCGTCGCCTCCTGTACGCCGAAAATCCACGAGCCCACGTTCAGGCAATGCGTCGCCGATGTCGGCTTGAACCCGTACCTTTTCGAGATGGTCAATATCCGCGAGCACGTAAGCTGGGTCCATCAAAACGAAAAAGAAGCGGCCACAGAGAAGGCGAAAGACCTCATACGAAGCGGCGTAGCCCGGTCACGCTTTTTGGAACCGCAGATCGAATCGGTGGTACCTGTCACGAAAGCGGCACTGGTTGTTGGCGGCGGTATCTCCGGTATCCAGGCGGCGCTCGACCTGGCTGATGGCGGTCATAAAGTTTACCTGGTGGAAAAGGAGGCTACCATCGGCGGAATAATGGCCGCGATAGATAAGACTTATCCGACGATGGACTGCTCCATATGAATACTCGGCCCCAAGATGATGGATGTCGGTCGACATCCGAATGTGGAACTCATGTCTTTCTCAGAGGTCGAGGCGGTTTCGGGTTTCGTGGGTAATTTCCATGTAACTGTTCGTAAAAAAGCCCGCTATGTCGATCCTAAAGAGTGCAACTCATGCGGCGAATGCGCCAAAATCTGCCCGGTGAGCAAACCCGATGAATATCAAGAGGGTTTTTCATCTCGTAAGGCTATCTATCTGCCGTTCGCCCAGGCGGTGCCATCGGCATATATCCTCAATATGGATGATTGCCTGGGCAATAATCCGATTGCTTGCGGTAAATGCCTGGATGTTTGCGAGAAGAAATGTATCGATTATGACGATCAGGACGAACTGGTCAATATCGAAGTGGGTGTTGTTATCGTAGCCACCGGTATGGATGTGTATGATCCGACCGAATATGACGAGTATGGCTACACTCGCCACGAAAACGTAATCACCAGTATGGAATTCGAACGTCTTATCTGCGCCGGCGGCCCGACCGAGGGTCATTTCATGCGCCCGACCGACCAGCAGTTGCCCAAGAGCATCGGCTTCATTCAATGTGTCGGCTCAAGGTCGCAGGATGGCCGGGGTAATCCGTACTGTAGTAATATCTGTTGTATGAATACAGTCAAAGACACGCTTTTACTCTGCGACCACTATCCCGGCGTCGAGGTGAAAGTGTTCTATATGGATATTCGTGCGTTCGGCAAAGGCTTCGAAGACCTCTATATGCGTAGTAAGGAAGAGGGCATCAAATATATTCGAGGTATTCCCGGCGATGTGATAGAAGATCCGCAAACGAAGAATCTCAAATTAACAGTCGAGAACACCACTACCGGTAAGCTGGAGAATCACGAACTCGAGATGCTCGTACTTTCGCAGGGCGTTATCCCCCGTCAGGACGGCGATAAGATCAAGCAACTCATGACACTGTCGACCACCTCCGATGGCTTTATCATGGAATCGCATCCCAAGCTCAAGCCGGTGGATGCTCCAACTAAGGGAGTCTATATTGCCGGTTGCGTCGAATCGCCCAAGGATATTAAGGACAGCGTGACTCAAGCCGGCGCGGCGGCGGCTCGCGCCAGTATTCTTCTGAATGCCGGCGAGACGAAAATCGAGGCGATCACATCGGGAATTAACGGCGATCTTTGCAACTACTGCGGAGTTTGCTCGAAAGTTTGTCCATACAACGCGATTATGGCCCCCGATAAGAAGGCTCGGAAACTACCGGTTGTTATCTCGGCGGCATGCGCCGGATGTGGAGCATGCGCGGCCGAGTGCAATCAGGATGCTATCTATATGAACCACTTCCGTGATGAGCAGATTTTGGCCCAGGTCGATGCTATCCTGGACGTTGAACCACACAAGCAGCTCGTTACGTTCGCCTGTAACTGGTGCAGTTACGCCGGCGGCGATATGGCCGGTACCTCCAGATTACAATATCCGACCACCAGCCGTCTTATAAGGACGATGTGTTCCGGGCGTGTCGATGAGAAATTTGTGATGCGGGCGTTCCGTTTGGGCGCGCCGATGGTGCTTGTGTCCGGCTGTCACTTTGCCGATTGCCACTATATCAGCGCCGTTGTCTGGACCCAGAAGCGAATGGACAAGATGTGGAACAAGCTCGATAAGCTGGGTATCCGCGCCGATAGGCTTCAACTGGAATGGATCTCGGCGGCCGAGGGTCAGAAATTCGCCAAGGTCATGCGTGAGATGGAAGATAAGCTCGCCACCGTGACCATGGAGGAGATCGAGCACACTATGAAAGTGCTGACCGAGGAAGAAGCAAAAGAGGCGGCCAAAAAAGCGAAAAAGGCTGAATCGAAAACGGCGGAGGTGAGTTCCTGATGGCTGAAAGAGAAGTGCTATTCAAATGCTTGAACTGCGGACACGAATACCTCGGTATGTTCGATATGAACAACGTGACCGAGCGAGTCTGCTCCAAGTGCCGTTCTAACAGCGTCCGGCGCTTACCCAAGCCGAAACCGGCCAAGAAATAGAATTATTATATATCGAATGTTAAGTCAGGTCGTGCCCGATAGGGTGTGACCTAACTTTTTTATCATTAATACATTTATTGCCCTATTTGTAGTGACAGGGCACTGCCCTGTCTTGGGCAGGGTTGAGGGGGCATAAGACAGGCCAATGGCCTGTCACTACATTAGCGTGCCGGTAAATTAGTAGGTCGGGTTCATCGTGAGCAAAGCGAACGTTAAATTCGACACTTATTCGTAAATTATCGCTGTCGGGTTACTCCCTTCGCTATCGCTTGGTAGGAACGCCGACCTACAGCCACTCGCAGAGTCAAACAACACGTATAACTAGGATTGTAGGGGCGTGACCTTGCGTCCGCCCGTGTGGGAATGGGGGATTGGTAAAGCCCATTCGACCCTTCCCCGGGTCGAGGCAAGCTACGACCCCTACGGTGATGACAG
>JAAEQD010000200.1 GCA_024231855.1 Candidatus Zixiibacteriota bacterium
CCCATCCCGAGTGCAACATGGCCATGTTCTCATGGTGCGGGGGCGTATCGGGCAATACCGAAGAAGGAATTAATATTTATCTGAATAAAATGGTTGAGCTTGAAACCGACTATCCGGAAAGAATTTTTATCTACATGACCGGCCATCTTGATGGCGGCGGGCCTACCGGTAACCTTTACCTGCGCAATAATCAGATTCGGGATTTCTGCAATGCAAATGATAAAATCCTTTTTGATTTCGCAGACATCGAAAGCTACGATCCCGACGGCAACTATTTTCCGGACGGCAGTGACGGATGCGAATGGTGTTATGATTGGTGCTTAACTCATGAATGCCCGTCATGCGATTGCGCTCATTCGCAATGTTTCAACTGCTACCTGAAGGGCAAAGCGTGGTGGTGGATGATGGCGACTATCCTCGGATGGAATTCCCAGCCTGATGTTTCGATTGATATGATTCCTGATAGCCCTCCGGTTACCGTTACGCAGGGTGGTTCATTCACTTTCACCGGAATACTGACTAACAACACCGACCAACCGCAGGTTACAGACGTAGCCATTTTTCTTGATGTCCCTACTATCGGACCGTATGGACCGCTCGATATTTTTCATAACATTTATCTTGGTCCGAACGATTCTTTGATTTATACCGGTGTTACGCAAGAAGTTCCCGGTTACGCAATACTTGGCGATTATGACTATAGGGCATATTGCGGCGATTACCCGAACAATCCGATAGATTCAGCATCGTTTCCGTTTACGGTTACGACAGCTTTGGAAAATAATATTGCCGGCGACTGGGATTTAACATCATGGTTTGAACCGGCCAACAGTGTATTGCCGGAAAAATCAAGATTAATCGGCAACTACCCCAATCCTTTCAATGCAACTACTACAATATCATTCGAATTAGCAGATGAATCAAATGCAGCTTTAACTATTTATGATATCCTCGGTAGAAAAGTTACTACAATTTCAAAAGGGTACTTTCTTGCCGGCGTTCACAATATTCCGTGGGATGCCTCGGAGTATTCGAGCGGTATCTACTTTTACGGATTAACGACCGCTGGCCAGACTACAACCGGGAGAATGACATTATTAAAATGATATGATCAGCAATAAAGATTCAAAAGCCGGGAATCCTCTCGGCTTTTTTTATCTATAGTTTCGATAATGGATTAGGGGATATTCCACTCGACGAAAAAGAGTAATAATATAGCTAAATTAGCCGATAATTAAGATAAGGCATAATAAATAAGTCGATTTCTTTTACAGTATTATAATTAATGGATTAAGAGGGGAAAAATGGCTGAAACAAAGTCAGAAAAATCTGGAACCAGCGAAATGAAGATGTTAATATTCCGTATCGCTGAAACGTTTTTTGGAATAAGCGTTGCCAAAGTCAGAGAAGTGATTGAAAGAGCAAAAACAACCCCCCTACCCAAATCTCCTGCGGTTGTAGAGGGCATTTTTCAATTACGTGATGAAGTTCGTATTTTAATTAATCTTGGAATGTATTTTGGCTATGAGGGGGATGAAATCCAGAAGGGTAAAGGCTCAATAATTGTAGTAGAATTTAATAAAGTACGTTGCGGAATACTGGTTGACGCTGTTGATGTAATACACAGCATGCGTTGGAAGGATATTGATCCGCCCTCAGAGTATTTAATAGAAATGGGAGCTCCAATCACCGGAACCGTAGAAGTAAATAAGCGAACCGTCCTCATCGTTGATTTCGAAGATTTAATCGGTCAGATTTTGGGAATTGAAACTACATGCAAGCCTATATATTCGGATATTATAATGGGTTCTAATGATGATATACGGATAATTTTAGCTGAAGATTCTGCTATGCTTCGCAAATCATTAAGCAACAACTTAAAACAACATGGATTCAATAAACTTACGATTTGTAGCGATGGTCAGCAGGCATGGAATGCTATACAGGATCGAAAAGGTGACGAGAACGGTCCCTGTGAACTTGTAATCACTGATATCGAGATGCCGCGAATGGACGGCGTAACATTGACATCAAAAATTAAAAACGACCCTCAGTTAAAGGATATCCCGGTAGTAATTTATTCATCATTAATTTCAGAGAATAGAACGGGTTCAGAAAAAGCTACAGACGCAGATGCTTATGTCGGCAAACCGGAAACCGAAGAGATGATTCAAGCAGTAGAAGCATGCCTTAAAAAACGTGGTATTTTACACGAGGAAAAGGAAGAGGAATTAGTACCGGCTTAAGTTTCATTTCATCTAATAGCGGACAATCATCCATCAACTCGGTAGCGGTATGATGCCGGATAACAGCCCCTGAGTTATTAAATAGCCATTGGATTGATTGTTGATTATTCATAAAGCTGCATTAGTTGTATTTAAATAATGATTTAGTCGCACAAAACCATGATTCTTTTATAGGCTAAATATAACACTGAAAAAAACAGCCAGTACAACTTAGTACTGGCTGTTATATTTTATAAAGAATTTCTCTTATTTGACCAACGTCATCCGTTTTGTGAAAACGTTTTCGCCGGCTGTTAATCTGTAGAAGTATAATCCGGATGCTTTCTCCGATGCATCCCAATTGACAGAATAATTTCCTGCCTTTTGGTGACTATCCACAAGTGTCGTTATCTGCTGTCCCATCAGGTTAAACACTTCGAGCCTGACATCAGATGGTGTCGGAAGTGAATAG
>JAAEQD010000201.1 GCA_024231855.1 Candidatus Zixiibacteriota bacterium
ATATATTTTTCCAAAAACAAGGATACTCAGATGCCGATCGCCAGCCTGACCAAGCTGGCCACCGCGCTGGTGTTTTTCGAGACGAAACCTGATTTGTCGGGTACTGTGACAATAATCGAATCGGATTTTCCCGGTGTCAGTCGTTCGAAACTCTATCCCGGTGAAACGATCGAATTATCGGATTGCCTGCATTTATCGCTGATGTGTTCCGATAACGCCGCCATGATGGCGTTAGCCAGATCGACTGGCCTGGGCAATAGAGAATTTATCGGTCGCATGAACGATCTGGCCGGGAAATTAGGAATGGACCAGACTCATTTCACCGATCCCACCGGCCTTGATGCCGGCAATCTCTCGACCGCGGCGGATTATATCAAATTGCTGAGAAGAGCGTATCTGAATGAGACTATTTCGACAATTTCCGCCAAGAAAACATATCAATTCGCGGCCTTGAATAGAAATATCACTCATACCCTGTACAATACCAACCGTCTGCTGTACAGCCGCTGGGATGTCAGGGGGGGGAAGACCGGCTATATAAGCCAGGCCGGCTATTGCCTGGCGCTCGATATGTATGATAATACCGGCCGGCGGATAAACGCGGTCGTCCTGGGTTCGCCATCTAATCAATTTCGCTACCGGGACGCCGACAGATTGATAGCGTACGCTACGCACAATTAGACAATAATAGCCAATTCTATCTTCAGAAAATCAGCAAACAAATATCTTTTTCAATAATGTTAATTATTCAACTTGACGGCTGACCGGCCGAATATTATATTAGGCGCCGTTGTGCGGTATAAAGCCGCATGATTTGGCGCAAGTTCTTTTACAATAGAAGTTTTTGATAGCCCGGTGTCGGTAAAATTATACATGCTGGGAATGATCAGGCCGGAGTAGCTCAGTTGGTAGAGCAGCTGATTTGTAATCAGCCGGTCGGCGGTTCGAGTCCGTTCTCCGGCTTTATAAACGACACAGGCTATGGTATATCTTGAATATAGTCCCGGATGATGGGATTTACCTGATATGATGGTGGGGTTCCCGAGTGGCCAAAGGGAACAGACTGTAAATCTGTCGGCTCAGCCTTCGGAGGTTCGAATCCTCCCCCCACCATTAAGTTAATTAACTTCAATTGAAATTTCTCAATTAGATAATTGTATTGTAATGCATACTAAAACCGGTAATATATTGTCATAATCTGTTATTGTTTTAATGAAATTACAAATGTATCAATGGCTAAATAAATTCGATATATTGGAAGCGAGGGGAATCGAATCCCCTTTTCGTTATACGCACTAACAGTTTACGGCAATGTAGCTAAATGCTAACTATTTATTACCGAATATTGGATTTAATTGCCCAAGTAATGTTTGTTTTTATGGAATTTTTCATTATTATCAAGTATTAACATATTCTTATCATCAATGAAAGGATTTGAAATGAAAGCAAACAGATATAGGATAGCAATAGTTGTACTCTCGATTGCCCTTTTGGCTATTAGTACTGATGCCGAAGCCGAATGGACGCACCTCAATAGTGGTGTTAGTGATATACTTTATGGGGTCAACTTTTATAATGAGAACATTGGCAGTGCCGTAGGCTGGGGCGCCAGCGCCGGCGGTGTGGTTGTTACTACTACCGATGGCGGCGAGAACTGGATTACTACTATACCTGTCTATGGTTCATATCTATTTACCGCCGAATTCACTGATAGCCTCACGTGCTATACCGGCGGTTGTGATGCCGGCGGCAGTTTTTACGCGTTGCTTGTGAAAACCACGAATTGTTGGAACGATTGGACACCCAGTTTTTTTAGCGATAGCTATGGTCTGTATGTGGTTGATTTTCCATCGGCGACAACCGGTTATGCTTGCGGTTGGCTGGGCAAAATCTATAAAACCACAAATGGCGGCGATAACTGGAATAGCCTGCCATCGGGAACCGGGAACGTTTTCCGCTGGATGCATTTTCCTTCGGTTGATACCGGTTATGCCGTCTGCGGGACTAATTTTGATAATCCAAAAATGCTTTATAAAACGACCAACGGCGCCACCTGGAGCTATCTGCATAACTTCGGTTCCGGAGTAATAGGCGGTATATATTTCATCAGCCCCGATACTGGAATTGCTGTTGGCACTAACGGTAGTGAAGTGATCTATAAAACAACCGATGGCGGGGCAAACTGGGAAGTCAAGTTCACAGGCGTATCATCATCAATTTTCCAGGGTGTTCATTTCTCGGGCGAGACAGGCTGGGCTGTCGGCGGCCAGGGAAGGATATTTAAGTCTGTAAATGGCGGCGATAGTTGGGAACTCGACGCGACTGTCAGCCCGCCGGTGACGTTTCTGGGAGTTTATCAGGCCGGGGATGCCGTATACGCGGTGGGTACTTCGGGCGCGATTTTCAAAAATGATTTGACTACTGATATAGATGATAATCTTAACAATGTAATCCCTGATGGTGTTTCATTGATGGAAAATTATCCTAATCCCTTCAACGTCGAAACGGTCATTAATTACTCATTGGCTGAAAACACGGATGTAAAACTGGAAATATATGATCTTCGCGGTCAAAGACTGGAAATATTAGTAGATGAGTTCCAGCAGGCTGGCTATCATTCAGTTAAATGGAATGCGGCGGATTTTGCCAGCGGTATGTATTTCTCGAAAATACAAATATCGGATCGGACATTGACAAGAAAGATTATATTGTTGAAATAATGACATCAATATAGTATCTTATAAGAAATACAACATTAAACTTCAAGGAGATTGTATAATGAGAATCATTAAATGGCTTCCGGCGGTTGTCATGGTATGTCTGATTGTATATGCCGCTCCCTCAAACGCGGTGCAACGTATGGTTATGTTAGAATATGAAACCGCCACCTGGTGAGGCGGATGCGCAGCTGCTGATCTGGTCGTAGATCAGTTAATTGCTAATTATCCCGATCATTTCGCGATAGTTACTTATCACGCGGATGATGTCTTTTCTGATTATAATCACGCCGAACATGACGCGAGATTTTATTATTATCCTCCTCATCCGGATGGTTACTACTATGTTCCTTATGCCTGGGTAGACGGTATTATCAGGGGCGGTTATGAGCACGCCGGTTGGGAAAATATGATTTTGGAAAGACATGAGGTGGAATCCCCCATTGAGATCCAGCTTAGCGGAGATTTTGATGAAATCACCCGTGAAGGCAACCTGGATATGACCTTAATCGCCCATGAGCAAATTAACCATGCCGGACTTGTGGTAATGATTGCCCTGACAGAGGACAGCCTTTTTTATCAGGGGTCCAACGGCACGTTATGGCATAATAAAACTATGCGTGATATAATTCCCGACACTCTCGGAATTACGTTGAATATATCTCAGGGCGAGACAGTTGAAATTTCTCAGGCATTCTCTTGTCCGGATCCATTAGTGATCGATAAATGTGAATTAGTCGCGTGGGTTCAGGCTAACCCGGATGACAGAGATATATTACAAACAAGCAAAATACTTGTCAGCGCCCTCGGACCGGTTTCTATAGATGGTTTAGTTGAGACGCCTTCAGATTTTGCTATCAGCCACAACTATCCTAACCCGTTCAATGCCCAAACTACTATCAGCTACAGTTTGAATGAGCCATCTGTAGTAAAAGTTGAGATAATTGATCTGCTCGGTCAAGAGGTCGAAACGATTTTTCTGGGCAAACAGCAAGCTGGAGAACACCGGGTAAACTGGAACGCTGAAAACATATCATCCGGTATATATTTCTACAAAATCCAGGCGGGTGAGAAGTCCGAAACCAGGAAGATGATACTTTTGAAATAGAAGCACTATCTCGCCCGGCCAAACCGCGATACTCCAATTGTTATTCAGAAGTTGGGCTAGTTGGAAAAAAGGTTATATTATAGTTATTAATCACCTTATGAATTATTTATTAATAATTAATTTTTTAGAAATACAATCCCACCGAGAATCTGTGGAATGAGCCGCCAAAGGATGTAGTTCGTGTATCGGATGAAGATTCCCCCGATCCCGAATCAGACTCCAATGCCCTGTCCTTTCTAATGCTTACCGGCAGATATTGCTGTATAGAATAGCTGAACATGTATCTTTTTACTGAATAGTTAATACCCAAACCCAGGCTCATTATATCCATATATTTTATTCTATCGTTATAGGTTTTTCTGTTCATTACCCCCATTCCTAAAAACGCGGGATTCCAGGTTGAGAAAAAGCCATCCGGTTCGATTCGGGTATAACCAGACCTGAAAGATAATTCGGGATTTCGCCATTGCCGATGATTTAAGTCGAATTTGATATCTTTCATCCTGATATCGCCCCGCGTCTTTAAATATACTTTGGCGCCTATCATCTGCTCGATCATTTCCGCGAACGGCCAGGTATCCAGATGACCGCGAAGGTAGAAATCGGTTTTGGTACTTGCTGCCCGTAGTAGTAAATCGCTTTGTTTGCCATATTCGTATGTTAACGTCGCCGCCCACGAACTTGAATTATAGTCGAGCTTGCCAAAACGGGCGAATTTCAATGAGGATTCGTAGAAGTCGAAATTTTCACTGAATTTCATTATACTTGAATTAAGGCCAACCGCCAACCCGGGTAATAGATTATACTTGAGAGATGATTTGAAATCCAGTGACGAACCATCCGTGGTTATGTCAAAATTATCCTTGTGATGTTTACGACCATCAGAGATGGCGGAGTAGGCCAGATAGATATTCCCCGACCATTTATCATTGCCTGAATTTCCCGCCTCGATGAAAAGACGATTGCTTTCAATCGGCAAGGATGCGGCTATTTGGCTGGATTCATAAGATACCAATAGCGGAAAACTGTAATTGTCCTGCTTAAAGCCGGTCTTTATCCGGATAGGCTTCAACAAATGAATGTATCCGGAAACGAGAAGCCCAAAATGATAATCATCGTTATTTCCGGTTAGGTTCAGCGACAGTTTGGAATGTTCGGCGGGAAGATCGGAACTGATTGAGAAGAATAGCTCGTTTTTATCAAAAGACTGATTGACTATACCGTTATCTTTAAATTCAGCCTGCGTTGTGAAAAGACGTTTTCGATAACCGGCAATAATAGCCGGGCCGTCGGCCGAATTCGGCAAATTTACATACGAGGTGAACGCCAGGCTGGAAAGATCGATATCGTTTATGCCGTTGGTCCACTGCCTGTAATAAATCCGGTAATCGATACTGTTAATCAGCATGCCGGTATTCCGAAAGCGCGTGACATTCGTAACATCAGATGAGCTACCAGAGCTATAAACCTGACTGCCCGAGCTATCAATCAAGTCCGGCAGGAATTGGTCGAGCAGATATTCGACCTGACCGTATGATTGAGAGCCCAGGCATATCAGGAAGATAGCCGTAAATATTACGATTGTATTTTTCATATCAATGCAAATGGAACCGATTTATCTTATTCGAATTCCATTCTCATTTCGCGTTCCCAATCCTCAGCGGTTATGCCGAAGGTTTCTTTCATTTCAGCGTCGGTCATACCGGGAAACAGGCCGTTAAAAGTGGGATCGGGGAAAATCCAATCATCAAACGTCAGGGCATCCCACAGTATCACGCCTGTCCAGTGAATCTCATCGATTTCTTCAATCTCGTACCAGCCCGAATCCGGGTGATATTCCCAATATGTGTACCATGATGTATCCCGAACCACATGGCTGGTGTATGGCGGTAATTTCTGTTTGATATTGGAAATCGGGTCATCGAATATCGCGCCTATCGATAT
>JAAEQD010000202.1 GCA_024231855.1 Candidatus Zixiibacteriota bacterium
CGGAACATGGTCAGTACAAAACGCCATCATATCGGTTATTAATCTTATAGATGGTTCGGGCGGATAGATCCATTCTTTCTGCGCAATATACTCTTTTAAAATATCGTTTTGCAATGTCCCGCGGATTTTATCAAACGGAACATTCTGTTTTTCGGCTACCGCGAGATACATCGCCAGAAGAACCGAGGCGGGAGCGTTGATAGTCATCGAGGTTGAGACTTCGCCCAGATCGATACCGTCAAACAGTATCTCCATATCGCCAAGCGAATCAACCGCCACGCCACATTTACCGACTTCGCCAAGTGATCTTTCATGATCGCTGTCATAGCCCATAAGGGTCGGCAAATCAAAGGCAACCGAGAGACCGGTCTGCCCCTGATCCAGCAGATAATGATATCGCTCATTGGTTTGTTTTGGAGTACCCATTCCGGCAAATTGGCGCATAGTCCAGAGGCGGCTGCGATACATTGTGTGGTGAACACCGCGCGTATATGGATATTCCCCCGGCAATCCGAGTTTTTTATCATAATCAAAACCGCTCAGATTTTCCGGCGTGTAGAGCTCATCAACTTCATC
>JAAEQD010000203.1 GCA_024231855.1 Candidatus Zixiibacteriota bacterium
CCAACCAGTGTCAATGGTTCACAAAAGCTTAGTCTAATACTTGATACAGGTATGAGGTTTGATGGAGTTTACTTATTCCACGAAGAATTTGTCGATGATATCGCTACGACCGGAGCGATTGAAGTCAGCGTTCCCGGAGCCGGGGCAGGTGAAGCATCAACAGCATTAATGATTGAAAATGGACGGATTACATTTGGCGATATTTCGATTGACAGCCAGAGAGTCATCATATCCAAAAGTTCCCATACACAAAGCTTTCCCACCGATGGAGTAATCGGCTGGAATCTCTTCGGTCATTACGCCGTTGAGATAAATTATGATACAGAGATTATCACTCTCCATGACAGCAAAAAACCGGATGTTGACAATTTTTGGAGTATTGTACCGATCACGATGAGGAAGGATATTCCCTTTTTGGATTGTATTGTTGAGGTTGTCGAGGGAGAAAGTGTAAAGATGTCGTTGTATATCGATCTGGCTTCCGATGAAGCACTTGAGTTGCTGACAGGCAAAGAACAGAGATTCTCGCTCCCGGATGTTACCGAAGAAATGTATCTCGGTACCGGGTTAAGTGGCGATATCTACGGGAAACGCGGGAAAATCAAGATGATGAGTATCTCATCATTCGAATTGTACAATATTGACGCCGCTTTCGCTCCCGCCGAAATCCGCTCAAAGCAGGAAGGGGCGGATGGCGTAATCGGCAACGATTTTATACGCCGCTTTAATGTTATCTTTGATTATGAAAACGGTTTTCTATTTCTTAAATCCAGCTCCTTTTTCAATACCCCGTTTGAATAAATCCGGATTAAATGATTGTTCCATTGAGGACAAAATATGATTAAACTTTATAGAATCATAATTACAATCGTTTGTTCATTC
>JAAEQD010000204.1 GCA_024231855.1 Candidatus Zixiibacteriota bacterium
TATTTGACTGGCACTCACACCTGGCCAAGTTGGCTGAGCGATTATCCATTACATATCTCGGAACGTTTTAGCATCAACTCTTCCGGCGTTCTTGTTATCGAGGCTGGGGTGCGACTGGAATTGACCAATCCTATAAGCTATCCCCCTATTCGTATATATGGCACTCTAAATACACTAGGGACAACAAATAATCCTGTAGTGTTTACTCGTCAGACTGGTATAGCCAATTGGGGGTATATGAGCTTTGAAGGGATGAGTGGAGGGCGATTAGACTATACAATTATCGAGTACGGATCTGGGATTGGAATCGAAAGCAGTGATGTGCAAATCGCCAACTCGATCATTCGCTACAGTAAATATAGTGGAATCTCGATCAACAATGCTTCCCCGGAGATATCGGATAGTGTTGTTACAGATAACGATCAAGTTGGAATACGCATAAATCGAGGATCCTCGATTATTTCAGGATGCATAATTGTCAATAACGATTCGTACGGAATCGACATTGACTACGCTTCACCCACAGTGTCTGGCTGCACGATTGCGTACAACGGCGATAATGGCATAGATGTATTTGATAGTGGTTCAGGTAGCGGGGAGAACAGTTCACCGATCATATCTGGTTGCTCGATCGCAAATAACAATGGGATTGGCATAGATCTATCCGGTATACAATTAGTAGATAGTTTACCGGTGGTATCAGGAAATACTATTTCTAGCAACGCTGACTATGCGGTCAGAGTCAAAGTAGACAAGCTCAGCACAGCCTTTGCCAACGCCAACACCTTTAGCGAGAATGGAGAAGATGCAGTTTATGTGTTAGCAAATGGACAATATTTGACTGGCACTCACACCTGGCCAAGTTGGCTGAGCGATTATCCATTACATATCTCGGAACGTTTTAGCATCAACTCTTCCGGCGTTCTTGTTATCGAGGCTGGGGTGCGACTGGA
>JAAEQD010000205.1 GCA_024231855.1 Candidatus Zixiibacteriota bacterium
CGCATCGCACAAGAGCGGTGTACTACGCTTAGACGTCATAGCGCCGATCCCAAGATAGCGGTGCTGTTTCGGCCGCCCAGGTGTGATAGAAGATTCTAGCTAACAACTGCGGAGTGTGAACCTGAGATCGATTACTATTATGAGTTCTATAATGTGCATCATCTTGCTGATATTATTGATATCGATGCGCCGAGCAAAAGCGACTGACAAATATTAAGGAAAATAAAATTTATAAGCAGAAAAACAACAACAACAACAGCTGTGGTAGCAAATATCTACAGCGAGGCATCGGCCTTTCCATCCTCGTCTCCCGCTTGCGGGGCGAATGCCGCCATTTGGATCTGCCACCGTCGGCGTTCCCATCCACGTTTACACCCACCTCTTATTCTTTGAACCCTTCCTCATTTGCTATCGCTATCGCTATCGCTATCTGTCCAGTTGAGAGCAAGTTATCATCATTCAGCTTATTCTTCCATTTTAATTAGTCACAATTTTTGACCGTCCTCTTTCTTCTCGACTTTAAAACTGGTAAAAAAATGAACGAAATTTAATCCAAACTTACCATATTACTGATGCGAA
>JAAEQD010000206.1 GCA_024231855.1 Candidatus Zixiibacteriota bacterium
GCATAATCACAGGCATCCTGTGGTGGATAGACTTCGCCATATCGTTCGCAGCCGTTGTAATGATAGAGCATGTCTCAACGGTCCCGTTCTCCGGAGATGTCCATGTCTCCCAGATTCCGGCGATCCCGAACGTTTCTTTCGATCTGAGGTGGAAGAACACCGGGATCTTCATCTTTCCGTCGCTGTACCATTCGTAATAACCTGTAGCTATAACCAGGCATCTGCGTTCCCTGAATGCGTTCCTGAAGCTCGGTTTTTCAGCGATAGTCTCAGACCGGGCGTTGCAGAGTTTTGCCGCGAAAGAATCATCCTTCGCCCATGATGGGATCAATCCCCATTTGAAATCGACGAGATTATTGGATTTTCCGTCGTTCACTACGGATACCACCCTGTGAGTGGGCGCGACATTATAGCTCCGTTCGATCTTTGTCAGGACCTTGCGAATATCGAACGCCTTTTCAATGAGGGATAGTTTACTCTCCCTCGCAAATCTCATGCACATGAAGTTCTCTTTATATTAATGAACCTATACCATGTTAATTTAATACTACTCATAAACCACCTTGTCATCCCGGATTTATTTTCACGATAGTGACCGCTTGCCCTTTAAGCATCGCGGCAGGATCTTCCTGCTATTAGATTCTGAAACCCCGCGCTTCGCTGGGGCAGGCTAAGTTCAGAATGACAGGTGTATAAATGTCAGAGAATAAGATATAAATAAATATCTCGATTTCTCTATTCGATGATATATAGAATATAATACAAAATGAAGGACAATTTCAAACTCAAATTAATCCCAGCGGAAGGATAATACAGAAATAATAAGAAAAACGATCATCATAGCTGACAGGACAACGATCTCTTTGATATGATCCGCGAAGCCGTTGCCCACCC
>JAAEQD010000207.1 GCA_024231855.1 Candidatus Zixiibacteriota bacterium
AGATTATTGTTGCTTTCATTTTAGTTGCCTCCGTAACTAACACCGACGATCTCATCGAGAGCCGCCAATGATTTATTGTAATCTCTCAACATCCCGAGTCTTTCAATCTGCAATTCAAATAGCCGCAACTGGGCGGTAAGCAGATTTAGAAAATCCACTTTCCCCACCTGATAAGCGATATTGGCTGACTCCAGAGCGGCCTCTGCCTGGGGTATAACGGTCTCATCATAAAGCCTGAAACCCTGGCGATAGCGATCTGTTTCGAGGAAAACAGTTGTGATTCCATATTCGATTTGCTGTTTAACGGATTCTTTACTTTTTCGAGCGGCGCTCAATGCTTTAACGGATGAACTGTATTGGTTGCTCTGATTTTTAAAAAACCAAAGCGGTATCGACAATCCAACTCGCGCCGAGATAAAATCCTCGCCGTCAACCGCGTCCATCGGGATATCCTCTCTGATTCTGTATTCAGCGCCAAGATATATGTCCGGCCAATATCTGTTTTTCGCCAAAGCTCGCTTTTCGTCAGCCTGCTTAACCTTGTTCGAGGATTGACCAAGCCGCGGATTTATTAGAATGGCTTCATCGATTAATCTCTCTAACTGTTTTGAAATAGTATCGATTGGCGGTAATTTTGCCGTAATATCAATAAACTGATATACCGGCTTATTAGTCAACTGATTGAGTTTGGCTAAAGCAGCTTTTTTCTTAGTAGCGGCGCCAATTTTTTTATCTTCTGCCTTTGAAAGCGATGTTTGGATGCTTAAAACATCCTGAGCCAGACCTTTCCCGTTAGCATATTTAGTTTGGGCGATTTCAGTTAGCGATTTCATCATAAGGATATTTTCATCGATTATAGCTTCGGTGAGACTCCAGTAGGCGAAATCGAAATAAGCGGATTTAACCTCCCGTGTTACTCTATTTTTCCAGGCAGAAATGGATATCTTCTTATTTTGCGCGTTAAGTCCGGCGATGTTTTTTATTTTCGACAGTTTGCCGGGCCATGGGATCTTTTGCGAAAATCCAATCGAGACGCCCGACATCGGTGTTTGATCAAGACTTAAAGAGCGATGGGGAAGGTTTGATCCGGTAATCGAAATAGTCGGATCGGGCAGCCAGCCGGACGCCTTCCGGTTATATTGCGCGGCTTGATAGTCTGTTTCTGCCGCGACTATATCCGGGTTTTTTTCCAGGGCAATTTGAACAAGCGAATCAAGTACATTATCGATTTCACCGGCCAGGGAAATACTATTTGTTATTGGCATGATCATAATGATCATCCAGAGATAAATTACTTTTAACATAAAAAACTCCTTCCATTTTATATCGATTATGGGCGTACTGACTGCCCAATTTCAAAAATGGAAGAATTTTATATCAGAAATGAGGAATTAATTAAATATAATGGAGGGGCTTTTAGACCTATTGAATAATCTGTCGCTTTATAATTAATATCATGATTATCTAGATTGAATTCGGATGACTTAAATTCGATAACGCCGAACGATATATCGACTCTACTAAACTGTTCGAAGTTTAATCCCAACGGAAGCTGAGGTATATTGGGCGACTCTGAAATAGCGCATCCGCATTTTTGGGAGATATTGTCTAGATCATTGCCCTTCCACGGCATACAACAGCAATTACCGGGCTTACAACAATTACCGTTAGTTGTTTGGGCCGATAGAATAGTCTGGCCGAAAGGCCCAATAGTCATTAATATCGCGAAAGCAGTTATTACTATAATGCGATAGTACTTGTTCAGCCGCCAGTTGTTTGTTTTAATCGAATTATCCATCTTTCTCATTAACGCAAAAGGGCTACTATATGTTCCATTTCGGCAAACATTAACATATGTTAACTACCCACGCCTTGAATCCCGGCCTTCCGGATATTTACGCGGTGTTACCACTTGATTTTAAGCTAATAGCAAGCGGTTCGAGAATCAAGCGAAAAAGACACTAGAGTCGGATAATCACCCTAACCGCTTAATTATCTTAATGTTACAGTCATTCCCATAGCTTGGCCTCAATCAATCTTCTGCCGTATTATGTGTCTACTGTAGAGATAATGTAATGGAGTACGCTGAAACCGAATTCATTTCGGTATTAAATCCCGGTTACCTGTCCAGTACAAATCGAATTGACAAAAACTTAATACGTGGCAATGTATCCCTTTTTTTTCTTGACACAGTTAATGCAGTTATGATACAATTTTCCCGGTTGAGAAATCTGGGGCATTATCAACTTCTTTACAACCGAATAAGTTTCGCAGAACATCTGAGATTTAGTACCTCATGATTAGCATTCGCATTACGTGCGGAGAGAATAATGTGGACTGATTGGAAAAAGAGCATGAAGTGGTTTAGTATTTTAACCGTTCTGGAAAAAATATTACTTTTTATAATATTTATTTCTTTTCTCGCGATCCTTCCGATAACGCTTGATATTAGTTATTTATATTGGGGATTACTGGTAGTAATTCTAATCATTATCGAGCTAATTCAAGTCACGCTATTCATGTGGATATTCTTAATGGATACATCCGGTAGTCGTAAAGAATCACTTCGGTATATAAAGATATGGAGAAATTTCACGAATAGCCTGCCGAAAAACCTTACCAATGAAATAAGCCAATATTCGCCGATACTGATTATGGGTGAAAATGATCACAGTGCCAGAAGATTGATAGACACTTATACTGATTGGCAAAATTTCTTACTTAAACGAAATATCAAATACGAAATAAACGACAAGCTTCCTATTTATGTTATTCACAGGAATATAGTAATATCTTTGCCAGATTCTTTTCATAAGGAATCATCCTATACAAAGCATGCGGATATGAAGGAGCTTATAAGCGCTTTATCATCACACCCTAATCCGCGGCTTTTGATCGTTCTCGATATCGAAAAGGGATTTTCGTTATCTGAAAAAGCGACAACCGCTCATTTTGAGAAGTTTAATGATATTATTACTACATTTTGCGGGGCTATTGGTTGTGATGAAATAAGTATTGCCTTAACTTCGATGAATAAGCTTCATGGATACGATTCATTTATAGAGTATTTCGCTAATAAAAAAATGCCGGTCGAAATGATCGCGCGTTTAGATGAGACGCCGGATATAGGAAAGAATTTGAGTGTTTACGAGCAATATCTGTCTTCCGCTCTAACATCTATTTCCGCCGATGATTTTTTAGATATCCTGTCGTTTTTCCAGGAAGCTCCCAAACATTTGACATTTGTGAACCACTATATTCGGAAATTCAGCTATTATGGGTTCCTAAAACGAGTCAGAGTATTTTTCACATCTGATAAAGGCCATGAGATCAATATCTCAAATCCATTTGACGGTAGAAGTGATCAGAGGTCCGGAAGATTTAGCCGTATTATACGGGGTAAATAAGTGGAAATGAAACAAATACGAAAATACACGCGCGATTCAGAAGAGAATCCGAGGATTATGGAAGAAAGTTATACATCTCCGATTTTGTTTTGGAATGACTTGTATAACGCCCTGAATTCATCCGCCTGCTATAATTTGAACAGCATCCCATTTCAATCTTATAGCTTCTACGAAGATATTATAATCAGAAACAAGAATAATAAGATGTCGGCTTTTTGCTGGTATGATTCAAATGGTCAAAACGATAATATGTCTTATCGAGCGCTAGGCGAAAGGGTTAGTGAAAAAGCGGCCGGCTGGAATCGGGCCGGAGTAGAACCCGGCCTAAAAATATGCGTTATTTCTCCTTTTGGACCTGAGTATATCATAGCCATGCTGACGGCTCTTAAAACCGGAGCCATCATAACGGTACTCGAACCAATGAGTCCTATCGTAATTGAACGTCAACTGGACGAATTAGCTCCCGATTTTATTGATTGCGGAAATTATACGGGTATATTGCCTAAAAGATTTCAAGCCAAAATAATTACTATGGATGAAACCGTTGTTATAGAAGAATCGGGCGAAGACTATTCACATAACTATCAAACGGGTGATACGGCCTTTATCGCCTTTGATTATGCCAGTTCTACTCCATTCGTACCGATAGAAATATCTGCGGATACAGCTTTCCTGGCGCCTCTTCGTGATGGGGCGATTACGCTTCAAATTAGTCGAGGTGATAATCTGATCGTTTCGGACGATTTTATAAAACCGATGTATCCCGGCTTAGTTTTGGCGTCGCTTTTAAATGGCGCTACCTGTACGTTTCTGCCTAAAAACGTTATTCGGGAGAAAGTAGATATACTTACAAAAGCCAAAAACGCCACGGTGATAGTTTCGGAAGAAGTACGTGATATTCTCCTGAATTCACCCTCAAAAGTGAAATGGAAAAGCTGGTTTATTACATTGGGGGCGGATCCTCTATTAGAGCAATGGCAAAATTTATATAACGAATTAAAATTGAAAAACGTACCGGGCGGCGCTTTAAGGTTCTCTTCCGCGTCCCTGGGATGTTCGTTTTATGCCCCACTGAGGAAAAGCGATGTTTTAACGTCTGAAGTATTCCCTTCCGCCGGCGTGCCATGGTTTTTAGCCGATATTTTAGATAAAAAAACTCCCTCGAAATTAGATATCGGTTTATTCGCGTTTTCCGACATCAGTGAAGCCGATGGCGAACCCTATATAACCGAAAACTTGCTTAGGTCCGAACAACGCGGCTGCCTTTACAACGGCGTTAATGTTGTGGGAAAAATGGGCGTACGCATGCTTGGGGAAGAGGTGTGCAGTCTAATCGAGCAATTTGAGTTTTGTCGGACTTGCGTGTTACTGGAAACGATGCTATCAACAGGCAGCAACGCCTATGAGTTTTCCCTTCTGGTTTTTCATCTTCAAAATAATGGTTTAGATCGGGACAGAATTCGTCAGTCAATCCGTTATCTGATCGAAACAACGATAGGAAAGCCATACGTGCCCGATAAGATCAAGTTCTTTCGATATCTCCCGAGACTCAGCCGGGGCGATGTCGACCGTCAGTGGGTTTACTCACAGTATTATAGCGGCGGACTCGATTATAAATCGCGTGACAGTGTTCATTACCTGTTTTCACAGTGCCGTGCATTATATAGAACTAGAAAAAATGGTAACCATAAAAGCTGATTTAAAAAGGAGGAGGAAATGTCAATACAGGACGTTTTACCAAAATCTCGCATAACCTTAAAATATAGAACGGAGATTCATGGACAACCCGAAGATATTGTCTTACCGCTTCGTTTATTGGTTATTGGAGATTTTTCGGGAAAGAACAGCGATAAGCGGGAATTTGAGGAGCGCGAAGTCATCAATGTTCCCGGAAAAAGCCTGAGATCCGTAATGGATAATTTACAGGTGCAAATGAAAGTACAAAGTACCGATGAAGATGATCACACGATAAACTTAAAAGATATCAGTTCATTCTCGCCGGCCGAAATCGTATTACAGCTCCCCGGGCTTCGCCGTCTTCTCTATGGCGAAAAGATTCTCACCCATGTTCGTTCGAGTCTGGATAACAGTAAAAAATTCAGAAAAGCGATGATGAAGATGATTGAAGATAAGGACAGTGTTAAACTGATTAAAGAGAAACTGGCGCCAATTTACAAGAATGAGGTAAGCCTGCAGAATCTGGCGGCCGCTAAATCGGAAGAATGATCATACCAGAAGTAAGGTTATGTAATTTGGCAATAAGAGAAATCCGGAGTTTAAAATAAGGAAAAGATAAAATGGCTGAAAAAGACTTATTACTGGCCCCCCTTGGGGACAGTATGAATTACGAGATGGATATTATAGAATCCGTCATGTCAAAAAAGGGGTTTTCACAAAAAATGCGTGACCCCGCGGATAAAACCGCGAAAATATCGAAGCAGTATGCAAGGATCTGTGATTCTTTGAAAAGAGCCGAGAAGATAGCAAATGCCGGAAAGCTTACCACCACAGTCGAGAATGTTCAAAAAGCCCTGGAAACAATGTTACAATCCATAGAGGAAGTAAAGAAAGGTATCGCGCAGCCGGGTGATCAGGCGGAATTCCTGGAGAAACTTGGTATATCGACCCCGGTCGATAAAGCTCAAGTATCTATGGAGTCGCTAAAAAAAGCTGTCTCGAAAATCAAAGAGCTTTTAAAGAAAGCTATGGGCGAAATTAAGGCAATCAAGGACGATGGGATAATAATTGAGACGTTGAAAAAAGCTGTCAGCGATACTAAAATGGTTGCTGGTGAAGCCGAAATTTCTTTAAGGAAGCTGTCAAATAACGTCGCGATTCTTCATCAGGAACAATTCAATGAGAGTGAACTCGAGGTAAATTACTTTCTGGAATGCATATCTTCAATCCTTTTCAACGACATTATTCCCGAGGATTCCGATGTAAATGCCCTTCATGGTATTAAGGTTAAAATAAATGACATCCTTGGCAAAATTAATGATAAACTCAATCTTGAAATGAATACGGTTATTCATGACGAGGATTTTAAAGCTCTGGAGGCTAACTGGCGCGGTTTATATGATCTGATCTCAAATACAGATTGGTCGGCCGACATAATGATCGACATTCTCGATGTTTCCAAGCAAGAGTTGGCGGATGATTTTGAAAGTAATTCCGTAGACCTTACCAGCAGCGCGTTCTTTAAAAAAGCGTATGTAGCCGAATACGATCAATACGGCGGCAGGCCATATGGCGGTATTATCGGTCTATACGAGTTTAAAAACAATGAGAGGGATCGTCAGTGGCTGGATATAATGAGTAAAATCGCGGCGGCCTGTCACTCTCCTTTCATCAGTTCGGTCGGGCCCAAGTTTTTCGGCTGCAAAAATATCCAGGAGATGGCGGAAATCAAGGATATTGAAGGACATATGAGTCAGCCGAGATACAATAAGTGGAATAAATTCCGGGATGCGGAAGAAGCGGCATATATCGGAATGGCGTTGCCCCATTACTTGCTGCGGGCCCCCTATGACCCTGATTGCAATCCAGCCGGTGATCTTAGATTTATGGAGATCGTAAATAAAGATAACGGGCATGATGATTTTCTGTGGGGAAATTCGGCGATTTTATTCGCGAGAAATATGGTTCGGTCATTCGCGGATTCAGGATGGTGTCAATATATTCGAGGTCCCAAGGGCGGCGGCTTAATCGAATATCTGTCCAGCTTTTCTTTTAAGATTAACGGACATGAGGAGATGAAGATACCCGTGGAATTAACCATACCCGACCACAGGGAGTTGCAGTTTGCCAATACCGGATTTATCCCATTGATATATCGTAAGGGATCATCAGATGCTTGTTTCTTCAGTTGCCAGTCAATTAAAAAACCCAAGCATTTCAAAGATCCTCAAGATTCCGAAAATTCACAGTTGGTCACAAACCTCTCCTATACGCTTTCCATCACCAGGATTGCCCATTATATCAAGTGTATAATGCGCGATAACATAGGTACGCCGGCAGACGCGGCTTACATCAATAATATTATTCAAAACTGGCTATCGCAGTATGTCACGACAGTGATGAATCCTGATGACCACACTCTACGATTCTATCCGTTCAAAGCGGCTCAAACGGAAACAGTCGAACAGGAAGGAATGATTGGCTGGTACAAGTGTACGGTCAAAGTACTACCTCATATACAATTCGAGGGTTTAGATGTGGAATTGCAGCTTGATGTCAGGCTATAGAAAGCTAATTTCGCGCAAGAAATAATTAAATAGAATCAAGGAGGCAATTGTGGCTTCATCATCATTTTCATGCAGTGTATTGCAGGGATTTAATTTCCAGAAAGATAGCCAGGAATTAGTCGGACATCTCGACTCGCTAAAAATCGGCGATAAGGAGTTTGCCGCGGATATGGCGGTCGAAGATCCCACTAAAATAACCGAGAAAGAGGGCACGGTGAAAGTTGTCGGCGTTCTTTCTCATATCTATTGGGAAGGCGGATACGCGGACCCAGTTCAGTTCAGTTGTAATATTTCGGCGCCCAATCAACAGGACGCGGTCGTCCTTCAGCATACGAATTTGAGTAACACGGAAGTAGTATTCGCGTTTTCGATATACTGCTATGATCCTGTTTCAAAAGTTTTTTACAAAGCATTTCATACGGATACCACTCCCCTTAACGGATTGATCGAGAAAAGCGGCGGTGATTTGTCCATGAATATCAATATCACCGCCTCGGATGAGGTGATGTCGCCGATTAACTATGACTTTTTCATGGGGATTATGCCTAAAGAAGAAATGCAGAGTATTCATTACGCGGTATCCGAAAGTGGAAAATTCGTTAAAAATTGGGGAATAACCGCTGAAGCTTAAGAAATTGTAGAGTGTTGAATACGACCCGGACAGAAAAAAACTTTGCCTTACCCTAATGTAACGGGCACGTTTTAGACGATATCGGGTTGTAATTAACTGAAAATATCCGCGACCACAGGGGTCTTGAATGGTAAGTTTAAATGACTGACTACTTCCGGGATAATAATCCCATGACAGCATATGGCAAACTGGCTCGAATTCGTTGGCAATCCGGACAGCTTCTGCTGCCGGAGCATTTAATCGCCCAGGAGGAGGCGATAGTCGCCGACTCCGTAATGCGATTCCAGGCACTGGGCGTACCAGCATACGGTATAACCAACCTGATATGGGACGATATTCTTCTATCTCAGGGCGTGCTATCAGTAGAAAAACTCGATTTGATCCTGCGATCAGGATTACTGTTGCAGTCCAGCAACAACATGCAGCTAATACCTTTACAGCTGGATCTTAACGGTGTTTCTCCGGTAAGCGTTTTTGGCCATTTGTTTATCGAGTCATCACGAAATCTTGATTCTAAAGAGAAAATGAATAGCGACGAGGCCGGTCTGATTTTAAGGACTATGTTCAAAATGGTTTTTGCGGTAACGGAAAATTATCCCGAGCCGCTTCAGGATTTCCTTGAAAATCATAAACTAATTGAAACATTGAAATTGGCGGAATTTGAAAAAGGCCGAAACGGCAATTGGCGGTTATCCGAAAATTTCGTACCACCGCTTCTGCAAACCGGCATTTCACCGTTTCTGAAAACCCCTCTTTCAAGGCTACTTAAGTACGCTGAATACTACCGGACTATTCTGATAGAGGATGACGCTTATTGCCAGGATAATTCGATCGAATCGTATGCCAAGAAACAGTGCCTGAGAAGTTTAATAAAACTGAAAAGGATATTGAATAGCAATAACAACGAAATACACGCTCACCCTTATTTTATGTTTGAAGAGCTTTTGGATGTATATGAAAGTATCTGTATAAATAACAATCTGTTGCCCGACGATACATCATCCAATTATAAGCATGATGATCTGGCCGGATGTATGGGTAAAATCATAGAAGCTTTGATAGCAAAAATGCGGGAATTTCGAGAAGACATCTCGATATTGAATTTTAAACTGAATGAAGGTATCAATTCTCTCACTTTGCCGGATAATTTGACTGATAAAGACGATATCTTCCTGGTTATTGAAAATAAGAGCGAAGAGCCCGGCGTCAAATACGAAATGCCCGTACTGGCCGACAGAACGAGATTGGAATTGATTAACATGCATGTCCTGGATGGTATCCTGGTGGATAAAGCAACTTCAATCCCGTACAGGCACCATTTTGATATAAATGTAGAAGCATTTAAAGTATTGCCAGGCAAGGAATGGGATTATGCCCTGAAGAATGGAGTTTTATCGTTCTATGAGCAACGGATGTATGACCATATCAATTTTTATATTGTTATCAGGAAGAGTAGATAGATGGCGCTTTTCGAGAAATTCATCTGGTCCGACAGTAAAGCAAATAAGAAAAGTAAGCTTATTGAAAAGATACTGGTAAATTTGAATAATACACTTAATACTCGCAAGCATTATGGAACATTTGTAGAGACACTTGGACTAACGGACTTTAGCGGCTATAAACCTACAGAGACCATGCTGGATTCAATTAGACTGGAAATTAAAAATAATATTGAGCATCACGAACCACGCATGAGAATTGACACCATATCATTGGACAAGATGGAAAAGCCGGCGTTGTTATATTTTAGAATCGAATGCCAAATAGACAACTCTCCTCACATTCTCAATATGATATTTAATTCGTCTGCCGGAAACATAAAAGTGCAAAGGCGGAGCTAATAATGGGTACGCTGGCTTGCCGTCTGGAAATGAGCAAAATTGACGGTATTACAATTACGGTTGTGAATAGTGATGATGGAATTACGCAAACCGTAGAAATCAATGGCCAAACGATTACGATAAAAAGCGATGGCGACGAAACCAGCACTATTACGATGGCCCCGGAAAGCATAAAGATGAAATGCAAAACATTTAAGTTGGACGCGGAAACGATAGAATGTAATTCGGAGAAGGAAACCAAGCTGTCGAGCGGTAAAAATTATGAAATATCGAGCGATGCCGATTTGAATATGGCCGCCAGCCAGAATATCGATATGTCCGCGAAATTGAAATGTGATATCACCGGAGGTACCAATGCTTCCCTGGTAGGCAAAATGACGGACGTGGAAGGTAAGATACTCAATGTCACTGGAAAAATGACCACGGTTGACGGGCAGATAACCAAAGTATCGGGAAACCTGGTGAAACTGGGTTAGGAGAGTCTGAAGGAATCGGTAATGAAAGTTAGCAATCAGTTATATAAGGTGTTCCTCGAAGAATTACAATTTGAGATGGAGTTCCGGGAGCAGTATGCCGATCAATATCCTTCCGTGCCTCTTGAACATGATGATCCGGATATAAAACGCATGATTGAAGCGCTGGCTCTGTTTTCCGCCCGAACTCGCCAGGCGGGTGAAAACAGCATTAAGTCTTTGCATTATCGAATGTTCCAAAGCTATTTCCCATACCTCATTTCGCCTTTGCCGGCGATGGGTATGGTTAAACTCATACCTGAGAATTTAGTCGAACCACTCGTGGTGGAAAAAAACACGAATATAATCATCACCGGTCAACGGGGAGAGAGCGCGATATTTCGAAGCCTTTTTGATATGTCGGTATTACCGCTGAAAATAAGCTCAATCGATTATAGCGGTTCATTCGGCGATAGTTCAAAAATCGTTATCCAATTCGAGTCACCGATAGAAGTAAGTACCAGACTTGGAGTCCTCAGCTTATATGTGAACTATTTGAACAGTTTTCCCGAATCATTGGTACTGCTTGAGTTTTTCAAGTCGAGTTTAAGCAGCGCCGAGATTATTTTCGATGGGCGGCCGAAGCATGGATGCGGTGTTTCTTATGGCAAAGTATCTGAATGCCATGAGGATATTAATCCTGTCGAAAAGGAACGCCGTTTCTTCCATCTGCCTCATCAGTCACTCTATTTGAACCTTCAGATATCAGAGACGCCCAGAAATTGGCGAAAATTCGCTGTTGTCCTAAACCTGGACGGCAAATTACCGCGCGATATGCGTCTTCACAAGGATGTCTTTCAGCTTTTTGTAATTCCGATCGAAAACCTCCGGCAAGAAGAGGCGGAGCCGATAGTCTGTGATGGGACGAAGACGGATTATCCGATCCGTCCAGCGAAATTGGGAGAAGGACAGGAATTGCATTCTGTCGTTGGCGTATTCAAAGATGATACGGATAAATCAGCCGCTTTATATTCAGATATCGTATCCAGCGGTCAGGATTCGTTTGTTGTAAAGCAGCAGTTAACCGAGAACAACAATAGACAAAATTACGTTTCGCTAAATATTCCCGCGGCTTTCGACTCCCCGGTTAATATCACCGTAAGCGCTTTATGGCATAAACCTTCATTCGGTTTGCAGAATTGGGATAAAATGACAGTTCAACCTTATCATTCAAACATTCCGGGGTTTAAATGGGAGTTGAATGATCGTATCACACGCAGTGTTGACATCGATTATCAGAAAAACTCGGATGAATACTTGCGGCTTTCAGCGCTTAAAAACAAAACGGAAATGAACTTCGATGAAGTGCTTTTTATCCTCGATATGCTCACAGGCGTCTGGACCGGGGAATTCGCGATAATAAGAGATCTGTTAGTCGGATTGAGTGTAGAAAAAAGGAATATCATAAATGCTAATCTATCCGGCTCCCTTTCCTACCTCTACTTATTTAGCGTTAAGAAACACGAGGCACATGTAAAACCACTCCTGATGATATTTGCCGAACACCTGGAGCGGATTTTAAGCGCCTGGGTGCCCGGCTCTACAATAAAAGTGAAAATGAAAGAGAACACAAAAATCATTACATCAAACAGACGAGAGAATACCGATGTATCGTAAAGAATGGGAAGCAGTCCATAAAGTATTCAACCAGTTTGAAGAGGCCTGTAAAGACATATCCAGTTTTATGCAACCTGAAAATACGCTAATCGATCCAGGCGCTCTTATCGATCAAACGCAGGATAAGCTGCTTGAGTTGATCCGATTTCTTAAAATGTCGTTACAGAAAATTATACCGGCGGAAGAAGCAAGATTGGTGCGGATGGTAATTGTTTTTTATTTCGATGAGCAAATACGAACTCGTTACTTCGCTAACGAGCCAATAGTCTGGCCTTTAATGCAGAAGAAAGCCTACCAATCAACCACTGGCGGTGAGAAATTTTATCAATTAATCGACAATGCCCTGCGAAGCGAGGAAACTGACCGTTTCCTTTATGAAATATGCTATTTCTGCCTTAAGTGCGGATTTCGCGGAAAATATTTTGAGCAGGAGGAGATGATCAAGCATTATATGCAGTTACTCGATCAGCGAATCAATGCCGATTTAACCACGCATTAATCATGATTACAGAACCGGAAGAAGCGCCTTATGAAGAACTTGGAACCGATGATGAACCGGCCGCTTCAATTCAGCCGTCATCCTGGCCGGATATTATTGATCAGATTCGAAGTCAGATTGATGATAGATACAGCGGAGATACGAAATTGGTGCTTTTCCTACTAATCGATAAACTGGAAAAAGAAGCTTTGAAAACCGAAGATAATTTGGACAATGATAATACCTCCGATAATAGCGATGAGGATTCACCTATAGAATTGATACTTCAGCAAATGGAAGATTACCTGGAAGCCGTCGAAATGGAAGCGGCCAACAAGTAAAATAAAATCTATACCGGAGTACGATTATATTAGATATGCGACCAGAAACAGGCAATAAAGAGTTGGAAGCGAGGATCAATTCACGAATTAGTGATTTTGATCTGCTGGCTTTGATGCGCTTATTGCAGCATGAAGGTTTCGATCCGGGATGTATACTTTTTCAGAGCCACCGGACTGAGTCTTCGATATATAGCCTGATTCATGAAGTAATTCTGAAAGAGAATTGGGCCGTGATATCGATAAATATCGGCCTATTAAGCTCTCAATCGCCTTTGCCGGATTATTTCTTTAAGAATATGGAAAGCGATTCACTCGATCAGGAAAAATTCATATATTTCATCCGGTTTTTCGATCACATAATGATTCTGAACTACATCAAAAACGTCTATCCCGAAATATCGCAAGAGTATTTCAGTAATTGGGAGTGGACGAAGCGTCAATACCTGGAACTTCTGAATCTGAAATCGATCTCCGTGCAGCACTGGCTGTTTCAACTGGTCTATCCCGAATTCAAGATAGTCAGTAAGCGCGGAAAGTCGTATCAGACTGTTCAATCCGATTCATTCGAACTTGGCGGCTCCCGTTTTTCCGACGGGGCGGTTTTAGGCGGCAAGCTCAGGATTCCCGTATCGAGTACCCGAATCGTTATAAGGTATGAAAACGAATTTATCGGCATATGCGATAAATGGATCGATCTGGTGAATGATAGATTCTATAGCCGGCTATACCACCTGTTCGTCGATAAGGAAATACACCTAGATATAACAATGACCTTTCCCGAATGGCGCAAGAGACTGCATCTGGCCGAGGGGGCGGGACTAGGTTACGAGTTTATGCAGACCGGCGAGCGATTAAGCCTAATAACCAGCCCACCGTCTTTAGTCGCGCTCGGGGCCAGGCATGAGTTTAAGATATTCGAGGGGTTGGTTGCCGGCGATAGAGGTCGTAAGCCAGGTAGTGAAGTATTTTATAATCAAAAGGCAACTTCGTGCCGTCTGAATATTTAGTATTTGCCTTATTTCGGGCAAAGAATGGAAAGAACGAATGTATATACGTGACAACGTTAACTTAAAAATTCAGATTAAAATTCTCGATGCTACGTTGCCGGATTACACTAAGAAACACAACCATGGAGAAATCATATAAATGTGTGAAGTATATGAAGAGTGCTGCAAATGGGTAAAAGAGCAAATTGAATGGGGGGCCGGTAATGTTCTTGCCAGTTATTTGCATTCTGAAGGAAAATCAAAAGTTGCTTTCGACAACGGCAAAAGTGTTCGCTTTAGAAGGGATTCACAATGGAAGTACACGCTTAGAAAAATAGAAGATGATATTGATAAAATTGCTTGGAGAGCTGGAGCCGCCGCCACAACGCGGTCCGGAAACTGTGAAGAACACGCCGATTTGACTTTTTACTGGCTGTTAACCAATACTAAAGGCCTTAAATTAAATTATTGTTGTGGTGAAGATCACGCGTACATAGCAATTGGAAATCCCAAGGATTTAGAAAATTGCATAGTAGTCGATCCCTGGCCTTTCAAGTTCCGGGTGGGCAAATATGGAGATGTGAGATGTCAGGAATGCAAATCATTTGAAGTAAGTGGCATTATCAGTGGTTTTAAAGTAGATTATTATAAGGGATTATTTCAAACTGCCGTTAAGCAATGCCCCCTTCCAGAGCCACTTGCTAAAGACATCGATGAAGTTGATGACTATAAGTATGAAGCCAAGCAGCTTTTAAAAAGCGGTGATCTATATGAAGTAAATTGATAAATAAGATTCCGATTATTTGTCACAACAACAAAGCTCGGCCGTCTACCGCAAGAAAATTAGCCGAGGGCGCAAAAAACGACGAATGAATGAATACAGAAAACCATTTTTAAAAGACAAGCCATGCCGTCTGATTATTTGAAAATACTCAGCGGGCCGCTGGCCGGTGCCGCAAATATCTCGTCGGAATCCTACGAGAAGGATTTCAGCGAGCTTGGCAGCCTTATGCAAAAAGGCGCGTTCGGGCCGTTGGTCGATAAAGCCAATAAAATCCTGAGAGATGGAATTTATGATATCAGGATTATCGTCTATTACTTTTACGGCATCTACGCGACCACCGGCCAAGCCCGGCTCGGAGCCATCTTTGAATGCTTGAACAAACTGCTAACCGAAGACAAAGACGATTTGAAACCGGACGCCGACAGGAATCTTCATATCTGCA
Organism: Candidatus Zixiibacteriota bacterium; assembly: GCA_024231855.1. Taxonomy (GTDB): domain Bacteria; phylum Zixibacteria; class MSB-5A5; order UBA10806; family 4484-95; genus JAAEQD01. Next base: position 15,284 of record JAAEQD010000207.1, read on the forward strand.
AGAGCGTTACCTGGCTGTTTAATCAGGTCAACCGGAAAATCGTCCACGAAAAGCAACACCTGAAGGATAAGGACGAAGCCGAGTTTTTGCTTCCCAAAGATACCATAGTCGGTACACTTGGCTCATTGGAATCCCTGATTAAAACGCTCTTTCCCATATTCAATGATTCCGATTTCATCTTTCCCACCAGTTTCAGTATGGTCTGTGACTGGTTCAAGGAGCTAAATAATGTGATCGATATGAAATCGGAAGAACTGTACGCCTATAATGATGAAAAAGCGGTCATCAACACCGATGAGCAAGCCAAACCATCGTCACAACAAAAGAAAGAGAACCAGCCGAAAAGCAATAATGCAATGAATCCGGCTACGGGCGACGGTTCGGCGGCTATGAAGCAACTGATAAACAAGATGCGTATTTTTAAAAATCTCGTCGAAGACCGGAAAATGAAACAGGCGGCTATCGTGATGGACGATATCCTGGCCACGCTGGAAAATTTCGATCCGCGCGTATTCCTTCCCGAGTTGTTCAAGGGCTTTATGGCTATTCAGGCGGCCAATATTGAAGAGTTATCGCAATTCGCCATGGAAAAAGGTTCACCGGAATGGATGTCTTTGGAATCATGCTATACGGTGGATATTGACGGGTTTGAAAATTTAAATCTGTAAAAGATAAGAAACGCGGAGGTCCGGCAGTTGGATATTTCACAATTTACCGAAAGCCTCGAGCTGGCTCTCGAGCTGACTATAGATGACGATAGTTTTACGATCCCCGGCGGCAATGTCAAATCACTGAAGCTAAATCTTCATAATTACGGTTTCGATGGCGATCTCGTGTTCTGGGAAACAAGCGATCAACACGAGGATAAGTTGATATCAGCTTTTGCCGCGAACGATTTAATTGACGTTACGCTGTCGGTTAAAGGCGTGCATAATCTGCCCTCCTCTCCGCCTGATCCCCTGACGATCAAGGCTATCGTTACGGCCAAGCAAGTTCATGAGGAATACGTTCCGGATGTAAAACAACATCCGGTTATGTACCGCAAGTATACTATTAAATTCGAGGATCCGGCCCATGTCCTCTGGAAACAGCATTTCCCTACCGACCTGTTTATTACCGCCTGTATGAAAGATGTGATTGAAGCGCAAGTAGTCGAGGGTATCGAATTAACATTCGATTGGCCGACACTGGATGAGACAAAGCCGATGATCTGTCTCGGACTGGGAGGCCCCGGAAATGAAGCATCCTTCTATGATTTCCTCATCCATTACCTTACCGTCAATGATGGTATCCTGACTTATGATTACGAAGACCAATCATATATAATATCCGGCGAAAAATCCAGCGAGGGCGAGACCGTATCGTTTTTACCTCATGAGATTAAGGCTGTACAGATGAGATGGCCCGAAACGGCGCGTCACAATGTGAATATCTTAAACGCGCTATATGAGAACGCGACCACCGAACCGATTACCCAGGATCAGGCGGCAGACGGTATCAATCATGATCAACTGATAGTTGAGCCTATACAGAGCCGTTTTGATTCATTAAAGGAACTCGAAACGCGAAAGCTGAAAATCCACGGCCCGGAGCTTACCGCCGACACGCTGAGTTATCCCTACAAAATTTTCTGGCCGGGTACGATTGTAGAATTAAAAGGCAAAGCCTGGAGTAAGGATCTGCTGACTGACGATAATCAATACCGGATTTTCAGCCAGGCGCTCATGGTAGAGGCAGTTAACGCCGATCCTGAAAATGATCTCGATCAGAAATTTACCCAGTATTACGCCGGTTATCGAACACTTCTAGAAGAGAAAGATAGCGACCGGATCTACCGTCCCGATTACATTGAACCCGGATATCCGATTCAGGTGGAAGGGATGATCGTCAGCGAGGAGGGCAAAGACCCGGGCAAAACCTTCCAGGTGGAACAGGACTCCGATACGCAACAGGATTTGTACCGGATTACTATTCCGCTCTGGGACAAAGAGATCAAGATACTGTATAAGCCGGATTTTCTGAATCCGCATCTCTTTTTCCCACTGTATCGCGACAACAAGCTCCTGCTGGCGCTCGACCTTTACGAGGCGAAAATAATACGTATCCTGGATTGGGGCGATAGAGTACGCCTGCCGATGGAGACGCAGGGAAATCATATCCTGTTCGGCAAGAACGACAAAGATGAAACATCCATGCGCTATGTATATAAGGACAACAAACCGGTGCTGAGCATAAAACGTTTGCTGGAAAACGATACGGAACTCTTCCAGATGGAGGAAGGCGTGATTATTTTGGAGACGAAGGAGGAGTAGATGCCGAATATTCAGCTAATAAGATTTTGGCTGTGCACTTCTTTATGTGATGTTGTACGTTATAATATTCCACAAAGTGGAAATTTACCGGGTACAAGGAAAGAAGATGCTCAAAAACTGTTAACAATGAGAAAAACCAAAGCGGGCCGAAGAGGATGGGATATAAAAGAGCGGATTGAGATGTATGACGAATATAAACTAGCGCACATGGGGTTTGGCACCTACAAAAAGGTTGATGTGTTTGGGATGCCCTATTACATGCCGGTACAATATGGACACGGATCTTACGAGAAGACTTGGAAAACCAAAACTATTCGAGAAAAGGTACAGCCATCAGTAGTATGGCGTCGTGACAAGATGAAACACAAGGACTCGACTCCAGTAACTAAGTGGGAAAGCCTGGAGTCAAATGTAAAAAACGCTTTAAAGTTCAAAATTGGCAATTGCGGTGAGTTGGCACAGACGGCATTACTAGTGCTGAAAATGAGTGAGTTTTTAAAAAAACTCAAACTGGTAGCGGGCATACTGAGTGTGGGCAAACCCAGCAATGATCCATTTTCAACGGCTGACCATGCTATGGTCTTAATATGGCCATCAGAAAAAAATAATATTATCCCGGCAATCTTAGATTGGAATACCATATGTAATAAAATTAAAGAAGCAATTATATGTGATCCATGGGTATGGAGGACTTGCCAGTTAAATAATAAATTTGAGAAGGATGTTTACACAAGCATGGTTAAAGCAATGGGTCTGGCGAGTTTTTATGGAGGGAATTCATCATACAAGATGAATTTATCGTACATCACTAATGTTGGTGAAGGTGGCTTTTCTTTAAGGCACTCGGTACAAAAAAAGAAAGACTATTTATTAAGAAAACAAATGGATCTTCTGGTAAAACAGCTGGGCACAAGATGTGTGCTAATTAATTGATTTTGATCCGGGGATTTCGGAATTATTAAAACGCTACAAATCCGTGTTAAGCATAAAACGCTTGTTGGAAAACGACACGGAACTATTCCAGGTGGAGGAAGTCGTGATTATCCTGGAGACGAAGGAGGAGGAATAGATGTGCCCGGGAAACGACGTTAAAACGCATACATGCGGAATTCATGATAAAAATACTCTTTATATGATCAAGGTAGGAGACGAAGTCATAAAAAGTGTAAAGAAGTTCATACCTTTTGGCTCCGGTAATCAAGAGGAGGGCACTAAACAGCAGCAATTGATTTCCTATGTACGTCTGCGAATTGCCCGGGCTCGTTTTCGGAGATTTATTAAATCTAAAGAAATTGATGAACTGAGAAAAAAGGTGGTTGGAGCAATCTTCGCGGGCTTCGAGAAGGGAGCAAATTGCGGGGAAACCGCGGCGCTGGCATTTTGCCAGGCAGTTATAAAGTTTAATGATGATTACCTTGCGATGATATGCGAATCACTTGAAATGGATCACGGCTTCGTGATCGTTATTCATAAAAGCTCCATAAATTACTTAGAAAAAAGAAAGTATGAATTTCTTAAAGAGAAAATGGTCGTTATTGATCCATGGCCTATAAAGGCTCAAGCGGTTTTATTGAAACATTTCTTTGTTAATAAAAAATTTAGGAAAATAAAACTGTTAAAATGTAATAAAAAAAATAGAGACGAAATAGAAAAAATATATAGTTTTATCAAAAATTATCTAAAAAAAAACAAAAACAAGAATATAGATAAATTATTATTCAATAAATATGCAAAGGGATTCCGTTCTGGTAACATAGGAAAACAATATTACCACGAGTACACCGGGTATAACCACCAAACCGGAAATGAAATGCTGTTAAAATATCAGTCTAAAAAAGAGCCTAAAAAAAAGCCTAAGGGCATCAGAGCGTGGACGGAAAAAATTATGAAGAGTACTCAACATCAAGAGAATGTGGAAAAACGAGAAGCTCTGTTTAAGAAACTTGATCAAATTTTAAGGAAAAAGTAGAAAAGGATTTGCTCCCTTAATAATTTTAACAGAACAGTGATTCAAGCTTTGTGTTTCGTAATAATCGACAACGGTCCATACGCTATTTAATATCTAAGAAGGATAAAATCGTGGGAATATCGGTAATCGGCGGGGCTACCTGCCAATGCACGTTCGGGGCGACTATTACACTCATGGTGCTGCCGGCCAACAAGGTGGTGGAAACCATGCCCAACGCTAATATAATGGATAACAAGCCTTTTGTGAATCTTATCCCGGCGGGAGTTTGCGGTTCGCCATCCAACCCGGCGGTGGCGGCGGCCACGGCCGCGGCCCTGGGTGTGCTCACGCCCATGCCCTGCGTGCCGGTCACGCCCGCGCCCTGGACACCGGGCAACGCGACCGTGCTGATCGCCAATATGCCGATAATCGATAACACCAGTACCTTAAACTGCGTCTGGGGCGGCGTGATCTCGATTGTGAATCCGGGGCAGACGGTGGTGATGGATTGAGATATGAAAACCGGCATTGTTCTGGATAATTTGTCAGATACTTAAGCGGATATGATGTTAAAGCCTAAAACAATATGCTCAAAAGAATTTCGAACTATAAGATCGGGGCTGATAATGCCGAATAATATACGCTCTTTAAAAAACACCTAAAATTAATAGCGCTTTACTTGGCGCTTATACAAAAACGGCGAGGTGGATTATGAATAGAGAAAGCCAAGGGAATACCATTCAATTAATCCTTGACGGGCAAAATTTCTTTCATGAATTACGCAACCAACTTGAGGCGGTGAGATTAAGCCCTGTGGCTGATAATACGTATGTGCGTTTGGCTTTTTGGGAAGCCGAACATAACTTGAACCTTCAATCACCGACCGCCGGACCGACTCTTGAAACGGCGCTTAAGTGGGTAGCGAATGTTGGCCACCGCGTTGAAATAATTCTCTGGAAACCGAGCGCTTTGTCTCGACGATTCGATCCAACGCTAAGCGTTCCGGTATACAACACGAACCTGGCAACTATGAATACATTGCACGGTTATAATAACAACCTCATACAGGTCTATTTCGAAGAATATAAAGGTTGGATAGCGGGTATATCCACTCATCAAAAAATAGCTATCTTTTCCATAGGAGGAGTATTTCGAGTACTGATTGGTGGAATTAATCTGGCTCGATTTTACTGGGACAGCGATACTCACCCCTGCGCCGCTCCTTACGCCCCTCATGCCGGTATGGATGGCAACAGTTGTCATGATGCCGCGGTTCTGATTCGAGGACCGGCAACGCTTGATGTTGAACGGGAGTGGCTTCGACGCTGGAATAAACAGTACTACCTCACTCCCCGCAATCAAATAAAGGGCAACATTGCGAATAATCCAATTTCCGCGAATGGTGCGACAGTTAACGTGGTTACCACTAATTCCGAAAGCTGGGCCGGGCGCGAGGCCGACATCCAGGCGTTGCTTATCCGAAAAATATCGCGAGCCACGAATTATATTTATCTTGAAAATTACGCATTTTGCGATCCTGGTTTGGTCTGGGCGATATGCAAGAGACTAAGAGAACATCGAACGCTTAAAGTGATTGTGATGATACCACACCGGCATTTTGAATTGCATCCTTTTAACTACTTGGCGCGTATAGCGTATGCTAAATTGGCTCTCACAAATTGTATAACTTTCTCATCTAACGGCAATCAGATATTTCGGCGGGATTGCCAAACCTATAAAATCTCAGAGAATTTAAATATCTGGAGCACCAGTGAGTCGATTTTATCCACGGTGCGCAACAGATGGCTCGAAAGCGACTCAGTCTCCTTCAGGCGCAGGATTGACCGAAATACGACCACTGTCAGGTTGAGTGATATTACATCCTTCGACGGAGGGATTCGTTTTTACACTCCCGCCCGTCGCATCGGCGGTGCATTGCATTGGATTTATATTCACTCGAAACTGGCATTGATTGACGACGAGACGGCATTTATCGGGACATCGAATTTCAGCTACCGCAGCATGGTTTACGACGGAGAGATCGGCATTTGTATCTCGAATGGGCAAACAGTACGGAATATTCGCAATACTCTATTCGCCCATTGGGGGCTGAATGTCGCCGATGTGAGAACAAACTGGGATCGGGAGGTACGGAGATTTCAAGTTGGGGTTGGAAATGGACTTGGCGTTGTCAACCTTAATATCACCGACCTGGATCGCTACCCATTTCCGGTTGCGGCCGGTGGAGCTATTCGAAATGATGATACTAACAGACAATACAAATATTTAAACTATACCTATTATTGATATCTTGTGTATTACTCGGATTATCCGAACTGGATATATTGAGCCTCATTTAAAATAATGCAAGCATATTACCGCCCTGGAGAAGAAACAAACGGCATTTATAGAATATTATTTTAATACTACTTGCCGGAATGTCGTGCTATCTATCCTAGCTCCAGCCAGGTAACCACCGCCATCGCCCACAACATCGCAGGCCAGAACGCTACCTTGGGGATGAAATTGTCGCGGTATTGTATCAGGTTGAAATGCTTCAGTTTGCCTATGGAAAATATATAGGCATTCAGCGAGGTCAGTAGGATCATCACGTACATAATCAGATAAAAGTATTCCAGATAAACCAATCCCGAACCGGCGAACTGCCCCCTGACCTGGACATGCGCCAACAGTACCACAAAAAACAACGCCGAACAGGTGGCGATAGCGCCATTGGCGGTAAAACCGAAATTCTTGGCTCGCTCCCTATGACCCGAAACGGTCATGATCTGGGCAGACAAAAGAAGAGCCACTACCAAAAGCGGTACGAGATTAATCACGAAACCGTTGATAAATTTCCGCCGGATTCCCAGGTTGACAAAAAATTCCTTGTAGGTTGCCTCCTCGGTATCCGTGAAAAATCCGAAATCCGTATCGTATGGAATATTCTTATAGCTGAAAAATGTCTCATCGATTTCCCACTCACCACCCACGATATCGAGGTCGACGCCAAAAATATCTTTGCCGGTTTGGGCATACGCGTCAAAATCCGGAACCAGTATCACGCGGGTACCGTACATTATATCTTTAGACCAGATCCTCATCCATACGGTAAGAAAATCCAGCGGATAATTGGAATAATCGAATGTTTGACGCAGAGTAACATCAAAATAGTGACCTATCATGTTGTAACTTTTGTCGTTATGCATCCCTTTTGATTTATATCTTTCGATTAATACAGTGTTTTCCGAGGATACCTCTTCAGGGAAAATGAACCCCTTTTCTACATCACCGGGAAAATCCTCGGGATACTTCTGCCAGATATAGCCGGTGATATTCACATCGCTGGGAGTAATGAATGCCAATGAATGAATGAAAAAGCCGGTCGGAATATAAAATGGCTTTTCATCGCCCTGGAATTCAGCCGTATCTTTGGCCTTTAAAACGCTATCAAGATCCGCTTTGTTTTTGATAATGACGGTATCTTCGCCATAAATCCTCTGAACCTGATACCATTTGTATCCGATAGCGGCAATGGCAATCGCCGATAGCAATAGGGCAAACAGCCATACTGCAATCACTTTCGATTTAGCAATATCATTATTCATATTGGCTCCTGGACGACATATTTAAGCGGCGCACTTCAAGTAATTATCCTGCCCCAAGAATTTCATTTCCCGGGCAATATCAATGAATTATAAAATGCGGTTATTTTTGTGTCAAGAATATTGCGGTCGTTATGTATCGTCAGCCATTACCCACCCTTCTGGATTTGATCGCGATTTTCCATACAACACGCAAAATACAGTCATATATATCTATTATTGAATTTTCTGTATACGAAAATCTCCCTGAATTATCAGTACCCTTCTTAATTACCCTGTTTGAGCATTTCTGCGACGACAAAAAGAGCGGCATTTTGACGACACCAACCGTATTTTCGCCGTTTTATTTGTGTTTACTCATTGTATTACAGGATGTTATAACCTATCCTTATAATTTTATCCGTAATTTATGGCTGTTTTTTTAGAGACTTTGTGAAAAAAAGTACTTGACAATGAAACGTTAATTAATATTTTGTTCGAGAGAACCGATAAAACGCATAAAACGCAGAAATGAACGAGAAAGACGACCAAATACAGAAATTCCAGACCAAGGAATTCGTTTCCACCGGACAGGCGGCCGAATTATGCTCGGTAACCGCTGACACGGTGCTGAAATGGATAAAATCCGGTCGGATTTCCGCCAATCGCACGCCCGGCGGCCATTATCGAATCCGCCGCGAAACACTAATAAGCATAATTGACGATGGTAATCTCCCTGATCAAATAGAAAATACGATCCGACCATTTCAGTTTTGTTGGGAATTCTACAAGAAAAACGGCGGCTCAATGGAAAAGTGCCAGGAATGCACTGTTTACCGTTCGCGGGCCATGCGATGCTATGAAATGATTCAACTTCCGGCTGAATCCGGTCATGCCCGGATGTTTTGTAAAGGTTCCTGCGATGATTGCGAATATTTCAGGGTCGTTCAGGGCCAACGGCTTAATATCCTGGTTATCACCGAGCAGGAAAACCTCAAAACCGAACTCGAAACACAGGCCAAAGATGTTGATTTCAATCTTCGTTTAACCGATGACGGCTATCATTGTTCGATGGTGATCGAAAATTTCCGGCCTGATTTCGTTGTTATCGATAGTTCAATCGGAATCGACCGCTGCAAGTTTTTTACCAAACACCTCTCCGAAGATCCTCGGGTACCATATGTGAGAATCATTTTGGCCGGGGAACTATCACAAGTGCCGTCCGATTGCGATAAAATGATTTTCGCTGTAATCAACCGACCATTTACTACCGGCGAATTGGAAAGTTTAATAGGCTTGGCCAGGCAGGGTTCGTTATTGAGCGCCTGAGCCAGTGAGATAAATTGGAAAATAGAAAAAATAAATAAATAATGCCAGGAGCAGCAAGTATGACAGACGAGAAGAAGGTTAAGGATAGCGTGATTCGCCTGATGATTGGCGATATAACGGATATCGATATCGAATGTTTCGTTTACTACGCGCAATCCGATTTGAAGCTAGGTTCCGGATTTGGGGGAGCAATCACTATGAGGGGAGGGCCATCGGTCCAGAAGGAGTTGGATAAACTGGCTCCAATAGACCTGTGCCAGGCCGTGATCTCCGATTCCGGCGATATGAAAGCCAAACATATCATCCATGCCAATGGACCGAAATTCCAGGAAGAAAACCTGGAAGAGAAGATGAAAACCACTATCCTTAACACTTTGAAACTGGCCGATGAGAAGGGGATTAAAAAGCTCGCTTTCCCACCGATGGGTGCCGGTTTCTACGGTGTGCCGCTTGATTTGAGCGCCAAACTAACCCTGGAAACCATCAAAGGTTATTTGGGCAATGGCTCTAAGCTGGAAGAGGTAGTAATTTGTCTGTTGGATAATCGTGATTATAAACCATTTCAGAAGAAATTACAAAGTCTGGGCTAACCAGGGAGGATATTCATGAGCGATTTACTTCATTTTTCAGAAGGCACCCTTCAGGAAGTAGCCCTGGTGATAATGGCGCTGGTTTACACGCTTCGCCTGAGATGGCTGCTGAAATTTAAAGCCGGCAAGGAACGTCAACCGGCCACCGGTTTAGCCGGGACAACTCCAAGGAAGGGAATTCTCTATTCATGGGCGAATATATTCATGCCCTGGGCCATGGAAAGCACCCGAACGAAGTTCTTTAACTATATCCAATTCGGCGTTTTTCATGTCGGTGTTACACTGGCAATAGGCTTATCATTCATTATTCCGTACGTCCCGAATTTGCTAACCGGTGTTCCGTTAATCGTACCGATCTTTCAAGTATTAATCGGCGCGGCCTGTCTCGTTGGCCTACTTCGTTTAATCAGAAGAGCCGGTAATAAGCATATGCGGGCTATCAGTTCCCCCGATGATTACTTTTCGTTGGTCCTGTTAACGGTTTGGTTTTTCTTTGCCACTCTGGCGGTACCTAACAACATTGCAAACGGCGAAGGGATAATGCTTACATATTTCATCCTTACCGCGTTTTTCCTTATATATGTGCCGTTTTCAAAGATTTCGCATTATTTATACTATCCATTCACGCGTTATTATTTTGGTAAAAGCATGGGGCGTCGCGGGACTTACCCGATCAAACGCGTTCCCGCGTCCTCGAAGTAAACTAATTCGTGAATGGAAATAGATGGAGAATAAAACATGAGTAAAAATACAAAAAGATCCCACAAAGCTCAGAAGGTACTTGAGCGTTTCGAGAAGAAACTCAATCGCCAGATTGTCGGTTCGCTTGTCGCTTGCGTTCATTGTGGAAATTGCACCGATGCTTGCCACTACGTTCTGGCCAACCCGGATGATCCGACGTACGCTCCGGCCTACAAAGCCGATCAGATAAGAAGAATATTCAAACGTCATTTCGACTGGACCGGCCGCGTTTTGCCCTGGTGGGTACACGCTAAAAGCGTTTATACTGATAAGGATCTCGAAGATCTACAAGATATTGTTTTCGGTAAATGTACTAACTGCCGCAGATGTTCGATTAATTGCCCGATGGGTGTCGATTACGCCACGTTCAACCGTATGGCCCGCGGGCTTTTAGTATCGGTCGGGGTCATGCCCGAAGGCGTGGCCGTGGTCAGCAAAGACCAGTGGGAACTCGGCAACCAGATGGGTGTTCTCAAAGAGGATTATGTCGAAACATTGGAATGGTTGGCCGAAGAGATGGAAATGGAATTCGAGGACAAAAATGCTACTATTCCGATAGATAAATACGACGCCGATGTAGTATATTCAATAAACCCGCGCGAGGTTAAATACGACCCACGTACGATTTCGGACGCGGCCAAAATATTTTATGCCGCCGGCGAAAATTGGACGATGCCCAGCGATGGTTGGGATATGACCAATTTCGGCCTGTTTTCGGGTGATGATGATTTAGGCGGAGCTGTTGCCCGACGTTTGTTTGAAAAAGTCAGCGACCTTCGCGGAAAAAAACTGGTAATCTCGGAATGCGGGCACGGTTATCGTTCCACCCGTTGCGAGGGGCCGAATTGGGCCGGTATGGATATCAATGATTTCGTGATGGAAAGCTCGGTCATAACAATGCTTAATTATATCAAAGAGGGACGTATCAAAGTCGACAAATCAAAAAATCCTCAGCCCGTGACATTCCACGATTCATGTAACAATGCCCGAAGCTGCGGTTTATTCGAGGAACCTCGTGAGCTTTTACGGCTTGTTTGTGAAAATTTCACGGAGATGTATCCCAATCGAGCCGAGAACTACTGTTGCACCGGTGGTGGCGGCGCCATGTCGATGTCTGAGTATACTCCCAGACGTTTGAAGTCCGCCCAGGTCAAGGCCGAACAACTTAAAGCAACCAAAACTGAGGTAGTCGTAACCTCCTGCCACAACTGCGTTGATGGCCTCTCCGATTTAATCAAACATAATAAACTTGGTATGGGCGTGACTCAGCTTGTCAATCTCGTAGCCAACGCGCTGATTATCGAACCTAAGAAAACTGTTGTTGAAGTACCTGAAAAGATCGAAAAAGTACTGGAACCCGCCATGCTTGAGGGCAAGAAAATTCTTGTCGTCGATGATGAACCGGATTTCCTGACCTTTATAGGTACGGTTTTGGAGGACAACGGGGCTACCGTAGTCAAAGCTACTAACGGCGATGAGGCTCTGAAGCTGGCCAGGTCGGAAAAACCTGATCTCATGACTCTGGATATCACCATGCCCGGCAAATCCGGAATCGATGTCTTCGAGACGTTGAGGAAGGATCCCGATCTGGAATCTATCCCTGTCTGTGTAGTTACCGGCAAGCCCGAAATGAGAAAGCTTATTTACGACAGGCCGGTTTCTCCGCCGGAAGGATATGTCGATAAGCCCGTTAACGAGGATGATCTGGTTCTAAATATTCGCAAGATTCTCAAGCTGGTTCATCAGGATAAGTAATAGTGAGATAATTCGCTTAAACCGGAGGTAAATATGAACCATCCTCGCCGCCGATACTCAGATAAGATATTTGACGCTATTCCCGGGTATCTCTCTGTCCAGAATCGCAATTTTCAGATCATTGAAGCCAATGCGTCATTTATAAGAAACTTCGGCGAATATGACGGCAGATACTGTTATCAAGTTTACAAAAATCGGCCTGAAAAATGCGAGGACTGCCCGGTTGAACGTACTTTCCACGATGGTCAGAAGCATCGGAGTGAGGAAATAGTTCAAACTCTAAACGGCAAAAAAGTATCGGTGATAGTCTATACCACCCCAATTTTTAATGATGCCGGCGAAGTTTCAGAGGTCGTCGAGATGTCAACTGATATCACTGAAATTAAGCAGCTTCAAAATCAGCTTAGAGATAGTCAAGAGAGATATCAACAACTTTTTGAAGACGTACCCTGTTTCGTTTCCATTCAGGATAAGGATTTTAGAATCGTCAACGCTAACAGGCTTTGCCGGGAAACTTTTGGGAGTTTTTATGGCAAAAAGTGCTATGAGGTATATAAACATCGCTCGGAAGAATGCCATCCATGTACAGTTAGACAGACTTTCGACGATGGGGAATCTCATATCCATGAGGAAGTAGCCCTGACAAAAGATGGGAAGTCCATTAATGTTTTGGTCAATACTATGCCGATTAGAAAACCTGACGGTGAAATCGAATCTGTTATCGAAGTCAGTACCGATATTACTCAAATCCGCCAATTGCAATCAAAACTTGAATCAATTGGAATGCTTATAAGTACGATTTCTCATGGTCTGAAAGGACTACTGAGCAGTCTGGATGGCGGTTTTTACCTCGTTAATACGGGCCTGGAAAAAAATAATCAGGAACGCGTCAAAAAGGGATGGGAAATTTCTAAACGTAACGTTGAACGTATTAAGAGTATGGTCCTCGATATATTATATTATGCCAAGGATAGAGAACCCGATTGGGAGCCACTTTCCATTCATAGTATTACCGATGAGGTTTACAAAATAGTTAAGCCAAAAGCCGACAATCTAAATATCGAGTTTGAATTGTCCGGGGCTAAAAATGACGATAATTTCGAGGCCGATTATAAGGCGATACGCTCAATGCTGGTAAATTTGCTTGAAAATTCAATCGATGCCTGCCGCGTTGATAAGCAGAAAGATAGTCATAAAGTCAAGCTATCCGCTCAAAGCGATGCTGATTCCGTCAAATTTGAGATTATCGATAATGGTATTGGCATGGACCAGGAAACTCGCGAAAAAGCATTTAGCCTTTTCTTCTCTTCGAAGGGGACGGAAGGCACAGGCATGGGATTATTCATCTCGAATAAAATTGCTCAGGAGCATGGGGGAAATATTCAAGTTGAATCCGAACTTAATAAGGGCACGCGATTTATTGTAAAACTGTCGAAAAAACAACTTGTGGAAAAGCAATCAATCTCCGATAATGATGACCAGAAGGAGGTATCATGAGTGAAAAGAAAAAGGTTCTGGTTGTTGATGATGAACCGGATATAGTAACCTGGATAACTACGATTTTTGAAGATAATGGATATGAGACGATTTCCGCCGAGAATGGCGCCGAAGGATTCGAAAAAGCAAAAACAGAACATCCCGACTTGATTACATTGGATATCTCGATGGATAAAGAGTCCGGTATGAGGGCGTTGAAGAACCTTCAGAAATCGGAGGAAACTTCCGCTATTCCGATCATAATTATTACCGGTGTGTCTCCCGACCTGAAGCGCTTTATCGATCGCACCCGGCAGGTTCAGAAGCCCGCGGCTTTTCTTGAAAAGCCTATAGATAAAGATGAACTGCTTGATATAGCAAAAAAGGTCATTAACTAGAAGATAGTAGGATTGATTTTTTTGCTTTAATATAGCTATTTTTCGAATTGTCGATAAGCAAAATGATTATGATTCGCCATGGGAATTATTCAATCTATTCTTGAAGTAGTCACACCAAATCTTATGGTTTTTTCAACGAGATCTATTCATGAACACGATACAATATTTAAATAAAAGTACGCTATTCGCCGGTCTTGACAGCGATGAATTACGATCATTGTCGGACACCATCGCCATAAAAAGACTAAAGAAAGGTGAAATACTGTTTCTTGATGGCGATGTGGCCTCAGGCTTCTACGCGGTTTTTGAAGGCAAGATTAGAATATTTAAGTCTAACCCGGATGGTAAGGAATATACGATTCACGTAATTAATCCAGGTCAAATTTTCGGGGAAGTGGCTATTTTCGAGGGCACGAATTTCCCCGCCAGCAGTATAGCGATTGAAAATTCAGTAGTTGGTTTTTTCCCAAAGGATCGTTTCCTCGCTTTAATTAAAGAATATCCCAATATCTCGCTTAAAATAATAGGCTCGCTGGCCAGATTTCTGCGCGAATATAATCGGATGGTTGAAGATTTAGCTCTCAAGGAGGTGCCTGCTCGAATCGCCGGATATTTATTAGCAAAAGCCGGAGAGACAAACAAAAAAGTTATAAATTTAGATATAAAGAAGACGGAATTGGCTTTAAAACTTGGCACGATCAGCGAGACATTATCCCGAAATTTGAGAAAAATGAAAGATAATGGTATTATTAAGGTCGATAATCAACAAATAGATATTCTCGATTTTAATCGATTAAATTCCATCGCCGATGGAGAAAAATTCTGAATTCTTGACCTAAGTCAAAGACTAATTTAGTCCATTTTACGATATAATATAGTGTAACTAAAGATTAACCAATTGAGTTATCAATGGAGTTATGTGATAATTGGCTGAGAATAATCTAATTAGTATTGAATAAAGGAGAAAACTATGAGCGAGATGATTAACAATGCTGAGAAAAGAAAGGAACTTCTCAAGCACATGATTCTTCAGCTTCATGAGGGCAAAGCGCCTCAGGAGGTGAAAACGCAATTAGTTCGATTGATGGGTAAAGTGCCTTATGCTGAAATAGTCGAAGTAGAGCAGGAATTGATTTCAGAAGGTTTACCTCAGGAAGAAGTTTTAAAACTTTGTGATGTTCACACGGAAGCCCTGAAAGGTGCAATTGACCATACCGGCGCCAAAGGGGCATCTGTTGGCCATCCGGTTCATACATTTAAAATGGAAAATCGCGCTTTGGCCTGGGAGATAGAGACATTAAATAAATTATATAAGGCAGTTAGCGAACTAAAAGGCGATAATGATATCAAGCAAATCTGGTTTGATCTGAAGTCTCACTTTAGCGCTTTGATGGATGTTGAAAAGCATTACCAACGCAAGGAGAATCTTCTTTTTCCTTTTTTGGAAAAACACGACATTACAGGTCCGCCATCGGTTATGTGGGGCAAGCATGACCAGACCAGGGAGCTTTTAAAAGCGGCCATGGACGCGTTATCTCAGGCCGAATCAATATCCGTAGATGAAGCGAAAACCGTAACCGAACTCGTCCTTCAACCGGCCTCGACATCTATCGAGGAGATGATATACAAGGAAAACGAAATTCTGTTACCGATGTGTTTGGATAAACTTACCGAAACCGAGTGGTATCAGATCTATAAACAGAGCGTAGAGATTGGTTTTTGCCTGTATGACCCGCAAGCCGAATGGCATCCAAAAGGACTGAAGCAAGAGGAAGCCAAATCCGTTGATAGCGACCGGATTCAACTTCCAAGCGGTAATTTTAACGCCGTTGAGTTGCAGGCCGTATTAAATACCATCCCATTCGATTTGACTTTTGTCGATAAAGACGATAAGGTTCGCTTTTTCAGTCAAGGCAATGAACGGATCTTCGCCAGGAATCGGGCGATCCTGGGACGCAGGGTTCAGCATTGCCATCCTCCTTCAAGTGTGCATATTGTCGAAAAAATATTAGCCGATTTTAAAGGCAAAGAGCAAGATCAATGCGCTTTCTGGATCAATATGAGAGACCGATTCATTCATATCGAATATTTCGCCATGCGCGACGATAACGGCGAATATCTGGGCACTCTGGAAGTCAGTCAGGACCTGACTGAAAAACGACGGTTGGAAGGTGAAAGAAGGTTGTTAAGCTATGATGAATAAAAATGATATAAACAAAGCGGAATACGATATTACACCTGATACTAAAATCGGCGAATTATTGAGTCGGTATCCTGACCTTGAGAATGTACTTCTGGAGATTTCGCCCGCTTTTGCCAAGCTAAAAAATCCGATATTGAGAAAGACAGTCGCCAAAGTAGCAAACTTGAGGCAAGCGGCGCAGATAGGCGGCATTACCGTGGCTAAATTAATAAATCAACTCAGGGAAGCCGCCGGTTTGGCTGACGATTCAGATGTTGTCTATGAACCTCAATCGAGCCAAACATCAGAACCGCCCGAATGGGTTAGAACATCTGCTGTGATCAAAACTCTTGATGCATCAGAGATGCTTGAAAAAGGAGAACATCCGGTAACTATAGTCTTGTCTGAAATTAAAAATTTACAAGAAAAACAGCTTTACCTTCTGATAACTCCGTTTATACCGGCGCCTCTGATCGACAAAGCCAGAAATCAAGGCTTCCTGGTCTGGTACCATGAGGCAGACAATGATAAAGTAAAAACATATTTTCACAAAAGTTAACTAAAAAGGATAATCTTATGACAGATGACAAAAAAACAAGTGGCGAGCTTAATCCTTCGCAGGTATACAACCTGTTTGATTTAGCCGAATACGCCGAAGGCTCGGTTGTAAGCCGGACTATTGCCAAAAACCAAACCGGTACATGCACATTATTCGCGTTCGATTCGGGACAGGGCCTAAGCGAACACTCGGCTCCTTTCGATGCATTGGTCCAGATCGTCGACGGTCAGGCGCTTGTAACAATCGGCGGCGAGAAAATAACCGTATCCAAGGGCGAATTGGTTATGATGCCCGCCAATATCCCTCACGCCTTGCAGGCCGAAAAACGTTTTAAAATGCTTTTAACCATGTTTAAAGAGAAATAAATATATTAATATGTTCTGGGTCAGACTCGTACCAATTTTCATCGCGATAATTTTACTGATTGCTCATTATTTACGGGCTGAAAATTATAGCGCTATGGTATTTTGGGCAATCGTACCATTTATGCTGGTTTTGCGCAGGAAATGGGCGACGCGGCTGGTTCAGTTGTTTCTGATAGTTGGGTCGGCTATTTGGCTGGAAACGATGTATTCTATCATCCAAATCAGGCTGACTTATGACCAACCCTGGTTAAGATTGGTATCAATACTAGGAACACTTTCAGCCATTACCGCCGGTTCGGCGTTTTTGTTGCAGGCAAAAAGTATACAGGAAAAGCTATTTGCCAATGAAAAAAATTCTGGGGCCGGTCTGGCGGCTTTTCTATCGACATCATTGATATTGTGGTTTGCTCACTATATGGTCAAGACACCGATATTACTCCTTGAGCGATTCCTGCCCGGATTCGGTTCAATTGAAATTCTGCTCTTGGCTATTTACGCCGGTTGGATAACCGAGAAGCTTCTGGATGTAAAACAATCGGCAATCTGGCGAAGAAGGGTCTGGCTGATGTTTTCGATACTGTTCTTTGCTCAATTAATACTGGGATTGACCGGTTCCGAAAAACTCCTGATGACCGGTAAACTTCACTTGCCAATTCCGGCTTTGATTATCGCGGGACCATTATATCGCGGCGGGGGATTTTTTATGCCGATTCTGTTTGTCAGCACGTTAATTCTAATCGGACCCGCCTGGTGCAGTTATCTTTGCTATATAGGTTCATGGGATAATGAAGCCTCTCGCGCGAAACGCAAGCCCAATTCATTACCTGAATGGTCTAATTCCGCGCGAATAGCTATTCTGGTTGTAGTTCCAATCATAGCTATACTATTTAAGGTTTTGGGAGCCTCGACTTTATTATCGGCTGTTATCGCCATTGTTTTTGGTATCATTGGCGTAGCGATAATGATGTTGTGGTCTCGTAAATCCGGGACAATGACCCATTGCGTTAGTTATTGCCCGATTGGACTGCTGGCGGATTGGCTGGGGAAAATATCGCCTTTTAGAATAAGAATAAACAACTCTTGCACGGATTGCGGCGCCTGCTCATTGGCCTGCCGCTATAACGCTTTGAACGCTACTGATATCAAAAAACGTTATCCGGCTATCACATGTACTCTATGCGGCGATTGCTTGACCAAGTGCAAGGAAAATTCAATGGAATATCATTTCCTGGGGCTTGAACCGAATAAAGCCCGAATGGTTTTCGTTGTAATGGCGGCGTCGATTCATGCCGCTTTTATGGGTTTAGCGAGGATGTAAACAAGTTATATTGATTAACTGAAAGGAATAAAATATGCCTAAAGTCAAAAGACAGATGATCGTTATCGATGAGGACAAATGCAACGGCTGCGGTTTGTGTATCCCGGGTTGTCCCGAAGGAGCATTGCAGATAATAAACGATAAGGCTGTGCTCGTAAAAGAAAGTTATTGCGATGGCCTGGGAGCGTGTTTGGGCGAATGCCCCGAAGACGCTTTAAGTATCGAGGAAAAACTTGTTGATGACTATGATGAGCAAACGGTAATAGAAACCCTTCGGAAGAAATCCCCCGAACTTGTCGACAAGCATGTCGAACATATGAGAAAACATAATATGAAAACGGTGGCTCCCTCTGGTTGTCCTTCCGCCCAAATGATGGCCTGGAACGAAACTAATCAAACGCAAGGAACAGCCGTTCGGCAAGAATCGCAGCTGCGTCAATGGCCGATCCAATTGCATCTGGTACCGCCCGCGGCGCCGTATTTCAAAAATGCCGATATTGCCGTAATGGCCACCTGCGCTCCATTTAGTTATGCCAATTTCCATCAGGATTACATTAAGGACAAAGCCATTGCCGTCGCCTGTCCAAAATTAGATAATACCGAACCTTATCTCGATAAACTCACGCAAATCATAGCAACGGCCAAGCCGAGAAGCATTGAAGTTATAGTGTTGGAAGTTCCTTGCTGCACGGGTTTGGTGTATCTGGTTATGCAGGCGATCAAGGATTCGGGCCAGGATGTTCCTCTTATAGCGACCAGGTTAAGTGTTAAGGGCGAATTTCTCGACAAACAGGAAATCGACGCTCAAGCGGTTTGAAGAAAAGATAATTGACATAGCTCGAAGTTATTGACTACAATCATAAAATATTTAGCGGAAGCGGCCCGGCGATACGGTTTTATGCCGGGATAACCGCGGGTTTGCGCCCGTTAGGTCATAGTAATATGAATTGGTGAAATGTCAACGTGTTGATATTTACCGGGAGGGATGCCATGAAAACGAGAATTTTTTGTATGACAATTATGCTGGTTATCGTCAGTATATCGCTGGCTTTCGCCGGAGATTACAATCCAAAAATAGCCGGAAAATGCATGACCTGTCACAAAGAGAAATCACCGGGTTTGTACAATCAGTGGTATATGTCTAAGCATGCCGATCATAATGTTACATGTTTAAACTGTCATGGCGCCAACCGAAAAGATAAAGATGCTTTTGAGCATGAAGGAGCCCTGATTGCCACTTTGGTAACTCCTAAAGATTGCGGTCAGTGTCATGAAAGAGAATTTACCGAGGTAAGTAACTCTTATCATGCTTCCGCGGGTCAGATTCTGGAATCGAAAGACGCTTATTTAGCTCATGTCGCCGGCGGTGAGCCGGTGGCGATTACCGGCTGTGAGAATTGTCATGGAGCCAAAATAGAAATCGATCCTAAATCACCTAATAAACTTTCTCAAAAAAGCTGGCCCAATTCGGGTATAGGCCGCATAAATCCGGATGGTTCTTTAGGCTCATGTAACGCTTGCCATTCCCGGCATTCTTTCAGTAAAGCTCAGGCGCGTAAACCGGAAGCCTGTTCGAAATGCCATCTTGGACCGGACCATCCTCAGAAAGAGGTATACGAAGAATCCAAACATGGAAACGCGTATTATACAAATCTTGATAAAATGAACATGGACTCCGATCGCTGGGTGGTTGGGCTGGATTATTACGAAGCCCCGACTTGCGCTACTTGTCACATGTCGGAAACTCCCGCTCAAAAAGTCACTCATGATGTCGGCCAGCGGATTAGCTGGACGCTGAGACCTATTGTCTCCAAACATAAAGATGATTGGCAGGAAAAACGCGCGAACATGAAGGACGTATGTACGAACTGCCATGGCAAGACTTTTGTTGACGGCCATTACTTCCAATTCGACGCTCTGGTGAACCTTTACAATGAAAAGTTCGCTAAACCCGCGTTAGACATAATGAACATCATTAAAAAGAATAAACTGATGGAAAACCCGGCCGGCTTCAGCAATGAAATCGAATGGTCATTCTGGGAACTCTGGCATCACGAAGGAAGACGCGCTCGCCATGGCGCCGCTATGATGGGGCCTGATTATACCTGGTGGCATGGTATTTACGATGTCGCTCATAATTTCTATTTCGATTTCCTGCCGCAAGCAAGCGCTTTTGATAATGCCGAGGTGAATGCTTATATCGATAATTTGATTAAAAACGATCCAATGCATCAATGGCTTTCGCAAGATAGTAATACCCTAAAAGAAAGCATCCGCAGCGGAAAAATGCAGAATATCTATAAGAAACTATTCGAGTCGAACTAGGGCCGCGCTATGTTTACGAGGTTTAAAAACTTTCTATATGGTATCTCTGTAAACCGGCTCAGCAGACTCGGTATCGCGCTGACTACATCGTCTTTTATCTTATTTATTATTATGCAGTTAGCGATGTTTACCGGTATTCTCGTTAACGCCTATGTTGGATTAATCGCTTATCTTTTATTCCCTTCACTCATTATTATAGGTTTGGTTCTGATTCCCATCGGTTTGAATTTTCATAAAAGGGATACGGGCAGAACCATCAAGGAAATATTGAAAGAGCGATTTAACGCTGTTGAATTAGAATCAGGAGTTACCGGCTCGAAAGTATTTAGAACGATCCTTATCCTGACAATATTCAATATTCTTTTTCTTGGTATAGCCAGTAACAGGATGTTGAATTACATGGACGGATCGCATTTTTGCGGCACCGCCTGTCATAGCGTGATGAGCCCCGAATGGACGACCTATCAAGCTTCGCCCCATGCCCGGGTTAAATGCGTGGAATGCCATGTCGGCGAGGGCGCCGGCGCTTTAATCAACTCCAAGCTCAATGGCACATGGCAAATGATATCGGTTACTCTGGATCTGTTCGAGCGGCCGATACCTACACCCGTTCATCAACTAAGGCCGGCCAGGGAAACATGCGAAAAATGCCACTGGCCCGATAAATTTTACGGTAACCGACTAAAAACCATCGTTAGCTATCAACGAGATTCACTTTCGACTCCTGAGTATACTACCCTGGGCATGAAAATAGATTCAGGCACCGGTACAGACCGAAGGGGCATCCACTGGCATGTTGCCCAAGAGAATGAAATTCGATATATCTCGGTTGATGATGAACGGGAGAAAATGTTATGGGTGGAGGTTAATCAACCCGGTGGCGGATACAAACGCTATACAAATAAGGAATATCCTGTACAACCGGATGAAAATAAAAACATTCGAAACTTCGATTGTGTCGACTGTCATAACCGCGCGACCCATGTATATGAAGATCCGCAGAAGGCGGTTAATGAACGCATAAACCTCGGGCTGTTAGATCGCTCTCTACCTTATTTAAGCAGAGAAGCTCTTCATGCTATAATTAAAAATTACCCCGACAGTAATGCCGCTATGGATGGTATCGCTAATCATCTGAGAGGATTTTATAAGAGGAATTATCCAAAACTGGCGGCTACAAAAATCGCGGCAATTGATTCCAGCGTTCATATACTTCAGGATATCTATAATAGAAATATTCACCCTCAGATGAATATCTCATGGGGCAGTTACCCGAGCCATATCGGTCATAAAGGAGAAAGTGGCTGTTTCCGATGTCATAACCCGAGGTTGGTGGATGACGAAAACAACAGCATACCCTATGATTGCGTGCTTTGCCATTCGATTCCAGCCTATGAAAGCTCGGAGCCATTCAAGTTTTTATCGTCGGCAGATACGACGGACCGGGATTACATGATGCATAGATACCTGCAGCAAGAGTTTTTGGATTCTTACCCGGATTAAAAGCGCGTATGACGTTTCAGCTTGCTGGAGATAAATATCAGGCTAATGACCAGAAGGTCATTAGCCGTCTCACGAAACGCTTCGCAAATGTGTTTTATAAACCGTTTTTCTGATACCTCCAGAAATTATCTTTTAAACGCGATAGATATCGCCGGGTATTCCATCTCAACAATCAGAAATGATAGCGTAAGCCAATCCAAAGGAATCAGGATACTCCCTCATGGAACGATTTGCCATCGTAATTGGCAAATATAGCATATCGCTCATAGAAATTCGTGGTGATACCGGCCAGACCGTATGCCTCATCGAAATCCGGTACGAGTGTGGCGGCCCCGGTTGATAACTGTAAGCTAAAGCTTTCGTTGATTTCCCATGATTTAATGAACTGCGCGAATATCGATTGATCGCTTCCACCGGCCTGAACGCTGCCGGTGCCTAATATAATACCGGGTCTCCAACCATCTTCTTGTTCTAAAACCGGTTGAGCTTTCACGCTCCAGAGAACTTTTCGGTTTTAACGGCATATCCAATTCCTGCATCAAGCCAGTCAAATATGCCATATTTAGCATTTAGTACTGTTTTCTCCTCGTCCGCCGTTGGAATACTCAATCCCGAAATCATCACCGATCTCTGGGAGAGTAACGCGCCATCATTGCTGCCTGCTCCCGAACAGACTGGGCAGGAAGGTCCGCACTCTTGAGCGAAAGTCATCCCCGCGATCATTAAAACTAAAATTAAGCTTAGGAAAATTCTATTCATATCTTACCTCGTTAAGTAAAGATTGTGACATATTCTTGTATATCAAATTCAAGTAATCTTGTTGATACATTAAATAGCCTCATTACCTCTTTCGTTTGAACTTATTCGTATCGCGTCATCTATTGAGGATACATAAATCTTGCCGTCTCCTCGGAGTCCGGTATGTGCGCCGTCATGAATAGCCTTAATAACCAACTCAAGAATTTCGTTTGAACAAAAGATCTCAAGTTTGACATGTGGAATCCAGCTTATTGCCGTATCGACTATTCGAACTGATCTATCATGGCCTCGGCCCCGGCCGAATCCTTTGATTTCATGAACGCTGACTCCGGTCAGACCATCGAAGACATGCAAATTGCCAATTACTTCGTCAAGGCGATGTGACTTTATGTAAGCTTCGATTCTTTTCATATTATCTCCCTTATTAAAGAGCTGAATTCATGCTCGAGCTAAACGTTCCCATTATGATTTGACGACAGTTTTGGCGCGAACCACCCATAAAGGGCGGGAATTAAAATCAGCGTAAGGAATGTTGACGACAACAATCCGAATACTACTACTACGGCAAGAGGTCGTTGTACTTCCGATCCCATACCGTGCGATAGCAATAGGGGAACCAGCCCAAGAATAGTAGTCAGGGCCGTCATTAATACCGGTCGAAGTCTCAATAAAGACGCTTGCATAATCGCGTCGATTGTTGGCAGCCCGTCAGCGCGCAACTGATTGATATATGACACCAAAACCAAACCATTTTGGACAGCTATGCCGAAAAGGGCAATAAATCCAACCGATGCCGGTACCGATAGATATTCGCCGGTTATGAAGAGACCGAGGACACCGCCAATCAATACCAGAGGTACATTGATAAATATCAAAGTAGCGCTTCGCAAGTTGCCGAATGACATATACAATAACAAAAATATCAAAAGAAATGTTACCGGGACTATGATACTCAACCTCTTCATCGCGCGTTCCTGATTTTCGAACTGACCACCATACTCCAGGTAATAACCCGAAGGCAGTTCGATATTGCTCCGAATTAACTTCTTTATATCGCCGACAACACTGCCCATATCCCGCCCGCGAACGTTACCGGAAATAATCCAACGGCGTTGATTCTTTTCACGGTTGATCTGAATCGGTCCAATAATTGTTTTGACTTCAGCCACCTGCGTCAAAGGAATAAGGACACCCTCAGAAGTTCGAACGAGCATATTTCTAATCGACTCAGGATCGTTGCGGTAGCGTTCATCATAGCGAACATGGATTCCAAATCGCCTTGTGTTCAAAAATATCTGTGATATAACTTCTCCGCCGATAGCCAGTTCCACGACCTCAAGAATATCGGAGACATCAACTCCATACCGGGCGCAAGCTTCACGATTTGCCGCAATCTGTATCTGCGGCTGTCCAAAACTCTGTTCCGCCGAAAGATCCACAAGTCCTTCAACCGGCTCGATGATTTCTTTGATCTCTTCCGCTTTCGTACGCAGGATCGTAAGATCTTCACCATAGAGCTTCACGGCCAATTGTGTCTTAACCCCTGAGAGTAATTCGTCGAACATATTTTGAATCGGTTGAGAAAATACGAGTTGCACCCCGGGATAGTCAGATAACTTCTCGCTCAAAGCTTCCACGAGTTCTTCTTTGGATTCATACTCTTGCCATTCATCATGAGGTTTAAGTATAATTTGAATATGAGATGAATTAACGGGATGGGGGTGGCTACCGGCTTCCGGCCTTCCGACCTTTGCGATGGTCTGTGAAACTCCGTCAAACTCCATTACAGCTCTCTCGAGCTTCATGATAGTTTCGGTGGCTTTAACCAGTGAAATAGAAGGAGCCATCGTGACATTAATTTGTATAGCACCCTCCTCCAGCGCTGGAATGAATTCGGTACCAAGATACGGCACTCCGAATAATGTGCCAACGAAGATTAAAAGAGTTACAGCCAGAACAGTTAACCTGAAACGTAACACAAAACTCAATAAAGGTTGATAGATACTTTTCAGCCATCTAACGAAGACAAATTCCTTTCGGTGACCTTTATTCAGAAGGAAAGAGGACAGTACCGGGGAAAAGACAAGGGCCGCGACTAGAGACCCCAGTAGCGCGAATGTAATAGTAAACGCCATCGGTGAAAACATTTTTCCTTCGACACCCTGAAGAGTAAACAGTGGTAGAAATACAATAATGATAATTGACACGGAGAAAATGATCGGTTGGGCTACTTCGGTGCAGGCGGCGACGATAATTTCATATTTGCTCCTGTTCTTATATTTGTTGTCGCCAAGATGGCGGTAGATATTTTCGACTATCACAATCGAGGCATCGCCAAGCATACCAATGGCGATAGCAATACCTCCCAGCGACATAAGGTTGGCCGACATCTCGGCCCAGTTCATGAAAATAGCGGCAATCAGGGCGCAGACCGGCAGAGCCAGGGCGACAATGAAAGCGCTCCGCGCATTCCCCAAAAACAGAGCGAGAATAAATATCACGAGAAGCGCGCCTTGGAATAGAGCGTTCCTTACGGTATTGACAGCGTTGTTTACCAAAGCGCTCTGGTTGTAGTAAGGGACAAAAAGCACCCCTTGCGGCAAAGATTTTTGAACTTCCGGAATTCTCTGATATAAGTCCGCGATAACATCCGAAGTATTGGTTCCGTATAGTTTCATTACGATTCCGGCAACTACTTCTTCCTCGCCATTTCGGGTTACCACTCCGCGCCGGATTTCTCGACCGAATTCTACTTCGGCAACATCTCCCAGACGAATAGGTGTTCCGTCAACCACCATCAATTGGACATTGCGGAGATCGTCTCTTCTTTCGAGCAATCCAATTCCTCTAACAAGGTATTCTTCCGAACCCAAAACAAGAAATTGACCGCCGGCATTACGGTTATTGTTGGATATCGCGTCAACGATATCCTCTAAACCGAGCCCATACTTATTTAACGCGTATGGGTTGATCTTAATCTGATATTGAAGGATATGTCCACCCATGGATAATATTTTGGTAACACCGGAGACAGTTTGAAGTTGGTATTTAATAACCCAATCATTAATTTCCCTAAGGTAGGTGTCGAGTGGTTTGCCTTCGGTATCTACGGTGCTGTCCGCGGCAAGGTAGTACATGAATACTTCGCCTAATCCCGTTGAAATCGGTCCCAGTCCCGGTTGCTCATGCAAATCGGGCAGTTCACCGGATGCGCCGGCTAAACGTTCAGCGACAATCTGTCTGGCAAAATAGATATCAACATCGTCCTCGAAATAGACATATATTACCGCCATACCGAAAGCCGAAGTCGATTTAATCAATTTCACTCCGGGCAGCCCATTCATTGCCGATTCAATCGGAAATGTGATAAGACGCTCAACTTCTTCCGGAGCCATTCCATGAGCTTCCGCGAACACGGGCACCATCACAGGTGAGATATCGGGGAACGCGTCAGTCGGTAAACTCTTATATTGGAAGTACCCGAAAGCTATTACGCCCACCAGAAGTACTACGGCGATGAGACGGTTTTTTAGGACAAGTTCGAAAAGTCGTTTCATTGATTCGCCTCCTCTCAATGTCCGTGTCCGGCGTGAGCATCCAGATTACTCGTTACGATTTTGGCTTTTAACTCAAAGGCGCCGTTCGATACATACTTTGTACCCTCACTCAAACCACTCATAATTTGAATATAGCCGTGGTCGCTGTCACCGGTGACAACATCCACGGGCATAAATTCGTTGGGTCCATCAGCGATAAATAGCACGCTCTTCTCATTAAGATACTGGACCGCGTTTTTCTCAACCAGAAGGCTTTCGTTGCCGGGTTCTATGGTGACCGTAGCTTGTACAAAAGCCCCCGGTCGCCAGATATTATCCGGATTTAACAGGGTAATTCTGGCAGTAGCGCTTCTCGTTTGGCAATCTATTATTGGCGTGACATACTCAATTGATCCGGTTATGATATTGCCTGAGCCGATAGCTTCTATTTCAACCACTTGGCCCTTTTTAATAGTATTAATGTCTTTCGGATAAACCGCCAGATTGACCCAAACCTTAGACAGGTCCGCGATGACATAAATGCTGTTTTCCTCGGAGACGTATTCCCCCGGAGTAATGTGCCGGTTAATTACCCAACCCGAGATGGGGGCGGTGATAGAGTAGGAATTCATACTCTCGTTACTTTCCACTATTGCCACTACATCGCCCTCTTCAACGTAATCGCCAACTCTATAATTGGTTTGCCGGGCAATACCGGCAAACCGCGGCGCGATATGAGCCAGTCTGTCTTCGTTGAATCCGATTTCCCCGGGTAACTCAACTGTTCTTCCGATGTGTCCATGCTTCGCTTGCGAAAAAGTAATACCGGCTAGTTTGATGGCTTCCGGCGTCAGCGTGACTGTAAACTCGTCGCTGTGCCCTTCATGGTCGGAGTGATCCTCATCGGCATCGGTTTCACCGTGATCGTCATCTGATTCGTGATCGTGATCCTCGTGATTATCAACCTCTTGTACCTGTTGCTCATTAGAATGGTCATGATCATGTTTGTCTTGAGCCGAAACATCCGAAATAATCCATGGCAGAAGCAAAACAACCAGTACTATTACGATTTTGATAAACATTTTCTAATTCTCCTTTTCTACAAGCAATGTAACGCCGGTGAGACTTTCCAGCGCGATAACCTGTTCCTGGATTTCCAGAAGCATATCATTATGCTCGAAATTGAGATCATTGAGAATTCTCTCGGCTTCAAGCAGTTGAGTGTACGGTATTCGACCGGTTTCATAAGCATCTTTTAAAATGTGATACGCTTTTTCCGCTGTCGGCAGCAGCATAGAATCCAAAGTAGCATGTCTATCTACCAGATTCCTTAATCCGATAATATTAGATTCTATACTTGAAATCGCCTCCGTTCTGCCTTGCTCAATATCATATTCCAAAGAACGCAGCTGGGCATCAATGCTCTCTTTAGTCCCCTGATTACGGTTGAACAATGGGATCGGCACTGAAACGCCGAACAGGAAGGATTTAGAATCGTCCGCCTCAAGTCTCTTAAAGCCGCCACTAAGTGTTAGGGCCGGGCGAGTTTCCGCGATTGCCATCGCTTTTTCCGCTCGAAGAATCTTTAATTCGCCTTGCATCTGTATAATATCACGGGCGGAATCAGCATGGCTCGATAAGAGGTTGATTTTTTCCAGCAGATGGCTGAAATAGGATTCCGCATCGGTTGATACTTTTGCCCCCGATGGTTTTCCATGCCAGAGAGAAACCAAGGTTGCTTCCAACGCGATTACGTCTTGCCTGGCTTGATCAAGTGCCAGTAGCGCCCGCTGTTCCTCCAGTTGGGCAAGAAGGAGTTCGGATTGCAGAGAGGCGCCCCGGTCAAGTCTGAAATTTATATTTTCAACAATCTCTTTGGCCAAATCAACAGACGTTCGCGACAGATTTACGTTCTGTTGCGCGTGGGCGAGAGCGTAAAACCGTTGCTTCGTTTCGAGATAGAGATCAAATACTGATTGATCTATCCGCGACCTGGTCGCCTCGATTCCGGATTGGGCGACATTTTTTCTGGCACCTCGTTGTCCGAATAACTCAAACTCCTGGGCAATTGAGACGGAAAATTCCGACTCCTTAAATCCCGGCGAATCCCAGCTAACCTCTTCGAATTCCGCCTCCAGTTCAGGATTCGGCCAAAGTCCAGCCTGCTTCAGGTTGCCGCCGGCAGCCTGAAGTTGATAACTGAGGGATCGAAAAGTCGGATTTTCGGCTGCTACGAGTTTGAGTACATCACTAAGTGACAACAAGGAATCAACTATTCCTGAATTCGCGGTTGTGGTGTCAAATGGGGCTTGCCATGAATTCAGGGCTCGGGCATTGGATGACAATATCAGGACGATTGCCAGCATAGAAACTAATGATATTTGAATTTTTCCTTTCATTTGCAATTCTCCAAATGGGTTAATTCTATTCTCAACACATTCTTTTAGCTAGAATGCGCTTAAAAGTTATTTAATAGTTTTATGAAATAATTGAATCAACAGCGAAGAACTGTTATCGCTGTTGTATATGATGGCGGGCTTTGGCCGTATGCCAGATGAAATTTGGTAATTCGTGAATCACCGTTCTCAATGGATATAAGGCTAATAATGGTATCGATAGTGGGTATCGGGATAAATTGGCCCGGCAGATCAGAATCAGTTTTTTGAATGCGTTTTGACCAAAAAAGATCTTCAATTTCTACATCTGAACAATTGGTGCAATCGCTATGGTCACACTGAGCATCATCAGAAACATTGACTTTGCAGATTTCCGCGGCTTCACCGCGACAGTTCATACAGCTTGTTTCGAACTCGATATGTCCGTTATCGCCAATGCACAGAACGTAGCCCGTCCCGCTTAATGATAATCCGACGATAAAGATCAAGCACATCGACCAGGCGGTTATTTTCAGAAATCCTAATTTCATTAAGGTTAATATAATGTAATAATTCTAAATGTCAATTTGTTCTCTCCTTCGATATATCTATAATTCAGGTAATGCCTTACGGGTTGTGGTAAAACCGGCCTATGTTCCTGAAATGGAATTCTTTACGGCATCTTTCTTCGAATCCAATCCAGCGCTGAAGCCTGGACTATAAATTAGCCCAATATCGACTATGGACCGCGGTGAATAGTATATGCTCGATTATATTTATGGGGCTAATTTACCTTTTTAGCGCTCCTGCTCCAGTGTATACGCCATTTCTCGCAGATGAGCGGTTGCGGTATTTTTTGATAGAAAATCCTTGTAGGCTCTCTTTACGGCGTCTTCAGAAAGATCCAGGACTTTGGCTGCCTCATTTGCCGGTATATCATGTTCCCACGCGTAGATAAGATAGTCCAACTTATCAAATGGAATTCTGAAAAAGAATTCCTGATCGCTTACCGGCAGGCTAAAGGTGTCCGGGCTAGGTTGACGATTCATGATTTCAGGAATTACTTTAAGATAATCCGATATCTGGTAAATTTGATTTTTATAAAGGTAGGAAAGCGGCTCAATATCAGTGCCCCCGTCGCCATACTTGCAGAAATCTCCCAAAATGAACTCTGTTCTGTTTGTCGTGCCGGCAACGACAAGACTTCGTCGTTCAGCTTCGGCATAGAGATGCAGCATTCGGGCTCTAATTTTTATATTGGCGAAAGAGGTTATTGTCCGGAACTCGTTCAAGTTCAGACGCTTGGCCTTTATTTCACCATCAGGCATCTGAATCTGCAATCGATAAAAGTTGAATGAATCCCGTTCAAGGAGATCAGTTGGAAGCGTTATATTGTATTTGTAGCCCGGTCGATATTCCCCGATAAGCTTTTGAATAAACTCATCCCGCCATTTATAGCCGACAACACTGTTAACGGTAGGCGTGATGTCAATCAGACGATGTTCTATGCCCAGAGCTTGAGCTTGTTTGATCGCGTACTCACTGCTGATGGGATTAGACTCATTTTCAGGTAGAACCAATCCTACTACTTTTTCTTTTCCTATAGCCTGGACAGCGACTGCCGCGATGCACGCGGAATCGATACCGCCACTTAATCCAACGACTATTCCTTTTCTATGAAAAACGACATTTACCTGATCGATAATAAATTTCGATAATTTTTGTAATTCCTTTTCTGGGTCAATTTTCAAGATATCAAGATCAAAAATCATTTGAACCGCCTTTGTTATATTATTTACATATACTTTAACATAAATCAGCTCTGGAAATCAAGCCGTTATATCCGGTAATGAGCGGTTACCTTGATAATTCGCGAGCCGCGAATGGGGAGGTTGAATAGAAAAGGCCGCCGATACTATGGCCACCTTTCATCAATAAACGATAATCCGTTTATTTGTCGGATTCACCGGTAGGGATACATTTATAACTAATTATCATTAGAATAAAATAGATAAGTTAAAAATACTGTTTGATGTTACTTGATAGATGCCATCGTATTACGGTTCATTGCCGAAGGTTTCGGATCAAGTTCATGCCTGATAGCTTTATCCAATTGCCTGATTGTATAAGGCTTCTTAACATATTTACCTACCCCAAGTTTCTCAGCTTCTTTAACCCGATCGGTTTCAGAGAAACCGCTGGCGATTATTGCTTTTTGCCTGGGGTGCCGCTTAATAATTTCGCGATAAGTATCCAGGCCATCAAAACCCGGTTCCATTATCATATCCAGGATTATGATATCAACATTGTTGTGACTCATAAATTCAACGGCTTCTCTGCCATTACAGACTTTCTCTACCTTATAGCCTAAACTGGAAAGAATTGCCGAAGCCAATTCTCGTTGGTTCTCATCATCATCTACGACAAGCACCAACTCGCGGCCGCCTTTAATTTTATCAGCAAGCTGCGTCTTGTCTATTTCTTCTTCAATTGCCGGGAAATATAAAATAAATTCCGTGCCGTTGCCCGGCTGCGATAATATATCATAATAACCTTTATGATCCTTAACAATGCCATAAACTACGGACAACCCGAGGCCGCTCCCGCTGCTGCCCATCTTCTTTTTTGAGTAGTATGGTTCGAATATCTTATCTAATTCTTTTGGATCAATCCCAATTCCGGTATCACAAACCCGAAACACTACATAGTTTCCATTTTCGATTTTATCATGTCCGCTTTTTAAGCTTTCCAAATAGTCATGAGAAGTTGCAATCTCTAGCTCACCGCCATCGGGCATCGCGTCAAAAGCATTCACAATAAGATTCATATAAACTTTCGAGAGATGTGGAGTGGAACCTGATATATTGGCGATAGATTTATCAAGTTTTAGGTTAACTTTTATATCGGGGTGCGTTTCTTTGAGTTTCGTGAAACCCGGTGAGTCAAGATAACTTGCCGTGATCTCGTTTATATTAGTTGGGATCATTTCGTACCGTCCCCGTCTGGCCAATGTTAATAAATCCTGGACCACGTCCGCCGCCCCCTGGGCGGCATTACCCAACCGCTCGATTTGCTTCCTGATAGGACTGTCTTGAGGAAGCTTCATGAGCATCAACTCGGGATAACCCACAAGTGGGCCAAGGATATTATTCAGATCATGCGCTATCCCTCCCGCTAATATACCTAACGATTCCATTCTTTCAGCCCGTTCCAATTTTGCTTGAAGCTCTTTCTGCCTCTCCTCGATTTTCCTGCGTTCGGTAATATCCTGAACCAGAGACGCCACGCCAATAGTTTTTCCCTCAGAATCAACCAGGGATGTGTTATACCATTCGCAAAGGATTTTCCTGCCGTCTTTTGTAAAATTCTCATTTGTGCTCCGATTTTCCCCTTTATTCGCGAGGAGATCGCGCCAAATTTCGTCAATATCTTTCTTTATGCTTTCTGGGACAATTAAACCCGCGGCATGGTATCCGATCGCTTCATCCTTGGTAAAACCGAAGATTTTTTCGGCGGTTTTATTCCAGACAACTACCTGAAAATCCAGATTCCATTCAATCACAGCCAGAGGTGATTGTTCCATATGGAGCGCTAACTTTTGTCGCGATTCCCGAAGTGATTCCTCCGTAATTCCGCGTTCAACAATTTCATTTTCCAGTTCAATAGTTCTTTCCTTGACGCGCTCCTCCATACTATCATGAGCATCCCGCAGGGCTGCATCGCGCTGATATATCTGACTTAGCATCTCATTGAATTTCTCAATTAAAAATCCGGCTTCATCCTGCCCAAATTCAGAAGCCCGAATTGAATAATCTTGGTTCTCCGAAACATCTTTAGCTACTTCAGTCAGGTGAATAATTGGCTGTGATACAATCTTTTGAAGTTTTGATACTACCACGAAAGCAACTAATAAGGAAACCAACATAACAATTGCTACTATACTAATATATTTATTGAGACGGGTTTGTATTTCCTCAAGGTCACTGTTGAGGTACAGAGTGCCTATCGGTTTACCTTTGATAGTTATCTGTTTAAAAAGAGAAAGGTTATCCTCACCAAATAGATGACCATTTACCGCGGGTTTTATAGGCAAAGTCGTTTCGACCTCATTATCGCGGATATACGTAGCGAATTGCCGGCCATCCTGGGAGTATATACAGGCGGAAATCAGGTGAGGTTCTGCTTTAAGCGCTGCCAGGGTTTCTCTGGCATCGTCTTTACTGTTAAATATTATTGCCGCGGTACTATTTGAGGCAATGATATCTGCCAGAGTCGATAAATCCCGAATCATTGAATCTTTCATGGTAAAACGATCACTTACAACAAATACCAGGCATGCTAATAAAAGGGCAATAGTACTGGTTAGCATAACTATTACTGTTAGCTTATTTTTTATCGAGATATCTTTCAGCATTTGCATAGTGCTTTTCCGAGTTAATCTTTTATTATTTTTCTGGCCACTTTCTGTAATTTTGAACTGACCTTCAAGTTCGCCTTTTCGGCGGCTTTCATGTT
Organism: Candidatus Zixiibacteriota bacterium; assembly: GCA_024231855.1. Taxonomy (GTDB): domain Bacteria; phylum Zixibacteria; class MSB-5A5; order UBA10806; family 4484-95; genus JAAEQD01. The sequence goes on from JAAEQD010000207.1 coordinate 48,854, forward strand.
GATATCAAATTGAACCTTGTTTTCTTCCATTACAAAGCCGATTATCCCTCCAAGCCCGGTAAACTTCTCAACTTCTCCGACCGTGAGAATATTTGTGTTATTAACTTTTCCCAGGATAAGAGCTAGTAGCTCCTTGTCAAAAGTGGCGATATATAGTATATGACAGGAACTTAATTCTTCAGTACTCTCTGAATATTTGATTACGATTGGCCTTTCATCCACGTATTCATCATCAACAATTCGGTCCAGGGCTTCTCCGAAAGGATTTTTCCCAAAAACACCTATAATAATTGGATCTGTTTTGCTGGAAAACGCTTTTTCAGGCCATTTAACAAAATTAGCGAAATTATATAAAAACACAGCCTTAACATGGTATTCGGTCGGCTTATCCTGCTGCGCGTAGGAATTCCGGCCGAACAATAAGCAAGCTAATACTACAAAAATTGTGAACACAAGTTTCTTCACAACTTAGAATCTCCAAATGATTGAACTGTAGATCGTCCGCTTTATGACGGCCCTGGCGGAATTTAACTCCGACTGAAATTCAGTATGCGACGGACTGGTTAGATTATGTCCGCCAAGTTCCAGTTCAAGGTACCCGACAGGTCGGTACATGACACGAATATCTGTTGTCAGATAGGCGTCTATATCAAAGACTGTTAGTTCATTAACGTAGCGAACGCCGATATCAAGATTCACATCGTTAAGAGGATCAATGGCGGCACGCAGACCGAATTGATGTTCCGGATCTGTATCTTCAGAGACCACAAATCCGGACTGAAATGAAAATTCGTCGCTTGAAGTAATATCAAACCTGAAATTCGTATATGTTGCTTTGATTGCAACATTACCTGACGGCACCCAGTCGGCTGCAATTTCAAATCCATAAGTATTTGCCTTAATGTTGTTCCTTGCCCGTATGGTTAATCTGGCGTATTCAGGAGGATTGCCAACGATTGTCGGTACCGGGTCAAAGCCAATACTCCTCAAATCAGAGTACATATTATAAAATCCCACAACATCAAATGAAAGATTCTGCCCCGGGCGAATCCTGTACCCCGCTTCATAAGCGGTCATAACTTCACTCGTAAACTTGTCATCTCCGGTTAAGTGCAATACTGTCAGAAGCGAGGTAGAGTCCATTGGGTTCGGTGGAATTAGGCCGGCATCAAACCTTATCGAATGTTCCGCCCTTGAAGGCGTTCTGACTGCCCTGGATATAGCCGCCCACAATGTGTGACTCGAGTGAGGTATCCAGAGCACGCGCCCACTCGGTTGTACTTCAAAACCCGTATAGTCGTTGTGCTCAAACTTCGATCCCAGCGTAATTTTCAATCGATTTGGTATAATCGACATATCGGTCTGGACAAAAGCATTATACATAGCATCGGTTCTATCCGCGGGAATGAGCTTGATTCTCGTTGCGGAGTCAGTTTGATCCTGCATCCTGCGATAACCAACTCCCAAGATAACGCCTATGCGCTCGGTTGGTTCGAGACTGTAGTGAAAATCCAGATTAACAGTACTTCTTTCCTCGGACGAATTGATATCTTTACGACTTGTATAATCACAATAGAACTGGACGGAGATTTCAGAAGTTGATGACAGTCGGCTCATCCATCTACCGACAATATCCCCCCCTAAGAGATCAGCCTCTTCACTAACAGTTCCCGCGTACGGAGGTGTGAGAAGGAGCGAATTATATATCTGCTCGGACGTGCCTTGATAATAATCACCTCGCATGAAAATGTTGTCTTTCTCGGACCCGGCCCAATCCAGTCGAAACCCGGCGCGGATATCCTGCCTGTGATCATTCATTGGCGACCCGTCGGCTTGATCGTATCCGTCAAATTCAGTGTATTGGGAAAAGAACCTGAAACTAGTTTTTTCGCCAAGTTTGAAGCCATAACGCGCCGCGGCTATAGTTTTACTTTTAGTTTCATATCCTGCCTTAACCAGACAACCAATAGTTTCATCCGTGCTTTTGGTTATGATATTGATAACGCCGTTAACCGCGTTGGCTCCCCAGAGTGTCGCACCCGGGCCCCTGATGATCTCGATACGATTTATGTCCTCCATTACAACATCCTGGACATCCCAGTAAACACCCGAGAAAAGCGGTGTATAGACCGATCGGCCATCGATTAGAACAAGTAACTTATTAGCGAATATCGCGTTGAACCCACGAGCCGTTATCGCCCACTTGTTTCCGTCAATTCGGCCTACGTGCATACCGGGAACCATTCGGAGCGCTTCGGGGATACTCTTGAAACCGGATCTCCTGATATCCTCAGCCGTGATAACATAAATGGCGGCAGCCGCTTCCGACAGTTTTTCCACCCTCCTTGAGACAGTTATAACCTCGATATTTACCAGTTCTTCCAGACTCAACTTCTTTAATTCGGTCGGGATCGTTTCGGCCAATGAAACGGCCATTAGAATAAGAATAAGCAGTAAACAAACGAATTGCCTGGAATGAGCAAATGGCCTTGTTTTTGGCGGATGTCGCCCGTTTAGCATCTGATCAGCACATCTATTATGATCGTCTAAGGAATTTTTAAATTTCATTGAACCATCCCCCGTATGGAATATATTATCTATTATAATATAACTTAATTTGCATCTTCCGGTTTCAAGAGCTTATTAAGATTTAATCTCTCCCCTTTTACTGTTAATACTATGGTATTTAATCGACTATAATATTTGAAATATTTAACTCATTTTCAATATGTTCCCCAAGTGTTCCAAAGCTCTTTGGGAACAAATGAAGTGATTGGATTCTGATTCGGTGGAATTGCTTTAAGTGAATATTTTATTGATTTTTATTACTTCTCATGCCCGTACAGCCAATTTATTGACTAAAGGTAACATGCCCTTTGATAAACAATCGACCTATTGGTTAATCCCGGCGAATTGGCAGGATATTTTAGAGTTAATTTCCGGCCAATCATCGATTTAGGGAGGCATATTTGATTGGAAGATACGAGTGTTTCGGCGACTTAGAGTAATACTATTTTTTGCCCATCGCCTGATCCCGCCAGCGACGGATGCTCATCACGTCGAACCGCTTTCCCTCAAAAATGATTTGTTTGATTTGCTTCTTGCCGTTGTTACTGGCCCGCTGTAGCCAATCACGTACTTCCATCCAGCGGATCTCGCCTTCCGAATTCCGGATTATCAGTATCACGGGGAATGCCTGATCCATCCAGTATTTCGCGTGACGTGGCTTCTTGATGTCGAAGATTTCCGCACCGTCGCTTTTTCGCGTACGAAGATGCGAATCACCGGACTTTAATTGTAAAAACACTATCTGACCGGTTGCTTCCCCGTCGTCGTTCTTGAACTCTATCTCCATGTCAATACCATGATCGCTCACTGGCTTTTCACGCGAGATTTGCTTTGCCAGCGCCACCGTAGAGATCACCTCGCCGACCAGCACCCGCTCCTTGCTCTCGGTATCGAGCACTAAAGCGGATTGCTCCTGAAGTTGCCTAACGCGTTCTTTCGTTTCATCGCTGGCGAATAGCTTTTCCATCTGATCCCATAGTGGAATCCTCTTGTTGGGATCATCGCATTGAACGCAGGGGATATCTTTCTTGCCCTCAGCCAGCTTTTTCATCGCCACTACCCGATTACCCACCGGTGTGCCGCAATGAGGGCAGACATAATGCCGCAACCGCTCTACATCCTTTGCTTTCTGTAGCAGATGCTCGTGGACATAACGACTGAAGATAATCTTCTCCTCCGCCGCGATGGCCGGATCGAAATAGACCTCCAGTTCACCGGCGCCTTCCGCCCGACGGTTCAGTTTTACGCCTAGTTGCTGATTCTTGCCAGTAGTCGTCTTGAAATCCGCCGCGTAGCGCCAGAGTTCATCCTGATCGAAATTTCTCGTGTGATGCAGTTTCACGATCAACGTAGCGTAGATGTCATCGAGGAAACCGTTGAATCGGTAGCTTACCAGTACCGCCGGATGGCCAACCAGTTCCGGCCGTTCGCGTCGGTAGAAGCTGGGGAAGATCAACAGCGGACCGCAATCAGTTTGCTCGCGCATACAGAGTCCGCGTTCTACCAGTGTCTGATGCATAGCCAACAGGACGAACCGTTCCTCATCATCTCCCAGACGTTCCATCGATGAGTGATAGGTGAGTTCGCCGTTTAAGACTCGTTCCTCGGTTAAACATCCGCGTTCGTCTTCGTCTTCGCGCATTGTTTGGATTACCGCCTGGGCGTAGGCGTTGATCCGCTCCGGCTGAAGCAATATCCAACTGCCGAATTTCAACTCCCAGACCACACAGGGTCCGGCCAGTAGACTCACTACCGCTTTCAGCTCTTCGTCGGTGAAACGGGCGACCTTGCCGGATAACCGAAGATTCAGCGCGTCTCGTAGCTCGTTGAACCGCATCAACACCCGGCCGGAGTCCTTCAGGCTGATTATCTCCTCCTTGAGCTGCTTGAACAAAAGCGGCGAGGACCGCCAGGGAATCTTCTCCCAGGGGATACCATCGAGGATAGCCTGCTTGAGTTCCTTACAGCCGATGTTTTTCTTCGCGCTGGTCTCCAGAAATTCCGTGTAGCCTCGCTCTTCGGCGAATGCTTCCACCTGGTTGCGGCTGACACGCAAACCGCCGGCATCGATACGCCCGGCGGCGAGCAGTTTCGTGAATTCTCTATTGGCGGCGCGGTCGAGATCGCGGTCCCACTGACCAAGCGCCTCGAACAGGTCTTCCTTCTGGCCGTCGAATACCAGCACCGCCAGGGCGGTTTCATCCATATAAAGCTGATGGATCAACCGCTGATCGGCCTGGCCGCCGAAATCCCATAGCCAGATCTCCCGTTCGACACCATCTTTGGTCCCCAGCGGCAGTTTCCAATGCGTGGCCCAGGCCCCAACAGTCGAGTCGCTGGGTTCCCATTTTTTTGATGCCAACCGCATGGAAAGCCCAGTCTTGCCCGAGCTGGTATCGCCGACGAGGAGCACTTTGGCGTTTGTGTATTGCACCTGGTCTGGTGCTGCGGGTATATCGACTGGTATTGAAGTTTTCGCTGCCCGAGATTTGGTAATATATTTCGACAGATCCCATATGCGGATGCCACCTTTTACGTCGCCTGATAAGGCATGGTGCCCATCGGCGCTCCAAGCCACACCCCAAACATTACAAGTGTGGCCTTCAAGTACGCGCAGGCAGCGCCCTGTCTCCACATCCCACAGCCGTACAGTATTGTCATCGGAGCCAGAGAGGGCGTGGCGGTCGTCTGCACTCAAAGCTAAGCGACGGACAGCACTCGAATGACCTTCAAGCACACGCAGGCAGATTCCATTCTCCACGTCCCATAGTCGTATGGTTTTGTCCCAGGAACCCGAGAGGGCGCGACGTTGATCAGCGCTCCAAACAACCCCCCTGATGGTATTTGAGTGGCCTTCGAACACACGCAAGCAGCGTCCCGTTCCTATGTCCCACAACCGCATAGTATAATCTCCTGAACCAGAAAGAGCGCGGCGTCGGTCAGCGCTCCAAACCACGCTGAAGACGATGCCTTGATGGCCCTTAAATGATCGCAAACAGCCCCCTGTCGCTAAATTCCACAGTCGTATAGTGTTGTCGCTAGAACCGGAGAGAGCACGGCGTTGATTAGTACTCCATGCTACACTCCAAATAGTACCAAGATGGCCATTAAACACGCGCAAGCATTTTCCCGTATCAACATCCCACATTCTTACAGTTCTATCGCGGGAACCGGAAAAGACATGGCGTTGATCAGCACTTAAACCCACATATAAAACTGGGCTAGTGTGACCATTGAATACACACAGACAATGCCCTGTTTCCATGTCCCAAAGACATGCAGTGTTGTCGTCGGCGTTTGTGAGTACGTGCTTACCGTTAGGCGCGAAAGCGTAGTAACTGATTCCCCCCCTTTGGTTGAGTTTAATGGTTTTTTCAACAATCTTTCCGTTTGCGATAGGTGCTACAACCGCCGTCGCCTTCGCAGTCACACCACAAGCTTCAAGCAGCTTGCCATACTCCCGCTCCCGGTCCTTCGGCTGCCAGTTGATATACATGAATTGCCCCAGCGAGCCAGGGATATGTGCCTTATCCAACCGCAACGGAATAAACCGCCGGTCCTTGTTCAGCGGGTCACGGAACCGGAATGTGCCGGCTTCCAACTTCGCCCAGTCCGAGCCGAACGCGTTTTTCGACATGCATAGCACAAGCACACGGGAGTGCTCCAGACCGTCCTCGATTTTCGCCGGGTCGCTATCATCGCCTTTGAGTTCCCATTCATCGAACCAGACCCGCAGGCCGTCATCACGCAAGCGTTTGGCGATTGCGCGCGGAACTGATTTGTCCTTCGAGCTGTGGCTTATGAAAACATCGTATTTGAAATCAGTAGTCTCTTGCATGAGGTGCCGTCCTTGAGTCTAACGTAAAAATTTATAGCCCATATTCCGAATTGTATCGCGTGCGCATTACTGCTTGCGTACCGATGATTTAGCTATGAGGAATATACTATCCTGGTTCGCCGAATGCCAATAAAAAAAGCCCGTTATCCATCAAGCTTCAATATGATGGCAGGACCGCTTGATAACCAAACAAAGAGTTTTTCCTTGACATAACGGGTGTCGTATAACTATTTTCCGTATGAGACATCACCGCGGATTTTGGATATCGATATAAGTCAATAGAAGGAGGATAATATGCCATCAAGAGTCAGTGAAGCCGAATACTATTATTCGCTGGTTGCCGACAAACCGGGGGAGGCCAGGAAGTTGATGGAGTTCTTCAGCGAAAAGCAGGTCAATCTGCTCGCTATTACTAATTTTCCCGTCGGTGAAGGCAAAAGCCAGTTGGTATTCATCCCGGCCGATCCGGAGGTACTTAAAAAAGCCGCCGCGGACGCTGAAATAGATCTAGTCGGGCCCAAGAAAGCGTTCCTGATCCAGGGCGAGGATAAGATTGGCGCGTTGTATGATTACATTCTCAAGCTGTCCAATGCCGGTATCAATATTCATGCCTCCAACGGCGTTGTCGATGGCACCGGACGGTTCGGTTATGTTATCTGGGTTAATCCGGCCGATTACGAAAAAGCCTCGGCGACTTTGAAGACCAGCGATTGGAGAAATATACAGCCCAGTCCGCCGGAAAAGAAACAGCCAAAATAATACAGGCCGGGTATTCACAATCGTTAAGGTAATGTTAGTTAGCTATATACGTAATTAATTCTTAATTGGGCCTATACTTCGGCTCATTCATATTTCATGACCTCGATCGGATTGGCCCGGGCGGCCCGAAACGCCTGATAACTGACCGATAACAAGGCGACTATCATCGCCAGGCAGCCGACGACTAAAAATAAACCAATACTTAATTCCATATGATGAGCGTATTCCTCCAGCCAGCGGTTCATCGCGAACCAGGCCAGGGGCCAGGCAATCAGATTGGCAATGGCCACCAGAATGATGAACTCTTTCGAGATCAGGCGAACTATATTTAAAACAGATGCCCCCAGTACTTTTCTGATACCGATTTCCTTGGTCCGCTGTTCGGCGGTGAACGAGGCCAAACCAATCAACCCCAGGCAGGCTATGAATATCGCCAGTATGCCAAAACTCCCGGCCAGATTCCGTATCTGCTCCATCGATTTATATTCCGCGTTAAACTGCTGGTCAAGAAACGAATACTCGAAAGGATATTCTGGCAAGACTTTTTTCCATGATTGACGAATGGATTCCAGGGTAGTTCCAATGTTATTCGGGCTGATTCGGGCTGATAAAACACGCGGCTTCGTAAACGCGAAATCATCTTCATTTATCATCATTATCGCCAGCGGCTTCATACTCCTGTCGAGCGGGCGAAAATTGAAATCTTCCAATACACCGATTACCTTACGTTTCTCACCCCAGATATCGATATCAGCGCCCAAAGTCGGGGTTTGTTTCATGAGGTCCGCCAGGCTTTTATTGATAACGCATGCCTGTTTTAAATCAGATTGAAATTCCTCGCTGAAATCGCGCCCCTCTATTATATCTATGCCGTAAGTTTGGGCGAAATCATAATCGGTGAAATTCATATAGACTTTCTCGCCATCTTCGGAATTCGAACCATCCCATCTGGCCGATGTAAGCATCTCCCAGTAAGGTAAGCATTTCCCAACCCCGGCCACGGATATTACATCCGGATTTTTTACCAGCTCGCTTTTCAATGCGGCAAATCTATCCCGGCTCTCTCCTCTCAAGGTAACATTAATTACATGTTCCCTGTCATAACCTACATTCCAGCCTTTGATAAAATTAATTTGCGTATAGATTATTGCCGTGCCAAGTATTAGAAACACAGTCAATGAGAACTGGGTAATAACCAGGATTCTTCTTAAGCTGAAGAACCTGTTAGCAGCCCCTATATCGCTTTTTAGTGCTTGCACGGGCTGGAATCGAGACAAAGCCAGAGCCGGATACATACCGGCCGCCAAGGCCGTGACTATGATGATTCCGATTATGGTCAGAATCGTTGGACCGTCGCCAAATAGATTTAAAGATATTTGCAATTGAAACAGTGAATTGAAAAACGGCAGAACAAATTCCACCAGACCCAGGGCGCATAAGAATCCGACTATGGTCAGAAAAAAAGATTCGCTTAAAAACTGCAGAATCAGGTTGCCTCTCGAGGCGCCGATGACTTTCCGCACTCCGGTTTCTTTACTTCTCATCCTGTATCTGGCCGTTGATAGATTAATGAAATTAATACAGGCCAAAGCCAGAATGACTACCGCGATTGCCGCGAAAATACCGATTATTGTTTTAGCATCCGAAAATTTCATATATAGATCGGAAATATGGATTGACGAAAGAATCGCCTCCTCATCCTCTTCAAACCGGTCTTCAATTATGTTGGATATTTTTTCAGTCAGAATTGCCGGACTGATCCCGGGAATCGCTTTAACGTATGTCCTCGAACTCCAGGCGTTCCAGGCGTTATAATATCGTTCATCATCCGGGGATTTCAGCCATTTGTATTCGATCGAAACAAGCATATCATAATGCAGGCTTGAATTGTGATTTGGATTGGGAACCACTCCGGTAACCGCAAAATCATCTGTGCTGTTAAATGACAGGATTTTACCGAGCGCATCCTGATTCGGAAAAAATTTCGAGGCTAAATCCTGAGTGATTACTACTGAATACGGTGCGTCCAGGGCGGTCTTGGGATTTCCGCTGATAAATGGAATCGAAAAAATCCTGGTAATAGGCGGATCAACCGATAAGTATTTTTCATATGACCGCAGCGAACCATTATTTACTAAAACCTCGGTTTCGCCAGTCACACGAGCGGCGTATTCTATCTCCGGAACATGTTTTTGAAGAAACGAAGCCAGGGCATTTGGACATATTTCGCTTTCGTTCGTTAAAATCGCCTGAATACTATCAAGTTCGTCATAGTGCTTGTCATAGTTTAACTCATCGAGTATCCAGAGACTGATAAGCATGCAGCAGGTCAGTCCAATTGCTAAACCGGCTATATTTATAAAAGTGTATCCTTTCTGTTTTCTGATATTTCTCAGGGCTATTTTTAGGTAGTTTCTGAACATAATCCGCTCCAGCATATTGATATTTATTCAGTACGACAATAAAGCAAAGAAGATGCCACGACCTTATCTTGTTGATTATCATGAAGTTATACTACGCAACAAAACACCAAAGTGTCCGTTTTTGAGTCAATTGCTGTTCGCCAGCGGACGTTCTGTACTGAAAGCGTTCTGAATAAATAGAATAACTCACTATTATACAAAGCATACAGGCGCCAAGCCCGGAAATCGGCTTGATACGGGCTCTCTCATTCTGTACAATAGAACCGGAACTGTTTGATGAATACCAGAGTGGAGGAATTGTCTTGGGCTTGAGGATGTCGTTTCACACCTCGGGGAATATAATCGGTATCGCTATAATATCTGTCATATTCTTATTAGCCATCTCATCAGTATCTTATTGTCAGGAGAATTTTACGGTTCGCGGCCTGGAATTCGAGGGCAATCAGGCATTATCGGATAATCAACTGGAAGCCTATATGTCAACTTACGCGACAGGAAGTTTTCAGCAAACTATCTTTCGTAAAAAACCATTCCTCTTCAGCAATGATATACTTCAAAGCGATTTATCGCGATTACTGAGATATTACCAGCGCGAAGGATTTCTTTACGCTCAAATCGAAGCCGCCGACCTTGAGAAGAACAGGCAAGACCGCACCGTCAGGATTAAAATTCAGATAACCGAAAACGATTCTATCTCAATAACCGGGGTTCAGTGCCTGCCCTTCGAGTCACATTTTATACAAATATTATTAATGAATAGCTTATTCGATAACCTGCGTCCATCACTGGAAATCAGAGTTGGGAAGCGATTTCGTGACGATGGTATTGAAGCGGATCGGTTGGTCTTGGCCGAAGCCTTTGAAAACGCGGGCTATCCCTATGTCGAAATCAACCCGGAAATCGCGATAGATGAGGAATCGAAAATAGTTAATATCGACTGGATAGTAAATCCCGGACCACGTTGCGTGTTTGGTATTATTAATATCAGCGGAAATCAACATGTAGCGGATAGTTTCATTCGAAGATCGCTGAATTTTTCAAGCGGAATCGAATATAGTAGGTTAGCGCTCGATGAATCTCAGAAAAGAATCTTCGGTCTGGGTGTTTTTCATATCGTCACGGTTTCGGCTCAGCTTTCGGCCGAACAAGATTCAATCATTCCGGTTGAAATCCGAATAAAGGAAGCCCCCCGTTTCACGACAAAGATCGGCTTGGGCTATGGTCGAGAAGAGAAAATCCGGGCATACTCGGATTCTCGTATCCTTGGTGTCCTTGGCGGCGCTCGACATTTAAACCTGTACGCCAAGCACTCGAGCATCGAACCTTATCGTTTGAGCCTGAAAGTTATTCAACCCGCTTTTATTTCTAATTACACGAGTTTAGAATTGAATCCATTTGTACTAAGGCAGAAGGAACCGGCATTTACGGAAAACCGATATGGAAATAACGTATCTATTCTGCATCGATTTAAGGACTATTTATATGGCTCTGTTACCCACACCTTCGAGCGAATTGATCTTGACACTAATTCGCTGGCAGACATGAGTATAATCGATGAATTAAATGACCTGTATAATAAGTCAAGCATTCAACTTGGCTTGATCGGAGATTATTCATCACCTGTATTTTCACCGCGTAGAGGAAACTATGCCGCGGGAATTTTTAAAATCAGCGGTTTGGGGCTGGGCAGCGATTACCATTTTAGCCGATTATTACTCGATATGCGCCGATACCAGTCGTTATTTGGGACAGTTTTCGCCGGACGACTTAAAATCGGCGGCATAAAATCCAATGATTCTCATAAATTTATCCCGGTCGAAGATCGATTTTATGCCGGGGGAAGTGCCTCGGTAAGAGGCTGGGCTCGCTCCGAGCTGGGACCAATATCGGATGAAATCCCCATTGGGGGTAAAAGCTTGTTTGAAGCCAGTCTTGAATGGCGATTTCCAATAATCAGTATTGTTTCAGGCGCAGTATTTTACGATTTCGGTAACGTCTGGCTTGATTCATATTCTTATTCTCCCGAGGATCTTCGCTACTCAGGCGGTATGGGACTTCGCGTGCGAACGCCTATTGGACCGATTCGGCTCGATCTGGCCCGTCCTATAAATGATGAGGAAAACACGATGCAAGTGCACTTAAGCGTTGGGGAAGCTTTTTAATCGCGTCAAAGAATGAATCGATCATGAACAAGCCAGATAATTTAACCGGGATAAAAGGTTCGCGAGTGAAACGGATTATAATTTGGACAGCTACTATTATTATAGTTTTAATCATTATATCGTTTCTGGCCACACAAACCCGGCCGTTTAAAAACTGGTTATGTGAATTCGTTGTTGCCAAAGCGAATGATTCTATAAACGGTGAGTTAAGTATCACCCGGCTTGATGGCAATTTGTTCGACAATATTGAACTCTCTGATATCGCTATTCAATTGGATAGCGATACAGTTGTGACGCTGTCAACGCTCTACCTCGACTATAGTCTGTTCGCTTTATTAGGCGGTACTATTCAGATCGATTCAATCTCAATTGATTCTTTGCGTATCACGCTACATCAGCGGAGCGATTCATCCTGGAACCTGGCCCGGCTAGCTAAAACAGATACCGCCGAGATTGAACCGGATGATACTTCGGCAGACGAGTTTGACTACACCTTAGTCATCGATGATTTCCAACTAAGAAATTCCAGGGTCGATATCAATGCTCTCGAGAAGTCGATACCGAGCCGAGTTGATGGTTTAAATATTCATCTCGCGGGGCAATACTCATCGGAGAAACAAGCTTTAGTCATGCGTGGATTTCAATTCCATACTATTGATCCTGAATTTCACTTAAATCAGCTCAGTTTCGAATTGGCCAACGATTCATTCTCCACAACAGTTAAGGATTTCCTTCTGAAAACATCAAAAAATAGCGTCACCGCGTCAGCAACGATCCTTCCCGCTCAATTTGAACGAAGCACCGCCCAAATTATAGCCGATCCTATTGATTTGACTGAGTTCGATGGATTTTTACCTGATCTTATTGGTCAACTTCAACCTTTAATGAGTTTTTACTCATCGCTTTCAAACGATACTCTCAACTCGCGGCTAATGATCCGTTGTGATGATCAGATTATCGATTTTGCCAATTCCATAGGCTCGGTTAATGCGATAGTCGATAGTACGATATCCCGACCGATTTACTATACTGCTGATTTGGCGCTTACGAGCATTGCTATGAGTCACTGGCTTGATAATCCCGAATTGGATATAGTACTAAATGGAACATTTGAGCTAAATGGAACGGGGTTAAGCGTCGGGGATGCCCGGTTTAAAATAGAAGGTGATTTAAACGATAGCCGTATACGTCAGCATCCAATATCATCGTTAAGCTTTGATTTGAGTTATGATACAGGCGCTGTTAACAGCGAAATAATCGCTGATGGCGATTTCGGAAAAATTGAATTAATAAGTAATTTATACGATTTATTCGAGACTGCTTCTTATAATATGAATCTTGAGTCAACGAATCTTGATTTATCAAAACTCGGTTTGTGGGATAGCCTTCGAACCGATATTACCATGAACCTCAATGCTGAAGGAGAGAATCTGATTTCGGATTCGATCAAGGGCGAAACGCGAATCGCAGTCTCGGAATCAATGTTGATGGGAATTCCCGTTGATACTGTCGCGGCGTTTATAGGATTTGCTTACAACAAGCTGCATGTTGATACTATAGTTTTAAAATCACCGGCTATCGCGGCTAATATCACCGGGGATATCAATGCCGATGAACCAGGTGATTTATATTATGATTTGATCTTGGGCGATGTTTCCTACTTCGCTGATTTAATCGGCGCAAGAACGGTTGGCGCCGAAGGAAACATTACCGGACGAATATCGGGTATGCCGACAAACATGAACGTTAAGACACGAATCGATATTAGGGATATACTAATGGATGGGTCATTTGTGGGCGCTGTCAGGGGAGAGCTAAACGCCATTATATGTGCCTCATCGATATCAGCCAATGGCCGGATTACTTCCGAGGGTATTGATGCTAATGGATTTACTTCGGATAGCGTTTTTGCTGACTTCAATTATACTGATGATAACATTGATTTATCAGTGAATCTTCATAATCCCGATGGAATACACAGTGAGCTTCAATCTCGGATTACCCTCGATAGCATAATGACAGTTTTAATCGAGCGTTTATCTCTCGACTATAGCGATGTTCAGATGAGTGGTGGAAGTGATTCGATGATTATAACTATGGGCGATGATACTTATACGATAGAGAATTTCAGATTAGCCTCAGATATAACGACTGATACATCGGGGCAAATTATTCAAATAGATGGTTTCGTTAGTCTTGCGGATGAATCGGGATTGAGTGCCGCGATCCGTAATGTCGGTATTCAGCCGTTAGCTTCGATGTTTGATCTTGACCTCGATGGAATACTTTCTGTTGATATTAAACTCTCCGGCAGCGCGATAAAACCTCAACTTGACGGACAACTGTTAATTTCAAATGGACAATACCAAAGATATACTTTTAACAATCTGGCCGGCAAAATGAGTTACGACGGTAAAAAGGCCGGTTTTAATTTGCTCCTAAATCCATCCCCGCGTGAAAGCCTGCAAGTCGATGGATCATTTCCCCTGGCTGTATCATCAGACGATAGCGCGGTGGCCAGTTACTCGGAAATACCTTTAGATTTTAAAATCCATACCGATAGTCTCTCCCTAAGTGTAATGAAGGCGGGGGGATATATTGTTGAAGAAGCCGATGGTTTTATAACTTGCGATTTGGGAATTTCGAGTACTATGAATAATCCTATCATCGAGGGCGAAATCAGCATGCGAAATGGTGTCTTGTCGATGCCGGATTACGGCATTGATTATAATGATATCGAAGCGGGGATATCATTCCAACCCAATCGAATGACTTTGGATAGCGTTGCCATACTTCAGGATAACGGAAAACTCCTTCTATCCGGCTATGTTAACTATGATAGCAGCCTTATCGAAGGAAACATTTCGTCATCACATATCGATCTGGTTATGGATGAATTTTTCGCGGTTCGTCATCGTGATTATGAGATTCAACTTAGCACGGATGTTTATCTGGATGGATCGGAAAGCGATGCCGGCTTTGGCGGCACGATTACTGTCGACAGGTCCAGTTTCTACCTTCCGGCGTTTATCGAACAACCGGCCGCGGACGAGCTGGATATGGCGGGTCTGCCGATGTTGGTTATCGCCACCAGGAGGGATTCGGTTATTGGCGATGAAAATTTAAGCATCCCGGATTCTACATCGTCAGAAAATAGCGGTCTTGATTTTCTGGACAAACTTCGAGGTAATCTGATAATCAATATACCTAAAAACACCTGGATAAAAAGCCCCGATCTCAGATTGGAATTAGGCGGTGAATTAGAAATTGCAAAAGATGGTGTTGATTTCGAACCGTTCGGCAATATTCATGTTATTCGGGGACATTATGATCTCTATGGTAAGCGTTTCAAGGTTTTACGAGGCATAGTGACATTCGAGGGCGGCGCCGAATATAATCCACGGCTCGATGTGGAAGCTTTGTATGTTTTTAGAACGGCGTCACGGGAAAAAAGAAACCTTACCCTGTATGTCAGCGGGACCGCCGAACTACCGGTGTTGAAATTCACGCTTGACGGCGAAGAGCTTTCCGAAGGTGACGCCGTATCCTACATTCTGTTCGGGCGCGGTTTCGATGAGTTAAGCCAGGGACAAAAAACATCCGTAGCCGGTAGTTCGGAAGATGAATCGATGACCGGACAACTGGCTGTAAGTTTATTGGCCGGTCAACTAACAAAAGCTCTGGGCAATAAGTTAAATCTGGATGTATTAGAGGTTAAGGCCGAGGGGGATTTGAAGGGCGCCGCTGTTGTCGTCGGTAAATATTTAACGCCGGATTTGTTTATGAGCTATCAGCGCGGTTTCGGTTCATCCTCCGATAACGATCTGGAACCGGAGATCGTAACGCTGGAATACCAGCTTGCCCGCCTCTTGTTCCTTCAGCTAACTGAGGGGGATGCCAAAGAAGCCGGTTTCGACTTTATTATAAAATTCCAGAGAGAATGAATGTAGGTTAAGTATCAACCTAATCGTACTAAGTCTCCAGCCGGTTCAGTTCAAGCCGCTCGAGGATAAGTTTGGCCGCTTCAGTCGGCTTATGCTCATTGGCGTCAAGATAGCCGTCAGTTGAATAAGTGCCTGGGATTTCAGTGTCGTCGAAACGCACGAACATGATTTGGGCGTTCTTATTTTTCTTCAGCAAATCTCTCACCGCCCGCCATTCCAATCCACACCATTGTTTTTGCCTGTATTCGGCACAGAGAAACACCACGATAAGCTCGGCCTGGTTATGGTAAATTTCCTGAAGATAAATATCCAAATCGGGGCGAATAAGTTCCGCCTTGTGGTAGTTATCGTAAAACACTCGTTCGCGCCCCAGTTTCTTGGCTAATTTATCGGCTACAGTTTTGACGAATTTCCGCTTCTCGCCGGGGAAGGAAAGAGCGACATCGAACCGTTTTCTGATTTCCGGGGCTGTCTCCTCCTCCATCGGCGTCCGTTCCCACTGCTCATGCAGTTTCATTCGATACGGCACAAATGCGGCGTGGTCCAATGGAATCGCGTACAGTTCCAGCACCATATTGAACAGACACACCGGGTAATGTGTGGCGTCGCAGAAATGACCCGGTTCACAACCATTCAGATCGTGTAAGTCGGCCGAGCCGTCTTTGCCCTCTAACACGATAGAAATTAAACGCTTATTGCCTTTTGCCATCCGGGCATTGATAAGTTTAACTTCTGCTTTAAATGCTGACGTTGGGTGCTTCCATGAATTTTGGTAAGCGGATGTATCCAGTATAATAACATGGTCACCGATTTTCACGTCTTTTACTTCCTCGATCACATAGACGCCGGCGTTTTTTAAATCATTGGTTAGCTGTTTAGCATATGGTTCTTGATCAGCAACGTGGCTTAGATAACAGCGTGGTGTGGCCCAGCCGCGTCGGAAGCTTTTAATACGCGTTAAATAAGTTTCGTATGTGCTGCGCAGGTGCGTTACCGCTGCCTCGCGCTGAAGCCACACAGAGGCGTCGGTTCCGATACCGGATTTGTTAAGGTCAGGCAGGTTAACTTTTCCGCCACATTCGGCGCAAAAAGCGAAAGTTTTGCCATCATCAATGCGGTTGATTACAGTCGCGCGTTCCAACTGATGACCTTCCGGACAAATCACCGGGGGAATACGCTTTATCTCGACATCGCGCTGGTATAAGAATGTTTCAAACAATTGCTGGAACGTCTCTCGCCCTTTATCGGGCATTTTATCGCTGTAATAAAGCACAAGTTCGATCTCGCCCTCTCGATCTTCAATAAGGCGGAAACCGCAGATTTCGGACTTGCCCATTTCGTACCGGGCCTGGTTTTGCCACTGGTTAATCCGGCTAAATGACGGCGTATGGCCTAAAAGCACAACCAGCATGGCGTAGAGATTTTCGACCCGGCCACGTACAACGTAAGACACGTCATCGGTGGCAGGAAAGTCATCATCCAAGGGGCGCTTCTGTTTGATCAATCCGGGGAAAATAAGCAGGGTGTCCGAGCCAAACGTCTCCCGGAAACAAATATTGTGCTCCATGAAACGCAACACCGCCGCATCGAGCAAAATCTGCTGTTCGTCTTTTTCAAGCCCTTCGAGTTCCTCAAATGGATAGCGCCCATGCAAAAGATCCGTCTCGCTGACCGCTCCCAGTTCGCGCGGGTGTTTATCCGCCAGCAGAACAATCGATGAAGCCAGATCGACCAGCAGGTCGGGCACGAGCAGGATATGCTCATCACCGGATGAACTTTGCAGTATGGTCACATAGCCGTGATTCTGAAGATGTCCGACTGCCGTCATCATCTCGGCATCCGTAAACTGCCATTCCGGATCGAAGGCCTCCAATTTCTCGCGCAATTCCGATGGACGGACCAGCACATTTTCGCGGTCCGGTTCCTCCTTGAGCGACAGCACGAAATCTTTGATACTTTTAAATGTGGTTGTGGTAACCGTAGTGGTCATATCATCCCAGGGGATTTGCTCCCGAAGAAGCTTAACCAGTTCGTCAATACCCTCGCCGCTTTTGGCGCTGGTGCTGTGATAACCGCCGCTGATACCATACCGCTGACAGAATTGCTTCAGGTCATCCTTTGAAATAACAGGCGCGCCACGATCCACCCGCGCCCCGACAAGTATACTGGGCGGCAGTTGGTCTTTGCCCTTCAATTGCTCCAGCCAGAACTCCGCCCCCTTGAGTAGATTCTGCCGGTTGCCGGGATCGAACAGCACCAGTGATGCATCTACTTTATCCAGAAAAATGGAATGAATTTGGCGATAGACATGCTGCCCGGCCAGGTCCCACAGCACCGCCTCGCACTCGGTACCATCCTTGCGAGTCTTGCCTAACTCAGGTATAACCCAGAACTGCTGGCCGTGGGTGGAGTCTTGCTCTTTGTATTCCTTATGGGCCAGCCGCCAGCCCAGCCCGGTCTTGCCCACGCCGGAATCACCCACCAGGACTACCTTGGCGGTGGTGTAGTTGACGGAATCGGTGGTGGCTTGGCCGAGGAGAATATCCATATCTAAATCCCAAATGCGGATGACGGTATCTTTTTCGCCGAGAGTGGCAAGGCGAGGAAGGTATGGGTGGAAAGATATGCCATGTTGAGGATTGAAGCCTGCAGACTTTTCATGAAGTATATTTACAAGCTTCCAATCATCACTGCGCCAAAAACATATATCACCAGCTTGACTCTTCGAAATAAGCAACTCAGCAATAGGACAGAATCTCAGACACTCTACATTTGAGGTATGTCCTTCGATTACGTAAATTATCCTTGAAGCCTTTACATCCCAAACACTTATAATATTCCCAGAGCCGCTAGCTATCACATCACCATTTGGTGTCCAAGTTATACTTTTTACTGTATCTTTGGTGACAAAAATTTTATCAAAACTGGCATTCTTTGAGTTCCATAGAAAAACACCTCCATCGAATTGACCAACTGCTAGCATCCGACTGCTCGGTGACCAAGCTAAACTAAATACATTAGAATCTATAGAATCATTAGTATCTAAAGGTTGTTTCTCTTTTAGTCTACCACCTATTGGATCCCACAGATAGATTTCATGGGAACCGGTGGCAAGTATCTGCCCATCCGGTGACCATGCTGTATGTCTTGCCCAACCCTTTTGGCTCCTGAGTTCATATATTAACTTTCCGTTTTCTACTTCCCAAATCTTAGCAGAGTTCTCTGTACATCCTGAACTAATCTTTTGACTGTCTGGAGACCAAGATAACTCTTCTGCGCCCACTTTCTCAGGTATGTTAAATGTGCGGATGTGTATACCATCAGTGATATTCCATAAATGAACGCCGCCATCAGATCCTGATGCAAGCATTTCGCCAGAGGGTGACCAAGAGATGCCTCGGATAACATCCTTATGATGTCCCCGCAAAATGCGCTTAAGCGTCAGGCCAGGCACGGGGCTTTCGCCTACTCGTACGCCGTCGGCGGGTTCGGGGTCGTAGTTGGGCAGGTCGGGGAGAGGGTCGAACTGCTTGTTTAAGCCTTTTGGTTTATTCATAGTTCTGTCCTTATCTTAATTCGCGCGGCATTTTGAATTGTGTATGGTTTCAGCAGCCACGGTTGATTGTATGCCTTCAAAACATCTGGGGCATTTCCAGTATTAATTTATTAGATATGTTTCTAATTATCAAGTTCAAACTGCGGCTTTCAGATACCCCCGATTCCCAAATTCAAGTTTGGAACGGATTAAGATTTGGTTGATGGTATAATAGTAACCCACACCCGCTTGAGGCGGGTGATGGGGCACCCAGGGAACTAAGCGATAGCCCTCCTCTCGTTACGAAGCGCTGATTTCTCCTCTCGTTACGAAGCGCCGCTTCGTAATGCGTCGGTCGTTCCCAAGCGGTGCTTGGGAACGAGTTGGCTGTAGGCGCAGGGAACTAAGTTGGCAACGGCGCTAGGGAACTAATCGGCAGGCGGCGCCAACCAGGCTTTATCTGGCCGAATTCTCCTGTTTCGGTTTAATCCCAAACCACGTAATTATTTGTTGACCTCTACCGACTTATGTATTAATATCAAAAATTCGTTAACTAAATCCTCAAGGAGGGGAAATGTCATTTGTCATAGATCTTAGAGCTAATGAAATATTGGATTCACGGGGTAACCCGACAGTCGAGGTGGAATGCCTGCTGGATACGGGCGAATACGCCCGGGCGGCGGTGCCCTCAGGCGCCTCCACCGGCAAATTCGAGGCGGTCGAGCTTCGCGACGGCGACCCGGATCGCTATCTCGGCAAGGGTGTCACCAAGGCGGTCGGTCATGTCAACGATGATATCGCGCCGATGCTTATCGAGTCTGGTCTCGATGTTATCGATCAGACGGACCTGGACGCTTTCCTAATCGAACTTGACGGTACAGACAATAAAAGCAAATTCGGGGCCAACGCTATCCTGGGCGTGTCGCTTGCGGTTTGCAAAGCGGCCGCTAAATCTTGCGACTTGCCGCTGTATCGCTATATCGGCGGCGCCAATGCTAAAACTCTGCCGGTGCCGATGATGAATATCATAAACGGCGGCAGCCATGCAGATAACAATGTCGATCTGCAGGAGTTCATGGTTATGCCGGCGGGACGGCCATCGTTCTCCGAGGCTCTCCGCTGTGGCGCGGAGGTATTCCACAACCTCAAGAAAGTCCTGGCCGAAAAGGGCCTGAATACCGCTGTCGGCGATGAGGGCGGTTTCGCCCCGGATCTCAAATCCAACGAGGAAGCGATCCAGATAATTATCACCGCTATCGAGAAGGCCGGTTACGCTCCCGGCGTGGATGCTTTTATCGCGCTGGATCCGGCGTCGTCGGAGTTTTTCGAGGATGGCAAATACAATCTTAAATCCGAAAACAAAATCCTCTCCTCCGATGAGATGGTCGATTACTACGCCAAATTGGTTGATAAATATCCGATTGTATCGATCGAGGACGGCCTGGCCGAGGAGGACTGGGACGGTTGGAAAACAATGACCGATAAACTCGGCGGCAAGATTCAAATAGTCGGTGATGACCTGTTCGTGACCAATGTAGAACGCCTATCCCGTGGTATCGAACTGGGCGTGGCCAACTCGATTCTGATCAAGCTCAACCAGATTGGCAGCCTAACCGAGACGCTCGATACGATGGCTATGGCGGCTCGCGCTCGCTACACCTCGGTGGTCTCGCATCGTTCCGGCGAAACCGAGGATTCGACAATCGCTGATGTGGCCGTGGCGACCAATGCCGGTCAGATCAAAACCGGCTCGGCCAGCCGCACCGACAGGATTTGCAAATACAACCAGCTACTGCGTATCGAACAGGAACTCGGCGACCAGGCCGTATTTTTAGGAACTAAAGCGTTTTATAGCGTTTAATTTGGCGGATAGCCCTAAATCAAGTAATTTTCATGCTAAGCGGATTTTTATTTGCTTAGCCTTTTCATTTATTAGTTGCTTAAATATTATCTCAGCAATACGATTTTCTCGACTGCCTTCTGTTCATCACATCTCAGCCTGGCGAAATACACTCCACTGGCAACCCGGTTGCCTGCATAATTCCGGCCGTCCCAGGAAACTTTATACAGCCCAGTTTCTTTCGGCTCATCGACAAGAGATTTAACTCTCCGTCCGAGCGCGTCGTAAATAACAAGTTCTACCTGGCCGGATTTATCTAAAGCGAATTTAATCGCCGCTGATGGATTAAACGGATTTGGATAACAATCCTGAATTCCAAAGGCTATCGGCAATCCAGCGACAGGTCTTTCATTGATATCGGTCATCATATCATATTTCGATTGGGCGGCGTCCGCCAGTTCTTGTAAGTTATCCAGGTGATTGGCGCCGAGGATGGCGAATGCCGCTATTACCGTCGAACCCGATGGGATATCGAAAGGCCCGGTCGTAAGCATCATCGAGGCGTTTTCCGGTTCGGTTATAGCGGTATCTGAAAAGCCGGCATTCATATACGACCACTTATCATATAATGAGAAATATGGCGGATCAACCTCGCTTTCGTTACGCAGCGCCTTGAATGAACAAGCGCCCTCGTTGTTTAACACCATCATACCCCGGTAGAAATTTATATAGTGCTGATACCCGAGATTCCGTTGGCGATCGAAATTAACTTTATCGTTGCCCAACCCGATCCAGGGCATATCCCAATCCTCATAGTGAGCGATTCGTAATCCGTTGAGGTCGACATCGCTGTCGTTGGTGATTTCATACACGGTGATAATATACGAATCATCAGGAAGATTAGCCCATCCGTAACTTGTCTGATTTACTGTGATGCCCAAAGGTTCTACAGCATTTCGGTCATCGAAAGAACTGGAATATTCGAGATCGGCAAAGCTTCCCGGTTGGTCTGATGATATCGTCGCCAAAGGCGCGAAGTCGGAAAATATGATCCGGTTCTCATCCCTGG
>JAAEQD010000208.1 GCA_024231855.1 Candidatus Zixiibacteriota bacterium
GGTGCCCAGGCCTTGGAAAAACATGATTTCGCCCATCACACCCTCGGAGAAGCCTAACTGCTTGAGATAGAGATTGTACAACATCCAGAGTATCGATGTAGCATAACCCATGAAGAACGTGCCGCCAAGGTAAAATTTGGCGTTAGGCGAGAAGAGTTTGAGATGAGTCAGGTATTCTTTAATATTGGTCGTGAACATGAGGTGTAATGTAATGAAATCGGGTGAAAGAGGGTATCAGTTTTTTAAGCAATGTCCTAGCAGGCCCGGATTAATATAGTATCAGGCCATTGGCCTGACTTGTTTCCATCACGCAAACACCGCGATTTGAAATTACCTAAAAATGCTTGAAAAAAGACATTGGATTAAATATGTTTAATATAAATATTCTAGGCAAATAGTTAGGAAGAAGCGCCCCTTATGAAAAAGTTGATTCCATTAATATCGTTAATCCTGTTTGTATCGCTGTTGACCTTGTTGAACGCCCAGGAAAACGGGGCGATAAATCTGACTCCGGAGCTATTCGATAATCTCCGCGATTCGGTTGCGTTCAATGGTACGTGGAAGTATCATGCCGGCGATGATCCGGCCTGGGCCGATTCTGGTTTCGATGACAGCGATTGGACCAACTCAGGGACATTAATCAGAGATGATTCGCCGCCGGGTGGCTGGCAAGGGATAGGCTGGTTCAGGCTTTATGTGGAGGTTGATTCAACGCTACTAAATAAACCTCTAGCTTTATGTTTGAAAATAATAGGTGGCTGCGAGATTTACTTAAACGGCGAGATGATTATGTCAAAAGGCAAAGTCGGTCTTCGTGAATCAACCGAGAAGCTGGCAGTATCCGAACATGGCATACCGTTAATTCTTACATTCAATCAGACAGACAACGTGATTGCCGTGCGCTACTCCAATTTCATAGTCGAAAAGTTATCACGGATGGGATTTGAAAGAGGATTCTTATTCACTCTGACCGAGCCGCATGGATACTTAACCTGGCTGGTTGAAATAATAAAAACTATCAAAAACTACCAGATATTTTTCACCGCGGTTACGTTAATTCTCGGTTTAATACATTTACTTATGTATATATTCTATCCTGCCGCTAAAGAGAATTTATATTTCGCGTTGTTCGCGTTATGTATCAGCGGTATGATTTATTTACCATACATGTTTAATTTCAGCCGTTATTTCGATAATCACCTGACTATTGTATGGCTCTTTAAAATCTCTATAACGCTTACCGCGATGACAGGGCCTCTCTTTCTTTATTCGCTGTTCTATCCACGCTTGCCGAAAATGTTCTGGGTGATTTTAATTTTCTGTATCGGAATGTTCATTGTCTCTCCATTTATTTCGCTTGTTAGTTTTTACACAGTGGTGATATTGCCTTATATTGAGAATCTGAGAATTGTCATCTTGGCTGTTATCAGAAAAATTACCGGGGCCAGGATAATCGCGCTGGGTTTCGCGGCTTTTGTGTTTATGTGCATATTTCAGATAATGATGGAGATGGAAATTATCACGCCGCCGGCGGAATTTATGAGATACTCGTATTTGTATGGTATATTGCTGATGCTGATATCTATGTCTATTTATCTCGCCCGAAATTTCGCCAGAACCAATAAAAATCTGGAGCTTCAGCTTGAACATGTAACCGAGCTTTCACAAAAGGCTCTTGAACACGAGCGTCTTGCCAAAGAGCAGGAAATGAAACAGAAATTACTCGAAAAAGATATCGCTCATCAGGCGGAAAAATTGGGGGAGGCCAGGAAGCTCGAAGAGGCTCATAAGAAACTCGAAAAAACATTCGGCGAACTCCGCGATACCCAATCGCAGCTGGTGCAATCGGAGAAGATGGCATCGCTGGGCATGCTGGTGGCGGGAGTCGCTCACGAGATAAACAATCCGATTGGCGCCGTTAACAGTATGCATAACACGATGGTGAAAGCCGTTGAAAAGCTCAGAAGCCGATTGAAGTCGGGATCGTTTAAAGACGCCGAGGAGGAAGCCGAAATACAAAAGCTGTTGGGAGTTTTCGATAACGCCAACAAGGTTATTGGATCGGGCACGAACAGGGTGACCGAAATCGTCAAGCAACTGAAAAGTTTCGCCAAGCTCGATGAGGCCGAGTTGCAAAGTGTCGATTTGCATGTGGGGCTGGATGACACATTGGCGATGGCTCAACATCAGTTCAAAGATCGCGTTAAAGTGATAAAGAACTATGGTGATATACCCAAAATCCCCTGTTTCCCGAAAAAGTTGAACCAGGTCTTTCTAAATCTATTAATAAACTCCTGCCAGGCGATTACAGGGCAAGGCGATATTACGATTTCTACATCCAGAGTGGACGATAAAGTAGTAATCGAGTTTAAAGATAGCGGCTGTGGTATCAAGCCGGAGAATCTCGAGCATATATTCGATCCCGGCTTCACCACCAAGGGCAGCGGCGTGGGCACCGGGTTGGGGTTGTCTATCTGTTATCAGATCATACAGGATCACAAGGGTGAGATAGCCGCCGAAAGCGAGATCGGTGTGGGCACGACTTTCAGGATTGCGCTGCCCGTGGGATCTAAGGCTTGATTAGATCAAACTATTTCGGCACTGAATTAATAAAGTGATACATGGTGATTACGATTAAACGGTCTCATCTGTGTGGATGCTCGTTGGTCTAAGTGGTATGTCATTAACAACTTGTCTCTATATGAAATAGATCGATCTGTCGTAATATATTAAAAAAGACTTGACAAAATGCCAATTGTAGCCTACATTTAAATAGAATACGCGCAGCTAAGAATTAATATAGTTTTATTATCGCGATAAGTTTGCATCCTGGTATCAGGGGTAAAATATGGAAGATGATGCTTGTTTAGATAATCAGGGAGAATCTCCTCAAGATCCGAATAACCCCGGCAAATCCGCTAATATTGAGCGAATTTCTAAAGACTCTCTTGATAAACTGAAGATCATAGTAAACCTGGCTGTCACCGTTGTGTTGGCAGGGGCTACCATCATGGGATCAATAGTCATTCCTGAATATATTAGCCGTCAATCGCTCAAATCGCAGAAAATTATTCAATTATCAGAACTGGTTCCGGAGTTATATGATACAGATTCTACGACGACAGTCCGTCCAAAGATTATCGCCATGACCTCATATGGCGCGCCGGCGGTGCCTTTTCTTCTGTTAGTAATGTATGACGCAACGACAAATGAGGATTCGGAGATGATACAATCGATTGTTTCGGCTATGAAATACATGGATAATGAATCGAAAGCGGAAGTTGAAAAAAAACTGGAATTCGAAGTAGACCAGCTTGCTGAATACCGTCTGGCGGAGAACATTGAATATATCGGCTACATGATCGATATCCTTACCGCCTTACCGTTAAGCGCGACTTCACAGCGGGTATTAGCCAAATATTTTTCTATTGTCAGCACGTTTGAGGTCAACCAACCTATTTTGGGAGAATTAAATATTAAGATATTGAAAGCATTATCATCAAACGGATACCCGGTATCGAGATTGAAACTTCGCGGCCTTGATTTCGAAACGGGGGATTTAAGCGGTGTCGATTTCAGGCGGGCCGATTTAACCGCCGTTAACCTGACTGAATGCAATCTGGCTAATTGTGATTTCACAGACGCGCTATTAAGTTCATGTAATCTCGCCGGTGTGCGGTTTTATAACGATAACGATAATACTCAACAGACTTTTAGTGTTTTTAAGAACCTGGCGAGTTCCGATTGGCAAAACGCGATTTTCGATCCAGCCATTCGTGATATACTCAAAGAAACGGAGAATGAAACACAGGATCAAGAAAAAATTATCAGCTTAATCGAGAATCTTAGAGGGGAATAACAAGATGACTACGGGAGCTATAGCACTCGCCCTGGCCATTGTTATTCTTCCAATGACAGTGTTTATATACGCCCAAAATCCCGATTCAGATATTCAGGAAGATGAACCGGTCGACCTTGAAGTTGAATTATGTATCGATTCGATACCTCAGAATGCCATCTATTATACGGCTGATTCATCAGTAATAGTAAGACTTTATAAAGGTACCGAGCAAAATCCTGATGTTATGGTTAAGCAGGAGAGTTTTAAATATAGCGCGAGTATGCCATCCAGAAAATTTCTTTTTCCCGACATTGCTCCCGGCACTTACGCGATCAGGTACTCTTTTAAAGCGATCGGGCTGAGGCATGAATTTAAAATTATCGATATTTCAACAGATACTACGATATCTCTGCTTATTAAACCATCGGCTGTTTATGCGGTTAAATTGTCTGCCAATCCGGAGGAGTTTTATTTGCGGTTTAAATACCTTTCATCGGGTAATACCATATATTTTATCAGGCAATCGGACGAAATGACCGGCGAATTGTGGTTCTGCGTATTGGGCGATTCGAGGTGGAAATTCGATCTATGTTCTACGGAAGAATTTGATAAACATCGCACGAAAATAAAGAAGAAATTTGGTAAATTAACTTTCTCCGGCGAACGGAATCCGTTTCTGATCAGATATGAATCAGCCAAGCCTTTCGAGACAATTGAGCTTACGCTAATGAAAGATTAAGGAGGTCGAAATGAACAGATTCGTTATCATTTATATATTAATCTGGTTGATGATACCGGCAGTAATTGAAGCCGATGAGATTTCGTTGGCGGAGGAAGCCGTTGATGTTTTTAATCCACAAGCCGGCTATGTGTTTAATCCACAAATATCGCCAACTGAATATAAAGACCTGTACGACTATGCCAGAAACCCCAGAGCCGCCGATTCGGAGAAGATACTCGATATAATTATATCAAAGGCGGAAACCGACCTCAGCCTGATAAAAAATAAGCATGTGATAGCATTTTTATCGTTGGGCAGTATAAATCAGGTCGTACATATCGGTAAATATGCCGGACTGTGGTTTTACGAAGCCGGTATGGTCGAACCGCATGAAATCGATATTCACGCGCGGGATATCTGGGCGGTTTGGATTGCCGATCAAACCAATATGTACGTGACCTCAATAGAGATCGATATCACCAAACTGACATCATCCCTGCACCTGGCTTCCTTCGAATCTCGACCGGCCTTTTTCAGTTTTGACCCGGAAAAAGACAGTCGCTACATGGAGATCGGTGTGAAGCATTTTGAAATTCCTGTCAATCCCGCCAATCTGAATATAACTTTTGTTCGAAGAGATATTGACGCTATGCAAAGACTGACCTGGAGTCGAAGCTTCAGGATTTTCAATCCACCGCCGTCATTTTTCGATTTCGGATTTGACTTCGGTATACTTTTGCCGGCATCTAATATCGGTATTAAACGGTACCGAGTCGCATCCAGCACGATTGTTGCTCACGAGATTGACCCATCGGCCTTTCTGACTGTTTCATTTGCCTCACAAAGCTTAAAATATAAAAAGGTATTTACGAATAAAATCATACCTGAGGGATTCATTGGTATAGGATTACCGGTTAATCTCAATAAGATGCGTAAGAACAGCGTGATATTGGGCTGTAGTTGGCCAATCGTTGAAGATTTTATCAAATTGAGCGTGGGAATACATGGTTTTGGCGACAGGTTGAATAACGGTTTAGAGGAAGGGCAAAATGTAGCCACGGACCATATAGTTGAAGATGATTTTACGACCGAGGTTATTATCGGCTTATCCGCGTCGATTAGTTTCATAAATAATTTCTTTAAAGAGTAGGGATTGTTCTAAACTCCCGGCCCTGCCGGGCGTATGCGATACGCCCCTACGCGAAATTTATATGTCATTCCCGTGAAAACGGGAATCTTCCTCGTGCTATCATAACTTAAATAATTCACTCGACTTCATGAAGGGATGTATATATATTTATATTAATATAGAAGGGGTGTAGTTTGAGCTGGATATTATATTTTAAGAGCCTCGGAATCGGAGAACAAATAGCGATATGCGCTCTTGGTTTGGGAGTGCTTACTTTAGCAATTACAATTTTATTTCACTTTGCTAAAAATCGTTATTATAAGAAATCGAAAATAAAAAAATATTATAACGTGGTTTGGAAAAAGGCTAGCAAGCTTACGCCTCAGCAAGTGATGTACCTTCGCGGAAAAGAGAGTTACGGATTTAAGGAATATTACTATAGCAGGGCGGAGCTTGATAAAGCCATTCAGGATCATATAGAAAACAATAAAAACGTCTTAGTAATCGGTAATCCTCTAGCTGGCAAGACCCGGTTGGTTTATCAAAATCTAAAGAAGCTTAAAAACGCCGAAATTTTAATCCCGCGCGATGTTGATTATAGCATGGAGGATTTTCTAATCCCGCGAAGTTTCACGCCCTGGCGCAAGAAGATACTCCTTCTGGATGACCTGAACAAATACACCGATAATCAGAATTATATACATATGCTTCAGGAATTCTCAAATGAAAATATCCTCATAATTGCCACCTGTCGAATTGGGCCTGAACTTGATAGCGTTGAAAGCAAGCTGGAGCAGTATATGTCGTCTCTTTTTGCGAATAGGCTACAAATTCAAGAGATTGATAAAGGGCTGGCCGAGAAGATAGCCAGTGAAGCTCAAACCAGATTGCCGAACACCTTTGATAGCAATATTGGTTCAATATTTCTGCAGCTTGATGCGATGATTAAGCGCTATAAAGCCTGCCCTGAACAGCAGAAAGGAATCTTGCGATCAATTAAAAGGCTTTATCTGGCGGGTATTACCGAGGAGAGGGAGACTTTCACTCTGGCGAGAGTAAAAAAAGTATGCACGGATATTGAGGAACTTGATTTTAAAGAACATGAATGGATGAAGCATCTCGGCCTGTTGAAGAAAAATGGATTGATCGATTATGGTGAAAATGGAATAGAGATTGAAGAGACCTACATGTTTAATGTTATTGACGCCGAATATGATACTTTGACCAACATGCAGCAGATGTTTGATATATTTAAAGATGATCCGGATGCTTTGTTTAATATTGGAGGTCATTCGCTTGAATTCGAAGATAAATATACGGATATTATGGAATATGCAGTTATATGTATAAACGTCTATAATAAAGTTTTAGAAAAGTGGACGTTACTAAATAATCCAGAAAAATATGCTTTAACACGTAACAACTTGGGAAATGCTTTAAGCAACTTGGCAGAGATTAAAAATAAGAAAAAAAATTGCCAATGGGCTATCGAATCTTATCAGAAAGCTTTGAGCGTCAAAATTTTTAACCGTAATTCAATGTACTATGCTTTGGCCCAAAACAACCTGAGTAATGCTTACCGCATGCTGGCAGAGATTGAAAATACGGCAAACAACTGTAAACTTGCCATAGAATCTTGCCAAGAAGCCTTGAAAATTTATACATTTGAGCGTTATCCGAAAGATAATGGTATGGCTCAACATAATCTGGGTACTGCCTTAAGTAAATTAGCAGAAGTCGAAAACAAGGCAAGCAATTGCAAGTTGGCTATCGAATCTTATCAGGAAGCTCTGAAAGTGAGAACCTTTGAGCGATTCCCTATTGATTATGCTATGACTCATAACAATTTGGGTGTTGCATATCAAACACTGGCAGAGGAAAAAGATAAATTAAAAAATTTCCGACTAGCTATAAAATCTTATCAAGAAGCCTTGAAAGTAAGAACCTTTGAGCGGTTTCCAATAGATTATGCCACAACTTACAATAATCTGGGCGTTGTATATAGCTTACTGGCAGAAGCAAAAGATAATACTGTCGACTGCCAACTTGCTATAGAATCATTTAAGAAAGCCCTTAAAGTTAATACTATTGATCGTTTCCCGATTGATTATGCACTGACTCAAAGCAATCTGGGTGGTGCATATATTGCGCTAGCAAATATAGAAAATGTGGTAATCAATTGCCAACTTTCTATAGCATGTTCTGAGGAAGCATTGCAAATTTATAAATTTGAGCATTACCCGATGGATTATGCTGGAACTCAACTTAATCTAGGAATCGCTTTTGGTATTTTAGCAACCGATAGCAATAGGGAATCGAATTGTCGCCAAGCCAGAAAATGTTTTAATGACGCATTGGCTTGTATTATAAAATTAGATTTTACCCATCAAGTCAAAATGGTTGAGAGTGCTTTTCTATGGCTTGATGAAATTTGCCAGGGAGATCAAGGGTAAAGCCCCATCCACGGTCCTCGGACAGCGTGGTGCGCTATCTCAATAAATAGGCTTTTCGCGTAGGGGCTGGTCTAAGACCAGCCCGCTTAACGGGTCGATCTTAGATCGACCCCTACGATAATGATATAAAAAGTAGTGACAGGCCTTGGCCTGTCTAATTATCCCCGTATCACCGCCCCTGACAGCCCAATTGGGCTGTCACTACAATAGGCAACCAAACAGATTGCCGCGTCGCTTCGCTCCTCGCAATGACGCCATATTAATTAGCTGTCGGGTCAGGGGACCCGACAGCACGTTACAGGCAATAAAAAAGCGGGCCTTTCTTAACCCGCTTTTTCAAATTTTCTTGTGGTCTAAATTTCTAGTTGGAAGTACCGCCGCAGAGGTTGCCTAGTTCCACGTAGGCGTCATGCATTTTGTCGAATTCCTTGGTCAGCTTCTTGTCGTTGTCGCCTCTGACTGCCTTGCCGAGCTTGTCGACTTTCTTGATCAGGTTCTTGCGTTTCTTGTCGAATTTCTTCTTGTCGATATTACAGGTACCGGAGCAGTCGAGATCTTTCAGGGCGTCGGCTTTTTGGGCCAGCATGGGATAGGTCGAACGGATGGTTTCGAAGTCGGCGTTTTTCAGAGCCATATGCATCGGATGCATAATGCTATGGAAATCGTTGAGTTCTCTGCATTTGACGTTCGTCGGGCAGGCGTGATCCGCACCATGACCGAACGTTTTTGCCGTGGCGGCAGTGCTGGGTCTCACCGAAGCGGTAACGCCGCATTGCGATTGGACTTTAGGCGAACAAGTTTTCGCGCATTTCTTGCTGCAGCCCTTTTTGGCAGGCGTAGCTTTTTTGGCTTCACCCGATAAGTTGATCCGGGCTACATTTTTCGTGGCTGCTTCGGGTTTGGCGGTCGGCGGCAATAAAGCGCTTTTGGCGGCCTGGGATTCCTCTTTGCAGTGAGTAGCCTCGCCAACTGTTTTAGCGTTGGCCGATACCTTATAGCCGAGAGCGGCCAGGGAGTTGAGAAGCGCGTCGCTATTTGTTTTATCGCTTTCGTATACGACATTAGCGGAACCGGGCTTCAGTTTGACATCGGCAGTTTTAACCCCATCGATGCCTTTAAGGGTCTTGGTAACTTTACCAACACATCCACCGCAGGTCATCCCCTCGATAGATATGACAATTTTCTCCTCCGCGGCAAAACATAGCGAAGCCAGCAAGAGGACTAAGATTATTACTACTTGTTTCAAGATGTTCCTCCAGTAAACTACTTTTTACCGATGAGCGAGAATAAATCGTTGACAGTTTTACCGA
This sequence comes from Candidatus Zixiibacteriota bacterium, assembly GCA_024231855.1. Lineage (GTDB taxonomy): Bacteria > Zixibacteria > MSB-5A5 > UBA10806 > 4484-95 > JAAEQD01. Next base: position 9,455 of record JAAEQD010000208.1, read on the forward strand.
ACAGTTTTGATAGCCTTAGCGCTAAAAGGGTAGAGGGAACGCAAGCTCCCTTTTCGATAGAGATAATGGTTTGACGGCTAACCCCAATAATCTCAGCAAGTTCGGCTTGTGATAAGCCCTTTTTTAAGCGCATTTCCCTGATTTTGTTTTTTATTTTCATGGGATTAAAAATACAAAAAAAAAGTGCAGAGTCAAGTAAATTTTGCCGAAAAAACTTGACAGGGGCACAAATGTGCAGTATATTTATGTGCAGGCAAGACTCGGAAACGCTATTTTTAAGTTTTTAAAGGAGGAAATATGAATGCCATCACTCAACTAGACCTGTTAGTGGCCCAGAAAACCTGTCGTTGCGGCGGCAAACTGGTTTTCGATGGGCGGTTTTATATCTGCACCGAGTGCAATCATACCTATTGCCCGGAATGTTTCGGCTATGTAGTCGCTTCCGGGGGATGTTTTCATTGCATGAGTTGCGGATTCAGTATGTGTGGATAGATCGCCATGCGTATTAATGATTTGATGAGATTCGGCTTTTCATCCCGGATTGTCGAATGCTGGAGAAACGATGGCCTGGATTTCCTGCTGCCTTTACAGGTGGAGGCGGTTAAAAGCCACGGTATACTGGATAATAAGGATTTACTGATTTGTGGGCCGACATCATCGGGTAAGACTTTCTGCGGCGAGCTGGCGGCGATGAAAGCTTATCAGAACAATCTCAAAGCCATATTCCTGGTGCCGCTTAAAGCTCTGGCCGATGAAAAATACGCCGAGTTCAGGAAACGATATCGCAAAATAGGCTTGAGGATTATTATTGTCGATTCGGATTATCCGGAGAATAAACGTCTTTTCGGAAACGGCGAATTCGAAATCGCGATAATCGTGTACGAAATGTTCAACGCCCTGACTGTGACCAGCTTACGTGGGTTGGAATCGGTCGGAACAATCGTTTTCGATGAGTTTCAGTTGATCACAACTTCGGATCGGGGAGTCGCTTATGAAGCGGCAATCACCAAGGTCAGGAATTTACCGCGAATGATTCAGATCATCGGCTTAATCGGCGGATTGGACAAATGCGATCTGTTCGGGAAATGGTTGGATATAGCTATTCTTAAATCGACTAATCGGCCGGTGGAACTTTACCGCGGCGTGCTTTACGATGGCCGCTTTTCTTTCAAACGTTTCAACGATTGTCTTGAGGGGATCGAGTATTTCACCGGTAAGGATAGCTCAACGGAGGTGGTTTATGATGAAAGTTACGTGTCCGCGGATATGCTTCAGGGGGTTAAGCATCTAATTGATAAGGGAGAGCAGGCGTTGATATTTATCTCGACCCGGTTGGCTTGCCAGAGAATAGCAGGCATACTGGCCGAAATGATCTCATCGCCGCCGGCCGATATTACGCTGACGCGACTGGATGATCTTCCGGATACTCTTCAGAAGGCCACTCTGGTAGAGTGCCTTAAGCATGGGATTGGCTATCACAACGCGGATTTGAGTTTATCATACAGGAAACTATTGGAGGAGGGTTTCGTATCGGGCGAGATAAGGGTGGTGGTCTGTACCACAACTCTGGCATTGGGTGTCAATTTGCCGTCGAAGAATGTTTTTATCGAGCCGGCGAAATATTATAACGGCTTCAATGGCGAACCGGTGTTGAAACCCCTCTTAATGGATGACTACAATCAGATCGCCGGCCGGGCCGGCCGCTATGGCAAATCCGATGATTATGGCCGGGCAATAATTATCGCCAGCGACGAGAACGATCGAGAACGAATCAGAGAGCATTATATAAACGGTTCAGCCGGCCCGGAGGTGCAGTTATTCGATACCGAGAAGCTGGCAGGATTGGCGCTTCGATGGATTAGTTGTGGTTTGATCAAAGACTATAATGACGCTCGGGATTTGCTGAAAAACAGTTTGCGGGGATATTATGAAGGATTCACTAATGATGCTCCAACCAGGGTTATTGATTATCTTAATCTGCATGGTTTCATAACGCTGAAGGGTTGCCGTCTGGCTTGCACCGATATGGGCCAGGTCGCCGCCGGGCATAATATCGAACTCGATACGGCCGCCAGGATCAACGATGGTTATGCCAAGTATAAGCTGGCGGATAATTTTCTAAGTTGGATTTTCTTTCTGACCGATTTCCCCGAATGCCGAGGTGAACTCGTTCGATATAATTCCGCCTATTATTTTGATTATTATGATCGCGGGTTTATTGAGGGATTAATTAACCGCTTTAATGAAACGTCAAGCGGACCATTGGCTGATTTAATCGACAATTCGGCTGCCACGGCAACGCCGTCTCGTATCAAAACATTGAAATTATTGGCCGATTTGATACAGCCGATGGCGACTATAGAGCTTGAAACGAATTATGACCGCGGCTGGGGAAGGCTGAATCGTATAGGGATGTTTTTCTCGAACCTGCTGGGGGCAGTGGCTGATATCGGCAAAAGCGGCGAGCTTGATAAAGATCAACGAACGAAACTGTTAAACTATGCTGAATGCCTGTATCATGCCGTGCCCCAAAGCGGTTTGCCTTTGGCCCGGTTAAAAGTGCAGCTTTTGGAGCGCGATTATATATTGCGGCTGAACCGGGCCGATATTTACGCCGCTACCGACGTGGTAAATTCCGGTTATGATATAATATCGAATTTGATACCGGAGTCAGTCGCCGGACGATTATTCGATAAATGCCAGAATATCGTTTCGGTAGAAGCTAAATCAAAAAAGACGAGTATAAATCCTGATAAACCGTCGCTTAAGGCGAAGAAAAAAGGCGCCAGATACGAAGTGGTTATCAATGACGCGACAATAAACCTTCAACCGAGGCTTTATAAATATCTCAACAAGCTCTGGAACGCCGATGGTCCAGATGGTTGGCTCGATAAGAATTTCCTTGATACGGGGAATAACCAGGTAAAATATATCTATAAGTTGAGAAAGGCGCTTGAGCCGGCTAATGGCGTGTGCCTTGAATGTGATGGCGCCGGAAGATACAGGTTGGTGCTAGAATTCGGTAAACGGCCGGCCCAGGGCGTAGAGGTTACCGGATAGATCGCCGAAGAAAATATGTTCGCCATAGATAGCCGGCGATGAGTTTGAGATATGCTTTATCGCGAAACTATACTCCATCGCACCGTTTTCGATATTTAGCGCGTAGAGATTCATATCATAGGATAAGAAATATACTATGTTGCCCGCGATTGTCGGACTGGAGTAGATATCACCATGGGTTTTAAATCGCCAGAGTTCCTCGCCGCTTTGGGTATCCAGACAATAGAATGTCGAATCAAGCGCGCCGCAGAATAGTCGGTTACCTTTAATACCGGGTGATGAGTATACGATATCACCGGCGGCAAATCGCCAAATCTCCCGGCCGGACTCGATATCAACGCAATAGATATTACTGTCGTGACCACCGATAAACACATAGCCGTTTAAGCTATCGATTGCCGGCGAGGAAGCGATGTCTTTATCGGTTTTAAATTCCCAGATTAAATCGCCGGTGTTTTTGTTAAGACAATAAAGATAGGAATCCGAACTGCCGATCAGAAGCTTCTCCCGCCAAATCGCCGGTGAACTGACAATCCAGTAATCGGTTGTATATTTCCACAACATCATACCGTCATACTTATCCAGGGCATACACGTTTCCGGAAAAATTCCCCGTATATACGGCGCTCCGGTCTACTACAGGCGAACTGGAAAAGGCGCCGGTATCTGAGAAAACCCATTGCATTTGGCCCGTTAATCTGTCAAGCGCGTAGAAATGAAAATCCCATGATCCGAAATAGATGAAATTGCTGTCGATAGCCGGTGTGGAATATACTTTTTCTTTGGTCGGATACAGCCATATATCTTTTAAACTTTTGATTTCAATCGCGATCAAACCTTCTTCGGTACCGCAGTAGAGAGTGTCATTGTAAACAACAGGTGAAGATTGAATGGGCACATCCATTTCGTAAATCCAGGCGACATCTGTTTTGGGTCCGGTGCCGGCGTCAATAGACGCGGAAGTACCAAGATTGTTGCCTTTGAAGCTGGACCAATCAGTTGTCTTTAAGGAATCCTTATCTTTCGCGCAGTTAGCGCATAATGCCCAAAGAACCGCTGAAGCTAAAAGTATTTCTTTATATTTCATTATCGCTTTAACCTTTGGATGCGAGCTTTAATTTTATCAAGATCGCCGGCATCAGGATTGATTTCAATAAACTTTGTCAGCCATTTTATCACTTTATTATTATCTTTGATTTCGTTTTCATATATATCGGCTAATTTCAATGGGGCGAATCTGCCTTCCGGAGTGAGCGGATATAGACCGAACAATTGCTCTAAGGTTTCGATAACTTTAGTTATGTCCTGCGTTTCGGTATAACATCTGACCAGGTATCCCATCGCCCGGGCCGCCATAAGGGGATTGGAAGTTTCGGGATTAGTAAATCTTGTTATGTACGCGGCGGTCTCCTCGAATTTTTGGCTTGCCAGTTTAATTTGGCCATTCGACCTATAGCGGTTGGCGACATGAAGTCCAGCTTCAAAAGCTTTGTCTGTACCCGGAAACGATGCCTGAACCAGGTCGAATTGACCGATCGCTTGCTCCCATCGGTCCTCTTTTTCATAGCATATAGCCGTCAGGTAATAGGCTTCGGCAACCGTTATATCGCTAACTTTTGGCAATTTCTTGATACCTTTAATCGCCTCGCGCGCTTTACTATATTTTTGTTGCTCGAATAGACTGACCCCCAGGCCCAATGTCATCCGGCCGATCTCCTTTGTGTCGGTATAATGTCTGATAAATTCTCGATATGTTTGTTCGGCTTTTTTATAATTGCCGGTTCTATTCATATGGATATCCGCCAAAATCATAAGAACTCGCGAGGTTAAAAGCCCCGTGCTATCATCTCGAGTATCTTCCAGAATTGTAACGGCACGGTTGTATTTTTGTTGTCTGAGATAAGTAGCTACTATTTTACCCAGAACCGCGCTTTCGAATGGTGTTCCGGGATGCAGGGATCTTATCTGATTATAATAAGTTCTGGCCTGGTCGAGCATGGAATCGTATTTTCTAGTATTACCGAGCATTAGCCACATCTCCGCCGCCTTAACCGGAGCGCTTAAAGCGTCCAGATTAGGATTTTGCGGCTGAATGAAGCGCTTATAACTGTCAGCCAATTGTTCATATAGCCTGGCCGCCTCTTTATATCGTTTAGCATTCTCCCGGCATAATGCCAGGTAATTGATTGCCGCCCCGCGCTGAATCAAATTGGCAGCCGGGCTATCGACTATAATTTTGAAGTTATTGTATGAGCTTTCGTATTCTTTCCTGTCCAGGTAAAGCGCGCCGATTCTGGTAAAAGAGAGAAGCGCTAACTCCCAGGTTTGATGTAATACGCGCGATGCCTTTAAGACAGCAACTGAGTCATCAGGTAAATCCACCATATCGGTAACTTGTTCGTAAGCCTCGACCAGGGCTTCTAAATCATCATCCGATAACCGGGGGCCTTTTATCTTAAATTGTTCCTGCAAGCGATCGGCTTCATTGAATTTCTTCTCCATCTCATATCTGACCGCCAGATCGGTTTTCCTGCCGCAAGCAACTATCAAGCAGGCTAAGCAAACACCAATCGCGAAATATCCAGCTATTTTCTTCAATCTTTTTTCCATTCAACTTAAACGTTAAATTTCAGAGCCAATGTCTCATTATACTACTATTGTTAATCGGTTGGAAAGAGAGAATTTCAATTATTGAAATAGTATTAGTTCGTGCAAACTGCATTGATTATAAGATATCGGGCTTAAATGAAATGGATCATCTACAGAATATGACATTCAGGAGCGGATATGTTCAAAACCAAATTGAAAGGTTTGCTTGCCAAAAGCAGGTCGGATCGGCCTAAATCGGCCGGAACAACACCAAAAATCAAAAGCTTTGAACTGAAATTGCCATCCGGTTATGGATATCGCCGTCAAGATCGAATCGGTCTTTATCGTTTTCTGGCGGAGAATATCCCGGTACTTAATGGTTCGATCTGGCTCTGGACGCGATTATGTTCGGCGCCGGTCGAATTCAGATTCGACGGTCTTTCCGACTCAATAGCTCATGACTTGATCAATCGAATCGATAAGATGCTTACGCCGTTTTCCTATCAGAAATCCGGAGGAATTGAAACAATTGTTAATATGTATTTCCGTTCCCTGTTTGTCGATGGCTGTTTTGGGGGAGAAGTGATATTGAATCCAGGGCGGGATTCAATTACCGAGTTTTATCCCTGCAATAACAGATTGTTATCATTCGAGCGTGAAAACGCGGGCTGGCAGATATATTATGAAACTGACGCCCGGCGAATTAAACTCGATCCGGGTTCGTTTTATTATACCGGATTGGATGCCACCTTGCATGATCCGCGCGGCTCGAGTTTATTATCCTCAATAGGTTTTATTTCACATCTTGAACAGAAACTGATTCATGATATGTCGCAAACACTGGAGCGGGCGGGTTATCAGCGGATACAAGTGCAACTTACCAAGCCCGAGAAGCTACCGGCCGAAAGCGATAACGCTTACATCGAACGCGCCAATCGTTATTTCGACAGTACAGTTGAAATGATGAAAAGCCTCAATCCGGCCGACTCGGCGATCACCTGGGATGATGTTCAGATTAATACTATTAATCCAGCCGGTATGGGCGCGGCTTCGAGCTGGTATTTATATCATCGTTCGTTGGTCGAGGATATCTGCGCCGGCGTTCATCTTGACCCGTTTATGCTGGGCTATTCGTTCGGGACAACCCAAACCTGGGCCAGGTTTAAGTTCGAATTAATGATGCGCCAAATAGTAGCCGTACAGGAGAAAGCCAAAAGTTTCTTGAGATGGCTTATCGGATTGGAGATGGCCCTGCGCGGTTTACCGGGTGATGTCGAAATCATATTCGATAACCGTCGCGTTTTTGGTTCGTTGGAAAGATACAAAGCCGAAAGTATCATGGCTGAAAGTATCGTATCACAATACCAGGCCGGTTTACTGGATAAGGATCAAGCCCGGGAACGTTTGGATAAAATCGAGCCGGGGATAATCTGATGTGTGATATTTGCCAGAGCGGCCTTCTGGACGAACTTAACAAAAAACGGAATTGGAGGCCCGATAGAGTTATCAAATGGGCCGGACGACGAGGATTGAAAATCGATCAGAAGCAGCTTGAGAAACATTTCAATATTCACCTTAATTCAGTATCAAAGAACAAAAATATAAAAGTTAAAAAAACAGTCAAAGTTAAAGAGGAGTCCGGGAAAGCTGCTCGGACAGTCATCTCAGGCAAAGAACAACCTTCAATTATAGAACACGATACCTCCATAACCCCCGTACATCCGGCCGATGATCAGTTTCTTAATGAGGTCATCGGTCGGGTTTTTCAGAATTTGACCGGCGGTAAATTCGAACTTAAACTTGAACACGGCTTTAAGGCAATTGAAATCAAACAAAAGATATCCGATACTACCAATGTCGAAAACCTGTTACTCGAGTTATTAAACGAAATACGAACTCAGGAATTGGCCGCGCCTAATCCGAACGAATCAAGTCAATCCGTTAAATAGCGCGCAGTGGATATAGAATCAAAAGTAGGTTGGCGTCGGGCGCACCACGATCCGATATATTTTGCCCGCGAGTATCTGGATTTCCAGCCGCATCCCGGCCAGGTCGCCTGGTTGAATGGCTCTACCGGCTTCGAGAACGCGCTTATAACCGGCAATCGCTGGGGTAAGTCGGAAATCCAGGCTTTGAAATTGATCCATCGATGTATTTTCCAGCTAAGGCCGATACGATATGATCGTCCGCGGCACTACCGGGCGATGAATGTCAGTATCACTTTGGATCAGGCACAAATCGTTTTTTCAAAGATTCTGGCTCTTCTCGAACGAAATAAGAAATTGAACGCGCTGGTTAAGAAAATTCGATCTACGCCGTACGCGACAATAATTTTTCGCAACGGTTCGGAGCTTTCCGCCCGGACCAGCGCGAATCGGGGCGAATATCTTCTGGGGCATGATTATGACTATGTTAATTTTGATGAAGTGGCTTATGAACCTAAGCCTGAAGCCGTAGTCGAAGGCGTTATCAAGATGAGATTGGCCGACCGGGCCGGTACTCTGGATTATGGTTCCACACCCAATGGCTATAACTGGTTTTACCATCGGCAGAAACTGATTCAAAAGGATAAAAGGGGGTTCGTTTATCATGGCAGTTCTTATGAAAATCCGTTTTTGCCAAAAGAATCCCTCGATTACTTAAAGCAAAGCATGACCCCAGCCCGGGCGGCCCAGCATATTATGGGAAAGTTCTCCTCATTTGAAGGGCGATTGATCCCGGAGGAGTTCCTTCGTAAAGCTATCGACATGGGCAAGGGTCCACGCGGTCCTCAAGAAGGCAAAAAATATGTCCACGGTTGGGACCTGGCCAGAAAACTCACGTTTACGGTCGGCATAGTAATGGACATATCCGAAAAACCATTTCAGGTTGTGCATATCGAACGGTATCAACGTCAATGGCCTGAGATTATCGCCCGGATTAAATCTTTGTATCGGATTTATGGCGGCGATGTTTTAATCGATTCGACCGGTATCGGCGACGTGGTACTTTCCGATCTGGAGGATATCGGGGCTGAGGGATTCAATTTTGCCGGAGGTAACAGGGAAAAACTTCTGGGCAACCTCGAAAGATCGTTTTTCTCAGATGAAACCGCTCTCTACGAACAAACGGTAGAGCAGCCGGATGGTTCAACCTGGAGCCTGGTTGATGAACTTCGGGCACTGGACGCGGCTTACATCAATGCCGGGGATGGAGTGTGCGCTCTGGCTTTGGCCCTGTGGGCGGCCGGAACGCCATCGAAAATAGTAATTCCGGCGATGGCGGCTGTCGGCGGTTTCAGATAAAAAAAGAAGGCCAGCCCCAAGGAGGGAGAGGAAAGGCTGGCCCCAATGGATGGCTCGAAAGCCATCCTAGTCTGGTACGTTTACAGACACTTTATTTATTAAGCACCCATGCTGACGATATATAAAGCAATACCTATGCCGTTCGATAGACTATAATAAGTTTTTGTAATTCATTATATTTCAATGAATTATCAAATTATCTCCGGTGGATTGGGCATATCGATAATGCACAATCTTGCGCAAAGTAGGGCAATATGCATAATACTGCTTATTTTGGAGAATGTATATATGTTAGGCGATAATGTCTTGTTAGAGAAGTGGTGGATTTTCGTGCCCGACACATTCAGGCAAACAAGCACCTTATTGACAATTTGTAGAGACTTTTGTATTATTCAGATATTGAAAAGGACAAAGCATGTTTCCAAAAGTTTCATCTTGGAAATCTTGGCTTAAATATCTATTACGATTCAATAATATCCACTAGGAGGATTATTTTGCATGATACTGAGAACACTAATAGAATAAACGGAATGAAGGCTGGATTTTTAAACATAAAAAATATACTTAGTAATACAGCATATCCCCGTACATTAAAAAGTATTGGAAATATTATCAATTGGAATTTAGCAATTAGTTCCGGAACATTTCTCTTTTTATGGGGAAATTTAAGTAATTTTGTCGTTTCTAATAAATTACCAATGAAGTGGATATATATAATGACTATTATTTTTATCGGTTTTTCGGTTATTTGTTTTTCAGTAGCTCACCTCTTACTTTTAAAACGGCGCTTATTCCTTGATAATGCGCTTGAAATAATTGAAAACCATCTCAAGGAATTTAAAAAAGAGGAGCCAAAACCCAAATCCTTGCCAAATGGTGAATGGCTCACTAATACTATTCTAAGCAATAAAACTTTTTCTTGTAGTGACTCTTTGATACGTTCTGGTCAGTTCTCTTATATTTTAGGAATTGTACTTGCTTTTATTTATTTAATCTTATTTATCATTAAATTTCTTTAATAGTTATTCACTTCTACAGGATATTTAAATCCTCGTGGGCTACAGAAATTTGGGAGCAAGCTCCCAACCTACGGCTCGTAAATAAAAAAACCGGTCGCCTTTTCAAGCAACCGGTTTTGGAAATTTCTGTAAATAATCTTATTTGATGAACCGACGTCTTCCGGTATTATTGTGGGCGGAAGACGTCCTCGTCTGCCCCTAATCCTCACGGGCTACGGACATTTGGGAGCAAGCTCCCAACCTACGGTAAGTATATAAAAAAAACCGGTTGCCTTTCCAGGCAACCGGTTATGAAAATTTCTGGAATTATTCTTATTTAATAAAACGACGTCTTCCGGTATAAAGGCCGATAAGGCCGAGTCCGAGAAGCGCGATTGTGGTTGGCTCGGGAACCGGGTCGATATTGAGACCCAACTGATCATTGTTACAACTCATCGCTAAGTCCATGCTTAAGCCGGAGCGAAGTAAATCAGTGCCGCCGAAATCCGCGAACGAAATCGTGCCTTCCATAACATATGTGGCGTAACCGTTCTCGTAAATCGAATTGCCGTTGGCGTCGAGATATTCTCTATATGTGAAATCAAAACTGCTCGATGTGGCCACACCGGAACCGACCGTAGTCAGGGTATCGAGAAGCGGATCGCCGCGATAACCAAAGCCGCGATATCCGTCATAGTAGTCCATATCCGGGTTGTGATAAAGATTGCCATAATGGTTATTACCGCCATATGAGCGATCCATAGTACCTAAAACATACTGATCATCGCCGACGCCGAAACGAATATCGCCGGCCCGGAAAAGATAGCTGCCATACCAGGGCGCGTGAGTGAAGCCGGTTTTCGGCATTGAGGTTACGATCGAGAAATAAACCATCTCCTCGGCGGCGTTAACATCCATATACATCGCTTCGAGATCGAAAGCTTCAGAAATAAAATAGCGCGGTCCGGGGTCCGGCGCGCCGGCATTTGTCGGCCAATCTTCGACTACATTGTGGCCAACCATAGGATCCCAATTCATGTTGAAAAGGCCATCGCTGCCGACAGAAAGATCGTCAACGCCGAAATATTCATTCAGTAAATAACCGCTTGGCGGAAGATCCGCGAACGCGCTTGAGGCAAAGATCAGAGTGATTGTCAGTATCATCAGTTTTTTCATTACAATTATCCTTTCACAGATACAAATATTTGATATAATACAATGCAATATTTATGCCATTCTGGTAATATCTTAAAATATAATTATAACTAGTTATTATAATACGAGTTAGACAAAATCAATAAACTGAATCGTTACTCCTATATTTAAAATCTGTCCAGTATCTGGTCGATATGTGAAATTTATTGCAATACTTGTTTAACATATAGGCATACATAGGTTTACAAGCACAAATCGGACAATACGTCCAAAAAACTGAACAGTTTGCATTTAGAATTAAAACGCAAGGTGGATTGAAGATAGGAGATAGTATGGGAACAATCAAAGCCATTCAGACAGCCGAGCTGGCAGCCTCGGCGGTGGAAAATGATATTCAGAAATATGTAAATTTGATCAATGCCAATATCAAGCCGCCGGTTCCGGTGACCGCCTCGGATGTGATTATCCGGGCCATGTACATAGTCAGCGACGGTATAAATTCATATGGCGGCCGATTCGATCGTACCGATTTACCGGCAATTGCCAGGTTATTTATCGATTCCCCGGTACTTATCGGCCATGATAAAAGCGGCCTTCCGGTGGCTAGGAATTTTTGGGCGGAGGCAGTCGAAAAGGGAAGCAGGCTGTGGATTAAAAGCTATTTCTACTGGCTTAGGGAGACCGACGGGGCGTCCCGCCTGAAATTGAACATCGATTCGGGTATTTATAAGGAATGTTCGGTCAGTTTCACTTACACAATGCCGGAATGCACCGCCTGCGGTAAGGATATGCGGTTTTGCGGTCATCAGGTTGGCGAAGATATTTTTTTCTATTATCGCGGCGTCGAACGAGTGCTTGAGACATCACTTGTTTATCGCGGCTCAATACCTGATACATCCATAACCGATCAGCTTGTGGCTGATTCATATCTGGATTCCAATACCTTAAAGCCTGATAACCAGGCTGTCTATACCATTGCTCCGGGAGCTTATAACATGGCCGGATTAATGACGCATAAAGGTATCCGGGCCAGATTAAATAATCATAGTTTTATACTGGCTATCGAAGATGAGGCCGCCTGATGTGGGATCGCTATCGTCATATAGTCGTGCCAATCCTGATCGCGCTGTTAGCGGCGGTTTCCACCTATTATGCGACTATAGCGGGCTTGAAACTCGATATGGTGGGCAAGGCCGAACAATCCTTTGCTTATTCACTGGATAAGCGAATATCGAGTCTCGAAATTCGTTTAGCGGGGAATTTCGCCACCAAAGAGGATTTTTTCAAACTAAAGGAGGAATTAATTAATCGACTGTCTCGTATCGAAGCCCGGTTGAACCAAAAGGAGATGAAATTTGAAAATCGATGATTTTGTGGGGAAGTTAAGCAAGGCTTTTGAAGCATTAGAATCGGCGCCGCAAAAAGGATTTATTAATCTTGACGAGGTTAAAGCCACGATTGACCAGACGCGGCGCTTTATGGAAAAAATCCGGCCGAGTTATGAGTTTGGCGAGAGACTGACTCAGGATTGCCGTGAAAGCATGCTGGCCAAGCTGAAGGTATTAAAGATCGCCGGAGCCGGTACGCTATTTTCCCAGGCCGAAAAAACCTTGATGACCGATGATCTGGATTTTGATCAATGGAAAACCCTTCAAGTGGAAATAGATGAATCCCTGAAGCACGCGTTTGGGAGTCAGACAAAACAACCAGCATCAGTCAATAACTCGAAATATAACTTACCTCGAAAACCGGATGATTACCGGTAATCAAAAGGAGTAGATATGACTATTAGAGAGCAGAACCTTGAAACAACCGGCGCGGTTTATGTCAGTTTCAAGATTCATCAAACTGCGGGAAAAAATGACCTTTCGGATAATGATATAAGTAAAGCCGTCGCGATAATTGATAATTATGAAGTCGGACCCGGATCGGATGGCGATTTGCTTCTTGGAAAACTGATTGACCTATCGCTAAGCGATGCCGACACGGACGGCCGGGTGGCCACGATACAGATCGCCGGAGTAATGACTCTTCCGGCGACGGCGACAGTACCTTCGCTGGGTGACCAGGTTATTGTCGACGGTTCCGGCTCGGTAAAACAGGCGCCCGCTTTAGGCGGCGATGATCCGGCTGGCGGCAATATCGGTCGCGGGACCGTGATCGATGTTAACGGTACCAGTGAAGTCACATTAATACTCAATTAGGAGATCGATATGAATTATTTAAATCCGGATACTTTTATAGATAAGATGATGCCGGCCGCCATCAACCATGAGTCGGGCGCCGGGCCGACCGATTTTTCACAAACCTCCAAGGTTAAAATCGAGAAGGAGCTATATCTGGAAGCTCAGAAGCTTGGTTTGTCGCTTTCGGAGATGCTTGAATTACCCGAATATGATCCATCCCCGGCCGGTTCGCAACTTGACGCTTTCGAACGCCAGTTGGCCTTTCATGGCCTTCGGACCGGCGGCAACAATCCGGTAACAGTCGAGATGTTCTATCGCTCGGCGGCGGCATTGATGCCCGAGTTCGTGATGAGGGAGATCAGGCGGGGCCAGAATATGCGTCCCGAATTAAATCGCCTGATCGCTTCGACCTCCGGAGTGAACACATCGCGATACACGCCATTTCATATAGATACAAGCGCTACCGATACGCATCTGTCGCTTCGACCTGTCGGCGAGGCCGCCGAGGTGCCGTCTATATTGGTTACCGACCAGGCCAACACCGTAGTTATTCCTGACTATGGATTAACGCTGAAGGTAACCTACAAGGCGCTTCGCCATCGAACCATGGCCCAGTTCAAAGTCCTGTTGTGGTACATTGGCTATCGCCTGGCATCAGACCGGGTAGCTCTGGCCGTGAATACAATTATAAACGGCGATGGCAACGATAATGCCGCGGCTTTGATGACCACCGATGTATCAGGAACGTTGGATTATGAGGATATGGTTAAATTCTTCAACGAGTTTTTCCCATACAAACCAAATGTCATGGTCTGCCATAAAGAAGTGATCAAAGATATTTTGACTATCAGCGAATTCAAGGATCCCATGATTGGCTATAAATTCCAGAGCTCCGGCGAGATCACATCGCCTTTGGGTTCAACCCTGGTGAGATGCGATGAAGTCCCGAATGATTATGTTGTCGGTATCGATAACAGGTTCGCTTTAGAGGAAATATTCTCACAGCCTTTGACTATCGAATACGATAAAGTGATCGAGCAACGTCTCGAAGAAGCAGTCATTTCCGAATCGGTAGCTTATGCCAAGATAATTGAGGATGCCTCTATTGTTTTGGATATCGATCATGCCTAGAAGGGAGTTGACGGGAGCCGGCCCTGGCGGTCGGTTTCCGTTATTTTTAAGTCATGCATAAATTAATTGATACATCCACCGCCGCGATTCCAACCGGTGTTTCGCCACAGCAAAAATTATTTAAGATCGCTTATGGTCCATACGCGGGCAGGCTTGTATGCTTATATGGTAAATCGGTTTCGAGCCACGCTTTTACCTGGGCGGACCCGCCTTACACCGACTGGTCCGAGCCGTATTCCAGAATAACCGATTCGGCCGATTATCCGCTTTCCGCCTGTATCGATGAAAACGGAAACTTATATGTTGTCTATGTTCAGCAAACTTCCATGAACCTGATTTTTATCAAGCTAACGTTTAGCGCGGGGGAATGGGTCAGCGGTTCGCCGGTTACGTTATTTGACGCGGGTCCAGGTTATTATCCGGTAATAGCCCGTAATGATGACGGCGATCTCTGTTGCGCTTTCGCTTACTACGACAATGTCAAGGAAGAGTATTCCATTCAGGCGAAAAAATCAACTGATGGCGGGATTACCTGGGGAAGCGGGCCATCCGATTTGGGGACCGCCCTGGCAGTCGCATCTGATGAGATGCCATATCCAAATTTGAATTTCGTCGGCACCGATCTTTACGCCGTTTACTGTATGAACAGGTCAGACCTTTATTTTCGTAAATACCCCGGCGGCGGCAGCGAATGGGAATCCGAAATCCTGCTTCTCAGCGGCGACTATATTGATTCGGAATTCGATTGCGCTGTTTCAAATGACATGAAACTCGGTATCGCGTTTTCGCCCTCCGAGTCAAACAGAGTTTATATCCGTGAATACGACGGTGTAAGTCTTAGCGGTCTGCGAGAGGCGGCTACCGTTGCGGCTCGAGCGCCTCAGATAGTTTACCGGAAAAACAAGGCACATATATTTTTCGCCGAGGATATCGGCAATGGCTATTTCATCCCTCGATGCGCGTATGATGATAGCGGAACTTTTACATCTTTTGCCCTCGTGCCGGGAATCGGTTATCTCGATAAATTCATGATATACGACAGTGTCAGCCAAACATATGAGGATAAAACCGAAGCCGCATCGAGTTTGGATAACGCCGATGTTTTTCATTCATTAACAGGCACACTCATGTCTTCGGAAAATGATTGTCTCTACCTCGGCGGCGATGAAAAATTCTTCTGTCTGGCGTCGGTTCTATCGACGGTGGGCGGCGCCGGTAGCGTTGTTTGGGAGTATTTTGATGGCGAGATTTGGCGTAGTTTTACACCCGATTCAGGCGGTTATAATTTCGATGAATCCAATAAGCTTAGTAATCTTTGGCCTGATACCCGATCAGCGCCGGCCGACTGGCAGATAAACACCGTGAATTCGGTAAGTAAATTCTGGATCAGGATACGCGTTGCGAATGGCTTCACGGTTGCGCCGGTGGGGACGCAGTTTGCGGCAACGCCTAGAACCGATTTCTTAACAATGGCAAGGGAGGATCAATGAATCTGACTTTGGATTATCTGAAGAGCAACCGTAAATGGCTGGTGCCTAATCTGATGGTGTGGGGTAATACCGACTCCTGCCTGGCAGATTTTCTGATGAGTGAAATCGGGTCGCCCAAGCGCGTAGTATTTTCCTCTAATGTTATAGGCGGCCGGAACCAGGTTATCAATTATGCCGATTTGATAGATTCAAACGGTAACATTTTACCGGCCCAGATAGCCGATCCTGTAATTATTATTATCCCAAGGAATCAGGCTCACTGTTTTCTAATCGGTCGGCCATCCCCGACAGGATTTAAGATCGCTCGGGGCGAGGCGGAGTCCGATTGGGTCGGTGAAGGCCTGGTTGATGTCTTAATTATGGAGGTGGATTTACCATGAGTTTTACGACCGTCGAGATTGTTAAAAAACATCTTATGGAAAACCATATAGTTGTCAGTCAGATTGATTCCGAGCCGGCAAAGATTTCCGATAACTCTATAGCTCAGCTTAGATACCCGCCGGTTAATAATCTATCTGAAAAAGTCAAGGCAAAAGAGCAGATAAAGCCGGATTATCAGGTGATTGCTTTTCCTCCGAGTAACCAGGTTAATCTAAGCAAATCGCAATTGATACGGGATACCGTTGTAGTAGCTTCTGATAGCTCACTGGGGCAGATCTATAAGGAAAACCTGGATTATACCGTTGATTTCGATTCCGGTGTGTTAACTCGCATAAGTTCGGGTAATCTGCCGGCCGGGGTAAATGTTTCGGTTTGGTATTTGCCCTACCGTGTTTATAAAAAGGGCGTTGATTACAATATTGATTATACGAAGGGGGAACTCAGCCGGATCGGTTCAGGTGATATCGAAGCGGGCCAATGGCTATATGTAGATTATATCTCGGAATACGCTTTTATCGAAGATGACACGATTGTCAACGCGATTAACGAAGCAAATGAACAGGTACTAAACTATATCGATACGGTTTACTCCTCCTCGTCCGATCGTTCGCTGGTAGTTGCCGAAACTTATCTGGCGATTGCCGTGATCTGCAGAATCAAAGCGCTCTGGGCTGTTTCCTCCGGCTTGAAGAATTTCGTCAGTTCTACCTGGTCGGCGTTGGCCAATCAATACAAGCGTGACGCGTTCATGTTTTTAGAAAAATTCACAGGTTCGTTAAGCGGTTTTAAGTCGCCCGCCAAAGCCTGAAAGAGTCGCAAATGAATGTAACTAATTTATTCGTAAATGGAAAAGCGATAATGACGACGCGGCTTCTAGCAATAGTAATTATAATAACCGTTCTTGCCTTCCCCACTCGCCAAGCTCGACATTCATTGTGGGCTCAAACATCACGCGCCGATAGTACGGATTTTATGCCGCATTTATCTATGGTTGGTTCCGATAATAAAGTTTTTGTTTTTCACGATAGTATCAATCAATTTGAAATCGAGTTAAGTGATTCTTCTGAAGCTATTCACGATCCCTGTATATCGATCAATAGATGGAATAAGGAATGTTGGCTAAAAATCACACTGCCGTCATCAGATTCCGCGTTCATAGTGATGGAAGATGAATCAAAATCTCAAATACAATTGACCGAGGGGAACCTCAAGCACGGTTTTTATATGCGGTCGCGAAACGAATTCGAATGGGAGATCACCCTGGCTGACCGGCCGGACAGCGGCGTTTTAGCATTTGATATTGAAATTGAAAATTTGCTTTTCTTCTATCAGGACCCTGATACTTTCAAAGCCTATGGAAATAACTGGGATTATCGTGAATACATACCCGGTTCTTACGCGGTTTATCATGAATCAAATAAGCAGGGAATCTATAAAAGCGGCAAAGCGTTTCATATTTATCAACCACTGGCCTGGGATACCAATGGCGATACGGTTTGGTGCGGCCTGAATATCGATATCGCTTTAGGCAAGCTGAGTGTGTCCGTTCCCGATGATTTCCTGGATCGAGCCGATTATCCGGTGGTTGTCGACCCAACATTTGGTTGTACTTCACAGGGCGAAACCGGCGTACATATGGAAACTAACAATTTCAGGCATATGGTTAACTATAACGATCATCAAGACGCCGATGGTGAGATGCAAACGGCATATATCTGTGCTTACAGGATCAATCAATCAGCCGCGTGCACGGCAACAGTAGTAGTGTACTCTTACAGCCCGGATTTGAATGAATGCGCTAAAGTTGTTTCAAGCGATAAAATCGAGGTAACAAAATACGCCTCCAGTCCCAACGACGCCGAATGGTTTAATGGTTCGATTTCAGGTACTTTAGCTGATGATGAGGACTATTTAGTTTCATGGCAGGGGCGCGAATCGTGCGACTATTGCCTGAGAGTATGCGCCGATTACACCGGAACCTGGGGCTTTGAGAGACGAGAAGATTACTCCGATTGGGGAACAAATGACGATTTATCCGGATATTCTTCGAATGGCTTCAGGTATAGTGTCTATGTTGACTGCGAGGAATCTGGCGGACCGATAATCAACCCATACGCGAGAATCCGTAAGATGAAAAGGAGTCATTAATGAAGAAGATAATTCTTATTACTGTCATTTTTGTGTTGATCGTGGATTATGCCCGGTCGGATTTTCTGGGTATTTATGATAACGGCAATGAGGGAGCTGATGATTCGGTCTGGGTGTATATATCGATGTGGGATTCTCTGGCATTGAAATTCGAATCTCCCGATACGATTTACATCAATAGATTCGATCCAAGTGGAGATACCCTTTCAGTAGATACCATTACTTCATTAACATCATATAATTACGCTGATGGCTTTTATATGAAGAGATATCGGGCCGGCGGAACACCGGGACAATACACGGTTAATGCCAGAGGATCCGGTAATGGCAATTACTACTCATTGGCAAATCACGCCTATTTCGTTAACGATGTCGGGCCGGCCGATTTCCTGTCCACCGCCGATTCGCCATCGAATTGGGGTGTTATGAAAATCAGCGGAACCGGCCATGTCGCTCCCGATTTTGATGATATAGCGGGCGAATTGGATGAGGATGAGCTGGCTTCGGAAACAATTGACCAAATCGCGGACTCAACCCGTCAACTGGTCTGGAAAACACTGCTGGTTCCGGGTTATCCCTCCGATGGTGATACGGCGTCCTCAATTCTGTATAGGGTATACAATTATGTCGACGGCAATGGCTCGGGAGGTATCGATGCCGATATCGAAAATATCTCGTTTGATATTGAAGATATAAAGACCGCTACCGATAAACTTGAGTTTGACGCAAGCGATTCGCTGATCACAAAAGGATATACCGGGGGCGTTTGTTCGGTTCCCGATTCGCTGCTTGAGATCGTTACCAAAATAGATACGATGTATGTTTCGATTGGCCGACCGGGAGTATCGGGGCAATCGCCGTCATTGCACATGAAAATCGGACTTGGCTATGATGGCCAGGCCGGAACCGGAAATGTGCAAGACCATCTTGATTCGTTAACGGCCTATACGGGCAAGCACAATTTGTCGGTGCCCGGAATTGTATCATTACATAACAAATTCGGAGACTACCCGGGTTCTGCCGGCCCGGGCAACAATGTTAAAGACGATATCTCGGCCATCGGCGCCACGGGCGGGGGAACCGAACCAGAAACGCTAATCGTTCTGGCCGCCGCTGATTCTACCTTAATTCAGGGCGCTCGGGCAACAATCAGAACGCTGGATCAATCGACGACGAAGGTTTGCGGTCTGGCTACTGACGTATCCGGCAGACTGATTTTGGCGTTGGACCCCGGCGGTTACTGGATAGAGATGACCGCCAATAATTATATTATGGCAAAAGATACGCTGGATATCGTGTCAGGCGGTGGAACCGATACGCTTCTCATGTCAATGTTTGATCCCGGTAATCCGCCCGAGCCATATCTCTGCCGGGTATATGGCTGGGTGTATGATATTAGCGGCGATAGCCTGTCGGGTATCGAAATCACCGCTGAGATATCCAGAGAATACCATCCGGTTAAATACGAAAACGCCGTGATCACGCCATTTACAAAATCGACCGTCACCGATTCAACCGGCTACTGGAGTATCGATTTGATCCCATCGGAGCTTTTATCCAATGCCAGTTCGAAATACATGTTTACGATAAAATATCAATCGGGAGTAGTCTATCGTACCAAAGCAATAGTGCCGGGGCTTTCAGGCTGGCAGATGCAATAGGCGATGATCAAAAAGGAGAGCTTATGAACGAACTAGCATTTTATCAAGCCGGATTGATTGGTGGGGTCGGCGATTTAGTCGGCGAGCGGGCCTTAAGCGCAGTGGGGGCTCTGCTTCTTCTGGCGATTGGTATGCTCACCAGGAAATATATTATTCCACTTCTAAAGACGGCCCAGGCGAAACAAACTGCTGGCCATGTGCTCTTAATCGCCGATGATATCACCGACTATTTCGCCGAGAAATACCCTTCAGCGCATTGGTCGGTTTGGCTTGATAGGGCGGTTGATAAGATTACTGATGTCACCGGCGTCAACCGCGGTCCGGCCGAACGGGCAGTGAGGGCGTCTGTTAACCGCAAGAAAGGCAGATTGGCTGCTGGGGAGGGGAAGATTGAGGGGAGAAGCTAAAGACAACCAAATATATATCAGGGGCGTTAATAAAACGCCCCTGATACTTTTACTATTGCATTTTTTTAAGTTCAATTCCAAAATCCTTACTTAAGAAATTCTCATAATAAGCTTTAAAGATTAATATCGAAGTGATTTTGCTATTCTAATGGCATAAATATCCCAAACACCGAAAATAAAACCAGGATTTTAAAACATAAAAACTTGACAAGGAAATTGTAAAGTTTTATAATTCGATGAGTGTTTTAGGCATCTTTGATTGTTTGTATCTGCTTTTCTTTTTGTAGGCCTAATTAATATCCAATTTTGGGGTGGAAATTAACACCGTTAAGTAACTTGGTTCCTTGTATGCCTTTAGGCGGCTATTGAATTACTAAAAGAAGGAGGTGATAGTATATTAATTTAATTAAGAAATAAAAAACACATATACCAAATGAAAAGGGGTAAATATGACTAATATTGTTCAAAGATTTAAACCTAATATCTTATTTTCAAAGATACTAGCTTTAACAATTGCGATATCTTTCATTTTCTCTCTGTTTATGCCAATACAGACATTGGCTTATGACGATGTGGCTTGTGCTCGTAAGGAATGCAGTTACGGCGGGACTATGTGTACTCAGCCGCTTCCGGCGGGACCTTGTATGTCCGGTGGCCTGCCTTCCGGTACTGATTGCGTTTGCTATAAAGAATTTACTCTGGGATTCGCTCAAACAGTCCATCTTACCGTAACGAATATCAATAAAGATTGCGGCGGCGGCCGTAGTGGCTTCTTTGATATTTTAAATCCGGATGGAACTACAGCATATCCCAACAATCTCGGGGGAGCGGCTTTCGGTTGGAGTGGTGATATTAGTATGGCCGCGGGCTCTTATAAAATCGATCCATCTCCTCATTGGGGCGGAACCTACTGCGTTGAACACTGGGCAGGTCCGCCCGATTGCTCGGGAAATCTAAGCATCAGCGATGGCACTTTCGGGGAAGAGGATATCGGCGATTGCAGTTCATGGCGAACGCTTACCTTTGAAAATACCGGTAATATGCCATTTACTATTACCAGCATTACCAGTGGTAATCCTGTTTTTGAACTCAATACAAGCGGAACGCCCGGGACTCTGGATCCGGATGATGATTTTGATTTCCAGGTACGATTCTGCGCTCCGGGTGGATTGACGTCCGATCAGTTTTATTCGGAGTTCATTACCGTCAATTATACCTGTAATAGTATCGGCTACAGTCGTAATACGGCCGTATCCGGAACCGCTCATGTACCGATGGGAGTGATGTCGGCTCCCGCTACTTTTAATGTTGGCGAAGCCGATTGGACTTTACCTTCCCCCGGGAATAGGACCGAAGCCAGCCTGTCGATCAGCAATGTCGGCGACGCGCCGATGAATGTAACCCTTACTATTACCGATGACGCGGGCGGAGTATTTTCGCTGCCCAGCGGCGGCAATATCGGTAATGTTAATGGTCCTGGGTCGGGAAGCAGATTAGTAAGAGCCGTGGTTTCGGCCGAAACGAATTATACCGGTACCTTGCGAGCCGATGCCACATATACCGGCGGTGGATCGGATGTCGCATTTGTTGAACTTCAAGCCCGTGGACATCATCCGGTGCCGATACTCAGGCTAATAACCACTGAGATCGATTATGGTGAAGTGGAAATCGATTACGAATTTCGGCAAGCCGTGTTCGTGGCTAATGATGGCGATGCGGCACTGGAGTTCGATATCGGGCTGCAGGATCCCGCTGACCCGGATATATCCGAGTTTACCCTTGACCTGGGACACAAAACGATTCCTCCGTATGAAACTAGATATTATGAAATGACATTTCATCCGACAAGTGTCGGTTCCAAAGAATTATTTCTAGTCCTGGATAACACCAATGAAGAACCTGTATCGACAACACATAATGTCCGGCTGGTTGGTTCCGGCACCGAACCAATACCTCTTTCCACTATGCTGGTAATTGATCGTTCCGGAAGTATGAGCGCCGCGGCGGGCGACGCGGTAAAAATCGAAGCGGCCAGGGATGCGGGGGTTCTTTATACGGAAATAATAGAGGATGCATGGGATCATTTTGGTCTAACTAAATTCAATGAGAGTACATCCACTCCCGTAACACTTGACGCGATCTCATCAAACAGGGCTAACGCGCAGACTATTCTGGCCGATATTGGATCGGGTGGCGAATTATACCCTGATGGCGGTACAGGTATTGGCGGCGCTATGGAGGAAGGATCATACCAATTCGCCTCAAGCCCAGCCGGAAATGCTCAGGCAATGATTGTTCTGACCGACGGCAAGGAAAACGAGGAACCGTGGATCGCTAATGCATTACCCGGAATACGCACTGCTTACCCTGATCTGAAGATATTTTGTGTTGGTATCGGTGATCCTATCGAGACCTGTTCGGGATGCCTTGATGGCGTTGAGGCTTCTAAACTCCAGGCTATAGCCGATGATACAGATGCTTTATTCAGAGTGATTTCAACGCTATCAGGTGAACATAGATATGATTTGGAAGCCTTTTATTTTAAGGCGTTCGCTAAAGCAACCGGGAGACAATTAGCCCTCGATCCGATGTATTTTTTGGCTTTGACCACTTCATTACAATTTATCGCCGAAGTGAATATAGTTGAATGCGACAGGGATGCTTATTTCCTTGTTGTTAGCGATTTATTTAAAATTCCGGATTTACATTCCAAATTATACCTTGAGGATCCTACGGGCCAGATTATCGAAGCAGGAAGCTCCGTAGGAGGAATCAGCGTCCATGTTAAAACATTCAATAATTGCAAGCTGATTAAAGTCAAATTCCCGCCCCGGGCAATGTCGCATCATTATGCCGGTTATTGGAGACTGTTTCTGCAACCGATTTCCAAGGAAGATATTCCCCGTTTGGATAAATATCTAGGCAATCTACCGTCATATGGAGGAAATGTCGCCTTGGCATTTATGGCTTCGGTGGGTTCGGATTATAGGCTTGAAGCCGATCTAACTTCGGGAGAAGTCCTGGTTGGCGAGCCGGTACATATAATGGCCAAAACAACTGAGGCCTGGTGGCCTATTCCAGGAGCGACCGTAACAGCGAAAGTCACTCGTCCCAATGGTTCCGTTTCTACAGTTGGATTATTCGACGATGGCATGCATGGTGACGGTTCCGCGGATGATGCCGTATTTGGAGTTGACTATGTCAATACGAGTCTCAAGGGATATTATGACTTTTTCATTAGGAGTGTAGGAGTAACCGAGAGAGGAGAAAGCGTAACACGCGAAATCACCCTGGGCAAATACATTGGCAAGAAACTACCGGATAAACCACCTGAACGAGAATGTATACCATGTTGGCTGCTGAGATTGATCTTAATCATAATCTTACTTCTGTTAATACTCATTTTAGTCTGGCTTATTCGCTGCTGCTATAGATTTAAGCAAATGTCAACAAGAGGATAATAAAATAATATGTCAGGTTACGCGAGAAAGAGCGTAACCTGACATTAAAATCATTCATATAGCGCTAAGCGATATTTCGGGGAAAACGTAGCTAACGCAGCAACGTCAGCTTTTTTACCTTCATAAAATCATTACCGCCGACTTTAACGAAATACAAGCCCGAGGCGACCTCCCGGCCGCGATTGTCTTTGCCATCCCAAATAACTGAGGTAGCCACCTTAAATACACGTACCTTGCTGCCGGTGATATCGTAAATCGATATCTCGTCAACAAGCCACGGATCGCCTGTGATCGTTATCTGCGTTTCGGCGTTGAATGGATTGGGATAGGCGGAGACGGCTATTATTTGGGGAAGAGGCGCGCTATTTTCGGGGACATCGACAGTGAGTTCGGACACCCAGATCGATTGCATAATCTCGCCATTTCCGGCAAATTCCACATGGCCGAAATACATTTTAGTGCCATCAAGAGAAAAGGTAGGCTTATAGCTGTAGCCGTAATAGGGATCATTTTGAATGTAGAAATTTATGTTATCGTTGAGGGGTACCGGTTCCTGCCAAACATCGCCGATTAGATAGCTGACCAACATAAGGTTCGGATTGTAGCCGATTGGATCTGGCGCGCGATTGAAATAGAGCCGATCTCCACCGGGGTGAATTGCCGGATGTGTCTCATATTGATCGGTATTGATAAAATCGGGAAGCTGTACTGGTTCGGTAAATACGCCGTCAATCCGATCTGAGTACATAATGTTATCATCCCTCATGAAATACAACCGGCTGCCATCATGAGTGAATGACGGCGATTTTTCGTCGGCTTCTGAGCTTACCGGTTCAACCAGGATATTACACGGTTGCCATTCGCCGTCAATGTATTCGCAGAACCAGAGATCCAGCCCGCCATAGCCCATACTATGAATCGCTGAAAAGTAAAGTTTATAGCTTTCGTCCTGATGAAGAAATACATCGATCGTATTATATGGAAACACAAGCGGCGTTTGCCATTGGTCATCGAAATATGCCGAGTAGGCGGTATTAGTCTCATGACTAAACTCAATATGATTAAAAAATAGTATTGAATCATTCGTAGATATAGACGGATTATACAATCCATATAATCCAATAAAAGGCTCCCAGTACTCGCTATCTACCATGCGCGCTTCGCCCCAGTTATCCTGGGCCAGGGCACACGATGATAACAGTATTATCATTATTATCGCGTATATTCTCATAAAACACCTCCGTGTTTCAGGGCAGTCATATCAATAAAATACGATATCATCTATGTTTTGTCAACAACATTCTACTCGCAATTCGGCCAGCCACTGGGCATAACCGGCGGAATGTCATCGGGCGCTGGCCAAGATGGTGGCATGTCGGGACAGAATGAGATATCGGCCAAACCCCGGAAATAACCCACGAATCGGGTAACATCACTACCGATTACATTACAGTCGCCGTTTATATCCGCCGCGCAGTAAAAATTATCCAGCAAGCAAGAGGTGTTTATTGCCCGGAAGTAACCGACCAAGTAAGTGACATCGCTGCCGATCACCAGAGGCGGCCATTGGCCGTTGATCATATTGGCGTCTCCGGGCGTGTATAGGAGATTATTGAATCTTACCATACTGAAGTATTCAGAAAATGGATATAGTCCCATTCCGCCAAACCAGGCATAACCTTCATACTGATCCTGACTATATCCCGGTTGGATCGCGTCACTAACCGTAACATCCTCTAATTCTATATCGTCTCTTACATATACAGCGAACGTAATCATTTTCACCGGAGGATCTCCGGGATATGTACATAACAGCTCTTCTTCAAAATAAGGAGGTAGACCCCATATTTCTCCAAGAAATGAATAACTGTCCCATGTATTTCCAAGGCTATCCGTAATGAAATCCTCATTGAGGTCGCAAAAGCACCAGCTCTCAAAATAAGGATAATTATAAACGCATTGGTCCGGTACGAAAGAATCAAAATAAGCGTTATTAATTGCCAGTGGATAATGAACCATATCCACCTTTATTGAAGTATCCCGACCGAAAAAGTAAATTGGGATTTCCAGTATCTGATCAGGATAGGCAGCCATCGTATCGACCCACCGGCATTCGTCGAAATATCCGCCCGCAAAACTCATAATGTCCACATCAGGAGCGAATTCAAAAGCGCACAATTCAATATCGATTACGATTGTATCGTGGTTCTGTACATGAATATCGTTTATCGATTCTCTAAGGTATCCTTCAGCCGAGCATACGATATCGTAATTCCCGGTATATAGGCTATCTAAAAGGTACTCACCGTTGACATCCGTGGAGTCGCTGATGCCGAGGTCAACGATTTCTATATATGCGCCGGAGATTGGATTGAGATTCTCATCTGTAACAGCGCCTTTAATAGCCCCGGCTAAATCGAAATCTATATTGAACCTGACATGAGCATATCGCTCTTCGATATCATATCCATAGGCACCTATTGTATCGCCCATATTTGAACTCCCCCAAATCGGATTTTCTCCATGGCCAATAGCATTACCCACAACACTGTCGGCAGGATTGTACAGAAAAGCTGTATTGACTGAGAAAGTTAAAACATGTAACGGCGGATCGCCCGGTCGTAAAACCAGGTTTGGGCCATCATACGGAGGTGCAAAATTTGCATGACCCAAAAATGAATAACTATCCCAGTGATACTGGCCGTCCCAATCGTAATTTTCATCGAGAGATAGGAATTCCGCCATATCCCATTCGGTGAATGGGTAATAGTAGATACAGGATGTCGTGTCATGACTTGTTATATAGCTATTATTAATGCCTAAAACACAGCCAACAGTTGGTGAAACTATTGAAGCCTCGCCGGCGACCTGAAAATATACAGGTATTTCAACGGTCGACTCTATTTCAAGATTTATCGTATCGGCGTCTCCTCCCGGTGATCCGTATAGGAAGTAAACATCCGGAGTTTGGGCTGATAGTACAACAGGAAAGATCAGCAAAATCGCGACTGTCAGATTCAGTTTCATAGTACCTTCTCCTTTTTCATTTTGTTCTACTCGCAATTCGGCCAGCCACTGGGCGCGTCTATAGGAATACCGGCCGGTATCGGCCAGGCAGGGGGATAATCGGGACAATACGATAAGCCGATATTGCCCTTGAAATAGTTCACGATCCGGGTCACATCGCTGCCGATTACCAGGCAATCGCCGTTGACATCCGCCGATGCCCAGAGGCCATCGAGCAGACAGGGTTGGCTTGTCGGCGCCGAACGGAAATAATTGGCCAAATATGTGACATCCCCGCCAATCACTGAAGGCGGCCATTGGCCATTGTACATGTTGGCATCGCCGGGTGTGTAGTGGAAGTTAGATAACGAAATTGGGCTGAAAAACTGCCCCAATGTATAGCCCCAGCCGCCTTGCGGATCGCCGATATTTGCACGACCGGTGATAGGATCTCCGCCCGGTCCTATAGCATTCGCTATAATTCGATTGTTAGTATCGACATTGTTACTTACCTGAACAGCATATGTCAGGCCATGAATTGGCGGGTCACCCGATTCCGTATGTAGAAACGGGCTATTATAAGGCGGAAAACATTCAGCGAATCCAGTAAATGTGTAACTGTCCCAAGAGTTGCCCAATTCATCTGTTGAGTAATTATCATTCAAATTACCGAAACCCTTTGCATCCCATTGCGAGAAGGGATAATGTATCTGGCATTCATTTGTAATAAATGAATCGATATAAGTATTGTTAATTCCAAGAGGATAAGATATGTCAAACCCGTTGGCATAATCCTGAGTTTGAAAATAAATCTTAATATCTATTTGCTGCCCGGCGGTCGCGTTTATTGGTGATAAATCAACATTGCCGGCCCAAATATAAATATCAGGAGTACAACTGGATCGTGACCCTGCTCCGTTGTTCCGATCGTTTTCATCACCTTCAAGAACCGTGTGTACTGTTACCATGTAAAAGGTATCCGTAACGGGCGTATATTCGAGTTGAAAATTTACCAAAGCGGACGTTCTCTCCGCGAGAAAATAATCGGTGATTGTATCAGAATAAATTATATCAGGTGTAAGAAAGTAACTAATGTTGGCAATTACGTCGAATGTTTGAGGTTCGGTGCCGTAATTTCTAACGACGGCGGTTATCTCGTAAGACGAGTCACATTCTACCCCGGCAGGTGGACTCAATAGCTTTGCGGTTCCCACATCAATGAAAGGATATCTGTAAAATGTGATATTGTAATAAGCAGTGTCATTTTCGTGGAAATATATACGATCAAAATACTGAGCGGGGTAATTCGTATCGGGCGAGACACCGCAGAGCCTTTGTCGAAAAGGTTCGATATTATCGATGAAGTATTTGCCATTGGCATCAGTAGTATCGCCATTATCTGTGTTTTGTACATATATATAAACCCCGGCTAACGTATCGCCATACTGGTTGGTTACTGTTCCGGTGGCGAATGCGGGAAGGGGGGTTAGGTGAAGAGTTACATTCTCTATTGTTGTTTCGCCCGATTTTACTACAACGTCATTTACGATTATATATTCATAATCCGGATGAGAAAAGTAAACATCATAATTTCCCCATATGATATTATTGAGACCGTATTCGCCGTCGATATTTGTAACAGCGGAAATTCCCGTACCAATAATACCCGCGGTAACTCCCTCTATAGGCAATTGATCGATATCGGCAACCGTACCACTTATCGCGCCGCCCAGAGTTATCTCAATATCAGTGGTACCGCCGGAAGATACTGGAACGCCTATTAAAGTCGTATCCGGATAATATGAATGAAAAAGAATAATGTCATGAATACCCAGGTCCAAACTTGTTAAAATGAATTCACCGTTGACGTTTGTTGTATCATTGTAGTTCATATCAGTTGTTCTCACATGAACATCCTCAACAGGATCGCCATCAAAATTGATAATTGTACCATTGATATCGCCGGGCTGGGGATCGGGGGTATAAAAGTAAAACGGACTGAAATACTCTTCATATGATAATATGATATGTCCGCCTTGATAACCGGCTATATCTGTATCGCTATAAGTACCATTTAAGCCGCTTCCCAAACAATATACTACACTTCCAATAACTTCTTCATCACCGACAACCGTCATGGCATATGAGGCTATCATCGTTGGCTCTTCAAAGCGAATCACACGGCGGGCCCCCCAAATGCCAAACCATAAAAACTCCTGACTTGACCAATCCGGTTCATTCGGGGGAGAACCATAAGGAGGATAAAAACCACCTGTTTGGCATGACTCAGGCATTATATGCATTTCACCGTACGCTTCGCTGATTAAATCGGAAATGTATTGATCATTTGATCCCAGTACAAGTGTTATAGCTTCAATTTCAATTTCTTCCGCGCTTTGCATGTATACGTCGACCATTACAGTATCATTTATATCAACGACGATTGGCGAACCATCCAGATTGCCATACCAGATTAATACATCAACTGTCTGGCTTTGGGCGGAGATTGATAAAGCAAATAAACATGCTAAAACTCCTGTAATAGTTTCTATTCGCCTCATTATCGCGCCTCTCAAATAAATATTCGCTTTACCTCATTCTACTCGCAATTCGGCCAGCCCACCGGTGCGTCTAAAGGAATATCCTCCGGTGTCGGCCAGGTCGGGGGATGATCGGGGCAGTATGATATGTCGCTCAAACCTCTGAAATAGTTGACGAGCCGAGTCACATCACTGCCGATAACCAGGCAATCGCCGTTGATATCGGCTGAAGCGAAGGCGCCGTCAAGCATGCAAGAGCCATTTGACTCTAAATCTCTGAAGTAATTCACCAAATAAGTAACATCCGAGCCGATCACTTCAGGTGGCCACAATCCGTTTAACATATTAGCGTCACCGGG
Organism: Candidatus Zixiibacteriota bacterium; assembly: GCA_024231855.1. GTDB lineage: Bacteria > Zixibacteria > MSB-5A5 > UBA10806 > 4484-95 > JAAEQD01. The sequence goes on from JAAEQD010000208.1 coordinate 39,310, forward strand.
GATATAATATATATTGCCGAAATTCATAGGATCACCACAGTCTGGCGGAAATGATTGCCCATCACAGCCGGCGGCAAAATAACCTAAGCCTATCGCGTCAGTGATAGTTTGACCATCGAGTTCGATATCATCTCTTACATGGACTACGAAAGTTAAACCATGAATCGGGGATTCGCCGAGACCAGTATGTAAAAAAGGACTGTCATATGGAGGAATTATTTCCGCAAGTCCTTTGAAAGCGTAGCTATCCCATGTATTCGCGGAGTCATCCGTCATGTAATTATCAAAGAATAATTCAAAACCCGCGATATCCCATTGCGTAAACGGGAAATGATATTGGCAGTCGGCTGTCACGAATGAATCAATATACGCGTTATTGATACCTAACGGGAAACATAAATCAGCATATGGATAGTCGGCCGGTGTCATAAAATAAACCGGTATACTCAAATTCATGTCCGGGTAGATAGTAGTTGTATCATATATATCACAGCCGTTAAACTGTCCTCCCAGCCAAACCATGATATCCACTTCGGAATCGAACTCATATCTACAGGTGGAAATGTCGATAACGATTGTATCAGTATCAGTAATTTGTATATCGTTTGATTCGACCATTCGATAATCATCGACATAAAACGTGAAGTCGTATGAGCCGGGATGGATACCACCGATAATGTATCGGCCATCGATATCGGTCGTATCGCTCAGATCATGATACGGGATTTCCAGGTAGGCCTCAGCGATAGGATTAGAATATCCATCCGTTACGATACCGGTAATCGCGCCGCCGTATTTGAGATTTACCTCCAGAGTAACGGTGTCAGATAAGCTCACTTCGATATCATTTACTAAAGTGTCGCTGTAATCGGGATGGGACAAATATATATCAAACAAGTCGTCTGCTAAATATGGCAGGAAAAATTCTCCAACGGAGTTAGAATAACCGGATACTCGGCTATCAACTATCTCTACCAGAACGCTCTCTACAGGTTCGTCCCCGTCATTAACAACTACGCCGGAAATAGCGCCATCGTGAGTGAAAAACCTGAAATTCGCGAAACTTTCCTCAATCTCATAAGGCGTAGCGGTATGTCCAAAATTTGAGGGGCCTTGTATCGGATCATCGCCATAACCAATGGCATTCGTGACTACACTATCTTCAAGCTCCAGTATGTATTCGGTAAGAACGGAAAATGTTAGCGCGTGGACAGGCGCTTCGTCCGGGATCAACACAAAATAGACACTTTCATAAGGCGGCTCAAGCTCATATAAGCCCATAAAACTTAGACAATCCCAGGAATTATTCTCATTATCAGTATAGAAATTTTGCTCGAGATTTGCGAATTCGGCATAATCCCACTGGCTAAGGGGATAGTGATAGACGCAGGCGGCCGTATCAAACTCGCTGATATACGCGTTGTTGATACCAAGAACGCTTAGCAGGTATTCGCCGCGGAGAGTATCATTGCCGGCGGCCTGGAAGTATACCGGAATATCAAATCGGTCGTATAGAGGGCAATCGATAGTATCGGCCTCACCAGCCGGCGAACCGTAATTTATATAAACATCAGCTGTTTGAGCTGATAAAAAAACAGGAAAGAATACCAAAACTACGATTGTCAGATTCAGTTTCATTTAACTTTCTCCTTTAATTTACATTTTACTCACAATTCGGCCAGCCTTCCGGCGCTTCCGAAGGGATATCCGCCGGTGTCGGCCAGGTTGGGGGATGGTCGGGGCAGTACGTTAAGCCGATATTGCCCTTGAAATAATTTACGATCCGGGTCACATCACTGCCAATTACCAGGCAATCGCCGTTGACATCCGCCGAGGCCCATAATCCTTCCAGCATGCATGGATGGCTTGCCGGCGCCGAGCGGAAATAGTTGGCCAGATACGTGACATCACCGCCAATCACTGATGGCGGCCACTGGCCGTTGTACATATTGGCATCGCCGGGAGTGTACTGCGTGTTGATAAACCTAAATAGACTGAAGTACTGGATGAAATTATATCCCTGTCCACCCCATTCATCACCAATATTCGCCGGACCTGAAATTGGATCTAAACCGGGACCGATTGCGTTAGAGGTAATCAGATCATTCAAATTACCATAATATGCAACTTCAACAACATATGTCAAACCATGAACGGGCGGATCGCCGGGTAAGGTATTTAGCATTGGGCTGTCATATGGAGGGAAAAGCTCCGCGAATCCGGTAAATGAATAACTATCCCATGTACTTCCAGTACTATCAATTAGATAGTCTTCATTGAGGCTACCGAAAGACTTACTATCCCACCATGAAAATGGGTAATGAATGCGGCAGTCCTCAGTAATGAATGAATCAAGATAGGCGTTATTAATCGCCAAAGGAAATGATATGTCCCCGGCGGAGACATAGTCTTGGCATAGGAAATATACTGGTATCTCCAGTTGAAGTCCCCGATAAACAGAAACAGTGTCAATCCATCTGCAATCATTGGTTTGCCCGCCGATCCAGATCATGATATCGAAATCCGGTTCCATCTCAATCCAGCACATTTGAATATCAACTACCGTTGTGTCATTATTTCGAACGTAAACATTATTCCTGGTTAATCTTTGGTAGCCATCCGCCTCGAAAACTAGATTGCCGTATCCGGGGTAAAGGTTTGCCAGCGTATATTGGCCATTGATATCAGTAGTATCATCGACTTGAGATTTAAGTTCTTTCACATATGCCCCGGCGATAGGATTCATGTTTTCATCATACACCGTGCCGGCAATTATGCTATTAAATCCGACGCTTATCTCGAATTTGATATTGGCATAACTTTCATCGATTTCATAAGTAACAAGATCCGTCGTATCACGGAGAGTCGAAGAATCATACAACCTGTCTTCTCCGGGACCGATCGCGTTACTGATTACACTATCGGCCAAGCCGGGACGATAGGCGCTGTGGCAGGCAAACGTAATGCCATGAATCGGAGGAGCGCCCGGTTCAAGAATCAACCATGGATTGGGATCATCCGGCACATGAACATAGATCATGCTCTCAAAGCTATAACTGCTCCAGCGGTTCCCGTCATCATCCGAGTAAGCCCACCGGTCGAAATTTAAGAATCCGGTATAATCCCACTGGGTGAATGGATAATGATATGTACAAGCGGCAGTGTCGAATTCATCGATATAGGCGTTGTTGATACCAAGCGCGTAAACATGAAACCCGCCGTAAATCGTGTTTTCACCGGCTGCCTGATAATAAACCGGTATCTGACAATCATTATAAATGCCTACAGTGATTGTATCGGCATCACCGCCGGGCGAGCCGACCATGATATAAACATCCGGCTCTTGAGCTGATAATATAATGGGGAAGATCAGCAAAGCCGTGATTAGCAGAATCAGTTTCATTGACAATTCCTCCGTTTATTCTAATATGGCTCACAATTCGGCCAGCTCTCCGGCGCTTCAGCCGGAAGGTCATCCGGCGTCGGCCAGGAAGGAGGATGATCAGGGCACCAGCTCAAATCGATATTACCCTTGAAATAATTCACGATCCGGGTCACATCGCTGCCGATTACCAGACAGTCGCCATTGACATCAGCCGATGCCCATAATCCTTCCAGCATACAGGGTTGACTGGCCGGCGCCGAGCGAAAATAGTTGGCCAAGTATGTCACATCCCCGCCAATCACTGACGGCGGCCATTGACCGTTGTACATGTTGGCGTCGCCGGGAGTGTACTCGGTATTAATAAACCTTAAGTGACTAAAGTATTGGGCAAGTCTATATCCTGGTCCGCCTTCAGGATCGCCTATTCTGGCGGGTCCCGACACCGGATCATAACCCGGACCTATCGCGTCCGTCACTAGCTCATTACTCAAATCTGTAAAACTTGATACATATACAACGAATGTTAAACCAAGTAATGGGGGATCGCCTGGCTCTGAGTTCAGGAAGGGACCGTAAGGAGGATATAAAAGATCACGAAAACCGACAAATGAGTAACTGTCCCAGGTATTGCCGGAACTGTCTATCATATAATCTTCATGAAGATTGCCAAAAGAGCAGGAAGCCCAATGAACGAATGGGTAATGGTACTCGCAGTCATCAGTAGCGAATGAATCTATATACGCGTTGTTTATAGCTAATGGGTATTTTATATTATTTCCATATGCACTCTCCTGAGTCAGAAAGTATAACGGTATTTCTAATCTCATGCCCGGATAGATGTCCATTGTATCGATCCACCGACAATCGTCGAACAGACCGCCGGCCCAGATCATGATACCGGTATCTGGCGGAAATTCAATGTAGCACATCTCTATATCCAGCATGGTAGTATCATTATTGTATAATGGTACATCATGTTTGATTTTGTTTTGAAAACTTTCCGCGGATGCGCGAATAGTATAACCGCCGGGGCATAAACCATTAATAGAATAATGTCCGACGGAATTGGAGGAATCGAGATTGTAGTAATCTATGATCTCAATTAGCGCGTTTTCGAGAGGATTGGATGATTCATCGGTTACTATACCTGTAACTACACCGCCATGCTCAAGGACTATATCAAGCGAAATGGTATCGGGCGAATCAACGATAATGTCACTTAAACCGATATCGCAGTAATCAGGATGAGATATTTCCAGTGAATACGAATCATGAATTAAATGAGGAAAGTAAAACACACCATTATGATTTGTGTAAGTACTACCATGAATGTTTGAAATCTCCACTAATACGCTTTCAATAGGATTCCCTTCGGCATCGTTTGTTGTACCTGTGATATTCCCATTAAAATCCGCGTCTACATCGAATTTTACATTGGCATATTTTTCCTCTATCACCAAATTGTTTAATATTGAAATACTATGGCCCGGCCCAAGCGCGTTGTGAATCACGCTATCAATTAGTTCGGGCCTGTAGACTGTTCGACATACGTATGTTAATCCATGAACAGGCGGATCGCCAGGATAAAGAACTAACGGTGGACCGGGATGACTGCTATTGGTATATGCCCACAGAAGACAACTATCCCAGGTATTACCATCATCATCCGTATAGAAATCGTAATGTGGTCTACGAAAGTGATAGTACCACTGGGAGATCGGATATTCCAAAGTGCACGCGGAAGTATCAAATTCAAGTATATAGCCATTATTAATTCCCAAATAAAGTTTATGATAATCGCTATTGATTGTATCATTACCGGCCGCTTGATAGTATATCGGTATTTCCACATATTCGGCTATTCCATATGTGACTGTATCAGTATCACCGCCGGGCGAACCGACCAAGATGTAAACATCCGGCTCTTGAGCTGATAATATAATGGGGGAGATCAGTAAAACCGTAATTAGCAGAAACAGCTTCATCGAACATTCCTCCTCATATTCTAATATTCCTCGCAATTGGGCCAGCCCTCGGGAGCTTCCGTCGGCAGATCATCATATGTCGGCCAGGCCGGGGGATAGTCAGGGCACCAAGTGAGATCGGTCATACCTCGGAAATAGTTGACCATACGGGTAACATCACTGCCGAGTATATCGCAGTCGCCATTGACATCGGCCGACGCCCAGAAACCATCAAGATCGCAACGATGTGTTTCAGCATGGCCGCCGCTGCGGAAATAGCCGACCAGGTAGGTGACATCGCCGCCTATTGCCATTGGCGGCCAGCCGCCATTTCGCATGCCGATATCGCCGGGGAGGTACTCATAGCTTACCAGTCGCACCGGTGAGAATAACTGGGATAGGCTATAAAGCGGGCCGCCGCTGCAATCACCCAGGTAGGCCGGACCTTGATCAGGATCATAACCCGGTCCGATAGCATCGTTAACTATTAAGCCGCCTAAAGCATGATCTTCTGATGTATTAACCAAGAATGTCAAACCTAATAATGGAGGATCCCCGGGAGCCATCTCAAATGGAGGGTCACCATAAGAACCATCCCTCATACCGAAGAATGAATAACTATCCCAGGTATTGCCAAAGCCATCAGTCATATAATCTTCATTAAGATTGTTGAAGTCCTCAATAGACCATTGAGAAAATGGGTAATGAGTTTGGCTGTTAACGCTATCGCACGACTCAAAATAACCATTATTTATGCCCAATGGGAACATTATATCTTCGCCGCAAACATGCTCCTGAGCCTGGAAATAGATGTTAACTTCGGTTTGACCACTAATTGGCGCGGTGATCGGTTCGCCGTCCAGATTACCCGCCCAGATAGTAACGTCAGTTGAGTCCGGCCAGAGGGAAACATCCAGACTGTCCCAAAACGAAATCTCGAAATCTTCCACCGTGGTTTCGAAATATTCATCGTGGTTGAATTTGATCGTATAAGTTCCATCGTCTGCCATACAAAAATATGAACCATCTATCCAGGTCCAATCCTCGTCGACTATTTCCTCCAAATCGTTTTCGATAGTAACATGAACACTTTCGATGGGAGCGTTATTAAGGTCGGTAGCAATACCATATAAAACCGACCGGAAAGAGGGCGGGGAAAACCACAAGCATGAATATGATTCAACCATAACGAAATCGGTCGTGCCAAGCGTGTCCGTGCAATGAGGAATAGCATCCTCATGGGGACCTCTGCCCGAACCTAAAGCGTCACAGATAGTTTGATCCAGAAGCCCGATATCGCGAACAGCGCGAATAGAATAGGTGAGAATCATGACCGGTACATTATCTGAATGAAGAAAAGGGGCATCCGGGTAGATTGATCTGGCGTTACCGGTGAAAGAAAGGCTATGCCAGCCGGGAGGATTAGGATAATCGGATGTATCATCGTTATAATCGCCGAATTCTTTAATCGACCAGCCGTTCTCGCCTTCAGTAAATGGCCAGTAGTATTGGCAGGAACTGGAATCAAAGTAATCGAAAATATCGTATCTGGCTCCAAGTACATGATAAATGTCCCCAATCCAGATATCCGGATCACCCATATAAAAGACTGGCAATTCATTCCACATACCAATACCGACTGCCATATCAGAACCGTCCTCAGTACCTATAGCAAAGTAAGCGGTATCCTGCTGCGCGGCTGCCTGGCCAAAAGACAGAGCTATAACCATGACAATTATTATGGAAATTACCACCTGGCTCATACTAACCTCCAATCTATACTCATCTTTTATTATCAAAATATTCGCGACAAGACCGTGCTGCAGACCAAAGGGTATTTATAACCCTATAATAATTAATTATATTACGTGGATCGTGTCAAGTAAATAATTTATATAAGTCCATTTTTGTTTCGGGGCTAAAAACAAGAAAAGGCGGCCATTTGACCGCCTTAATATCTAATTAGTATCAAATTCTATTACTCTGTTGGCATTATCGACCATTCGCCTGGATCATCGCCCAATGGGAGCATGATCGGCGGTGTTTCGGGACACCAGAGAATTGCGGGCTGGACCTGGCGGAAATAGTTCACCAGGAAGGTGACATCCGAACCGATCAACTGGCAATCGCCGTTGGCGTCGGCGGCCGAGTAGAGCCAATCCGCCGCGGATTCGTTATAGCAGCTATCCGGTGGCGGCGCTCCGCCCATTCCGAAATAGTTCACCAGGAATGTCACATCGCTACCGATAACCTGCTCATCGCCGTTGGCGTCGCCCGGCACATAATCGCACCCGCTGGGGGCTTCAACGAAGGACAGCAGGCTGTGATATTCATATACATAGTAGCTGAAATCACCGGATGTATCGCCGGCATTCGATGGTCCCTGGTAAGGGCTCAAGCCGGGTCCTATGGCCGGTAGTGTTTGACCGATCAAACCGGGATTATCCGGCGTCTGAACGATAAACCTCATTACCCGAAGCGGCGTTTCCGAATGCAGCCACGGCGCGTCATCGCGCGAATTGGCAATTCTGCTGAATCCGACGAACGACTGACTCGACCAGCCGGCCGGATTCGGGGGAGAGCTGTAAGGCGACAGGAATTCCGCCACATTCCATTCGGAAAGCGGATAGTAGACAATCGATTCGGTCTCGGAAATCATCGAATCGATATACTGATCGTTGGCGCCCAGGCAGAGATGCATATCTCCTACATAGCCGGTTACGGGAGTCTGCACGAAAGCGTCGATGTAAACATTGCCATTTACCCGCGCTTCAACAGGCTCATCATCAGTCCTTCCATACCAGACAGTTACCGTGTTTAACAGCGAGGGTATGAATTGGAGTTCGCTGAATTGTTCCGATAGCTGATAGCCGAGTCCGCCAACGGTATCGCCGGCGTTGGATGGTCCCTGATATAAGTTCAGGCCGGGTCCGATAGCGGGATGTGTTTCGCCTATTAAATCGTCATCATCGTTCGCTCGAATTATAAAGCTCATTACCTTCAGCGGCGATTCCGAGTGAAGCCAGGGAGTATCCGTAATCATCGCGAGACGGGCAAATCCCATAAATGACTGGCTGGACCAGCCGGCCGGATTCGGCGGCGATCCCTGTTGGGCAAAGAATTCGGCCATTTGCCAATCGGTGAGCGGATAATAAAGTATCGGATCCGTTTCAGAAATCATGCTATCGATATAAAGATCATCAGCACCGAGGCAGACATGCATATCGGCGATATACGCCGATTGCGGCGTTTGGACGTAAACATCCACCAGGAAATCATCTTCAAGCGGCGCTGGCACCGGCGAACCATCGAGATCGCCATACCAGATACTGACTATATCAAAGCTGTGACTTGTAGCTGAGGATGAGTTATTCGCCGGCACCTGGTCGGTGGCAAGCGTTGTGTAGGCGATTAAATCATAGCCGGCATTGAGAGTTGGGGTAAACTGCTCGGCGAATGTATATGTACTCGTGCTGTTATCGGGCATATTGACTATTGCAACAGTATCAGCCATCAAAGGAGTTGGCTCGCCTGTGTAATAGATTTCGAAAACCGCGTCGAAAGTTTGGGAATCGCTGCCGAAATTGGTTATCTCAACCCTGAGCGGATAGCCAACCCCGGTGGCCATCGAATCGGGTGGGTTTAATATCTCAGTAACGCCTACATCATCGGTTAGAAGTAGATCAACAAACAGGTAAACCGGCAGAATGATCGTCGGGTTATTGGGGTCATTCGATGTGATCGTGACCGATCCGCTATAGCTTCCGGGAGCCAGTGATGAGGCGTCAAATGTAATATCAACGGGATCCGTACCGGACGGTGTTACCGTACCACCGGAAGGCGATTCGCCTATCCAGGTGCGATTATCACTAACATTGTAAGTCAAATTGGCATCGCCTGAATTACTGATCAGTAATTCAAAAGCACTCGAATAACCGGAATATACGGTGTCATATATGGCGCTGACATTCAATTCGATAAGTGGAACAGGGGTTTCTGATACATTTAAAGTTACCGGGATATCAATATGAGGATTATTCGGTGAATTGTTTTCAAGATTGATATTGCCGGTATAGATGCCCTCCGCTAATTCTGACGCGTCAAAAGTAACGGTGACCTCGTCTGTGCCGCTGGCCGGCACCGACCCGTTTTCGGGATTTACGGAAAGCCAGGAACCGGCGCTGATTCGAATACTCATATTGCTATGTATATATGACGCGTTGTAGACTATCTGCAAACCATCTGAGGCGCTGACCGCTTCTATGCCTATTGTATTCTCGCTGAGATTATGGCCGCCGGCATTTAAAGTTTGGTAATTGAAATCGATCTGGCCGCTGGAATAGAGTATCGCCTGGAATGTCGCGGACCCGGTTCCTCCAGACCAATCGTAAAACGGTACATCGATGAAACTGACTATAAACCGCGAATTGGCCGAATCGTAATAGTATAAGACAGGTCCTCCATATTGAGGCGAAAAATCATCCCAGAAAGGCGCGATAAAATTATTTGGAGCGCTGCTATTCGGAATATTGGTATTAGTATATTCACCGCTGCCAGAGCCGAACGTTAAGATGCCGTTTGAACATATGTAGAGAGTGGAATAATTATTATCGTAAAACGGAAACGAAAAGCCGACTGATATAGGCCCCGAATAGCCATCTTCACCGGGATCCACCGATGTACCATAACTGGAGATATCAACCCAGCTAACTGATGGGCCGCCCGACTCATCGGAATCTATCCAGGTATGCCCGTAGGCATCGGGGCCGCCCTCGTTTAGAATTACCGGTGGATAATATGGCTCTTCTACCGCGCCGGGCTTATCCGTATCGGTCATTTTATATCCCAACGGTTCGAGTGGGGCGGAGCTAATTTTAATCGGAATTTCCTGCCCGTTATCGAGTACCAGGCCGCTATATGTTTCGGTTGAAAGGCTGTAAAATATCGTCCCTACTCCGGTGTTCGATATCGTTAAGTCCCTGTTAGTGGTTTCTCCCGGAGGAACCGAAACATTGTAAGAGACTGGAGAATATCCTATTATCGGCGGGTCGAGATAGAAATTCTGGCTGGTTGTGTCATCCAGGTGGATCGTGACATAACCGCTCTGTGAACCATATCCGGTATACGTGGCTTGAAGCTGATATGTTAGATCGGGTTCCAATGTCAGAAAATAATAACCCGAGCTGTTAGCGGTTGTCGATATCGATTCGCCTATTACGTTGATTGTGGCCGGCAGGGGAGAGTTATATGTCGCGTCCCTGACATAGCCCTCAACATAGCCTCTATCGGTCATAGCTAATTGAACAGCTTGATAGAGGTCAAGGTAGCCGTGGCCATACCAATTATCTTCTCCGGTTGTACCGAGGTCAACGCAGCTTTGCAACATTATGTCTTTAACCTGATCCACGGAAAGGTTCGGATTGACTTGCCTTAATACCGCGACCGCTCCGGTGATATGCGGACAGGCCATAGAGGTGCCGTTCCAGCCGCCCTGATATCCGCCGCCGGGCACGCTGCTGTACACATCAACACCTGGTGCGACTAATTCGGGCTTAATATTCATATCACCCGAGGCACAATCGCAGGGTCCTCTTGAGGAAAAATCGGCGATCGGATAACCGGATGTGTGTCCATCAATGGCGCCAACCGCGAAAGCGTTGTAATAAGTGGTTGCTCTATCGGCGGGTGTTCTTAAGCTGTTAGCAACGTTACTTCCGCCATAATCACCCTCGTTACCGGCGGCAAATATTACCGCGCAACCGGCATTTTCGCAGCCGTCCATGGCGGTCCAGAAAGTGTTATCGCAATGGGGCACACCATGGAAAAACGGCGACCAACCCCATGAATTTCCTACGGCGTCGGGGACATCATCCGTGGTAAACGGATTATTGTCCGGATCGGCGCAGAACTGGAACGAGGCGATCATTTGCTGGGTAGTTGCTCCGTTGTCGATCGTAGCGCACGCGATCCACTGAGCATCAATAGCAACGCCTACCGTATCGCTGCCGGAATTGGTCCGACCGCAAATAGTACCCATTGTATGTGTACCGTGCGAACCGTAATCCGTGGGATATGTGGTACTACCGACAGGATCATACCAGCATTCGGAACTTGGGTGGCCGTTGTTGCCTCTCCAACGAGGCGATAATGCGGCGTGACCGCCGTCAACGCCTGTATCGATATTGGCTACCAACCGACCGGCGCCGGTATAGCCCATAGCCCATGCCTGTGGAGCGTTTATAACATCCAATCCCTGAGAATGAGTGGAAATCAGCGGCGGTTCGCTATCGCTGATTATCGGTTTAATCGATTCTACCGGCATGTCGAATTCGATCACATCAATCGCGTCCAAGGCCGCGATTTTCTTTATCGCTTCGGCAGTGCCTTCAAAAGCGACAATGTTGGCGATCCAGAAGTTCTGGATATCATCAACTTCGCCCTGAGCTTCGAGCTCGTGCAGGATTCTCAAAACAGGTCCTTGAGTCAAGGTAGCCTTTTGCTGAAGGCTCGTAATAACTTCATAGTGACGCTGCTCGAAGGTCGCTTTAGTATCTTTCAGGCGTTGGTTTAATGCCTCGTTATCAACCCTGTCTGCCAGCAGTGCGATCGCGCCGATCTTTTCGTTAGGACCGCTCTCGGCGATAATTTTATCGAGCGGTGATTTGATTTCTCCGGCATTCGTTGATACTGTCGTTGCCAAGATGCATGCCAGGCAGAGGATCGGCACTACTATACCTATCCCCGTTGAAATTCTGGGAAAACGCATAAACACCCTTTCCGAATTTAATGTTGAATTAAATTTTCTCTCAATACCTTGCTCAAAGAGGCTGAAGATTCACTCCATCGGCCCACCCCTTAAATATGTCGACGAAAAGACATTTTGTCAAGTTTTATTTAGCTGACAGGTTTAGCATCATTCGTCGCTTGATGATTTATGTAACAAAAACTACTTATGGTCAAGCACGTTTTTGAATACAATCGCGATTCGGATTTTAGATTAATCTCAGCTATAAATGATTGAGAGAAAACGTGCCCTCTTTACCGCTGAACTCCAGTAACTTTTCAGCTACGCTTCGACGATGGCAGATGTTATAATCACTCTCAACGCACATCAAGCATATTGTTTTATTTATAGAGAGATTATATAGATCAGTTAAAGTATTGCTTTGAGTCGATAAATATTTATTATACTCTTTAAAGAAATAATCATAATCATGGTCACTTCTAACTTTATGACGAAGGTTTTGCGAGCTCCCAAGCCGGGGTAGATGTAAGTATTCTATATTCGTCCCGGCCAAATGAGCCGCCAGTTTTTTACTCGAAAAATCTTTGATCCTTGAATATGGTTTTTCCCGTATATCGACCAGAATGTCGATTAAATTTTCAGATAATATCTCGATAAAGGAGCCGATAGACCGGCCCTGATAGCCGATTGTATGAATTTTCTCATCTTTTAATTTCATGCCGATAACGATTTTAAGCGGCTTGCGGCCTATCTGTCAATAATTTAAACAAGTTAGCCAATCCCAGATATGTTTTTTCCTTGACTTTATCAAGGCGCCATCTATATTTTCGATAAAGTAAAGGGATACATCAAATTATTGTATCCTGAATTCGCGACAAACTTAATAGCGTTCCTTAAGGCGGCTTAGCCAAGTGGTAAGGCGGAGGTCTGCAAAACCTCTATTCTCCGGTTCGAATCCGGAAGCCGCCTTTTTTCTATGCCAGTAACTTACGCATAACATTAATTAATTCAGTAGATTATACCTCGTTATGGGGATTGTTCTGTATATACTCTTGACAGTGGCTAACTGTAATCCATTAGACTAAATCTGACAAATATAGCCTCAAACCAATGTAGCCTATGATTGTCCTGTCAAAGCTGAAATGTTGGGAATGAGATGAGGAGCCGCTGGTGATGTAGGTGAGGTAGTGGTGAGGGGCAATGTTTAATAATCCATGCAATATCTTAGTTTTACATTAAGTCGGTTTATTAAATCTTTGAGTCAGGACATTTGAACCGTAGAAATATGAAGCCAGGAGGAATTCTCCTGGCTTCAATTTGGAGTAAAACTATTTAAGCTATTTTATTAGAAGCATCTTCAAGGTTTTCTTGAAGTTGCCGGCGTCGAGGCGGTAATAGTATATACCTGACGGCGTGTTTTTGGAATTCCAGAAAGCCTGGTGATAACCTGCTGGTTGATCTTGATCTACAAGGGTTATTATTTTGCGGCCTAGAATGTCAAACACATCAATTATCACTCGAGATGGTTCAGGTAAACCGTAATCGATTATGGTTGAGGCATTGAACGGATTAGGGTAATTTTGGTTTAGCGAGTAAGACCCGGGCAGGTTGTTTGTTACATAATCGACTTTTGCTGAAAGATTAATAACGATTTCAGGCTGGAAGGAAGTCCCTCCATCTTCCAAACCCAGCTGTATGCCGCCATTGCGAGCATCAATTGCCGGCATTATAGCCAAATCGCCAATCGGGTTAGTATCATTAGCTTTAAAAACCAATTGGAATAAAAGCGCGTTCCCGCCGGTTGCTTTCGCTGGCTGGTTTATTTCACCCCCAAGATCGAGCCAGGCGAGTAATAGAATGCTGTTTTCATTGTGGTTAGGTTCGCTATAAACCGCATCCCAATCCGATAACGCGTCACCGACAATAATATCTGAAAGGACTGACGTCTCGGATTCGTAGTTTAAGGGAATGCAGATAAAGGCAATCGGATCATCAATAGCAAGACTTACATCTACGGTTAATTCTTTTGAACCGGGAGAGATTCGCGATCCGGAGACAAAGATCGTACCAGGATAATCTAACGGTCTTTGTGAATCGCGGGGAATCACGGAACTGTTAAGAGATTGAGCGTCGCAGTTCGGCCAGCCATCCGGGGCTTCGGGTGGAGTATCATCTTCTGACTCCCAGCAGGGCGGATAATCGGGGCACCAGGACAATTCCGTTAGACCTCTAAAATAATTAATCAGTTTGGTGACATCGCTACCATTAACCAGGCAATCACCATTGACATCGGCCGCGCAATAAAAACCATCAAGCAAACAAGGATCGCTTGTACCCCTGAAATAATTAACAAGGTGAGTTACATCAGCGCCATTAACCGTAGGCGGCCAGATGCCATTGGGCATATTAGCGTCACCAGGCAAATATTCATAACATACCATTGTACAGCCAACACCTTTTGCGCCGATCAGTCCGCACTCGGGATTGTTTTCAGGGGCACAGGGAGATACATCATAAATCATGAAAGCTTCACGTTGAAAATCAGGGCAAAACATAGGATCCGCTGAAATATTGTTAGACACCATGATACTAAATCCAGGACCATCGATTTTATAGGGGTCCACATCGCAGCAGGTGAATCCTATAAACCCATTTGTGCTGATGTAGATGTCATCCCCTTCAGAGCCAGCCTGGTTATCCCAGACAATTGTATTAGTCAGTCCCATAGAACAGTTTTCCGCGCCGTAAATACCTCCACCATTATTGCCGGCTTGATTTTCGACTATTGTGCAGTATAACACGCTAAAGGGCAATTCCTCATTATATATCCCCCCGCCGTCGTCTTGAGCATCATTATGATGAACAACACTTTTTTCCATGGCAAACGAGGAAGTACCTTCTAAATAGATGCCCGCCCCTGATTCGGCCAAATTGTACCCTATATAACAACTGTCAACCGATAATTCGGAATCCCGGCAAAAGATACCGCCTCCGTTTGTCGCCGTTGCTGTATTTACATAAACGCCCGAGCCAAGAAAACCGATATTTGTCGAGCTATCGGATATATATACACCACCGCCTTTATTACCCGTATTGCGGGTTATATAGCAATCATCCAGGGTAATATTATCCGAGTTAGATATATAAACACCGCCTCCCCAATGAAGCGCCGAATTATCCTCAATTCTACAATTTATCAAGCCGCAATTATCACATCCAGAAAATGAAATCCCTCCGCAATACGAGTTTAATGCTTGGTTGTTACGAATGATGCAATCATCGATAACTACGCCGCTGCAGTTTCTGACTCTTATTCCACCCTCATAATGCGAAGTGTTATACTCGACTGTGCATCCTGATATCGCGGGTGCCGATTGAAAACAACTGATACCTCCGCCACGTTCGGTAGCGGCACAATTACTCACAACACAACCATCTATAGTAGGATTGGAGTTTTCAATAGAGATTCCACCGCCGTAATCAGCATAGCCATTGATTATTTTTATGTTGCGAAGTATTGAACTGTTATCCTCGCCTGAATGGAATTGAACTCCCCGGCTGTAGTTTTCACAATCTATTATGCTATTCTCAGGGTTGCCGCTTTGAGACCTAATAACCAGTGATTTCCCGTGATAGTTCAAATCTCTGTCACCGACGCCGCTAAAAACGCCATCCGCAAGAATGATGGTGTCGCGGAAAGCGGAATTATCTATCGCGTCTTGAATCGTTGGAAAATCACCGCTGCCATCGGGATTTATTACATATGAAGTATACTCAGGTAAGCCGGCCCGCGTTGCCAGTGCCGCAACCGCGCCTCTAGTCACTTCAGTACCGAACTCCAAGTCTAAGGCGGAAATTACATCCAAGGTCATATGCCAGAAGGGATACCAATCCGATGAATCTTTTAATGCATCTATTATCTCAAAAGCAGGGAAACCCAGATATGAGAACCAATAATGATCGCTTCCATAACTGGGGCCATCCGTAGGATTAAGTATTGGCTCAATCGTGGTATATTCCTCGATAATGTATTCAAAGAAACCGGCGAGTTCTACTTCTAAAGGTCGGTTATAATCATAATTTAAATAGATATCTTCATCGTAAATGCCCGTATACGAGATCATGTCGAAGTTAAACACGCCGGCGATATTCCGCGTATTGTAAAGGCAGTCTGCCGCGTAAATTAAAGATCCGATTAGACCTTGTTCTTCTCCAGTAACCAGAACGAACTCCATAGTGCACTCAAAATCATATTCACTTAAGACTCTGGCGGCCTCAAGAACGCAAGCTGAACCGGAGGCATTGTCTTCGGCACCCGGAGCCAATACATTTGGAACGGCAGAGATAGCATCGAGGTGAGCTACAAACATGTATATCGAGTCGGGAAAGAGCGTTCCGATTTTTCTACCGATAACATTATTCCATCGATGTTGGGCCAGGGGATATTCGAACATTTCGGTTTCCAATCCAAAATCCATGAATTTATCGTACGCCCAATGCTCTGCCGCGCGGCAGGAATCATGATATGAATACCGGGTCACGAAATCCTGTAATCGTTGTATATATGTTTCAAATGTATCCGGGCTGACATTATTGACTATAGCTTCAATCTCGGGCTCGGTTAGCAAAGTGTAGGATGGCCCCGGAATTTTTGTGTCGATTTTGGGAAGAGGATGAAATGGTATATGAACCAGCATGTCTGCGGATATGGAAGTTGCGCCGACCAATGATCTATGAATTGTCGCGATGTATTCATTGCCCTCATGATAGATAATTTCAATTCGCGAAGACAGTTTTTTCATATCTTCATTATCCATCTGAAACACATAGTAATCATAGCCCTCATGTCTTTCGCCCAGACTGATTACCATGTTCCCAGTACTAAGAAGTTTGGATCTTCCCTGGGCAGTGCATCCAACCAAGAAACCACTTGACAGATATGTGTATACGTTTACCCCCTCTAAAGCTATTAGATTATTTATTTCGCGCGCTTCATGTTTTACAACAAATAATTCCTCTGAAATGAAATCACTACCCGCGGTATTTAAAATGAATTGACCCTGGTTTAGAGATATGTCCTGCGCGAATAATAAAGATGAGCATAAGAGCAAAATGAGAATATAAACTATTCGATTGAAAATTGTTTTCATTTTATCCTCCTTGAAAACACAGTAATTGTACTTACGTACTCGGATCACGAACCTCTCGAGAGTGCAGTATTTCTGATGTTACTACTTAGAATGACGGGGCCCTATCGAAATGCAAATATTTTTTTCCAACTTCGCATTAACTGCGTCTATAAATATATATTCAGGCAATTGATGAAATCTTACAGGAGAATACAATTTTGATTTCAATGATTGAAAATATTGGGTTTTACTTGACAATTGAGATACCTGGCTATATGTTAACATCAGCAGGAGGTAACTCTCTATGGAGAAACTGGTTGCACAAGCGTTGGGGGGAGACAAAGCGGCTGAGGCCGAATTAATCCGATATTTGCGTGTAAGATTCAAATCGCTTGCTGAAAGATATATAAGAGACGGTGAATCAGCCGAGGATATCGCCCAGGAGGCTTGTTTGACCATTTTGGAAAAATATAAGAGCCAGAAATTTAAAAAGGGATTCGATGCCTGGGCTTATAAGGTATTAAGAAATAAGATAGGCAATCATTTGAGTACCCAATCGGTAAGACAAAAATATATCTCCTCGGAAGCCAATCCGGACAGAACTCATATATTATCTTTTTCACAGCCTGATAGCGCTTTAAAGACCCGGATTAGAGATTGTATGAAGAAAATCATCCGTAAAAATCCGCGGTATGCGCGGGTATTAAATATGATGTATCAGGGCTATAAGACTACAGAAGTTTGTTTAAAACTCAAAATAACATCAAACAATCTCTATGTTACCCTCAAACGATCCCGGATGATGATGAAAACTTGTATCGAAAACGGGGGATTATAAGCCATGGCCAAATGTATTGATCCTCAAATCGGTAGTTTGTTATATGCCTACGAGCTAAAGGGCCTCTCCGAAAAGGAAATTGAAAGATTCGAGATTCATCTTTTAAAGTGTGATTACTGTCTCAACGAGGTTAATGAATTTAAAGATCACGCGGCCATTATCAATGAAGATGACGCGGTGAAGCAAATTGTGCAGGATTCCGTGGGGGATAAATCGATAACAATATCGTTGTGGCGGCAGCTTTGGCGGCATTTATGGCCTGAAGCAAAATTTGTTTTTAAACCCGCTGTTTCATACCTGGTCATATTTCTATTGGCGTTTCCCGCGATAGACTGGCTGACTTATCATGGAAAAGATGAAGTAAGAACCATTTTTGCCGTAACTTTATTAGCTGAGCGCTCACCTACTGATAATATCGTGCCAAGAGACTGCGAAGTTGCAATAAACTTCAGTTTTCGCGAGGTTATAGAAGGCCATAGCTATCAAATCAGTATCAAATCAAAGGATGATAAGATAGTATACGTGATCGAGGACTATAGTGGTTTTAATAAATATGATAATGTCTGCATATACCTTCCCGCCAATATGCTCAAATCGGGCAGGTATTCTCTTACGATTAAGGATTTAAATGATGAATCATTATCTGTTGAGCAAACATATTATTTTGATGTAAGGTAAAGCATAATTGCCAACATATTTTATAGGAAGGTTTTATGATTAACAAAAACCACAAAATTATAATCATGCTTGTTTTAATAATTTTAAGCATATCATCATCTAAGGCACAGCGCCATAATGATTCTCTAAGAGCAGAAATCCTGTTGATGATCAACCAGGCTGATTCACTCAGGGAAATAATGAAACTTGATACTGCCGAAGACCTCGCTGATTCTGCTTTGAGTTTAGCTGTTGAAAACTTTGGAGAAATGGATACTACTTATACCGACGGTCTATCCGTATTAGCTAGAATATACTACTATCTGACGGACTATGAGCAAGCTGAAACCATGCATCAAAAATCCCTGGATATACAACAACGAATTTTAGATCCTATGCATCCGGATATCGCGAAAAACATGAATGGCTTGGGTCTGGCTTGTCGATACCTGGGAAAATACCATAAGATGGATACTCTCTATAATCGGGCATTGATAATTAATGAGAAAGCATACGGCAAAGAGCATCCTGAAGTTGCTATAAACCTTGATAATCTTGGAACGCTTTATTGGTTGTTGGGGGATAATGAAAAGGCTGAAAGCAGTTATGTAAGGTCATTGGAAATTCGTAAAATCGTTTTCGGAAAAGACCATCCCGAGATTGCCTTGAGTTATCGAAATCTGGGCACCCTTTACAAACTTGAAAGGAGATTCGATGAAGCAATCCAGCTGCTCAGCCAATCTTTGGGAATTCTGCAGGATGCTTTTGGGCCCGATCATCCGGATGTTACATCGATATTGCATAGCCTGGCGAAAATACACGGTCATCTGAAACACTACGAGGAAAGTTTTCGCTACTACGAAAGGTTTATCAAATCCCGACAAAATTTCATCGAGTATTTATTCTCTTCCGCGTCGGAGGACCAGAAAATGAAATTCATCAGAAAATACCCGTTAATAGATCCTTCGTTTATATCTTTTGCTTTGACCTATAATACTCCCGAAGTTAGAGCGGCTGTTTTGGAAATGGTTTTAATCGGTAAGGGGGTGGTTCTGGATGCTGTTACGGCCCAGAAAGAAATAGTCTGCGGAACAGATAACGACAATATCGCTTCGTTGTATGATAGCTATATTGAAATTTGCGATAAAATTGCCACAATATCTCTATTCGATCCTGAAATCATTAAAGTTGAACCCTTCCCGGATAGTTTGAGAAAACTTTATCGAGAGAAAGACGATGTAGACAAGAAGCTTCGGCAAATTTGTTCGGAATTTAAAGATGCTTCAATCTATAATGGCTTCACAATAGATGAAATATCCGGTTCTATACCCGAGGACGGTATTTTATTTGAATATGTAAACTACAAAAATTTTGATTTTAACAGATATCTGGATGCATATGACACCTGGGAAAAAAGCTTATTTATAAAATTTGATCTTTCACCGATACCCGCGAATTCTATGATAATAAGCGCTAAGTTAAATCTATATTACTTTCTATGGCAAGATAATAATCCTGTCGATAGGGTTTTGAACTGTTATCGGATTTTGGATGATTGGCATAAATTGGAAGTGACTTTCAATGATAGTACTGGCGTCGATTCGGAGAAGACATCATCGGCAATTATTCCATCGCCGTCTAATTGGATGGAATGGGATGTTACGGAAGACGTAAAGAAATATGCCGAAAGCAAACAAGCAAATTACGGTTGGCGAATTGCCGATGATGAAGAACCTTGGGCAGCTTGTAATATTCCCAGAATTCATTTTTATGCAAAAGAAGCGTTCCCTAGTGGTAATGATTCATCCGCGTTTGAACCATACCTGGAAATCGAAACGACTGAGACTGTCTGGAAGTTACCTGCCGGCAGAGACGCAATTGTTAGCATGAGAGAACCCGATACTCCAAACGGCTTATCTCGATACCATCTAATCAGGAATAGGTATGGCAATCCGGCGCTGGAATACCGTGGCAGAGAATGGTATTTAGTACTTACGGTTGATAATTCAGGGGATATTACTCTAACGGGTCTTGGGGACATTGAAAAAGTACATAAAGCATTAGACTCAGTTAAGGATTTGCTATATGCTACCGGTGAAGGAACCCGCGCGATTATGGAATCGAATACGGAACTGAGTAGTAAAACGCTGGAGTTATATGATTATGTTCTTGCGCCTCTTATACCAACGTTGGGCGACAAGACCAGGATATTGATATCCGCCGATAGCAAGCTGAATTTAATTCCATTTGAAATATTGTCTTGTCCCGATGGTAAGTATTTGATCGAAAAATATGATATAAGCTATTTATCAACTGGTCGAGATTTGCTGAAATTCGAAAGTGAAAAAGAAGCTATTGAAAATGTGATAATATTTGCCGGTCCTAATTTCGATTTAACTCTTAACAATATTATCGCTCAGAGCACAATGACTTCCAGTGATGTATATCCGCTGCCTGCCGACTGTAATCCGCAACGCGGGGTCAGCGAATGCCTTGATATTACCTTTTATCCATTGCCATCGACTAAATATGAAGCGGAATCTTTGGCCGACATTTTCGAGAGACTTAACGGTACCGAGGTAGATATTTATAGTGAGACTGAAGCTCGGGAAGATGTCCTTAAAGATATTTCATCACGGGATGTTCTTCATTTTGCAACCCATAGTTTTATGTGCAGTGACATCGATTTGGCCGATGACGAGTTATTCGAAAATCCCCTTCTCCGAACTGGAATAGCCTTGGCCGGCGCTAATAATTTGAGATATGAAATAGAAAACAGCGATGTTGAGATAGAGGATGGCATATTAACGGCTTTCGAAGTATCGGGATTGAATCTGGCAGGTACCGAATTGGTGGCGCTATCGGCTTGCGAAACCGGTGTTGGCAAAATTGAAAACGGTGAAGGTATTTATGGTTTGCGCCGCGCCTTTCAGATTGCCGGGGCCGAATCGATATTGATGAGCCTTTGGAAAGTACCTGATTATGAAACAAAACATTTAATGGAGCAATTCTACGGCAACTGGCTGTCGGGGCAATCAAAGCAGAGGGCGTTGCGCAATTCGGCTTTGAAAATAATAGAAGAACATCGGCAAAAATATAATGTCGCTCATCCTTACTTCTGGGGAGCGTTTATATTATTAGGTGATCCGAATTAGATTAAGAAATTCTCCTGATAATTAATGCTGAAAGCGGGTGAGATCAGGGGATATCCGGATAAAGAAGACGGCCGCGGAATGACCGCCTTCCCATTTCAAACTCTAACTTCCAGATAGCTTATTTATCTAATTCACCCGATGGAATAATCGTTCCATTTGTCACAATTTCGCAATTCGGCCAGCCCACAGGCGCTTCGATAGGCAGATCCTCGGGTGTCGGCCAGGCCGGTTCGTAATCGAGGCACCAACTGATATCAGACATGCCACGGAAGTAGTTTACCAGACGCGTAACATCCGAGCCGATAACCAGGCAGTCGCCGTTTACATCCGCGGAGCAATAGAGGCTATCAAGTAAGCAAGGATCGTTTAAACCTCTGAAGTAATTGACAAGGTATGTCACATCAGCGCCTATAGTCGATGGCGGCCAGATACCGTTTGGCATATTGGCATCGCCGGGAAGGTACTCGTAACCACTGACTAAGCAAACTGAAGCATCAGGATTTAAAGGAGTATCTTCCTCGTAGCCGACGCTGTCTATCGCGATCGAGTAGAAGCTGTAGCAATTATCGAAGACGCCATAATACATACTTTCTGTCAGGCCTGGCGTTGCCGAGAGCCATAACGCGTAAGGATCGTTATTTTCGGACACATAAATATCCACTCTCATAATTCCCGAACCGCCCGCGTCTTCGGCCTGCCAGTTCACGAGGATACTGTCCTCCATCCAGGTTGTCGGCAGAGCCGCTACCGATGATGTTGGCGGGTAATCGTCGATAGTCCTTAAAAGCGGGCCATCTGGTGGACAAATTATCCAGGGATTGAAATCGAACCGGATAGATGCCGTATTAGTGATTTCGGTTCCTCCGGGTAAAACCGGGTAGGGATCGATACTGTATGTTACGAATCCTTCGCCTTCCGGCGGATTCTCGTTTGGCGGCAGCCAGTTTGATGTATCATAAAAGTACCAGGATAAAATTCCGGATGAATTGTTAAAATGGGTGCTGCAAATATCCGGGTGACTGATCGGGCCGAAATTGAATGAATCCCAATCGAGATCCAAATCGAGAGTATCCGAAACCTTTACTATTATCGGCGATACCATCGCCGAATCAGGATCATTCTCGAAGAAAATCGTGTACACGAGTTTGTCGTCAGGTTTAATAAAACCACCGCTTCCGGCCCCGGCGGGACTGGCCAGCTTCTCATTTGGATCCCAGGAGTTCACTACTTCATCGGAAACGGAAGCAGTGTTATTGGTGTGGTCATCTTCGGGGCTGGTGGTCGAAATAGACGCTATAGCGGTAAGGAAAATGCCTCCAGGCACCTCTATTTGTATATTGAAATCAACTTCGACTGAATCCTCGTAATCAACGCTGATTTCGCCCAGTTGCCAGGTAATGGTATTTTCCTGGTCGTCATATGTTCCGGATGGATCGGAAGCGATGTAGTCAACTTCCTCTGGCAATTCCAATACAAGCTCGGAGTTAGACGCCGGATTCATCCCATCGTGATAGTATTTGCATTGATACTTACCGTCAAAGCCCGGGCGAAATAGACCTTCCGAGTAAAGCGCTACCGATAAATCCAGAGGTTGGGCTTCCAGTTCGATATCGAAGGTAATTGTTTGCTCCGGAAGTACGTCGATATTCGTATAGTAATTATCGACATATCCTGATTTTGAGAATTTTAGGCTGTAAGCCCCGACCCGCAGATTATTTAGCTCGTATTGGCCCAACACATCGGTATAATCATCAATCGATGTTGAAATGGCGACAACGTGAACATCCTCGATTGGCGTTACTCCATCGCTGGTTACTTCGCCGGCGATATTGCCGAAATCCCGGAGCAATATTATGTCGGCCGTGGTAGTATCTTCAATATCCACCTGAATATCCTCGGTAAGCCGAACCGCGAAACTATCTTTGAAAGCTTCGATATCATATTGGCCGGGATCGAGATAAGGAAATATGTATTCCCCATTCGCTTCAGTAATAAACTGGTCGATTTCAATATCTTCAAAAATTAGTTTTAGTAAAGCGTCATCAAGTAACGTTACATCATCGGATTTTGTCACTTTGCCCTTTATCGCCCCGAGCGCGTATAGAGTCGCGTCCTGGGTTGTGGTGTCACCCGATGTTACCTCGACTTCGTTTATTTCAATATCCTGATAATGAGGGTGCTCGAAACTCATGGCTCTGGTACCGGGATCGACTTTCTCGATCAAATAAGTCCCAGCAATATCGGTGTAATCATAATATTCCGCGCCGTCGCATTCAACTAACACGCTTTCGATCGGGCTTAAGTACGGGTCCGATACGATCCCCTTAATCACACCTAGATTATTCATCATCATGTTCAACCACGTGGGTTCACCCTCGTTAACATCAACTCCGGCAGCTATCGTATCGAGATAGTCGGCGTGACTGAATTCGACGTCGTAAATTCCCGGAGAAACTATTATCGAATACTCTCCGGCCAAATCGGTGGTGTCCTTTGCAGCCAGTCCCGGTATACTTATAACGGCATCGGCAATTGGCTGGCTCAGGTTATTGCTTACAACGCCCGTGATTTCACCGCCGCCGATTTTTACCTGGCTGATAAAATGCGTGATTGGAAAACCATCCAAACCCAGAGGATCGCCCGCCCACATGGGCCAACCGCTGGAATGCTTGCCTATATCAAAACAATCAACAGTTTGGCCGGAGAGCTGCCCATCAAAATGGGTTTTGACATAAAACGTCAAAATCTTGGTTGGGATTTCGCTGTGAAGCCAAAATGGCTCGGCCAAATTCAAACTCCAGCCCAGGAATGAAATGCTCGTCCAACCCGGTTCATTCGGAGGCGATCCCTGAAGCGTAGATCCAAAGATACCCCACCATTGATCGAGGGGAGAATAAATGTCAAAATAACCATATACCGAATCACAAAGAATACTATCGATGTATAGATCATCGGCTGCTAAAGGTATATGTAAATCGGCTACATATACAGGAGATGAAGTTTGGATGTAAATATCGACCTCGAACCATTCCCCCAATGGAGCCGATATCGGTGTGCCATCGGGATTGCCGAACCAGATATATACATTTCCGTTGGTTGTCAGAATATCCGGCGAAAATGGGTCATTAGTCTCGTCGACAACCGTATTGACCTCATATCCGTCTTTATACCCGGTTTGAATCGTATTCAAACCTTGAATATCAAAATCATCGCCGAATCCATTGCCATTTAAGGGCAATGGTGGCTGATCGCAATTCGGCCAACCGGCCGGTTCATCTTCGGGTATGTTCTCCGGATCTAGCCATTCAGACGGGTAAAATGAACAATGGCCCAAATCGGGATGATTACCACTCAAATACGCCGCCAGGTAAGACACGTCATTACCCCATACACGGCAATCGGAATTGACGTCCGCTGAGGCCCAGAAATACGGTCCCGGAGGTTCGGGGGCATTGGGATTATTCATCATACAATATCCCATCGAGTCTTTAAAGGAAGTAACTAAGCGTACGATATCTACTACGTTCACGCTGGGAGGCCAGCTGCCTTGCACCATTTCCACGTCACCGGGCAGATATTCAAACGTAATTGTACCGGCCGGACCTAATTCCATATTGATTATCAGGCTTTCATCCTCATTGATTGTTTGATTGATAGTCGAATCCCGATAGTCTTGATGGCTGAAGATTATATCATAATCACCGGGACAAATTCCGGCCAGCGAATAGGTGCCATCTATGCCGGTCGTATCGCTTATCCATGCCCCGTCTACCCGGACCCGTACCCCTTCGATAAAACCTACGCTGTCACTTACGGTTCCGGTTATGGTACCCGTCCCGGTCAAAGTAATATCCAATACCGTATTTTGGCCGCTCTGAATGGCAACGTCGGATACCGAGGTATCGCAGTATTCGGGATGACTGAATGTGATAATGTAAGAGCCCGGGCTCAATGCTTCCAGCCCATAGAGACCATTTGCATCCGTAGTATCCGCGATTCCTGGACCTACTACCTCGATTATAACGTTTTCTATGGGACTTAGCACCGAATTTACTACTTCACCCGATAATATTCCGCCTGCGTACAATATCATATTCACATAAGTCGTATCCACCGCTATTACCGGGACATCGGTTAGCGTTGTGTCTGTAAACAACAGATGAGAAAATCCTATATCGTATAATCCGGGTTCAATACCATCCACGAAAAAAACACCACTTGCGTCGGAACTATCAGTATAAACCAGTCCCGGTTGGGTATTGGTATTCGTTAAAACAACTAATACATTTTCAATTGGATTTGATAAACTATCGGTAACCGTAGCTGATACCCGGCCCCCGTCAATTAATTCAACATTCAATATTGTCGTATCGTTTTCGGTGACCGCAATATCGCTTACCGTAGCATCACAATAATAAGGATGACTGAAAGATATATCGTAATTGCCTTCGCCAAGATTGGAAAGGAAATACATTCCCTGAGCGTCGGTCATATCCTGTCTCGATGGGAGATCGATTGAAACATAAACGTTCTCTATAGAATCAGAACTCGCGTTCGTACAAACACCCGCGATATAACCTCCGGGATTGAAGTATACCCGGCTGATTGTCTCGCTGATGGTGAAGCCGTTTATGCCCAGCGTATCGCCCATCCACATAGGCCAGCCGCTATAATGTGCTCCAATTGAAAAGCAATCGACCGTATCTGAAGCGAATTGCCAGTCATCTTTAACCTGGGCTTTAAAACTGGCTATCTTCGTCGGGGTCACGCGGTTCAACCAAGGTTTGGCCTCTGAATATACATTTGCCCAGCCCACCAGGGATTGGCTTATTAAACCCGATACAGGAAACTCATCGAATGGCGCGACAAATTCCACGTCATCCCATGCCGTAAGCGAATCAAACAATTCGCCATCGCTCTCGCTTATGAAGTTCTCGATATACTGTTTATCGGCGGCCAATGGTAAATGTAAGTCGGCGATTTCCGTGGTAGCAGTTGTTTGAATGTAAATATCTATATCTATCGTAGCGCCAATCGAAGCATTTATCGGCGAACCATCCAAATTTCCAATCCAGATTGACACATCCGGGTCTCTGCTGTCGTTAGCCAGGAGGTCTTTACTATCTGATGAAACCATCCCATCGCAATTCGGCCAGCCATCAGGAGCTTCGGCGGGAAGATCATCTATCGTCAACCAGGCCGGCTCGTAATCCGGGCAAAATGCCGGCATTGTCAATGCTTTGAAATAATTTATAAAATGTACTATATCCACACCAGTTACATTACAATCGCCGTTTATGTCTCCTCCCGCGTAGAAGCCATCAATTAAGCATCCTTCGTTAAAGCCTTTAAAATAATTCCTTAAATATGTTATATCATTGCCCCAGGCCCGCGGCGGCCATAAACCTGCCGTCATGTTCGCGTCACCCGGCAAATATTCATTTTGAGTAAACTCGCCGAGATCATTAATCTCTAAATCAAAATTGGCGATACAACTCTCTTCAGATTCGAATTCTATAGTCAAATAGTAATTGCCTTCAGCCAGAATTACCGACGCGCCATAAGGCAAACCGTCGCTTCCGACAACTCTCTCTATACATTCATCTCCGGGAGGGCATATTTCAGTAACGATAAATAACGTATTTATCGTTCCCATCGGATCGACGGTTATCTCTATCTCTCTACCCGAGTTTACGCTTAATAAATAATATATCTCCTCTCCCCAACAGTGTATTCCACATGCAATGGAGTTATCGTATCCGCGATCACATGTGGTCTGGGCTAAGTCTAAATACTGCAAATCCTCCGGCACATTGATTAAAATCGGATCGCCACAGTCATCGCCCGGA
Organism: Candidatus Zixiibacteriota bacterium; assembly: GCA_024231855.1. Lineage (GTDB taxonomy): Bacteria > Zixibacteria > MSB-5A5 > UBA10806 > 4484-95 > JAAEQD01. Next base: position 67,032 of record JAAEQD010000208.1, read on the forward strand.
ATATGACTATGCTCATTAATTGTTAAATCAAAATCGGGAAGGCAGGGGGATTCCGGAGTATATTCTTTATCTACAATTAGGTAATATGTACCCGCCGGCAAATAATAATTTTCGATACCATGAGCTGAATCGGGATAAGCGTAATCAAATGAGGAATAGATCAGGCAATCTGTGCCTGGAGGGCAAGCATCTATAATACTAAAGGAAGTATAAGATGAACCCTTCGGATCCAGTTGAACGTCAAATCGCGTATCAGTTATCACATTTAATAAGTAGGTAATGTCTTCAGCTTGTACGAAAACGCAGTTGTCCTGGCTGTTGTTACCGCGTCCGCAGGTGCTCTGACCAATATCCGCGTAAGGCAGATCCAATGGCAGATCGATCGATATAGGATTGAAGCAATCATCTCCGTTAGATGCGACGTGTTCCACGATTTCCAAATCGAAATCTTCGATGCAACTTCCTCCGGGTCCAACACCTTCAGCTATTACGTAGTATGTGCCCGGGTCCAGATGGACATTGTTAATACTATAAATTTCAGGTTCAATTTCATTTACGGCAAAAGCTATACATTCTACTCCAGGCGGGCAGCTATCGCTTACCAGGATCGAATTGAAATCGGTTAATCTGGGATCCATAATTATATCAATAGCCACAGTTGACGTAACATTCAGCTCATAAGTAATATCCTGGCCAAAGTTGATGCCAAACGGGCAGGTTTCGTCATAGTGATCGCCCCTTCCGCAAGAACTCTGGTTAAGGTCGCTATACGGCAGATCTCCGGGAAGATCGACAGTAATTGGCAGATCGCAATCATCACCCGGCAAGTCGGTATGCTCCTCAATTGTGAGGTCAAATGACGCGATGCAATCCGGGTCGGGTTCCAAATCAATCATCAAGTAATATATACCAGGCTCAAAATGTAAATTAGGTATATTATGGGGTAAGGCCATGCTATTTGCAGAATTGACTATGCAATCGTAATCCGGGGGACAGGAGCTACTTATAGAGAGCCCGGTATGATCTGTTGATCCGGGATCGAAAGTGATATCAAGATCGACTGCCGCTGCAATATTGAGGCTATAGATAATGTCCTCACCTGAATCATAATCCCACAGGCATGTTTCCAGGTAATAATTACCGCGGCCGCAGGTTGTTTGAGCTAAATCCGAATATGGCAGATCCGTCGGTATGTCGATCAATAGGGGAAGATCGCAGTAATCTCCGGTTGCCGGTGGCGAGGATTCGGCGCATGATATAGACATATGGTATGAGCCGCCGGTGGAAGGCTCATTTCCCGTAACTTTTACTACGTAGACGCCCGGTGCCAAACCATAATTGGTAAGTTTCGAGTAATAATTATTGCCGTCTTTATTATCGTTGTAGTTAAGCTGAACGGTACAACCTTCATCATAAAGATACAATTTGGTGTCACCTATACCGATTTGTGGATCGCAATCGGATCCGGGATCATGAGTTTGAATAATAAGTTGCCAGAATGAATATCCGCCGTCTAATATTAGCACGAAGTAATCCTCCAGATCAGGATCATCTAAATCGGCACAGATCAATGTATCGATGCAGGTGATCGTGTCCGCCGATAAGCAATCATCATTAGGTTCCGATTCGGCCAGCTGATTATAAACAACGGGGGGGAAGACCTCGACAATACCGCTAATAGTTTCAGTTTCAACCAACTTGCTTTGCCCATAATGTGATGCGGTAATATTTTTTATTTCGTTTTCTCTAACATTAATCCGTTGCTCGCCGCGTATTTTCCCGACGCCTGAGATAAATAACATAGACCATACCAAAACGGGAACTAATAGCATTTTAATCTTTCTCATTTTTATCTCCTTGAAGAAGGTGAGATGCAATTGAACGATATTTATGCTTTTACTACAGCGTTACTTCTTGATTAAGTCGGATCAATGATGCAAACCTTGTTTGAATATAACATCAGAAGTGATGCTAGTCAAGAGTCTATGCCCAGAAAAATTCCTGTTATCGGCAATGCGGCCGGTATTTTTCAACTCGGTTTTTCACCGGTCATTCATGGTCTACAACCTGAAGCCCATAGCAGGCTAAAGCATTATAATCCAACGACACTAAAGCTGGATATATTAAGCTGATGGAGACCATATATTATTCATATGGAGTCGATAACGTTTTTCAAGTAATTTCTCAATCTTGTCGTCTCCTGCTCCGCTTGAACTCGCTTGGTAGTATCAAGAAACATTACCGCCATTCCACCCGGAGAGGTCTGGAAAGCATGCACTTCAAAAACGCTATTAATCTTTTCATCCTCGTAGAAAAAACTCTGAGTATTCCAGGATTCGCCTTTACTGGCCGCTATTCTATATCTTTGGGAATCTCGGTACCGGCTAGGTTTGGAAAAGCTTCTTCGAAAGTCATCATGAACAATTCATCGATTTCTATTTCCTGTTGAGCTGGCGCTGACTGGAATAGGAATAGCGAAAGAATGAACGTAGCCAATAACATTCGTTTTGATTTACTCCGTGATGAAAAATAAGTAATATCACGACTCATCATAAAAACCTTTATTTCAGATTATGTCTGTAAGACAGCTTAAATATTATTTCTCTACTCGAACCCGGCAAAGGTGGATGCCACCCATTATATGGTTGTATGAAATCATATTCAGCATCAAGTAGATTGTAAACTCCAATACCAAAGTCAAAACCACTATTGAACACATGCTTATAATTGAAATACAAATTCGCTAATACTATCTGATCCTGAGTTGAAAAAACCATATCATCGAGTGTTTCGTCGAAGTGAGTATAAGCATATCTCTCGCCCATATAAATAAATGACGGATTAATCGTAAGTCGTTTGGAGAGTTTTAAGCTGCTGTTAAATGAAATTTTATGCGGGGAAGTCCCCAACATGATCGCGTCCTTGCCATCGACGGCGTAATTATCTACTTCATTAATATCTTTTGCGCTATAATAAGAATAATTAAAAATTACATAGCCCCAGTTTTTCCTCACCCTGTGCTCAATCTCAAATCCTTTTGTTCCAGATATGCCTTGATTATCATAACCTTCGCCATTTTCTCCGAAAGAAAAAACAATGGAATTGTCTACACTTATGTAATAAATATTTGCGATTAACGACATGTTCTCTGTAAATGAATATCCCGCTTCAAATTCATAAACTTTAGCTTTTTCAGGTTCGATATCCGGTTCGGATTTGCCGGGATCGGAAAAATAGTTATAGTCAATCTCACTGATAGACGGTGCACGAAAGGAATGGCTGTAGAGGAATTTGAAATGCGATTTATTAATAACTTTTGTTAAGCATACTCTTGGCGAAAAAGCGGCTCCATATTCACTGTGCTTATCCACTCTCCCTCCCAGCGTGACATTTACCCTATCGGTGGTAAAAATTCCCTGCGCGAAACCAGACACGTTGCTATAATCGATTTCCGTTTTTCCGGTCCAAAAAGCATCCGAGCCCAAAATAGTAATTTTTGCATTATCCCGGCAATACTCACCGCCCGTAATTATATTTACTTTCTTACTTAGATCAAAAGAAGCGATGAGATTAAATCTGTTTCTATCGGTATATCTCTCATGTTTGTAGTAGGCCGTATCGCCGGAAGCACCTTCACCCGTTGCTGCCCATGGCGAATTACGCATAAAATTGTATTTAGAGGTTAAGGTTAACTTATCCACTATTTCCCAATCATATTGCAGCTCCCCAAAAAGAGTTCTATAAGTTATCTCATAGTCCTTGACGGCAATTTCATCATACCAATCCCTTGTAGTCGTTACATAGTCGTCGTATATAAATCTTGCGCTTAAATCCCTATAAATCGCGGCCACATTAATCAACATTGGATTTAATTCGGCCTGATTTTCCATATCAAATGTGTTTCCATAAACGTCGGTATATTCCCTGTCCGACCTGTTTCCCCGGCCATAAAAACCATGAATGGCAAATTCGAAGTCATTTATTTTCTTACCTGCCGAAACATTAATATTAGAATGCGATGCATCCCCGGCCATTCTTCCATAATCTGTTGAAAAAGATATCCCGTTTATATCCTTCCCGGTTTTTGTTATGATATTAATTACACCTAACTCGGCAAATCCGCCATAGATTGAAGAACCGGGCCCTCTAATGATTTCAATTCTTTTTATATTGCTAACGGGATAATGATTTCCCAGAAAAGTACATGCATGGTATAATTCATTAGTTTCTTGCCCATCTATCATGAGTAAGACTCTACCCGCGTAACCAATGTTTCCTCTCATTGTAATGCCGGTTACGCCCCATACATCAACTACCATTTCAATACCTGGTACTAACCTTAGAACATCAATTAAATCGCCGGCGCCCGAGTTTTGAATTTCTTCCGATGTTACAACTGTTACTATTCCGGGAGTTTCACGCTGATGCATAGCCGTTTTTGAAGCGATTGTGACTTTCACATCCATCAACTCCTCAAGCGTCATCGTGAGCAATTCATCGGCTTCAATATGCCGCTGGGCGTAGGTTTGGCAGGGCAGAAGCAAGCTCAGAACGATAGATGTAAATAGCATTCGTTTCGCCGTAATCCATGATGCAAAATTAACTTTATCACTTCTCAAAACTATCTCCTTTACAAAAGCGTACGTCTTCAGACAATCCGGACATTTAGTATTGAAGTCTAATACGTAGTTTGTCTTTCGGCAATTGCTTTTTTTGTATTCTCTTTTTCTCTGTAACATCGTTCATTCTTTAATTCGGTCCCTTTCCCTCAATATTTTAACTGCTCGACCAGTGTAAACTTCGGCCGGGTAGAAGCAGATACAGAATGAAAATAACCAATAACATTCGTTTCGCTGAAAGATGAGGTAAAAAATACGCGTTAGCTAAATTCAACAATTGAGCTCCCCCAGGCGAATAATCCATATTCGATATTCCCTAAAAACCTGCCGTTTGCTGCAGTTATATAATATGTAATATCGACTGCACTGTCAAGCTGATCATATTGTGAAATTAAATATTGTAATCAAACGCAATGCGCCCCTGATTATATCGGGTATTGCTATCTTTAATTGAACCTAGAGCTTAGGTCAATCCTGCTTAACACATTGGCCTAGTGGCTTACAGGAGAGGCAAACTCCATAAAAAGCCTTCCAAGATAAGTAATTGCCGGTGATAATTGATAATGACGTATTACTAAACAATTGAAATAAAAGAAGATAACAACGCGCACGCGAGGCGTTAAAAGTCCCTTGCATATTGTTTCTAATTGTTGTAGTTTAGCAAATAATAAATCGCCGGAGTGGCGGAATAGGTAGACGCAAGGGACTTAAAATCCCTCGTATGGTAACGTACGTGCCGGTTCAATTCCGGCCTCCGGCATATTTGTAAACGGGCTGTGATCATTATCGCAACCCGTTTTGCTATTATAAGCTTTGCATATCAACTACAAAGCAATTAGCCGTCTTAATGGGCTATAAAGGCCTTGTAACATAATGTTATAGAATTTTACCGTTTTTTTCAAATGCCAATTATTAATTCCGATTTACTAGATATGTTGTCAGGAAAGATAAATTTCAGTTTCCTGGTCGCGACTTGGATTTATAGCTCATGAAAATCCATTTTGGCCGATTAACCGAATCGGGGGGGATGATAATGAAATTAAAACATAAATTCTCGCTTTTAACTTTGGCGATTATTTTGATAACCACGGGTGCTTAATCTTTAATGATGCGTAATACTCAGCGACAAATATCGCGGCCGGCAAATTATCTGAAAATGAACGTCAACGGTAATTACGAATTTATATCTCTTTAATCAGATTTAAGCACTATGAGGAACGCGATGCGTGATAAAAACGATAAACTCGATTATGATGCTATTATGGACAAAACGGCGGAGGAAATCGCGAATACCAAAAATATAGATTTGATTTCAGAGATCGGCGAGAGAAAAAAAGCCGAAGATCGTCAAAGGTTCATGGCCGGTATTTTGAAAAAGCTCAACAGGATTGACGTCAAGAGCGATCCCATAAAATCTATACTATCGATTATTAAAGATTTCTCGGGTTTCGAAGCCGTAGGTATCCGTTTAGCTAAAGACCAGGACTATCCCTATCAGGATTATCCCTATTATGAAACTATCGGTTTCCCGGGAAGTTTTGTAGAAAGGGAAAGCAGTCTCTGCGTAATGAGTAATGATGGCAAAGTATTACTGGATTCCGAAAGCCGGCCGGTATTGGCCTGTATGTGCGGCAATGTAATACGCGGCCGGATTAATTCATCCTTGCCGTTTTTCACGATAAGCGGAAGTTTTTGGACTAATAGCACATCAAAAATGTTGGCTTCAACTACCGAGGAGGATCGGCAGGGGCATACGCGCGACTATTGCAATCGTGCCGGTTATGAAACGGTGGCTTTGATCCCTTTGCATTTTAATCAGGAAATTATTGGGCTTCTGCAGTTAAATGATAAGCGGCCGAATATGCTCAACCAGGATATGATACATTTTTATGAGGATATAGGCGATAGCATTGGCATAGCGCTCGCCCGCACCCAATCAGAACTTGCGTTGAAGGAAAGCGAGAAGAAATATCGAGCGCTATTTGATAATTCTACCGACGCGATTTTAATTCTTGATGAAGATAGATTTATCGATTTCAATGAGGCAACCATTAAGATGCTTCGATATAAAAATAAAGAAGATATAATCCGGACTCATCCCTGGGAAATTTCCCCGGAAAGGCAGCCGGATGGCAGATTATCGTCCGAAAAAGCAAAAGAGATGATTGATATTGCTTTTACTCATGGCAGCAATCGCTTTGAATGGGACCATAGGAAAGCGGATGGCGAAGTCTTTCCGGTCGAAGTACTGTTGACCGCGGTGCCTATCGGTAATAAACGAGTACTTCATGTAGTTTGGAGAGATATCACGGAGAGGAAGCGCGTCGATCGAGCGATAAAAAATATGGCTTTCGGTGAGTCGTTAAAATTCGGAGGGAAATTCTTCGATTCCACGGTTATTCAATTATCTGAAATCCTTAAGGCGGACTATGTGCTGATCGGTGAACTTATTGATCGTAAATTTGAGCAGGTTAGCACTTTATCATTTTGCGCGGATGGGAAGATAATGGCTAATTTCATATACGAGCTTAAGAATACGCCTTGCGAAAATGTAATCGGAAAAAGGATTTGTTCTTATCCCTCAAATGCCGCGGATATTTTCGCCGAGGATCATCTTCTAAAGCAAATGGGCATTGAGGGCTATTCCGGCCTACCGCTTTTTGATTCACAGGGCAAGCCATTGGGTATAATAGTTGCTTTATTTAGAAATGAGTTAAAGGATGTAAATTCCGTGGAATCAATTCTTCAATTATTTTCCCCTCGAACTACGGCGGAAATCGAACGAAAGCACGCGGAAGAAGCACTTCACAGAAGCGAGGAAAAATATCGGAACCTGTTCGAGACTATGGCACAGGGAGTAATATATCAGAATGTATCGGGTGAGATTATTTCCGCCAATCCGGCCGCCGCTAAAATCCTCGGCTTGACTCTAGATCAGATGCAGGGACGAACGTCAATTGACCATCGCTGGAAATCAATTCATGAAGATGGTTCGGATTTCCCCGGCCAGGATCATCCGGCAATGGAGGCCTTGCGAACAGGCAAGGAAATTAACGATGTGATTATGGGCATATTTAATCCCTCGAATGATTGCTATCGCTGGATAAAAATCAATTCCGTCCCCCAGTTTAAACCCGGTGAAGATAAACCTTTTCAAGTATTCACTACTTTTGATGATTTCACTCAACGAAAGCGAGCCGAACATGCCCTGCACGAATCTGAGAACAAGTTCAGAAACATCGTTCAATCGGCCCCGATGGGGATGCATAGCTACCAATTAGAGCGGGATGGTAATCTTATTTTTACCGGGGCTAATGCCGCGGCTAAGAAAATACTCGGAATCGATCATGAGAATTTGATCGGCAAAACGATAGAGAAAGCTTTCCCCGGACTGACTAAAACTGAAGTGCCTGAAATCTATAAAAGCATCGCGCTGGAGGGAGAATTCTGGAAATCCGAGCAAATCGATTATGATACCGATAGAATTAGAGGCGCCTTTGATGTTTTTGCTTTTCAAACATCGCCAGGTAAAATGACGGCGATGTTTACGGATATCACTGTACGCAAAAGAGCCGAGGAAGCTCTAGAGGCGGAAAAAGAACGTCTGGCGGTGACTCTGGGATCTATCGGCGAAGGCGTAATAACCACTGATATCATTGGCAAAATAGTATTGATAAATAAGATAGCCCAGGAATTAACGGGCTGGAATGAGCGGGAGGCCGTCGGCAAACCTCTTGATGATGTTTATAAAACAATCGATGAAAAAGCAAAAAAAGCGGCGGATAATCCATTTGCCAAAGTAATAAGCCGCAATTCGATAGTCGAATTAGGAAGCGACAAGATACTTGTCGCCAGGGATGGCCGGGAGCATTTTATTGCCGATAGCGGGGCGCCGATACGCAACAGAAATGGCGAAACAATCGGGATTGTCCTGGTTTTCAGAGATGTCACGAAAACCAGGCGATTACAAGAGTTCATTTCGCGGGCTCAAAGGCTGGAAACCGCCGGCAGGATATCAGGTCAGATAGCGCACGATTTTAATAACCTTCTTTCACCCCTGGTGGCATATCCGGAGTTTATAAGAAGGCTAATCCCGAAAGACCATCCATCCCGGCAATATTTAAGCAAAATGGAGAGCGCCGCAGCCCAGATAGCTGAAATAAACCAGCAACTTCTTACTTTGAGTCGCAGAGGTCATTATAACCTGGAACCTCTTAATCTTAATGATATTGTAACAGGGGTGATTAACCAGATGCATCTGATCGATAGCAAACTGCAATTGGAATTAAAGTTAAACGGTCAATTAATGAATATAAGGGGCGGCTCTTCCCAAATTAGCCGAGTGATCGCGAATATATTAGCTAATGCCTCAGACGCTATGAAATCGACAGGAAAACTGAGTCTGAAGACCGAGAATTATTATGCCGACCAAGTATCGGAGAAATTTGGTCGTGTCCCCAAAGGTGAATACATTAAACTCACAATAACTGATGACGGCGAAGGTATTGAGGAAGAGAAACTGCCGAAAATATTCGAACCGTTTTTTACTACCAAGATAGCCAGTCGGAAAAAAGGTTCGGGGCTGGGCTTGAGCGTGGTTTACACGGTAATGGAGGATCATAATGGTTATGTTGATTTGAACAGCAAAGTAGGTGAGGGGACCTCGTTTTATCTTTATTTTCCAGTGACGAGGGAGTCGATCAAAAAACTCAATGCGGTCGATATCGTTGGCGGCAATGAAATGATCCTAATCGTTGATGATGATAGAATGCAGCGTGATGTATCGTTTGAACTTCTAAAAACACTGGGTTACAAGACATACGCGGTAGAAAGCGGCGAGAAGGCGTTGGAGTTTCTAAAATCCAATAAGCCGGATTTATTAATTCTGGATATGATTATGCCCGACGGAATGGATGGGGCCGATACATACCGGAAAGCGCAAGAAATTATCCCTTCACAAAGAGCTATAATCATCTCCGGCTTTGCTGAATCCGAACGAGTAGAGGCAGCCATTAAATTAGGCGCGGGATCATGTACCAGGAAACCTCTTACTCTTAAAACGATAGCGTTAGCGGTTAGAAAGGAATTAGACCGGCAACCGGTAGTTTCTCAATAGAGCTTTTAGATGAATTTATTGGCAGTATTAGCAAATCAAGATCATTAACTTGCGATTTTTATGGGATGTTTGCGAAAAATAGATCCGCCCTCGCCCGGATCCGAATAGCGTTAATTTTGCTTGCAATTTTAAACTGCTTCATTATCTTTAGTAAGAGAAGACTATTTAATAATGAATTTTAAGCCAATGAAACAAAATACCGGCTCAAATAATACAAAACTTCAGGAAATGGATACATTACGTCGGCGAGTTGCCGAGTTGAAAGAATCCTATGCCGAGCTTTCCAAATCATTTGATTCGTTGAAGCACAGCGAAAGCCGGTTCAGACAGATTGCCGAGCTCCTGCCTGGAGTAGTTTATGAAAGTGATCTGGATTTTAATTTCATCTTCTTCAATAATAGTGGATTTAATATTTTGGGGTACACCCAGGCCGACCTTGATAATGGACTCAATGCCCGTTCGCTGATTGGTCCAGAGGATTGGGAAATTCTCAAAGCCAGTTCGAATAGGGTCTTGGCCGGCGAACTAATTGAAGGCAATGTTTATACTGTTGTGAAAAAGGACGGCCAAAGGTTTAAGGCTATAATTCACTCTGTCCCAATTATGCATAATAGCCGGCCTGTAGGTTTCAGGGGAATTGCCGTTGATGTGACCAGGCTTAATCAAGCCGAAATGGAATTACGCGAAAGCGAAGAAAAATATAGAAATCTGGTTAATTTGTTACCCGAAGTTATTTTCGAAATCGATCTGAACGGCAAAATTACTTTCTTTAATGAGGTTGGATTCGAGAAAACAGCCTATTCTCAAGAGGATATCGATAGCGGGCTAAATGCTTTTAAGCTTTTCGTACCCGAGGATCATGCCAGGCTCGGTGCCAATATGAAACGCCTTATGGAAGGCGAAAAACTTTCCGGTAATGAATATGCCGTTATTTCCAAAGATGGCCGTAAGTTTCAGGTTTTAATCCATTCCAGCCTGATCGTAATGGACAAAAAACCGGTCGGTATACGAGGTATCGCTTATGAAATAACGGAATTCAAAAAAGCTCAGAGTGATTTATTCGATAGCGAAGAGAGATATCGGCTGTTGCTGGAACAATCTATCGATGCGATTTATATGATGGTGGATGAAAAATTCGAATTCGTCAACAAAAGATTCGTGGAGATGTTCGGCTGGACCGAGGAGGAAATACTTTCCCCCGATTTCGATTGGCGGTTTATAGTCGCGCCATCCAGCCGACAATTGATTGAAAAGCGTCTCGAAATACTGAACCGGGGTGAGATACCGCCGAATCGTTACGAGTATACCGCCTTAACAAAAACCGGAAGGGAGATAGAGCTTGAGGTATCGCTGTCATATATATCATATAAAGGCAAGACTGTTATCCAGGGAGTTTATCACGATATAACCCAGAAAAAGATCGCCTTAAAAGCCCTTCAGGAAAGCGAAGAAAGATATCGCGCCGTTTGGGAAAGTTCGCCGGTAGGAATCTGTTTAACGGATCAGGATGGTGTTTATTATTATATCAATCCAGCCTACTGTGAGATATATGGTTATCGTGAAAATGAACTGATTGGCAGGAAATTCTTCGATGTTATATCACCGCCGGAACGATCTGATAATAAAGGGAATTTATATAAAGCGTCTTTCGAAAAAGGTATACAAACGCCCGTCGGGGAAACGCAGTTCATGAGAAAGGACGGGCAGCGAATCTGGGTTCAATATTCCAGCGATTTCGTCTGTCTCGATGGCAAACCGAAATACAAGGTATCCATGAATCTGGATATCACCGAACGGAAAGCAGCCGAGGCGGAACTTCACCAGGCTAAAGAAAGATTCATGGCCCAATTCCAGCGTTTGCCATTACCGTCATATTCCTGGCAGAAAGTCGGTGACGATTTCATTTTAACTGATTATAACGAGGCGGCTTTAGAGATTACGAATGGAAAAATTCCTGATTTTATCGGCGCGAAGGCTACTGTATTATATAAGAATGATCCCGGTTTTATCGAGGATCTCAGGCGATGTTTTAAAGATAAAAAAGTAATCAACAAAGATGTTTTCTATCACTTCCAATCTACCGGTGAGAAAAGATACCTTTCGATAAGATATGTTTATATACCGCCCGTTCATGTTATCGTCCATACCGAGGATATCACCGCGACCAAGCTCAATGAAATAAGAAACAGGGCGAGATTGCAGCTTCTGACCGAATTGCGATCCTCGACCGGCATAGATGAGTGCCTGCAATTGGGCTGCCGGGCGATAGTCAACTCTGAACTGTTTGAGCGGGCCGTGCTTACTCTTCATAATGATGATAGGGAGATTATGAACCTCGGTCAGGTTGGCCTGGATGAAAGGATCGTTGCCGCCGTCCAAAAAGCGCCGGCGCCGGATTCCGAACTGACCAAAAGTATGACAAGCAAGAAATTCCGTATCAGTAATTCCTATTTCATACCAAGCGAGTCCGGTCTATTAGTCAGCAAAACGCCCAGACATATCCGTCAGCCGATTGATAACAAGAAAAGCGACGGTTCATGGCAAGCCGGGGATGAATTGTTCGTGCCGATTATCGGCGACACCGATAGACTGGAAGGCTGGCTATCGGTGGATACTCCCCACGATAATAAACGGCCGACCAAAGATTCGATTGTCATGCTCGAAGAGATAGTCGATATCGTGATCAAGAAACTTTATAGCCTGCAAAGACTGGAGGAGCTGAACAAGGAACGCAAAGCCCTGGAGGATGCCAATATCGCCTTGCGCGAGGTCCTGGCCACTATCGAGCAGGAGCGTATCAATTTCAAAAACCAGATCGGTGAAAACGTGAACCAGGTACTCCTGCCGGCATTCAGACGATTAATCGGCGCGGATGGCAAAATCAATCAGGCTTATCTCAATCTTCTGGAGGCGGGCCTGAAAGAATTGGCTGCCCACGATAGCAAATCGCATAGCCTGATACCTCGCCTGACAGCCAGAGAGCTCGAAATATGCAACCTGATAAAAACCGGCTCATCATCGAAGGATATTGCCGAGGCGCTCAATGTCTCGTTGGGCACTATCCAGAAACATCGCGAAAAGATCAGGAAGAAGCTGGAATTAACCAGTAAAAAGATCAATTTAGCCAATTATTTAAAGACCTTATAATACGTATATAATCATACGCAATACCTTGGTACTATATTCGTATTGACTTTTTCGTAATCTTATCGATATTAGATAATACCTTTGCGAAATATAGTGCTAAGGTATGTGAAACCCCTTGTTTCTAAGATGCTCAAGGTGGCATAAAGGGGGGGGACACCCGCGGGCTATCTCTAGGCCAAATAGAGGTAGCCCTTATATTTACAGGGATTACATGAGATACGCACTCAAGTAACTATGATAATATAAACTTCCCGACTGCGTATAAGTTGGTATTCGGCTTAATAAAAATACTCTTGCAATTACCCCCACAATATCGCATAATAACATAGACGATTTAACCCGTGTAGTGAGCTGCGCCAGCCTGAATGTACATCAGCGGGCAAGTAATACCACGAAACCGATATAAGGAAAGCCGATGGATAAAGCCAAACTGCTGAAGATTATTGAAAAAGCGGCCAAGGATAAGGCCACTAAACTCGATCTAAGCGAAAAAGATATAAGAGAACTACCGCCGGAAATCGTTCAACTGACCGGCCTGACATCGCTTGACCTTGGCTATAATCAATTAACGTCCCTTCCACCGGAAATCGGTCAACTGACCGGCCTGACATCGCTTGACCTTGGCGGTAATCAATTAACGTCCCTTCCACCGGAAATCGGTCAATTGACCGGCCTGACAGAGCTTTACCTTGGCGGAAATCAATTAAAGTCACTTCCACCAGAAATCGGTCAACTGACCAGCCTGACATCGCTTGACCTTGGCTTTAATAAATTAACGTCCCTTCCACCGGAAATCGGTCAACTGACCGGCCTGACATCGCTTTACCTTCGCTCTAATCAATTAACGTCCCTTTCACCGGAAATCGTTCAACTGACCGGCCTGACATCGCTTGACCTTGGCTCTAATCAATTAACGTCCCTTCCACCGGAAATCGGTCAACTGACCGGCCTGACATCGTTTTACATTGGCGATAATCCAAAATTAAAACAGCCGCCGCCAGAAATTGTTGATAAAGGCACAAAAGCCGTACTTAAATACCTCCGCGAGCTAAATGTAGGCAGGGAGAAACAGTATCGAGCCAAGCTAATTTTTGTGGGTGAGGGCGCAGTGGGTAAAACCTGTACAAAGTGCAGCCTTCAGGGTGAAGTATTCAACGAAAATCAGGAAACGACGCATGGTATTGATATTAAGGTAGACGATCTCGAAATTGATCATCCAACCGAAAAAAATGTGAATATGATCCTTAACACCTGGGATTTTGGCGGTCAGCGGCTTTATCGAGCCACTCAGCAACTGTTTTTTACCAGGCGTTCGCTCTACGTCGTCTGCTGGAACGCGCGTAAAGATCCGGTTCAGTGCGAACTTGATTTCTGGCTGAAGACCATAAAATCTCTGGCGCCGGATTCACCGGTTATACTTCTGGCAACGCATATTGATGAACGTGCCCCAGATATAAACTATCACAAATTCCAAAAGAAATATCCTCAATTGATCGCCAATTGCGCGGTAAGCAATAAAAAGGGCACAGGTATTGAAGAGTTGCTTGAAGTAATCCAGAAAGCCGCCGCGGGCTTGCCGCAGATGGGTGAAGCCTGGCCGACAAGCTGGCTTAAAGCCAAGGAGGAAATAGGCAAGCTGGAAGGACATCATATAAAGCGACAGGATTATATTAAAATTTGTGAGGATAGCAAAGTTGATGAGGACTCGATCTGGACGTTAGCTTCATGGCTTCACGACCTCGGCAATATTCTGTTCTATTACGACAGCAGCGGACTTGAGGACATGGTCATTCTTGAACCCGAATGGATAACCAAGGCAATCAGCAAAGTGCTGGAGGATAAATTTACAAGAGATAAGAAGCAGGGTATACTTGAAAATAATCGGTTGCCGGCGATTTGGAAGGGATATGATAGAAACCTCTACCCAGCATTCTTGCGTTTGATGGAGAAATTCGATCTGTCTTATCGAATTCATGGCAAAGATTCCTCCGTGGTTGCCGAACTTCTGCCGTTTGAACCCCCGAAATTCAAGTGGCATAAAATATCCGAACTGCCTAAATCGGAAAGCCAATTGACAATGAATTTCGAATTGAATTTCGTCCCGGCAGGCGTAATGACCTGGTTTATCGTTCGTACTCATCGTTTTACGCAGAATAGGCACTGGAGGGATGGCGTTTATCTTGAATATGACGGTCACAGGGCAAAAGCCGAACTCGATGCTGAAAGACGCGTGTTTACACTTGAGGTTCAGGGTATTATGCCGCATTACTTTTTCAGCATTCTCAAAGATTCAGTCGATGTAATCCTGAACCGTTTTTCAGGTTTGCAAATTGAGCGTAACATGCCCTGCATCTGTCTTGAAAATAATAAACCGGCTGGAAGATGTGAACACAATTTCGAGTATACCAATTTAGTTGATTTCGTTGAAAAGAACATAGATCAAGCTCAATGTACTAAATCGGGCAATTTCATTCATGTAAACAAATTGCTCTACGGGATTCATCCATATACGGATAATGCCGTTATTGAAGCAATCAAACAGTTAGAAGGCAAGATCGACCGGCGCCACGAACAGATGGCTGATCTCATCATTCGTAATTTCTTGAGAATCCACAACCACGCCTTCGCCAAACTCGAAGCGGATTGCCCGTCACTTCTGACTATTTCGCCAAGGAGCAAAGGACCGTTCAAGGAAAAACGGCTATTTACCGAGGTTTACAATGTCCAGCTCTGGTGCCAAATGCCCGGCTGCAGCCATCCTATAGTCGACGGCGATTATGAACTGAAGCAGCCTAAAGATTGGCTGATTAAGGCAAAACCGTGGCTTTCAGCGCTTCTTGAATCATTAAAATATGTCGAACTGGCCGCCGCCGTGACAGGGGGATTTATCACCCAAACAGTCAAGGAGGCGGTGAAAGATAAGATCAAGGTTATGGAAAAAGTCGTGGGCCTTATCCCCGATTCTAAGAAAGAAATCAGTGAGCGTGATTTCTCCGATGACTACCTGAAAGCCGCCAAGGTAAGCGGCGCGGATTTGCGGGCGGTATCAAGCCTCCTCCACAGCCTCGATGAAAGCCATCACTGGGGCGGCCTCGAAAAGACGATCAGCCCGGAAGGCGATATACTCTGGCTTTGCCCGAAGCATTACAAGGTGTTCGACCCCGGCTTACCCGTATTATAGCATTAATAATTACTCGGGGAATAACCTATTTTCAATACTCCAACTATGCGAATTTACCTTGAATCAAACCATTCTATTCATATATATTATGCTGATAGCGGTTGATTCCCGAATCTTATCGAGCAAAGGAGGCCGCGATGATTGATCTGATAAAAACCTGGCTTACTGATATGGATATTACCGGAGCCGCCTCCGATTACCTGAGTTGGGGCCTGGCAATCGTAATCGTTGCGGCAATTGCCCTGGTCACCAATTTCATCGTCCGCAAGATTCTGTTAAGGGTAATCCGGGCGGCCATACTCAAAAGCAAGAGCCAATGGGATGACGCCGTGCTTCAAAGCCGCCTGTTCGACCGTCTAGCCAACCTCGCGCCGGCATTGGTGATCTACTTTTTCGCGCCGGCTTTCGGGTCGACCCAGTTCTTTATTCAAAGGCTGGCGATCAGCTTCATGATCCTGGTCGGCTTGATGGCGGCCAACTCATTTTTGAATTCAATCGATCTGATATATCGATCATACGAAATCTCCAAACAGCGGCCGATCAAGGGTTACCTTCAGGTAGTGAAGATATTCCTGTTTCTGATCGGCGGCATTCTGGTGATCTCATTTCTGATGGATCGTTCGCCCTGGGTATTTTTAAGCGGGCTGGGCGCGTTGACCGCCGTGCTGCTTTTAGTATTCAAAGATTCGATTCTCGGTTTGGTTGCCAGCGTTCAGCTATCGACTAATAATATGGTCAGAATCGGCGACTGGATCGAGATGGCCAAGTATGGCGCCGATGGGGATATTATCGATGTTTCACTCAACACGGTTAAAGTGCAAAACTGGGATAAAACTATAACCACTATCCCGACCTACGCTTTGATGTCGGATTCGTTCAAGAATTGGCGCGGCATGTCGGAGTCGGGGGGAAGGCGGATCAAGCGGGCCATTGCGATCGATATGAACAGCGTCAAGTTCTGCTCCGAGGAGATGTTGACCAGATTCGTAAAATTCCAGCTAATTGCCGACTATATGAAACGAAGGAAAAACGAGATAGCGGAATTCAATAATCAGTATAAAATTGACACTTCCGAACTGGTAAATGGCCGTAACATGACCAATCTCGGTACTTTCCGGGCTTATATTAAAGCCTATTTGAAAGACCATCCCAGGATTCACAAAGATATGACATTCCTGGTGAGACAACTGCCACCCGGGCCATCGGGTATCCCGATTGAAATTTATGTCTTCTCCAACGATCAGGTTTGGGCTAACTATGAAGCGATCCAGGCCGATATTTTCGATCATATCCTGGCGGTGATTCCTCGATTCGATCTGCGTGTCTTCCAGAATCCATCCGGCGCGGATTTCAGAAAGATAACGCCGGGCGGGTAGAGGTAAAGCGCTATAGTCCGCGATGTTGGTTAGCGTGTTATCGTGTCACCTGACCTGACGACAACTTTATGAAATGAAGTATTATTAGATAATTGACAGCAATATTCTGTACTGCCTATAATAATAGTCAACTACATCGCACATGTCGGGTATAGCTGTTATGTGCTTGTAGCAGGCGGACCCCCATGTACCTGCGGGGTCCGTCGTTTTATAAACCGAGCCTTAATTTCTTTCAGGGACTCAAATGATTATACTGATGAATTCTTGTACTCATTACAGGATAGTCTCCTATAATCTGTCAAATATTCCTTGACTATCAAAAATGATTTTATTATCAATATGCCCGTGATATGGCTTGGGATGACTTCAGCGATTTGACAACTAAAGCCATATTATCCGATAATATCCCGTAACCTTGTGTAGTATTTGAGGTTGTCGGGGCTTCGGGCGGGAGTAGCTCAGCTGGTAGAGCCCCACCTTGCCAAGGTGGTTGTCGCGAGTTCGAATCTCGTCTCCCGCTTTATTTTATGTCCAATTATTTACAATTATTAATCAATATAGGAAATTGCTTGGCCTAATACCGGTTAGTATATCAATAGATGATTTGCACAATATCTTAGCAAACAACAATAATTTTATTGACATTATATCATGCCTTGTATTAAATTACCGATCTGTTAATGTGAAACGTGTCACAAAGTCTCATCTGTTGATTAATGTGACGATTAAAACTTATAATATGATCTGGTACAATAAATACAAATAAAACAGGCTTCCAGCCTCAACAAAAAGGAGAGGAAATGCTACTAAAAGACAAACTCGCGGCTCAAATACCCGGTTTGCGCGAGGATATCAGCAGTTTCGTCAAAGCCCACGGCGATCATGAAATTTCGAAAGTCACTATCGCTCAAGCATATGGCGGAATGCGCGGCGTCCGGGCAATGGTTTGCGATACCTCGGAAGTGCCACCGGATAAGGGACTTTTAGTCAGAGAAATCCCGATCGGCGATCTGGCGGAAAACCTTCCCGAAGAGATTTTCTTCCTTCTTTGCACCGGCGATATGCCCAACAAAGAAGAATTAGCCGACCTGCAAAAAGAATATTCGGCTCGTTGCGAAGTTCCGGAATATGTCTGGAAAGTTCTCGAGGCTATGCCGAAAGATTCCCATCCGATGTGCATGTTCGATACCGCCATTTTATGCATGGAGAAAGAATCTAAATTCCGTGCCGCCTACGACAAAGGCATGAAGAAGACAGAATACTGGGAGCCGATGCTGGAAGACAGTCTCGACTTGCTGGCCAAGCTGCCCGGTATCGCCGCTGGTGTGTACCGTATGCGTTTCGGCAAAGGCCCGCGTATTGCCCCGAAGAAAGACCTCGACTGGGGCGCCAATTTCGCCCACATGATGGGTTTGGAAGATCCGAAAGGTACTTTGGCCGATCTGATGCGCCTTTACCTTACTCTTCACTGCGACCATGAAGGCGGTAATGTTTCAGCTCATGCCACTCACTGTATAGCCAGCGCGCTATCTGATGCTTATTATGCCGTCAGCGGCGGTTTGAACGGACTGGCCGGCCCGCTTCATGGATTAGCCAACCAGGAATGCCTCGGTTGGGTACTTCAGGTGCATGAAAAATTCGGCGGCGTTCCCAGTGATGACGATCTCAAACAATTCGCCTGGGATACTCTTAATTCCGGAAAGGTTATTCCCGGCTACGGTCATGCCGTACTGCGTGTGACCGATCCGAGATTCACTGGATTCCTGCAATTCGGTAAGAAGCATATGGCTGATGATCCGATTTTCGCTATCGTCAACAAAGTTTACGATATCGTTCCAGGCGTGCTCAAAGAGCATGGCAAAGCCAAGAATCCGTGGCCGAATGTCGATGCTGGTTCCGGCGCGCTTCTGTACCACTATGGCTTGAAAGAATTCTCATACTACACCGTGCTGTTCGCGATTTCAAGAGCGATGGGTATGTGCTCGCAGATGATAGTATCCCGTGCCATGGGTTACTCTCTCGAGCGTCCGAAATCACTGCCGACCAAGGTGCTCAAAGCCCAGGCCGGCGCCTAAGCGCAAAGACGCTATGCAATCAATTGAAAGCCCCGCGATGTCGGGGCTTTTTTATTTGACATTTAGATTATAATTGTTATATTTAACTTACATTGCGTAGATGCAACTATGATTTAGCAGTACCTCGAAAAATTTACTATTTTAATTTCAATCCCAAACAGGGAGGAATAATGGTTATAATGGCTAAAGTTTTAAAAACTCTGGCAGGGATCGTGGTGATAATAGTGTTTGTAGCGGTAACTTCAGCACAGGAAGCACAAAAAGCTAATCGGAAAGCAGGTGATATCTCACTTGATTTAATCACCTCAGTATCCAGGTCAATAACATATCAGGGCATACTCAAGGATAATCTTGGTAATCCGGTTGCCAACGATTCTAAAAGCATAATATTCAGGATTTACGACGACCTTAATGCCGGCGATCTTGAATGGAGCAAAACTATCGGTGTTACCACTGATGATGGCGGCTATTTCAGCTCGATTTTAAGCAATCTGAATATCCCTTTTGATGAGGATTACTGGCTTGAGCTTGAAGTGGACGGTGAAACGCTGGCACCCCGTCAGAAACTAACCATGACGGCATATGCAGCCAGAGCCGAGACAGCCGATTATACTTTCAGCTCAGTTGATCGTTCTTTTAACTGGACAGTAATGGATTCGGTGCTTTACACCAATAATTATCTGGGTATTGCGCGTGGTGGAGCTGGTAATATTCTTTACGGCGACAGCGCTCATACTATGGTTAACCTCGGCGTAGCCTGTACTACAGGAACTGATGGAAATGACCATTACTACGTCACAATTAGCGGCGGCATTGGCAACACGGCCAGTGGGGATGGTGCCACAGTTGGCGGCGGTGTTGGTAACATAGCCAACGAGTGGAGAGCCACAGTTAGCGGCGGTTTTCTTAACAAAGCCAATGGGTGGTGCGGCGCAGTTGGCGGTGGTCTAAATAACACAGCCAGTGGGTGGTGTGCCATAGTCGGCGGCGGCGATGCTAATGAAGCCAGTGGGTGGAGTACCGCAGTTGGCGGTGGTTATGGTAACGGAGCTAGTGGGTGGTGTGCCACAGTTGGTGGCGGGATTTCTAACACAGCTAGTGGGGAAGGCGCCACAGTTGGCGGAGGTGACAGTAACCTGGCCAGTGAGCATTATTCTAACGTTGATGGCGGTTTTCTTAACGGAGCCAGTGGGGTAAGTGCCACAGTTGGCGGCGGTGAGGTTAACGCAGCTAGTGGTAATTATTCCACAATTAGCGGCGGTGCGGCTAACGCAGCCAGCGGCTATTCTTCCACAGTTGGCGGCGGCGCGGCTAACGCAGCCAGCGAGTATTCTTCCACAATTGGCGGCGGCGGATATGATACGACCAAAGCTATGTATGGCGGAGTATTCTCTGGTTATTCAAATTTAGCCGGTGATGAAGAATCCGATACGGCGGCTTTTGTAGGCGGTGGTTATAACAATTCCGCAATTGGTCAATTTACTACGGTGGTCGGCGGTAAAAATTGCGAGGCCGGCGGACTTGCATCCACAGTCGGCGGCGGACTAAGTAATATGGCCAGCGATTCCAATTCCACGGTCGGCGGCGGTCGAAGTAATTCAGCCGGCGATTCTCATGCCACGGTCGGTGGCGGTTATGCTAACTCAGCCGGCGGATACAGCTCTTCAGTTGGAGGTGGTCTTCAAGATTCGACCAAAGCGATGTTTGGCGGAGTATTCTCTGGTTATTCAAATTTAGCCGGTAATCAAGAATCCGATACAGCGGCCTTCGTGGGTGGTGGCTATAACAATTCGGCAATTGGACAATTTACCGCGGTGGTCGGGGGCAAAGATTGCTTAGCCAGTGAGAGTTATGCCACTGTTGGCGGGGGTGAAAGCGATACGGCCAGTGGGAGTCATGCCGTAGTTGGCGGCGGTTTTCTTAACCAAGCCAGGGGTATTCATTCCACAGTTGGTGGCGGTGGGGTTAATACAGCCAATGGGGGAATGGCTACAGTTGCCGGCGGTTGGCAGAGCACAGCTAGCGCCAATTTTTCCACAGTTAGCGGAGGTCTTAGTAACGCAGCGGGTGGGGAGTATTCCACAATTGGCGGCGGTTATAGTAATGCAGCCATTGAGCAAAGCGCCACGGTCGGCGGCGGTGAAGGTAACGGAGCCAATGCGAGTTGGGCCACAGTTGGCGGCGGTTATCAAAGCGGAGCCAGCGGATCTTTTGCTACAGTTGGTGGCGGTTGTAGAAACTCAGCTTACGTGAATATGACCACAATTAGCGGCGGTATGGAGAACGTAGCCAGCGCTACTTATTCCACGGTTGGCGGTGGGCGTCAAGATACAACCAAAGCAATATATGGCGGAGTATTCTCTGGTTATTCAAATTTGGCAGGTAATCAGGAAACCGATACAGCGGCATTTGTGGGCGGTGGCTATAACAACTCTGCAATTGAAAAATTTGCCGCGGTAGTCGGCGGTAAAGATTGCGTAGCCAGCGGGAGTTTTGCCACAGTCGGCGGCGGTGAAAGTGATACGGCCAGCGGGATTCATGCCGCGGTTGGCGGAGGTTTTCTTAACCAGGCCGGCGGGCAAGCTTCTACAGTTAGCGGCGGTGGGGTTAACTCAGCCAGTGGGGGAGGCGCCACAGTTGGTGGCGGTTGGCAGAACACAGCCAGCGCTGAAAATTCCACAGTTGGCGGTGGTTTTGGCAATACTGCAAGTGGTGCTTGGTCCATAGTTGGCGGTGGTTGGGATAACACAGCCAGCGAGGAATATTCTACAATTGGCGGCGGCGGGAATAACACAGCCAGTGAGTTGGGCGCTATAGTTGGCGGCGGTTGGGGTAACACAGCTAGCGGGATTTTATCTACTGTTGGCGGCGGTGATGCTAACACAGCCAGTGGGGAAAGGGCTACAATTGGCGGCGGCAGTGGTAACGCAGCCAGTATGTATGTATCCACAGTTGGCGGCGGGCATCGAGATTCAACCAAAGCAACATATGGCGGAGTATTCTCAGGCTATTCAAATTTAGCCGGCAATGAAGAATCTGATACAGCTGCCTTTGTGGGCGGTGGCTATAACAATTCAGCAATTGGGCAATTTACTACGGTAGTCGGCGGTAAAGATTGCGTAGCCAGCGGGAGTTTTGCCACAGTCGGCGGCGGTGAAAGTGATACGGCCAGCGGGATATATGCCACAGTTGGCGGCGGTTGGGCAAATACAGCCAGCGGGAGTTATGCTATAGTTGGCGGCGGTCATCATAACGAAGCCATTGTGCATGCTTCCACAGTTGGCGGCGGTTATCTTAATGAAGCCAGTGGGGAATTTGCCACAGTTGGCGGCGGTTATGCAAATACAGCCAGTGAGCAAAGCGGCACAGTCGGCGGTGGTGAAGGAAACACAGCCAGCGGGATTTATTCCACAGTTGGCGGTGGCTGGACCAATGGTGCGAGTGGGTCTGTATCCACAGTAGGCGGTGGCTATAGCAATACAGCCGGTTCGTATCATTCCACTGTCAGTGGCGGCAATCGTAACGCAGCCAGTGGATCGAGTGCCACAGTTGGCGGAGGCCAACTTAACTCCGCCAGCGCTACTTATTCTACAGTTGGCGGTGGCCGCGATAACAAAGCCAGTGATATTTATTCTACGATTCCCGGCGGGAGAGATTGCCAGGCCAGCGGCGACTATTCTTTTGCCGCCGGCCGGCGAGCCAAAGCCACTCATGATGGATCATTTGTTTGGGCGGATCAAACAGATATCAATTTCAAATCACGCCTCACTAACGGATTCTATGTTCGAGCAATGGGCGGTACATATATTTACTCGGATTCCGCTCTTACGGCAGGAGTCAGGTTACCGGCGGGCGGCTCCGCTTGGGCGGCGGTTTCTGACAGTACACTCAAACGGAATATCCGTGAAGTTGATTATCAAGATATCATTGCTGGGGTTGCGGCTCTTCCGGTTAGCAGGTGGAGCTATAAGGCGCAGGATGAGTCTATCGAACATGTCGGGCCGATGGCACAGGATTTCTATCGTCTTTTCGGCCTGGGTGAAGATAATAAACACATCAGCACTCTCGACCTCGATGGCATAGCGCTGGCAGCAATTAAAGGTCTGTATGAGTTGAATCGGAAGCAGAAGGTTCAGATCGACATGCTCAAGAAACAATTGAACGATCAAAATGATAGAGAAACTGCAGAGATTTCGGCACTCAAAGCGGAGCTATTAAAATTGGCGGAGTTGGTAGAAACTGTTCAGGTGCAGCGGCTAAATGATAATTATACCGGCGGAAAACTGGCGAGTAGCAAATAGGAGGGCGCAATTATGAAAATATTATTAATTGCAGTAATAACAGTATTTTTAATAGCTTCAATAACCTCCGCTCAGACGTATCAGGTCGACTGGTACGTTATCGGTTCCGGCGGCGGAGAAACAGCGTCATCCAATTATCAGATCAACGGCACAATCGGTCAGCCTGTTGTCGGTGAGACATCATCGCCCTCCTACACGGTTGAAGCCGGCTATTGGGTCGGCGCGGGTCTGAGCGGGCCTGATGGATATGAATATCTCCCCGGTGATGCCAACATGCCCAATGGCATCTGGCCGCCGGCTGTTATCGGCTCGGATGTCACGTACCTGGTAAATTATTTCCGGAGCATCGGTGGCCCCTGTCTTCTCGATGGCTTTTACGCGTCGGCGGATGCCAACGGTGACTGTCTGGTAATCGGCAGTGATGTTACCAAGTTGGTCACGTACTTCAGAGGTATGACCTCGCTGAGCTATTGTATCGATTACGAGCCGGCCTGGCATGATCCATCCGAATTGCCGCCATCAGCGCCATCGGGATGGCCAAACTGCGAAGGTGATGTGGCGACATCTGAAGCTTTTATTCCTGGCGAATCAAAATAGATTAGCAATGATTCTGAAATTACTAAGCCCCGCCATATCGGGGCTTTTTTAATTGACTTATATAATACTTAATATATATTATCAATATGAATGCATTGGGCGATGTTATACCCGGTGATAGTTGTTCTTCAATTAAACATCATAAATTTGCGGTACGGGACAACGGTTTGATTTTGTCGCTGCTAACAGAGAATCTTATAACCCGATAAGAGCGAATAATTTAAGAAATTACTGATAATTAAAATTTGGAGGAATCATGCTGACAAGAGTTAACTTGTTCAAGATCATCATGACAATCCTGCTGACAATCACATCGTTTACGATTGCCGTGGCAGGGGAGAACGTGAAAAGCGAGGGCGCCGACGATCCGGTTATCACCTCGGTACCCCGGTCGATAACCTATCAGGGCATTATGAAAGACAGCGGCGGTTCGATAGTGGCCGACAGCTCCTTTGATATCACATTCGCGCTATTCGATTCCGATGGAGGCGGTACCGAGCTGTGGAGTGATATTGTCACGGTGGGGACGGATGGTAATGGCTATTTCAACGCCGAATTGGAAAACGTCAACCTCCCTTTCGACCAGGATTACTGGCTTGAACTGACTATCGATGCTGAAACTTTAGCGCCTCGCCAAAAACTGAATATGTCGGCATACGCCGCCCGCGCCGATACGGCCGATTACGCCCTGGCATCAGCCGGTGGAGGAGCTAACGGCTGGATCGATGACGGCTCGACTGTCAGGCTGGAAACCAGCTCTGATCAGATCGGTATCGGAACGTCATCACCGACTCACCGGGTTCATATCACCGGCTCGGAATCCAATCCGCTTTTGTTCGTGGAAAAAACAGGTGGCGGCCGGGGCATGAAAGTAAGTACGGTCAGCGCCTGCGCGATCTGGGTGGAAAATGCCGGTAATCACGGCTTACGGGTTACCCAGGCAAACGGCAACGGCGTAAATATCACCAATGCCAATAACGATGGCGTTCACGTTGATAACGCCGGCAACTGGGCGGGCTATTTCAACGGCAAAGGTTATTTTGGGGATAGTGTAGGTATTGGTACAATAAGTCCCGATGCTCCCCTTCATGTAGAGCAAGCTTCACCCGGGGCCTGGGGTACTATATATGGTCATAATACGAGTTCGAATACTTATGGTTATTTAGCGGGATCAGGCTACGGCGTTTTTGGAGCCGGCAATTCAGCCGGTATGTATGGTAGCCATCCCGGCAGTGGTAATTTTGGAATGATCGGAACCGAATTTTACGGCGTATATGGCCGCAGCGATGAAGGGACTGCCGGGTATTTTTATGGTGATGTAGATGTTATGGATAATTTGTATGTCGGAGACAATATTACGGTAGTAGATTCTGTCGATTGCTCCAATTTGGGTACAGATAGTTTTAGTCTTTTTAATAGTCCATCGGATGGTTATGTGTTAACATCCGACGCTTCCGGTAATGGCACCTGGCAGCCTGCCGGCGGCGGCATACCCCAGGGCGCGATAATCATGTGGTCCGGAACCATTGCATCGATCCCGGATGGTTGGGCGCTTTGCGACGGGTCTTTCGGCACGCCGAATTTGATGGATAGATTCATTTTAAGTGTCGGTACAAGTGAGGAACCAGGTGGACTTGGGGGTAGCGATACGCATAATCATTATATCAGCTCAAGGTCCGTGAATTCGTATGGCAACACTTATGAAGTTCAAGTGCAAGCGGGGTATGGGCAATGGGTAGCGCTCACCCCTCACGATCATGAAGTTGTATTTCCTGCTACTGTCGGAAACGACGCGACCGTGCAGCCGCCATACTACAAGCTGGCGTTCATCATGAAATTATAAGGGAGGGTATCATGAATATATCGAAGATAATAACCCTGTTGGTTTTGATGTTGCCCGTAGCCCTGTTCGCCCAGACTTACCAGGTCGACTGGTATGTAATCGCCTCCGGCGGCGGGCATACCGAATCAGGCAGCTATCAGGTCGATGGCACAATTGGCCAGCCGGTAGTCGGGGAGACGTCATCACCGTCCTATACGGTTGAAGCCGGCTACTGGGGTGGCGCGAGTCCGATCACGTCTGAAGGTTACGAGTATCTTCCCGGCGACGCTAACATGCCTAACGGTATCTGGCCACCATCGGTTATCGGCTCTGATGTCACGTACCTTGTAAATTATTTCCGGACCATAGGCGGCCCCTGTCTTCTCGATGGCTTTTACGCGTCGGCCGATGCCAACGGCGACTGCCTGGTAATCGGCAGCGATGTGACCAAGCTGGTGACCTATTTCAGAGGTATGACTTCGCTAAGCTACTGCGTCGATTACGAACCGGCCTGGCATGACGTATCCGAGTTACCGCCATCGGCCCCATCGGGTTGGCCAAACTGCGAAGGCGATGGTATCGTAGCCAAAAACATAATTGTGCCGGTCGAATCGAAATAAAACATTTCGCGGGCGGCATACGTCCTCGTGTGCCCCAGCGGCAGAGAGGAATGAACAGACCGGGAGATCTGCCGCGCACAGAACAGACTTGTAAGCTATAAGCCCCTTAATATAGGGGCTTTTTTACTTGATTAATACTTACACCGCATTATATTGAAGATTCAAGCATGGAGACTTGGCAGAGAGGAAAATATCAAACCAAAGGAAATTCATGATTAAATCAGCCAAATTATCCGCATTGTTTATTGCACTCGTAGTGTTGTTCGCCTGTGCTCAACCAGCGAGCGCATTCATGCATCAGCAAGAAGGTGCGTATTTAAGTTTAGAATTGTGCAACTTATCTCTTGGCGGCGATGATTTTGATGGCACGACGTTCTATGAAGGCTCTGATTTTATCGGCTACGTACCTACAATACCCGCGGGAAAAGGAGTTCGTCTGTGTCTTGGTGGTTTTGTGGAGAAAAACGCGGCGTTTGAAATTGCTTTCACAAAAACAGCGCATGATGGAAAATGGGGAACAAGCGACCTGAAATCAACCCTGGCTAATATAGCCATAGAAATGCAATTAATTTTTAAGAAAAGAAGCAAATTCCAACCCTACATTGCTGGCGGCTTAGCATTAGGCCGACTAAACGTTCATGAAGGATTCACTGAGGTCTCCAATCCGGATTTTACGGATGCTGCTTTCAACTTCGGAATGATCTATGGCGGTGCAGGCGCGCGATTGTTCGTAGCAAGAAAAATTGCTCTAAAAGGAAGTCTCGAGAGGCAATCAAATCGTTTTTATAGGTTGAAAGGCGGTGGTGAGAGCTACAAAATCGAAGCTATGATCGGCAGGGGTTGGCATCTCCGAATCGGGGCAATATTCATGATATCAGAAAACTGATACTTTGGTGGTTGGAACAGATCGATCTGAAGTATTCGCATATATACGCCGGGCGACGGACGATTTCCGGAGTTAGGGAACCCGCGCATAGTGGTCTAGTGACTTGCCCGCCACCTAGCGGTCCGGAAGTTATGGAACCGGCGCATTTCAGAAAAATCGATCCGGGGATACTTACAGAACAGTTGCCTAATGTCCTAAAGGATATCGCCGCGCTCTTGCGTAAGTATGGATACTAGTTTTGCTGAAACCGGGTAATTAAATAAACAAGTCAAAATCGCGTACGAAACAGATAATTTAAATAGCGTTAATCAGTATTACTTCGATCTTGTAGACAACGCAAATTTCATAACATCAAGCCCCGCCATGTCGGGGCTTTTTTAACATGCTATTTTTATGGGCGGCGCACGTCCTCGTGTGCCCAAGCGACAGAGAGGAATGAACAGATCGGGAGGTTTGCCGCGCGTAATTATATTACTATAAACAACATGTCGAGATTATTTTACTTGCATGTAAAGGACATTATATTATATTATTTAATGCACCAGTGATGATTCATCTCAGTTTTTGCAGTACCGCAACCTTGACATCTGAAAATTAGTAGTAATTTTTAACAAACGAAAGGGGATAACTATGAGACGAAATCTCATAATCATGATCATCACGGCGTTTGTGCTTTTAACGGCAATCGGCTACGCCCAGGATGAAAGGGTAATGACCTACCAGGGCTACATGACCGACACCGCCGGCGACCCGATTGAAGGCGGTCCTCACGAGATTGAAGTCGGGTACTTCACCGTTCCTATAGGCGGTGATCCATTCTTTACTGACTCGTATTTCAATATATTTTTCAACACGGGCCAATTTACTCTCGGACTCGAACCGCCAATAGAAGCTATCACATGGCCACTGTGGGTCGAATTAATCGTCAACGGCGAAACCATGGAGCCCCGTCAACAAATTACTGAAGCGGCCTTCAGCACTGTTACGCGAAGAGTGAACGGCGATATTTTAACCGCACCGGGTGTTATTGAGTTGGTTCCGCCCGAGCCGGTAGATCCCGCTCCTGCTGTTGGGATATACGCCGACAGTATTCATTCTATCAAACTCAACTGGCCTGATTCGCCGGGAGAGACATCACCCGCCATCCAGCTTGGTGCCAGCGAGGAAAATGTCGGTATGATCCTGCAGGGTCCCCCTGGCAGTCCTATGTCCGGCGGTATTGTCACTATGACAATCGACGGGGAAGAGGCGATGGTTACTGTTCAGAATATTCCAGAAGGTCAGACCACAGGTCCGAAAGTTGTACTTAGAACCGGCGCGGAAACAGCTGATTTGGTTCTTGATTATCTACCGGCAGCCGGCGAAACCGGCGCGTCAGCTATGCTTAGAACCGGCGCGGAAGTGGCTGATTTAGTTCTTGATTATATGCCTTCTCCCGACCAGACAAGTGCGGGAGTCGAATTGTCCGATGGTCCACTGGGCAGTAATTTTCGGATGTCAGGACCGACCCCGGGTGTCGATCCCGAGCCTTTTATCGAAATGCAGGCAACATCGGACGGCGGCGGCATGAATTTCTACCATGACGGCGGTAAGTATATGGGTGTAGATCCCCAGCCATTTGCCGAAGGCGGAGCTTTAAGGATGTTCTATCCACAATCAGCGCCTCCCGGTGTCGATCCCGATCCCTTTATCGAAATGCAGACAACATCAGATGGCGGTGGCATGAATTTCTACCATGACGGCGGCAAGTATATGGGCATTGATCCCGAACCATTTGCCGAAGGTGGCGCTTTAAGGATGTTCAATCCACAATCAGGCCCTCCCGAAGAAGATCCCGAACCCTTAATCGAAATGCAAGCCAGCTACGAAGGCGGCAGCATGGTAATGTTCAATCCCCAACCCGAACCTCCCGGAAGTGAGCCCGATCCGTTCTTAGAAATGCAGACCGATGAAAACGGCGGTGCCATGAATTTCTACCATGACGGCGGCAAGTATATGGGCGTCGATCCCAATCCGTTTATGGATGGTGGCGCCCTGAATATGTATCGCACAGTAGAGGGTGGTCGGCCGGAATACCTGGCGGTCGCTATTGAAGCTGGCGAGTCAGGCGGCAGCTTGGATATCTACGACGACGGCGGTAAATATATGGGCATCGATCCTACCCCGTTTGTCGATGGCGGAGCTTTAAAGATGTTCGATAACGGCGGCGGCGCGACTGTTGAAATTAAAACTGATGAAAATGGCGGCGGTGCGAATTTCTACGAAGACGGCGGCAAATATATGGGCATCGATCCCCAACCATTTTCACCGGGTGGATGCATGAGGATGTTCGCCGCTTCCGGCGCTATGACCGTTCAAATTAATAGTGATGATGGCAGCATGAAATTCTACAATGACGGCGGCAATTATATGGGCGTAGATCCCGTACCATTTGCGCCAGGTGGAACCTTGAAGATGTTAAGTACGGACGGCGGCACGACTGTTGAAATAAACAGCGATGGCGAGGTAATTGCCAATAATGGCAAATTCGGTCAAAACAATATGGATGGTGGCACTGCTACTTTTATGGCCGGAGCCGATAATTACATGGACGCGAATTACTCACAGCTTTTCGGTCTCGAAGCCGATCTGTCACAGGATTCGACATTCAATGTGAATATGCCGCATATCAGGTTTGGCGATGATACTGACGGTTATGAGTTCCCTACCAGGGATGGTACGGCGGATCAGATTTTGATGACTGATGGCAGCGGTCAGCTCCATTGGGAGGATATGTATTTCGTGGCCAGCGAAGGCAATAAACAGCTTCTGGAAATCGTAGAAAGGCTAACCGCCAAGGTAGATCAGTTGGAAACCAAGATTGATGAACTTGAACAGAATATAAGCAAGTAGGGAGGAGACATGCAACTTATCAAAATTATTATGATATTCGCTCTGCTGACCTCCTGCGCGTTCGCCCAGACCTACCAAATCGACTGGTATGTGATCGCCTCCGGCGGCGGGCATACCGAATCAGAGAATTATCAGTGTCACGCGACCATCGGTCAGCCTGTTTCGGGCACATCGTCATCGGAGTCTTACTGGCTTGAAGCCGGTTACTGGGTTGGCGCCGGTCCGGGCGGCGGACCGGATGACTACGAGTATCTGCCCGGTGATGCCAATATGCCTAATGGTATCTGGCCGCCGGCGGTTATCGGTTCTGATGTAACATATTTGGTTAATTACTTCAGGGCAATAGGCGGTCCCTGCTTGCTTGATGGATTCTACGCGTCCGCTGATGCCAATGGCGATTGTCTGGTTATCGGTAGTGATGTGACCAAGTTGGTGACATATTTCAGAGGTCTGACCTCGCTGAGCTATTGTATCGATTACGAGCCGGCCTGGCATGATGCTTCGGAACTGCCGCAATCAGCCCCGACCGGATGGCCAAATTGCGAAGGCGGAACACTAACATCAAAAAGCAAAACAACGCCGGACGTATCGAAATAGCTTTAACTTAAACCGCAAATGAAAAGCCCCGCGATATCGGGGCTTTTTTACTTGACACTTCTTGGATTTTTTATTTACTTATCATTGAACCAGGGGACGGTTGTTTAATCCCTCTTTTTGAACACCTTAATACTCCATTGTTTCTTTGATTCTGGCTACGTGTACTTTCCCAATAAACGGAAAGGTAAAAATGCGGCGGGCTAACAAAAGATTAATCGTGAATCTGATATCAAGCTACAATTATGTAAATCAAATCCTAACTAATTTTAACCTGAGTGAGGAGTGGTGATGTTGGCAAAAGCTAAAGCTTTAACAGCAGTGGTAATGGTTGTGTTGATGACATTGTGCGCTACAATAGCTTCAGCACAGGAAGCGCAAAAAGTTAATCAGAATGCGGGTGATGTCTCACTTGATGTGATCACCTCGGTTCCCCGTTCGATGACCTTCCAAGGAAGGATAAACAGATTGGATGACACATTTAATATCACTTTTAGCCTTTGGGATCACCCGGATGTTGGCAGTGGTACTGAAGTCTGGAGTCAATTCACCAGTGTGACAACTGGTCCGAATGGCCATTTTAAGGCCGTACTGGATAATCTTAACCTGACGTTTGATGAACAGCTGTACCTGCAGAAGCAGGTTGAAGGCGATATCCCGATGAACCGCATAGCATTGACGACGGTACCCTACGCGGCTTTTGCCGATACGGCTGATTACGCCAGAACCGCGCCAGGTAGCGGTAATAGTGGATGGGTCGATGATGGTACGGTTGTGAGGTTGGTAACCGAAACCGATAGTGTCGGAATCGGGACCAGTTCTCCACAGGCGCTTTTGCAAGTAGTTGGCACGGCCGAATTTCTTGCCGGCGTTGTAGATGTGAGAAGCAGTGGTACATGCAACGCAATTAATGGTTACAATTCAACTTACGAAAACGAAGGCTGGGTGGGGTCATCGGTTTCCGGTTTATATGGGCTTACTGATAACGAATACATGTATGGGGTTCTTGGAGATAATACTCATTATTGGACCCAGGGCGCTATTGGCGGCGAGTATGGCTTGTGGGGATATCATGTTAACAGCGGAAATGAGGCTCATATTGGCGGCGAGCTTTATGCCGGTTTGTTTGAAGGAGATGTCCAGATTACGGATAATTTATCCGTTCTTAACAATGTCACAGTTAGCACTCAGTTAACCGCGACCGCTTTAGATATCGCCAGTTTTCGGATGAACAATAGCCCAACCGCCGGATATGTTTTAACAACTGATGGCGCGGGCTACGGCACCTGGCAACAAGCGGATGGCAGCGGCTGGGTTGATGATGGCTCTGTGGTTAGGCTTGAAACGGCCAATGATAGCGTTGGCATTGGAACAGCTTCGCCATCAGAGAGGCTTGAAGTTGACGGCAACCTGAAAGTTACGGGTAAGGCCAATATTGGACCGGGCAATAGTAATATCGGATCTAACGCTTTTGCCGCGGGCAGTAATAATAACGCCGATGGTGATTATAGTGTTATCAGCGGCGGTAGAGAAAACACAGCCGACGATGACTATGCGTCAGTTGGTGGAGGGATGATTAATTCTGCCGGTGGCAATGGTGCTACAATCAGCGGCGGTCTGGAGAACACAGCCAGTGCCTGGCGGGCTACAATTTCCGGCGGTGAATTAAACACTGCCAGCTCCAATAATACCACTATTGGCGGAGGCCACAATAACACAGCCAGCGCAAACGACGCCACGGTTGCCGGCGGTCGAGATAACAAAGCCAGCTATTGGGCGGCTACGGTTTGTGGTGGTGGTTTTAACACAGCCAGCCAGCACGGTGCCATAGTTGGCGGTGGTGAAGCTGATTCGGCGAAAGCTCGATATAGCGGCGTATTCTCCGGCTATGCAAATGTCGCCGGTAATGAAGAACGGGATACGGCAGCCGTCATATGCGGGGGTTACATGAATACTATTTCCAGCCAAATGAGCGCTATCGGCGGAGGAAGGTTAAATGTTATCAATGCCGCTTATTCAGTCATAAGTGGCGGACAGCAGAATAACGCGTCAAATTCCTATAGTACTATCGGTGGCGGTTACATTAATAACGCTTCAGGTTTATACAGCACTATTTCAGGAGGATCTCACAATAACGCTTGGGGAGAAAGATCAACTATCGGCGGCGGAAGATCTAATAATGTTTATGATTATGGGAGTACAATCGGCGGCGGAAGAGATAATTTGACATCTGATTCCGCCGCATTCGTAGGCGGCGGCATGGATAATTCAGCTACTGCCAAGCATGCTACAGTTAGTGGCGGCAAGAGTAACACAGCCGGCGGCAGCAGAGCCACGGTTGGCGGCGGTTGGTCTAATGAAGCCAGTGGGAATATTTCCACAATTGGGGGCGGTTATAATAACACTGCCGGCAATACCTTAGCCACAGTTAGCGGCGGTGATAATAACGCTGCCAGCGGGATTACTTCCACAGTTAGTGGTGGTTATACAAATACGGCCAGTGGATTCGTTGCCACAGTTGGCGGTGGTGAAGCTGATACCGCTAAAGCCGTATATAGCGGCGTATTCTCAGGTTATTCAAATCTAGCCGGCGATGAAATAGCTGATACTGCCGCATTCGTAGGCGGCGGCAAAAATAATTCAGCTAACGCGAAGTATACTACTGTTAGCGGTGGTCAGGATAACACGGCTAATGGAGAGCACGCGACAATTAGCGGCGGCAAAGGAAACGAGACCGGCTATGACTATGCTACGGTTGGCGGCGGTAGTGATAATACAGCTAGCGCCTGGCATAACACGATTAGCGGCGGTAATAATAATACAACCAGTAATTATCATTCCTCCATTGGTGGCGGACAGGACAACACGGCCAGCGGCGATCGTTCCATAGTTGGCGGCGGGTACAAGAATACGGCCAGCCACACCTATACCTCGGTAGGCGGCGGCTACGCTGATACGGCGAAAGCTCGATATAGCGGCGTATTCTCCGGTTACTCTAATTTGGCAGGCGATGAGTCCTCAGATACTGCCGCATTCGTGGGCGGTGGCTATAATAATTCAGCTATTGCGGGGTATGCCACAGTTGCTGGAGGCAAAAACAACACCGCGAGCGGAATTAACTCTTTTATCGGCGGCGGCATCGATAATAACTGCGCCGGGGATTATTCAGCAATCCTGGGAGGTCAAGAAAACGATTTAACCGAACTTGCCGATAGATCAATGGCATTTGGATTACGTGTTAACATTGATACCGATTGGACGGTAGCTTTCTTTAGCGGCCAGTGGTTCGGACGGTTTGGCGTAAATCGCGATCTTTATGACGGTGGAATAAATTATCCTGTTCATGTGGGTACACACAGCCTTAATGGCTACGGTGCTCGATTAACCTTTGGCGGCACCTGGACAAATAGTTCGAGCCATACATTTAAGGAGAATTTCCTAACTCTTGACCGTCAGCAGCTACTATCTAAAATATCAAGTCTGTCTGTCGAATCATGGAATTATAAGGATTCAGATGAAAAACATATCGGACCGATGGCCGAGGGTTTCGTAGCGGCATTTGATGTTGGCTCTATTAGGGAATCTGATGGTAAACGCGAGAATCAATACCTTGCCGCCAGCGATGTTGCCGGGGTAGCATTAGCTGGAGTACAGGCGTTATTAGAAAGAATTGAAGAACTCGAGAAGGAAAATGCCGTAATTAAACAATTAGAAGTTCGAATCGCTGAACTTGAAGCCAAAGTAAAATAAGTGAGGTCGATTATGAATAGTCTAAAAATATCGATGATGTTTCTTTTAGCAAGTACCATAGCCATTGCCCAAACCTACCAGATCGATTGGTATGTAATCGGCTCCGGCGGCGGGCATGCTGAATCGGGGATTTATCAGATCGACGGTACAATCGGTCAACCTCTAATCGGCCAGTCATCATCGCCGTCCTATACGGTTGAATCCGGATACTGGGCAGGCGCGAGCCCAATTGGCCCCGATAGCTACGAGTACTTACCCGGCGATGCCAATATGCCTAATGGCATCTGGCCGCCTGCTGTTATCGGCGCCGATGTAACGTATTTGGTGAATTATTTCCGGGCATTAAACGGACCTTGTCTGCTTGATGATTCCTTCGCGTCCGCCGATGCTAACGGCGATTGCCTGGTTATCGGCAGTGATGTAACCAAACTGGTGACCTATTTCAGAGGATTAACCTCGCTGAGCTATTGTATCGATTACGAACCGGCCTGGCACGATGCCTCAGAACTGCCGCCATCGAGTCCATCGGGCTGGCCTAATTGTGAAGGCAGTGTGGTAACATCAAGAAGTAGCGCCACACCTGATAAAGCAAAATAGTATCAAAATAATACGGTCGGTTTAAAAGACTGGCCGCACTCTTCGGATACATGAATTTGGCGGCATAATAAATAATGGAATTGTGTTGCTGGGAGAGCAAAATGAAAAATATAACTATTATTCTACTGTTGGTGTCATTACTGGTAATTCCGTGTTATGTTTCGGCAATAACTATCAATGTACCAGATAACTATTCAACGATTCAAGATGGTATTAGTGCAAGTTCTTCAAGCGATACGGTGCTGGTACAACCTGGAATCTATGTCGAGAATATTAATTTCAACGGCAAGAATATTGTAATCGGTTCACTTTTTCTAACATCAGGGGATACTTCATACGTGTCATCGACGATAATTGATGGTGATTCTTCGGGATCTGTCGCGACTTTTGAGAATGGCGAAGACAGTACCGCAATGCTTATAGGTTTTACTTTACGAAACGGGCTTGGAGGTGATTTATCCCAGCGTTATAGTGGTAGTGGAATTACATGTAAAAATTTCTCATCACCTACCGTTAGCAGCAATGTTATTTCTTTCAATTTCTCAGGTAACTATTTCACGGGCGCTATATATTGCTATAACTATTCAGAACCCAGAATAACTGATAATTATATATTTGGAAATATATCCAGCGGGATTTATTGTGAGGATGAATCCAATCCGGTAATTACTAACAATAAAATTTGTGAAAATACTGAAAGCGGTATTCTCTGCAATCAATCGAACCCATACATCAATGATAATTTAATTAATGATAACTCCGGAAATCATGGCGCCGGAATCTATTGTTTTACTCTTTCCGACGCCGAGATAATTAATAATACTATATCCAATAATCATACATACAGTGAAGGGGATGGCGGAGGAATATATGCTTCAATGGGATCTTTTCCCTCGATTGAAGGTAATACTATAAGCGATAATACGGCAGATCGTTTTGGCGGCGGAATCTTCATCTCTTCCGATGTCGCGATTAGCAATAATATAATTTCCGGAAATACCGCTACTACTCAATGGGGAGGTGGAATTTATATCTGGGGCGCCTCTCCGACTATTATTTACAACACTATTACAGGAAATACGGCTCTATATCATGGTGGTGGTATTAGCTGTTATGAGTCTGAATCCGTGATTATGAATAACACGATAAGCGGAAATTATGTTGAGTATACTGGCGGAGGACTTATATGTTATGATTCATATCCTACGGTAGTTAACACGATTTTCTGGGCAAATAACGCCGACACCAGTGATGAGGAAATAGATTTACTTCTAGGGAGTTCTATCGATATGTCCTATTGTGATATCCAAAACATCATTTGGCCGGGTGAGGGAAACATAAGTTGTGATCCGGCGTTCTGTAATCCCGATTCAAATGACTATTTCCTGGCTGATACTTCCTGTTGTGTCGGAACCGGCGAGGGCGATTTTAATATCGGCGCTTACGGCATAGGTTGTGGCGGTTTAGGTCTCGAGTATCTCCCGGGCGACGCCAACATGCCTAACGGTCTCTGGCCGCCTTCGGTGATTGGCGCTGATGTGACATACCTGGTAAACTATTTCCGCGCTATAACTTTTGCCTGTGAGCTTGATGGTTTCTATTGCTCGGCGGATACAAACGGCGATTGCCTCATTATAGGAAGCGATGTCACCAGATTGGTGAACTATTTCCGGGGATCCGCTGATTTATCGTATTGCGCCCATTATGAACCGGCCTGGCATGACCCATCGGAATTACCGCCATCGGCCCCCTCAGGCTGGCCTAATTGCGGAAACGGTATACTTTCAACGCAAAATGTGATTACGCCGAACGACTCGAAATAGAAAGTAAGTCATGAGCCCCACGGTTCTGACGAGATGAGGAAAGTTGCAGTCGGGTCTTCATACCCGGCTGCCGCAACTATCAGCCCCACGATGGCTGGATTTTTTTGTTTCCATAAGATAATCAATATGTTATATTAATACAAAGAATCATCATCTTCGCGTTGTAAGTTTGAGAAGATAATATTGAAAGTCATTAAAATGATCATGATGAGAAAAGCAAGATTGAAACGCCAATTAACGATTCTGACACTTTCTTTTATAATAATATTACAACACTTAATCTTCGCCGAAACCAATCCGGACTGCGATAAGATGCGGATAAACCGAATCTGCGCCCCTGATTTGCTGGAACCGGAAAATCGTAGCGCCATCCGCGACTCCTATATTATACTCGACTGGTCTCGTCCTTGAGGTTCCAATATTTACCATCTTCAGGTTGATGATGACTCAACATTTAGAACGCCATTGATTGATGATAACGCTTTAACTATAACGCAATACGCTCATCCGTCATTTCCATTTCCCGATGACGAGTATTATTGGCGAGTAAAAGCCGGCGATGGCGTGATTTGGACGGAGTGGTCGGAAGCCTGGAGTTTTTTTATCGACACGCGTTTGCCATCCGGCGCGGTTTGTTCATCTCCCGATTCTATGGGCAACATATTTCCGGTCTCCTGGACGGCCGGCACTGATCCGTCTCCATCCAGCGGAATCGTGGCTTATAATATTTATGTAAGCGAAAACGATTCGCAAAATTACGAGATCTGGCTGGAGCATTACCAGGTCGGACTTATGGTGCTATTCAGGGATGGTCAACATGGCCACATTTATTATTTCGAGGCAATCGCCGTTGACAGCGCCGGTAATTATGAGGAAGTCACTTTCACTCCTGAATGCTCGACTTATGTGGATACATCGTTCGAAGGATATCAATGCGAGTATATGCCCGGCGACGTTAATATGTATAACGGCATCTGGCCACCGGCCGTAATCGGTGCCGATGTCACTTACCTAGTAAATTACTTTAGATCACACCCCTCGGGTCAGACCTGTATATTGGCCGGTTTTTGGTGTTCGGCCGATGCTAACGGCGATTGCATCATAGTAGGCAGCGATGTAACCAAGTTAGTGAACTACTTCAGGGGGCAAACAGAACTAAGCTATTGCATCGATTACGAACCGGCCTGGCATGATGCCGTGGAACTACCGCCATCGCCGCCTGAAAGTTGGCCGAACTGCGAAGGCAATGGTAATGTACGTTGATTATTTGGCGGGTAGGTCAGAAGCCCTGTTCTCCTGGCATTCGACTTAAGCATTCATTAGAAATTGATAAAAACAATCGATGAGTAATGCGAAAAAAATATTCATATTTGTAATTATATTGGGCTTGTTCGCATGCCCAAATACGGTTGCCCAACCGCAATTTGAATTCTGTAATAATTTTATTCAAAATATTAGTTTTGTTACAGGTGCGGATGAGGGTATAGAACGAAATCTCGATGATAATTTTGGCTGGATGCAAGAGCAGGGATACACTCATCTCAGGTATTTTGGCATTTACGCCAACGCTTTTCATACTTTCCCATCACCTACCTTGGATGCGAATGGTTATCCGACTAATTCATCTCTCGAATCCGTTCTGGAAATTTTGATAGACAAAGCGAATCAACATGGAATTATCGTTAATTTCGACGGTTGGGAGGTCATCGCAGAATCAAATTACGACACGACACAAACCGGATTTGGTTATCTCACTGAAGCGGAAGTTGGCGAGGTGGTTCAGGAGGTTCTGGCCCTGGGTGTAACGATGATCTCCGAAGAGCAATTTGGAGGGAGCTACCTTCAGGCCATTCAGGAGGCCACTTCTCAGTCGGGGGCTATACATGAAACAACCGCCGGCATGTGGTGGACGTATGATGTGTTTGCCGATGAGCAATTAGCAAGCGTATTCAGTTTTTATTTCTATGATCAGGCGGAGATTGATTCGATGGGACCATATCATCCGGCTAATTTGGCTAACCTCCATATTTACGCTGAGGGATCTCATTACTACGACGTACCTTTTTCCATAGCGGTAGGCTCATTCGGCCTTATGGATGCCGAAAACTGGAAAAACGTGCTGCTGTTTGCCCAGATACAATATCAGCCCGAGCGGTTTTCGATTGAGGAAGAGGATAGGAATTTTTACCTCTGGAATCCAACATTTAATTTTATGGATCATGTCGGGAACGAAATTGTATCTCTCGCCGAAAATCCCTTTGAAGAACGGCCTATTGTTAATCTGATATATGATACATCTGCCTTGTTCTCAGGATCATTCATCCCCTCTGTGAGCGCGTCGTATGTAACCAATCCAGCCATAATCAACACCTTTACACTCATGGGTTACAGAGTCATTGTCACGGTAGATTCTTATTTGCCTGATGTCGATTATTATTATGCTTTGCTCGCCGGAGGAGCCGACCAATATAATATAGCTCCGCTTCCGGATTATGTCCTTCCACTTTTAAACAGCGATGCTACCGTTTTTTTACAGCCAACATTCGGCATTCCCGATGAAAATGACGCACCGGATTGGCTTCCGGTTAGAGAATACTTCGGATTGCCTTCCGGAGATACATACACCCTGACGGATTTGATACCGGAGAGCGCGATTTTTAACGGATTTTCTGTCAAGTGGGGGGGAGCAAGCCTTACCATCACGCCACGCGTTGAGTATCTCCCCACCTCACAAATAGATACTAC
This sequence comes from Candidatus Zixiibacteriota bacterium, assembly GCA_024231855.1. Taxonomy (GTDB): domain Bacteria; phylum Zixibacteria; class MSB-5A5; order UBA10806; family 4484-95; genus JAAEQD01. Next base: position 107,173 of record JAAEQD010000208.1, read on the forward strand.
TGACGCTTCTGTTGCATTGTCGGGTGAAGTTTTTTCAGAAGATGTAGCGCTAATTATTTCCAATGAGAACAAATTCCTAATCAACAGCAATGTGATTCACCTTGAAGCTTCATACATATTGTCAGAAGTAATTTCCGGACCTCTAAATGAACCGGCAATGGCAGATATCGCAATTACCAATGATCAAGCTATTATTTTTAGCGAATACAGTACAGCTATTAATCTTGATTTGCCCTGGTCCGGTGAAACGCATATCACGAGGTATAATCCTCAAGGCGCTATAATACTTGATGATTATATCATCATAGAGGGTAATTACACTTCAACATTGACAAGGGGAGAACTAGTAGTTCTTACCGATTTGTTTCCTTTCGATTCAATTGAATATCTACCCGGGGATGTAAACATGGCAAACGGCGCCTGGCCGCCGATGGTTATCGGCGGCGATGTGACCTATCTGGTTAACTATTTCCGTGGTATGGAGAGCAGCCCGCCTTGTCGGTTTGACGGATTCTGGTGCTCGGCCGATGCCAATGGCGATTGCCGTGTGATCGGTAGTGATGTGACCAAGCTTGTGACCTACTTCAGAGGATTGACCTCGCTGAGCTATTGCACAGATTTCGAACCGGCCTGGCATGACCCATCAGAGCTACCGCCATCCGCGCCATCGGGTTGGCCAAACTGTGACGAGCCTACCGTAACATCCGGGAAAAATATTACATCTGACAAATCAAACTAGACTTTCGATCCGATTGAATCCTAAAACCCCGTCTTGCCGCGGGGTTTTTTATTGACTTTCATATCAAACATTGATTACCTTCCTACAATCAGGCAGCGCTGATTAAGCAACACGAATGTTAAGACTTCAAAACTAAATGCTTTTTACCTTTCAACTCTAAAAAGGAGTGGGTGTATGTCAAGCTTTATAAAGATGCTTGCAGTAATCGCGGTACTGTTTGCTTCCATGATTGCAACGGCAGTCGCGGAAATCCCTCGCCAGATTTCATTCCAGGGGATACTTAAAGATTCATCAGGTGAAATCGTAGAAGATTCAGTTTATTTGGTAACTTTTACAATCTATGATGATACCACCGCCGACAATATCTGGTGGCAGGAAGGGCAGGATGTTGAAACCGAGGATGGGTATTTTACAGTGCTCCTCGGCTCAGTCAATCCGGTTGAGGACAGTGTTTTCGATGGCTCATCACGATATCTGGGAATCCAGATTGATGGCGAGTCGGAAATGCAGCAACGGCTGCCGATTACCTCAACCGCCCATGCCTACAGGTCCGCCGATAGTGGTGGCGGCGCGGATGATGATTGGATTAGTGACGGTGATAACGTTTATCGGATTGATGGCAATGTCGGGGTGGGCACATTGGCGCCCCAAGCAAGGTTTCAGGTGAGAGCGTTGGCCGGTCAAAAAGCCATGCTCATCAAAGGAGACGATCCCGATCCTATGCTGGATGCAGATGTTGAAAGTGATTTCATGGTGAATCCACACTCGGGAACGGGAAAAAGTTTCAGGATTCGCAGCTACACAGAAGATGGGGTGCTCAGGAACAATCTGGTGGTTACTAATGAGTTCACACATCCCAGCGTACCGGATCTAGTTCTTCAACCCGATGATGGCAATGTCGGCGTTGGTACATCGAATCCGCAGCATAAGCTGCATGTCCAAGGCGTCGTAAGAAGTCGAAGTCATGAATCTGATCCATATTATGCAGATTTTGCATCAAGGTACAACTACAATGAGTCTTTTTATCTAAATGTTAGAGGCGGCGATCCCGTGGATACAAAAATATTGGGATTTGGAAATACTGATACGTTGCTAAGCAGCTATTCCGCACCTAATGCTTTAATCGTGAAAGGAATTACTGGTAATGTAGGGGTAGGGACAACGAATCCATCAACAAAGCTAGATGTGTCCGGGGCTGTTACTGCCTCTACTTACTATGGCGATGGCTCCAACCTTACCGGCATCTCCGGTAGCGGCGACGATGATTGGACGATAAATGGAAATGAAATCTATCATCTCAACGGTAATGTTGGTATCGGGACAACGAGTCCCTCGGAAAGGTTGGATGTAAATGGCGATATCAGAACGCAATCCGGTGACTTGAAATCACCAACGCGCTTCGCCTTGCTTACCGATGGTGGCGCCGCGCAAATACTAAAAGCTGGCGCTCTTGCTGTTACCGGAAGTTATGCCAATGATCCGCCAAGCAGCGGTCTATATGTGCAGGGCAAAGCGGGCATAGGAACCACCAGCCCCGATGCCAAGCTTACCGTTCTCACGCCTAGTGGTGCGGCCGGCGCGTTTCGAACTACTAGCTCAGGCTCAGTATCTTTGTGGGCTTTTAATGAATCTGGAGTAGGGTTATCTTGCGGTACCGGCGGTTCTAGTTCGGCCGCTTTTCATCCAATTGCATATAATAATGATGCCAGAAAACTTGCTATAGAATGTGACGGGAGCATTGAAGCTACCGGCACGATTGAGGCTAACTCCTCCTGGAGCGGGGTAAATGCGATTACCGGCACAAACTCAGGGAATTACTCTGGAGTAGCGGGAATAAACACATCCAATGGTAATGGCATTTATGGAAGCAGTGTCTCCGGTTACGCGGGTTATTTCAGTGGAAATGTCAGAGTTACCGGTTATCTTTATAAGGATGGCGGCGGTTTCCAAATAGATCACCCGCTTGATCCTGAAAATAAATACCTCAACCATTCATTCGTTGAAAGCCCTGATATGAAAAACATTTATGACGGTGTTGCTATACTTGATAAGAATGGTGAAGCGTCGGTTGAGCTTCCAGAATATTTTGACGCCTTGAATAAGGATTTTAGATATCAACTGACCTGTATCGGCGGTTTTGCGAATGTATATATAGCTCAAGAGATTGAGAACAACAGATTTGGAATTGCCGGGGGAGTGTCCGGTATGAAAATTTCATGGCAGGTGACGGGCATTCGAAATGATGCAATTGCTCAAGCTGATAGAATCCCAATTGAGATTGTTAAATCCGACGAAGAAAAAGGGAAATACATTCATCCGGAAGTTTATGGTAAACCCATGGATACGCGTATAGGCCAATTAAATCAAAAGTAGTCGAATTTATTTAAGGAGAGGATTTATGCAAACCATACTAAAAATTGCAAGCGCACTCAGCTTGATATTTATCATGATGGCACTATCCGCATCAGCGGAGATCCCCCGGCAAATTTCCTTCCAGGGGATACTTGAAGATTCAGTCGAAGTTATTGTTGTAGATTCAACGTATCCAGTAACTTTCACTATCTACGATGATTCCATCGGCGTCAATATCTGGTGGCAGGAAGAGCAGGATATTGAAACCGAGGATGGTTACTTCACCGTGCTTCTCGGCTCGGTTAATCCGATTGAAGACAGCGTCTTCGATGGCTCATCACGATATCTGGGAATCCAGATTGATGGCGAGGCGGAAATGCGGCAACGGCTGCCGATTACCTCAACCGCCTATGCCTACAGATCCGCCGATAGCGGCGGCGGTGCTGATGATGATTGGGCAATTGATGGGGATAATGTTTATCGGATTGAGGGCAATGTCGGTATAGGAACAAGCGATCCCTGGTCAAAGCTGACCGTGAGCGGCGTTATCTCTTCGGATCTTGGCTCCGGAGATCCAGCGTATGTTTTTTCGCATAATGGCATCAGATATTTTACTACCTATGTCCTGGATGGACTCAGTTGGAGGGTTGCCAGATATGATGATGACGGTAATTTCATAAATGCCCCGCTTTCGATTGCCAGAGCAAATGGCAATATTAATTTTGATTATGGAACATTGTTTGTTGATGCCGAAAATGATAGGATTGGCATTGGCACAACAAGTCCGCTTGCGACCCTGGATATTGTAGGAGGCAATTATGATTTGTCGGCCAGTGAAGGAGATTTCAGAATCGGCAGTGATGATTATCGGCTCAAAATTGGCGTTCGCACAGACATCGATGGCGGCGATGTATTCATTCGCCCTGAAGGTGGATCCGGACGGATGTTCTTGGGATCAGGTTATCCTTATTATTCTGTTATTCTGGACAGGAAAGGGGTCGGGCTTGGGATAAATTCTCCAGAGGCTAGGCTCCATGTACGGGCGACTAGTTTTTATAACACTGGTTTTAAACTTGAAACAGACGATAACAGGATGATGACCCTGGCCCATATTTCGAGGGCTACTGGGTATTCAGATGATGGCTCCACTCTTGCCGCACTTCTTATAGAAGATACATATTCCGCGGGGGGAACTCCTATTGCATTACGTGTAAAGCAAAGCCGCTGGGCTGGGGAAGCTGCATATTTTTCTGGCGGATATGGCATTAGAGTTGATTCTCTACGTTTGGATGGTCATTCGATTAGATCTTTGGCATCTCAGTCCTTGAGCTTGATACCTGGATCTGGCAATGTTGAGGTTGATGGTTCAGTGGTGGCGACCACTTACTACGGCGACGGCTCCAATCTAACCGGCATCTCAGGCAGCACCGACAATGATTGGACGATAAATGGAGACGAAATCTATCACTTGAATGGCAATGTTGGCATCGGTACTTCAAACCCATCCACTCCCTTCCATCTATATCACTCAACAACAAATGGAGTAGCTTTATTTGAAAGTGGAGATTCTGAGGCGACGATCAATTTTAAGGATAACTCAACAACAGCTAATCCACGGCTTGGCGCTCAAGGTAACAATATGGTGTTTTTAACAGACAGTTCAATTCCACGAATGACAATAGCAAGCGGCGGCAATGTTGGCATTGGCACGGAAAGCCCAGCCGCTAAACTTGATGTTCGTACGGCAGGAACCGGGCATGGAATATACGCTGAATCGCACTCGGCTTTAAGTCATTTCGCCGCTGTTACCGGCCGGGCCAAAGCCGATGGCGGATCGGGCGTGTATGGCGAAACCTGGTCGCTGGGCAAGCCGCTTGGTAGTAGTGTAGCTGTTTATGGTTGGTGCCCCGAACCGGGCGCGGCTGTTGGCGGCGCGGCTTTAGGTGTTTTAGGTAGGGTCAATTCTTATCAGGATCCGGGCAACTCATCGGTACCGTGCGGCGTTTTCGGCTGGGCGACGGCAACCTCCGGGATTAATGCCGGTATCTGGGGCGAGACGGATTCCCCATCAGGCTTTGGTGTCTATTCAGCCGGTGCTCTGGCGGTGGACGGCGATTTCAATTGTAATGGCACGAAAAGCGCGGTAGTTTCGACCAATTCCGGTTCGCGGGCGTTATACTGCCAGGAATCGCCCGAAATCTGGTTTGAAGATTTCGGCGAAGGACAATTGGCCAATGGCAAAACTAATATCAGGCTAGATGAGCTTTTCCTTGAAACCGTTACAATCAACGAATTACATCCGATGAAGGTTTTTGTTCAGTTGAATGACAATTGCGAAGGCGTCTATGTTAAAAGAGGTACTACCGGTTTCGATATAATCGAATTGCGGGATGGTATCAGCGATGCTCGTTTTACATATCGTGTAGTCGCTAAAAGAAAGGGATTCGAAGATAAAAGACTTGAAGTTGTTGGAAATTTCCCGGTGGTCAATTCTAACCAATAACAAGTCGAGAAAAATAAAAAAAAATTCTAGATGTTCAATAACAAGTTCATCTAATTTAGAGCTTGACTTATTATCAAGCATATACGATAATTCTTTAGAGCATGCATCAAGATACCGCAGCCGGGAACGTGGATGACAGGAAACGCCGGTTTCCATTTCAACAGAGGGCGGCAACTTTTCAAAGCTAATGAAATAACCGAACTTCTTTTTTTACTGCTTCGATAAAGGGAAGTAATTTTTAAAAGCTAGAGGTTTGAAATGATAGCTCCTAAAGCAACCCTAAATTTGATGCTCTTAATAGTCATTGTATGCTGTTCGATAGCCGCATGTGATAGCTCAAATTTGGAAAAAAGAACGACCTTGTATCCGAATGGCCAATTAAAAGAGGAATGGACCGTTATACTGGATGCTGATTCCAATTATATCTCTCAGGGTTTATACGTAGCCTGGCATGAAAACGGGCAAAAACAACAGGAGGAGTATTGGGATAGTGGAAAGCTAAACGGCAGATTCATAACCTGGTACGATAATGGAATTAAGCGGCAAACGGGAGCCTATAAAGACGGCAAAATGAATTGTATCTATATGGAATGGAGCCCGGATGGGAAAAAGGTTGTCGAGGGCGAAATGGTAGCTGGCTTAAATCAAGGCAAATGGACATTTTGGGATGAAAATGGCAATATATATAAACAAGATGATTTTAAAGACGGAGAGTTAATCGAATAAAAGAAGGGAGGTGCGCAAGAATATTTTGAAGAATTTAGATATCCGAATTAATACCTTTTCAAAACTGCTTCAAATATTAATGAGCATAACCAATTCAACTTAATACAGGATTTGGGGGTTGTAAATGAGACAAACTCTATTGTTGTTAAGTATTTTTACACTCATTGTTTTTACGAGTGCTCTTGCAGTTGTACCGCAAAACTTCAGTTATCAGGGGTATATCACCGATCCTCAAGGTGACCCACTTGAGGGTCAGCAATTAATCAAGTTCAATATCTATGCCGATGATTCCGGGGATTCCCTGCTTTGGTCGAGTGATTTCCAGGTAATTGATATCTTGCAGGGTTATTTTGATATCATTCTGGGAGCAGATCCTATGGATCCGTTGCCTGGAAACCTGTTCTCGGATAATCCTGCTTGTCATCTTGGCATTACCGTCAGTACCGACCAGGAACATGATTTAATTCCTTTAGTTAGCGTGCCATATACATTTAAGTCACAAAACGCCGATATGGCTGAGAGAGTTGCTCGGGGTCGCGACCTGTACCATAATATCATGGATGTCAATCCAAACTCGGTAACATCGGTTTATTTCATCGCCCATAACGATAACCCGGATGTCACATTGTATCTGTACGGCGATGAGTTTCAGGGCGCGTTACCGGAACACACCCATACCGGTAATAATGCCCATGCCCATAATATCACAGGAACCGTGGAATCGTCATCGGTAAGCCATACGCATTCATATTCCGGAACTTCAGCCAGCTCAAGCGCGTCACATTCGCATTCCGCGTCTTCGGGTAACTACAATCTCTCCCATTCGCACACAGGTTCATCAAATTCCGTCAGCGTCAGCCATGGTCATACAGCGTCAACAACCAGTGGCGGCGAACATCATCATGACTTCGTTTTTTACGGAATCCAAAGTGGACTATTTTTATTCCATTATCCTCATGGGGACCACCAGCTTGCGGCTCATGGAACACCGAATCAAATAGCAACGGCTTCTGTTGAACACAATCAAAGCAGTCACGGCCATACCTTGAACGTAAATAGCGGTGGCGGTAGTCATTCGCATTCAATCTCTGTTGGAAGCTGGGGCGGCAATCACTCCCATTCGGTCACAGTTAATAGCGCTAGTGCCTCGCATAGCCACAGTTATTCAGGAACAACCGGAGCCCATAGCGTTAATCATTCGCACAGCTTTACCGGATCGGCGTCATCGACCGGCAGCGGCTTGAGCGCGGAAGGGATTTCCTCGGCCGGCTTGCCGTCGGATGTTTCAATTTATATCGATGAAATATTGGCTTACGGTCCGTTTACCGGAGATTTTACCACCGGCGCGCTTGACCTGAGCTCCTATGTTTCGACCGCGGGTGAATATACCATTGAACTGCGTGAAGAAGGTGGAACCGGCGGCCGATTGACATATAACCTGTTTGTCGAATAATCGGGGGAGAATGAAGATGAGAAAAATTATTGTAATACTTGTCTTGCTCCTTTCGATTAGTCCTCCATTGCTCTCGCAGCAATATGTCATTCAACGTCATGTGATCGGCTCAGGCGGTGGACCTACCGGATCAGATAATTACCAAATAAACGGTACAATTGGACAACCGATAGTGGGGGCGACATCATCGGAGAACTATTCGATCGAAGCCGGATATTGGGTTGGCAGCGGTCCTCCACCACCGGGTTGTTACGAGTATCTGCCCGGTGATGTGAACATGGCTAATGGTGCCTGGCCGCCAAGCGCTATTGGTGGTGATGTTACATTTCTAGTGAATTATTTTCGGGGGATGCCATCGAGCCAACCATGTTTGCTGTACAACCCGTTAGCAATCATAGCCCCGATATGTTTGTGGGCTTCAGCTGATGCCAATGGTGATTGTAACATCATCGGTAGCGATGTGACGAAAATGGTTAATTATTTCAGGGGTCTATCTGATTTAGAATGGTGCTCAGAGTATGATCCTTGCTGGCCCACAACTGCTGATCTACCTCCCGAGGCGCCACCGGGCTGGCCGAATTGCGTTGATCCCTGTCCCCCTGAACCGGTAACTGATGGGATTATTGAACAAAAATCGATCGGCAAATAGTAATCTGCCAGAAATCTAAATTATCCAGAGGCGGTTTAAAGCCGCCTCTTTTTATTGCATTAACTTAATACCTAACAGAAATATTTAATACTTGACTTGTGATATTATTATCCTATTTTTAATAATTGACATCTTTGGATTAGTAAATGTGATGAGTAATGATTGCTTCAAATCATTTATGACCTCATCATTCCTTCAGCGGAGGCGCAAATGAGTAAATCTATTAAAGCATTATTAATGATTTTATGCTTATTAACTACATTAAATTATTCGGCATTGGCTCAACAATCATTGTTTAATGGCTGTTCGTCGGCCGGCCGGCTCAATCAGCCTGTCTGGTTCAACTGCGACTTGCGCGATACTATGGGATTTTCAGCCGATGAGGCAGTCGTGCATTACATGGCCCAGGGCGGGACATCTTTCAGTCATATCACAATGACCGCCATTAATGAAGCTCCCTATTACACGGATACTTATGAGGCCAGTATAGTCCTATCGGAGAACCCGAATAACCTTCAATATTATTTCAGCGCTGACTCCGATTCGTTGAGAGCTACGCAGTCGCCAAAAAATACGAATAATCAATTTCCACCATCCATGTATAAATACGCGCCGTTCGCGAACGATCCGATTGGTGATGCTGAAAGCCCCGCCGGGAATTGGCTGGATTTAACCGGCAGCGGCATGACATATTCTGACACCAGGATCTATGGCTATTTGGAGAATGTCGGCGGCACCTGGCCATTAAGCGAGGGATATTTCACTTATTTCGCCTATGGTCTCGGTTTCGTTGTCACCGCCGGGGATGATTCGGTGTTTTACGCGTTGGCTTATGCCGATGTCCCACTGCTTCTGTCAACGGGATTATATAAGATCGGCCTGTCTGATTCATCGTTTACCCAAATAGGAAATATCAGCGCTTCGGTAACCGGCAGCCGGCTTCACATGGCCTGCGATTTTTCCGAATTCGAAAGCGATCCCGACTGGCCCGGTTGGCCGCCACCAGACGGTTTCCTGGTTTCGATGGGAGCCTCGATAACAGCCGGTCTATCGAGCCAGACGTTTAACGATTTTACAACCGGTACTTTCTATGAACCTCTGACTCTTTATGAGGATTTCAACACCAATACCGCGCCGGTTCTAGATTCATATTCACTGGAATTGGATCCCGATGTGGGTATCGATGCTACGGTCAACTATCTCGACTCTGATAATAACCTGCCATTGATTAGCAATTTTTATCTGGATTTCTCTACATTTGATATGAATAGCTACGATCATATCTACAGCGATAATTCCGAATTCGAAACCTCGCTATCATGGCCCGGTGATGGTTTATACTATTACTATTTCGAATTCTCCGATGGCGTCGATACGGTAACCACGCCGCTTGATTCAATCGAGATTGGCACCGAACTTTATGAGTATTTACCGGGCGATGTCACGATGTACAGCGGAGGTTGGCCCCCAAATATTATTGGCGCGGACGTCACGTATTTCGTTAATTTCTTCAGAGGTTTTCCTACCAGCATACCCTGCTATCTGGATGGTTTCTGGTGTTCCGCCGATTGCAACGGCGATTGTGTCGTTATCGGAAGCGATATTACCAAGTTGGTGAACTATTTCAGAGGTCAAACAGACCTGTCCTACTGCCCCGACTACCCAACCGCCTGGCCGACACCTGAATTTCTACCTCCGGGACCGCCGCCGGGCTGGCCCAATTGCGATGTTATTGAATTCAACGAATAAATCGAATTGAACTGCTTAAACAGAAATCTCAAGTGAAAAGCCCCGCCAGTCGGGGTTTTTTACCAGGATTAACATAGATCACATACTCCCTTAAAATAAATAAAATTTGAAATAAACATTGACATGATCGATCCAGTTAGTCTATATTGTGACATCAAAGATCAATTTCATTGACTTGAATTTGGCTGTTCCGCAACAAGTCATGCTAAAATATTAAATATTCTCATTTAGCCATCGGTTTGATGGGTGAGGAAAGTCGTTTAGAGAGCGTTTATTTAAAATAGTCATCACTCAATTGCAGGGCAAAAGGAGGATTTAAACTTAGGAATAAGGAAACATAGCTGTTACAGACACTGCGCGAATTATAATTTAAAAAGGAAGTAATCATGAGATTTAGATGTAAAGAACTTATCTGTGTTTTAGTAGTATTGCTTTGCAATATAATACCTGCATTTGCTGAAGTACCCAGTACAATCGGCTACCAGGGACGATTGCTCACTGCGGATGGAGAGCCGTTTGACGGTAATCTATCGATATCTTTCAGTATCTTTGACGCGGAGGAAGACGGAACTGAGCTCTGGATCGAGACACAAGATGTCTTCGTGGTCGATAGTTTTTTCGACGTGTTTCTTGGAAGCGTCACTCCTCTCGATCTGACAGTGTTTGGCGCGCCGGCTGATGAGTTATTTTTGCAGGTTCAGGTTTTGGGAGAGTTGCCGATGTCGCCCCGGCTCAGGTTTGGCAGCGTACCGTTCTCATCGGCGGCCCAGGGAGTTAGAGGCGATATTGAAACAGAGCCTGGCAAATTGACAATTGAAACCGAAATCGTAGCAATGAATCTCAGAAGCGTGTCCGGCAGTGATACCGCCTCCGTCATTCTCCGCGCCGACGATGGTAGATCGGCCGACGTATCCATTGAAACCGAAATCGTGGCAATGAATCTCAGAAGCGTGTCCGGCGGCGATACCGCCTCTGTCATTCTCCGAGCCGACGACGGTAAATCGGCTAATGTATTCATTGAAACCGAAATCGTGGCGATGAATCTCAGAAGCGCGGCTGGCGGCGATACTACTACTCTGGATCTCAAGGCTGATAGCAGCGGTTCAGAGCTTCGTATGAATAAAAGTGAGCTAGTTGACGCGGTACTGGCGGTTAGTTCCGATCCCGATAGCGGTGGAGCAAGGCTTAGCATGGAATCTCATGATGCTGCAATGAGTATCATCAATAATATGCGGGCTATCGCTCCCGGGGGAGATTCATCAGGGATAACGGTTAGAGCCGATAGCGGTGGAACGAGCAACAGCAACTTTACGGTCGATTCGTTTTTTGATATTACATATAGCATCGATATGGAGACATCCAGAGAGGGTTCGAATTTGGCGGTGTCAAACATCGGATCCAGCGGCGAGGATGGAGTCTCGATAGATGTAGATGATGAAGGTTCGTCTCTTCGCATGAACAAAGGCGAATTGACAGACGCTATTGCTTCCGGGGTTACCGTTGTGGCCGATAGCGGGGGGACCAGAAACAGTAATTTTACGGTCGATTCATTTTTTGATATTACTTATAGCATCGATATGGAAACCTCTCCGGACGGCTCTAACCTGGCTATTTCCAATATCGGTTCCAGCGGTGAGGATGGAGTCTCGATAGATGTAGATGATGAAGGTTCGTCTCTTCGCATGAACAAAGGCGAATTGATAGACGCTATGGCCTCGGAGATAGCAGATAATGCCGGGAGTGCAAGCATTAGTCGCAGGGCGGCTCGCACCGGTCGTAATCCGCAGACAGGGGCGACGATCAATTTGGAGGCAAGTACTATCTTGAATGATACTACTGGAGGTAGCTTTACTCTGAGACGGCTTGATGATGACTCTGATGGCGATGTATTAACCGATATGCTGGTTACGGGTGACAGCGCCTCGTTTCGTTGCTTGAGTAAAGCGGATGCCAAGAGGGCGCTTGAAGCATTAGTCACCAGTACATCTGTCGGTTTAACCTTAATCGATTCTACCTTAAATGACAGTGGTCTGATCGACCTGCGTATTGATGATAGTGGCGGTAGTGGCGTCTCTATAAGGTCGGCAAAGAAGGTTGCGAGATTTAAAGCCGGTGCTGCTCTTGCAAGCTCCGTGAATATCATATCGAGTGAAGAGCGCGATGGGGCATACCTTGGCCTTGGCGGCGAGTTGGATCGTTTCGTGGAAATTGTCGTTGATTCCGCTAGTTCTAATCTCGTCTTTAGCGACACACTGGGTGATACGACATTGGTGCTAAGACACCATGAGGGAGCAGACGGTAGCGTCACAGGGAGAATTAGAGTTATTGCTCCCAACACGGGAACCGGAATGCCGTCAAGCAATGTTGCAATCGCTGATTTGGATTCGGATGGACTGATGGATCTTCAGGTTGACGGCAATGTTGGTATAGGTACCGATAGACCGAATATGACCCTGGATGTGAGGGGTGAAATCGGCAACAACTCAGTTGTTTACCACAGCGATAAACGTTGGAAGAAAAATATCAATACAATTCCAGACGCCTTGAATAAGGTAAATCAACTTCGTGGTGTTAGTTTCGATTGGCGTAAAGATGAATTCAGCGACATGAATTTCTCCAACGGCAGGCAGATAGGTCTGATAGCTCAAGAGGTTGAGGCTGTGATTCCCGAACTTGTCAGAACCGATAAAGATGGCTATAAATCAGTCGAATACGCCGACCTCGTTGCTGTTTTAATCGAAGCGGTCAAAGAGCAACAAAAGACTATTAAAAACCTGCAGTCGGAAATAACTGAAGCAAGATACGCCAATAAACAGGTGCAAAGCTTACAATCACAGGTAAACCAGATGCAAACTCTGATTCGTACATTCATGTCGGAACAACAAAACTCGGGAAATTTAAAAGCTGATTTATCCGCCAGTCGATAAACGGAGGTATGTTTTGAAAATAATTAAATTTAATCTGATAATAATACTTTTGGTTGCGTCGATTGCCTCCGCTCAGAACTACCAAATAGATTGGCACGTGATTGCCTCGGGCGGTGGACACATCGAATCAGACAATTATTCACTGGACGGCAC
>JAAEQD010000209.1 GCA_024231855.1 Candidatus Zixiibacteriota bacterium
TCAGGGATAAACTGTAATCGCGGCCCTTTGCCGACAACATTAGCGGCAAACGTCGAAATAATACCGTTAACAAGCGGTGAATTGCGTTGGATGTACCGGGTGCGGTTTCTGATTGTCGATAACGCAGGCTGAATGAAGCTGTCAGCGTCCCCAGCCGTCGCGTACGCCCACTGATTGCTGTTGTCGTCATTAGTTAAAGCCGTCTCATAATTACGCAAACGCGGCGATTTGGGGCCTTTTGGAGCAGGCCTGTTGACGACTATCGCGCCACTGTCAACGTTATAATCTTGGATATCAGTTGTATTGATGGTAATCATGCCCCGGCGCTCTTAATCTTAAGAAATTTGACCTTACCTATTGGATTGGCGGCGGCGGTAACGCCGTCTAACTTCTTTTGAAAATATTCCCTGGCGTTTACTAACTCAGTCAATGAGTGATATGTGTATGTCCGGCCCATTACGGAAAAAGTTACTTGTCTTGATATGCCGGTTGATATCTCAGCGTCTAAAGCGTCAATGATTGTTTGATAGTCTGTACTCATATATGACTCTGTTGCAATTGCGCCAAAAAAAAACGGCAATGTGATGATGTGGCACCACATTGCCGTTGAAATTTTGGCTTTATCTATAGATTTGCGCGATCCATAGCTAATTATTTAATTGTCTATATACAAGCATTATACATATTAACTAAGAATGCAAATGAATTATCGACGAGTTTTACAGATTATGCCGTATATGGCATAATCACGCCGTCGGCTTTCTAAATCCTATGTTCCCGCAACGTTTCCGCACCATATCATCAATAGCCATATCATTAATATCTTCTATTACCAATGCTTTATTAAACCTCAACAGCCCTCCCGGTAAAGACAGGTACGGTATGCAGTGTGTATCCGCCAATCGCATTAGGTATTTCCTCGGCAAACCTAACTCTTTCGCTAATTATCTTAATGTTATATACGTTGTTTCGTTCGCATCTTTCGGCGGCGGTAATGGTATAGTCATAATGTATTCCAATTAAATATGTTTAGTCGTTACTATCTTCTCTTTAGTTACTAACTTTGTTTTTCCGCAATATCTACAGACTCGATACCGACGAACGTAGCCTTTGATTGTAAACGTAGATGTCACACGATAATGACGACACCCGCAAGCTCGACATGCGGGAAATCCGTCGTTTACCGGCGACGCTCCGCCCGTTTTTGTGCTTGAAGTTCCGATAGTTTCACTTTCTTTCTGACGTTATCAGCTATTAAATTAACGCCCAACTTGACGGCGCCGACCATACAGCCATAAATACAGTCAAGATAATGCGCGCCAGACACTTTTTTCCCTTTAGCGCTTAGATATCTGCTCTTTTCCGGGTGCCAGACCTCTTTACACACCTGTTCCGCCAACGCTCGATGTTCTAACGGATCGTCGCCAAACAACGACAACGACCCCTTGCAATGCACGTCCTGAAGCCTAAAACCCTCATGAACTCGCATTTTATAACGGTCGCTGTCCATGATAACAACCCAGACATTACTAACCTGTTTCGGTCGCCCCTTCACGGGGGCGTGGATTGAAACAA
>JAAEQD010000210.1 GCA_024231855.1 Candidatus Zixiibacteriota bacterium
CCCCTACCCTGATTACTGGAATGGCGATATCATCCGCGTTCTCTTTGCCGGCGACAACGCTATTGCCGATTGGCTGATCTCCCCTGTAATCAATTGTTCAAATGAAACTTCGGTAACCTTCACATATAACCAGAGGCACTCCAACAGCGCGAGCAATCCTGATTCCGCCCTTGTTTTGGGTTCAATCGATGGCGGTATTACCTGGCCTTACACGATTGCCATTTACGATACCAGTGTCGGGGCGCTGAATCATCCGGATACGGCTACTTTCGACATCTCAGGCTGGGCGTCAGGCAGCGCTAATGTTAAAATCGCTTTCCGCCTGGACGGCTATTACGTATTAAGCTGGTATATCGATGAGCCAACCGTAACTGGCGACTTTAGCGGTACGCTTCTGTATGAAGATTTCAATAGCGATTGGGGACCTTTCGGCAACAATCCGCCGGAGGGCTGGACGATTATCAATGAGGAAGAACCGGCTCCGGCCGATGGCAACGATTGGTCAAGGTACAACTATTCAAGCTGGGGTTCGATAGCGGCAAGAGTAAATCACACCCCTTCGGAATATCAAAACGACTGGCTAATAACGCCGGCATTATCATTCAACGCTATGGCCCTGTGCAGCCTTTCTTTTCATGTTAATTATTGGGATGATGACTTTTCTCCCGGCAATGAAACCGATTCTGGTTTCGTTCTGGGCTCAATCGATGGCGGCGTCACCTGGCCATATGAAATCGCTGTTTACGCGGGCGCGGATGAGGGCGGATCTGATTTCGAAGACAGCTACAGAGCTTATGAAATTCCCTGGGCGCAGAATCAGGACCAGGTGAAAATCGCCTTCAAATATGTGGGGATAGACGGCTGGTGGTTTATAGTAGATGATGTCACCGTTAAACAGGTAACATTATTCAACGATAATATCGCGACTACCTCGATTGATTATCCTACGGAGTTCATGCTCGTAGGTGACAGCTATGATCCTAAAGTAACCGTTCAAAACCTGGGATCTACTACCCAATCATTCGACCTGAATTTAAGCATCGAAGATTTTGATGAATGGGAACTCTACAATGAAACCGAATCGGGAATATCACTTGATCCGCTTGAAATAGCCCAGGTGACTTTCTCCATACCGTTCTCCCCCTCCGGCGATGGCGAATATACTTTCACGGCAACAGCTATAAATCCTGATGATGAAAATAGTGATGATGATATTTCTTCTGTAATCGTTGCCGCTTATCAACATCAGGGAGGCGGCGGACCCGATGATTTCGGCTATATTTATCTGGACAATACGACTCAAGACGGACCGGAGTTCAACTGGATAGATATCTCGTCTACCGGAACACAAATCGAGCCGACTCTGCATTATTTCATGTCGGATGAACTGCCGATCGGATTCAATTTCGAATTTTACGGCGGAACGTATTCATCGATGTGGGTGAATTCGCATGGCTCGATACATCTTGGGCAGCGCGATGTCTGGCTATCCACCAACGACTGCCCCCTCCCTGATTCCACATCTCCGCATGTTCCCATGATGTTGGTTCATTGGGATCGGGTTGAGATAAAATATGAGGAAGGCCAGGGTGTATATTATCAATACTTCGACGATCCCGAAAACGATTACATGATAGTCCAATGGCAGGCCACGCCCTATGGAGAACCCGGCAACACTCTTGAGTATGAGGTGATATTCTATCAAGACGGTACGATTCTCTATCAATATAACTCAATGTCCGTTGATTTGCCCAACGGACAGGGTCAGGAAGCCACGATCGGGCTTGAGGATGAAACTTATCCGGCCGGCCTCAGCTACTTGTGCAACGATGATAATATCGCCAACAGGCTTGAGGATAGTCTGGCGATAATGTGGTTCAAGGGCCAATCGGGCTATGAGTACCTGCCCGGCGATGTCAACATGGCTACCGGTGTCTGGCCGCCGATGGCTATCGGCAGTGATGTAACCTATCTGGTGAACTATTTCCGAGGACTCGAGACTAACCCGGCCTGTCTGCTCGACGGATTCTGGGGTTCGGCGGATGCCAACGGCGACTGCATTATTATAGGCAGCGATGTAACCAAGCTGGTGAACTTCTTCAGAGGTCAAACCGCAATAATCTACTGCCCCAATTATGAACCGCTCTGGCTCTCAACCGATGACCTCCCCCCCTCGGCGCCAACCGGATGGCCCAACTGCGAATAAAATATACCACACCTGGTTACCAAGCGGCGCTTGGGAACCAGGCACTACTATTAATAATAATCCAATAAAATAGATGTTATAGCTCTATTAAATAGCATCTAATAAAAGCAAAATTTCCATTATATACATCAACAAAGTAAAAAAAAAAAATGACATTTACTTTATAACATAATATTTAGTGATTAGCATAATTTGTTGCCTGGGCAGCTTCAAACAGATGAACTTAAAAACTAAATGGAGGTTTAAATGAAGCAATTTAATTGCTTTATGTTAATGTGTATTCTTTTCATTTCTGCTAATAACTGCCCGGCGCAAACAATAAATGTTGATTATTACTTGTCCAGTGGTGGGCTTTGGCCTATTGATGCCGATGTCGAAGTTTATGTGCGGGTAAGCTGCACGAATGCTAATGTTTGGATTGCTGATTTAAATATACCTTTGGCGACGAATAATACTTATATTACTTCAAGAAATGGTGGTATATTGACTTATCCATTATCGGAATGGGATAGCGCTGACTTTAAAACGCCTAATAATAACACCCCGGCCGGGTATACAAATCAAACATTGTTTGGATGGGCGCGATTGGCTCCGCCTTATGATGATAATCCATATCTTCATCCAAGTGAACAACGGACAATCGCCAGCTTTTATATTCATACAGTTAATAATTCCAATCTAGTTGGCCAAGTCGTTCAAGGAAGCGTTATGTTTCGAAGCGCGGTCGACCCAACCGGAGGGCCGATAAACTTTGGTGATACACTCGGCGGAGGAGGTTATCCTAACATACAACAGACATTTCATAGCGTGACTTTCCAGGATAATCAGGTATGTATTTCTGACAATCCCAGAGTTGGCACCGGTACTAGTGTGAAAGGGTATAATCATGATCACGTTGATTGCTATTGTTATCAAGGGGAAGTCTTTATACTAAGGGATTTATCCCGATGTAGTTATTTTAGCCCTCATCACGGACATGGCGGCGGTGGGCTTGTTTGGCCCCGCGAAATAGGAACATCAGACTTATCCAGTCCAACACAGGGGTATGTATCGAATTTTGATACCGCCTGGACCTCTTTTAATGTGCGACCCGGAGTTGACGCGAATGTCTATGCCGGCTTGACTTATGATGTTCTAAATCAAGACCTTCTTAGAAATGGCATTGATGGATCTGGAATGGAATACATGATGTCAATGGTAAATGATACTTTGAGTTTGCTTTGGTGTGGCGCCGGTTATTCTCCTGTTGATAAAAGCGTACATTATGGTCTCACTGGTACTCCTTATATTCAGTCATTGGCCGGATGCTTTGATATAGTGGCCCATGAATGGGCGCATGGTGTAACTGATCATGGATCTCAGCTTTCAGATGGAGTTGCTCCTTATTGGGAGTCGGGCGCTTTAAATGAATCATTCAGTGATATGTTCGGCGCTTACGCATCATCGGTTCAAATGCCCAACAGTAAAATATGGCGACATTCGGAAGGTTTTAGAACGGATGATACTACGTTATATTTAAGAAACATTGCTTTTCCTGATTCGGCAAACCTGCCCGCTATTTATGGAGGTTCAAATTGGTATTCAGGTGCTAATTCTGACTCTGCTACTCATATTAATTGCGGTGTGCCTGATAAAATGTTCTATCTTCTCTCTCAGGGCGGAAGCAATACCGGCAATCATAATGGCATAACTGTTGATGGCATCGGTATTGAAGATGCTATGAAAGTTATGTTTAAGGCAAATACTGATAATCAATATTGGAGTTCGAATTCAGATTTTTTTGATGGCCGCGTTTTTTCGATTGGGGCGGCGCTTGAGCTTGAATCAAACTTTGGCGATTTCTCTTTCCCAACCGCCGATGCCTGGACTGCGGTTGGGATTTATGATACCACCTGCTCATACATCACCGGCAATTGTAACACCACCGATTCTATTCCAAACACAATAACCGATCTGGTATTCATGCTGAATGTATGGAATGATACGACAAGTTACTCCGCCTCGTTATGCTACAAATGCCTTAACCCAATATCAGGCGATTCGACGGCGGTTGCCCTGGATTTCAATGGTGATTGCCAGTTCGGCATGGGCGATATAATCCGCTTTATAGCGATATTGGGAAGAGCAGGCGACCCGGCGGAATACTGCCCATTTTATTATCCGGGGCCATAATATGATTGAAATACTAAAAAATGTAGGAATAAAACCCTGTTTGAAGAGTATAAATAATGGAGGCGTAATGAAAGAAATACTAAAAATTATCCTGATATTTGCCATAACGGTACCTCTGGCATTTTCTTTACAAATAGTCGATAAGTCAGATAGTACGATTAAAACCGGGCAGAAAACGTCACAGACTACCAATGAACTGGATACGGCCAAGGCAGAGGATAAAGTTTCCCCGAACCAAAAAGCGCGAAAAGCGCCGATAGGTGGAGTTAAATCTATACCTGGCACAAATTCCAAAATGCGCCATAGACTTTATGGCAGTTTGAATGAAGGTCTCACTGCCGCCGAACCAGTTGAGAAAGTATATCAATATCTTGAGTTGAGAAAAGAAAAGTTAGGTCTTGATGAACCGCGTTCGGAGTTGGTTGTTACATCGGTTAAAATTTCTCCAGAGGGAACAGGTGGTATCAGTTTAAGCCAAAAAGTTAATGGTGTAAATGTTAGGGCAGGAACATTTGGATTTGGTTTTAAAGCAGGCAAACTATTTCTAGTTAATGACAAGCTAATGCTGGAAGCAAAAGAAGTAAATACTAATCCATCTATCAGTCAAGAGCAGGCAATTAACATCGCGCTGAGTACATACAGCCCACCTGACTCAATTTTACCGGCGGCTCAAATAAAAGCCATTAAATTTGAAATAGCTAAAATAAACGACGAGTACAAGCTGGTCTGGTTTATTACCGCTATGCAAGGAAAAACTATTGGCGGGCATTATTTGCTCGATATTGACGCCCAGACAGGAGAAATCCTTAGCAAGCGGCATGCGGGAATAAAGTAAAAGGTCAATTATTTATAGGAGATAACATGCTTAAAAATATACATGTGATTAAAAAACTAATAACTACTCTATTGCTTTTTCTCTTGGTGAGTTTAGCCGTCGCTGATGATCCCGGTATGCTGGACAGCCTGTTGATTGGCAACCTCGACGGTTCATTCATTGAAGCTTGTCCGGGCGATACTGTCAATGTCCCTATCTGGATAAAAACCGATCAGGACCTTCATGGCATGGCTATTAAAATCTCCCTGGTCGATCAGTATGTCGCATCATATTTAGGCGGCTATCTTTTTGACGTGCTGGACTCGGCAAATACTCCCCATTGGGGGTATGTTCAGTTCACCCCGCCCTTTTCAGGCTGTCCGGTTGAAGGTTCAACCTCATATATATTAGGTTGTTCAAGTATGCTGTTCGATACTTACGATGGACCTTTGCTAAACACCGATAGCACCTGGCTGAAAATAGTTGAATATTCATTTGTTCTAAGCGACAGCTCATCCAATATCGGCGATACCGCGATAATTTGCGATGGCACTCATCCGATGAACGACAAAGGTACGATATTTATTAATGACGACTATGATAGTTGGTATCCGATAGTTGTAAGCGGTGGCATCATGATTATTCCCGATGGCTACGCTTACCTGCCGGGCGATGTGAATATGTATACCGGTGCCTGGCCCCCGGTTGTTGTCAGCGGCGATATGACGTACCTGGTAAACTTTTTCAGAAATTTCCCCTGCTGTCCTTCTTGTCCGCTGGATAATTTCTGGGCTTCCGCCGATGCCAACGGCGATTGCCTCGTCATCGGTAGCGATATTACTAAGCTCCAGAACTATTTCAGAGGAACGACTATTTTGGAATATTGCGTCGACTACGAACCACTCTGGCCAACACCAAATGACCTCCCCCCCTCCGCCCCTTCAGGATGGCCCAACTGCGAATAGAAAAAACTCATCTGGTTCCCAAGCGCCGCTTGGGAACCGGATATTTCAATATTCGGAAAACAAAAAAGGCGCTCAAATGAGCGCCTTTACTACTCCCCTCGTAAACGGGTAAATCAGTTATTTATCATCCGGATAAAACTGATTATAATCGATTTTATTCATAGTCATCTTGGCTAGTTTGCCGCCGGCCACTTCGTGCAGATCGGCCCAGAAATCAAAAGAAGCGCCCTGGTACAACTTGGCCTCTTCGCTGGTGCCGGTTTTGCTCGGACTATCGAATTGTCCCTGGACCGCCTCGAGAATATCTAGAAACGATATTTCGCTGCGAGCCTTATTCAATCTGTAACCACCTTGCACTCCCCGATAGCTGGAAAGATATCCCTTCTGGGTCAATTCCTTGAGGATTTTAGCCATATACTCCCTGGGGATGTTTTCCTTCTCGGCAATCTCCGTAATCGTGCACAAGCGTTTACCTTTTTTCGCCGAAAGATAGATTATCGCTTTGATAGCGTACAAAGCCTTTCGCGAAATTTGCATTATCCACCGCCTTTCTTGCGTGTAGCGACCCTAAAATACTTAAGCGACTTTAATCAATTAATTCTTCAATTTTCTATTAAAGGTTATGAAGGTTTATTTGTCAAGCTTTTAATTCAAGTTTTACGATTCTTTTATCTAAATTAGGCCACATCAGACCTAAACATAGTCTGACAAAATCCCATTTTTGATATTAGTAAGCGGTTTCACTGTATGAGACAGCCGTTTTCGCCGCTTTCACCAGGCTACTTATTCTAACCAGCATATATATTATCAACGGCACCCAGCCGACCGAAAGGATTATAATTATGTAAGTGTACATAGGACTGATCTCGGCGTTTTTAGCTCCTTCAATAATCATGTATTGGGTGACCAGGAATGTTAGGCCCAAAAGAAATCCGATAAGTAACATCATTTTATCCAGAAACTCCCAGATCGGTTTCTGCTTGGCGGGAGGCAAATTTATAACTTGATCTTTTTGTGGAAAATTATATAAATGAGGATACTTGCGAAACCAGATAATGAGCGTAACCAATAGAGTCTGAACAAACGGAATCATATAGAAAATCCAGGCTGATTTCTCGCTCCAGCCATCAGGCTGGCCCTGACTATCAAAATGAACCGGTACCTGCTGTGGTAAACTGCCATATGAATTCAAAGTAATCAGCCAGATTAATAATATGACGCCGATTATTAACCAGAATAGTATCTTTTGAGTATTCATATTATATTATATCGTGACTATTTACAGGGTACTTAAAACACTAATGAAAATCATTTCTCAAGTTAACAGTCAGTTTAACAACTTATGGAGTTGTCGATATAAAAACAGTCCCATCATAAAGATGGGACTGTAAGCTAATTAAAAGTAAATTCAAGACATTGCTCGATATAAAATCAAAACTCCGTTTTCCCCGAGAAATTGAACCTTTTAATATATACACTCGGTGAACTGCAACAACCAAGATCATCCCACCAATTCGCGACAAGGTTGGTCTCGCGCGAGATTCCGCCAACCCGGCAAAATGCCTTGTTGATCGATTCGGTAAAGCGGAGATTCTTCACGGCGCCGACTATCTTGCCATTTTTAATCCGAAATGTGCCGTCGCGAGTCATGCCGGTCATTACGGTCTTGGTTGTATTCAGAAGACCATTGATATAATGAAATCTGGTGACTAAAATGCCGTTTTTGACACTTGAGAGAAGAGATTCTCTCGATTTCTTTCCAGCCGCGATAAATATGTTTCCGGCCAAAGGACCTTCGCTTCCGCCGGGCGGCATGGCGTGACCCGTCGATCTGGATTTGTTTTTGGACGCGTATAACGAATCAAACACTGGTCCGCCAATCAAGCCCTTCTTTATTAAAAACACTTTCTTCTTGGGTACGCCTTCGAAATCGAATGGCATCGCCAAACCCGAGGCATTAGCGCCCTCGTCATAGATACTTATATCAGGTCCCATTGCCTTCTTGCCGATCTTTTTCGACATGAAACTGGTGTTTTCAAGATATGGTTTGGCGCCAAAGCCGATATATGTCATCCAATTCATAATTTCGGCTATCGCTTCAGGCTCCAAAATCACATCGTACTTGCCCGGTTCGAGTTCCAGGGGATTTTGACTGTCGAGACATTTCTTTATCGCGGTTTCCGTAATCGCCGCGAAAGGTATCTTAACTACTCGCCTGGACAAGCCCGAAGCGAATCCCGAGGAACTATCCGACATGGCAACCAGATTTATAGAGGCGGCCGTCAGCGGCTGATATACCGCGATACCATTTGTATTGACCACAGCTACTTCGGAAGAGGATGTTGAAAACGCGCCGGCGACCGTGACTTTATGCTTATCCGCTTCTTTGCAAATCTTCCGGATCACTTCAGCCCGTTGCTTGGGCGTATATTTAGCCGTCGGCTCGAAGAAAGTATTAGTTTTTTTGAATTTAGCGGGTTTTGGAAAACCCTTGAAATCGGGATTGGGCGGTTGAAATCTGGCGATCTCGAAAGAATTCCTCATCGCCCTCAGAAGGCTTTCCTGTCGAAATGAATTAGTCGAGGCAACTCCAACTTTGCCATCGACTGCCGATCTGAAAAATATCGTACCGTTTGATTCAGCCACGTTTTGATGGATGTACGAGTTGGCATAACGTGTCAGTCCGGAGTTTTTACCTACGAATACAGCCTCAGTTTGTTCAGCCTCAGATTTCTGAATTGCTGAGCGAAGGGTAGTTAATATTTTGCTTTCGCCTATCATTTGCTCACCCCCACGCTGATATTGTTAAACCTTGCCGGCGCTGTACCATGAGCGACATGGGCCGTCTGCATCGGCTCTCCCTTCCCGCATGATGGAATCCCCCATATGTGCCAATGTTTTTTACTGCACACGGCATCGCAGGAGTTCCAGAATTCGGGCGTCATTCCGGTATAAACCGGATTCTTATACATCTGACCCAGCTTACCGTTTTTAATCTGCCAGGCCGCTTCTGTACCGAATTGGAAATTTAACCGCCGGTCATCAATCGACCAGGTTTTATTCATATCCAGAAGTATTCCTTTTCTAGTATCAGCGATCAAATCATCGAAAGCCCATTTGCCCGGTTCGAGATTGATATTAGTCATCCTGATAAGCGGAATCGCGTTCCAACCATCCGCTCGCATACAACCGTTGGACGAGCCATTGATTATCGGCGCGGTTTCCCGCGAGCTGAGATAGCCCACATGTTTGCCCCCCTTGATAATATCGGTGCGGCAGGCTTTCACGCCCTCATCATCATAGCCGAACGTTCCGAGGCCGCCCTCGATAGTGGCGTCCGCCACGATGTTAACTATTTTCGATCCATATTTAAGCTTATTAAGCTGATCCAAAGTCATGAATGAACCGCCGGCTAATGAAATCTCCGTGCCCAACACACGGTCGAGTTCGATAGGATGACCGCATGATTCATGCACCTGTAAAGCCAACTGTGAACCCGTAATTATCACAGTCGTGTCACCGACCGGGCAGTCTTTGGCTTTCGTCAGCATCGCCGCTTCTTCGGCAACCCGTTCGGCATTCTCGATCAAGCCCATCCGCCTGATAAATTCATAACCGGCGCAAGCGTAATCGCCACGATGTGAACTTGGAAACGACCGTCTTTGCGCCTCGCCGCCGCTAACCGCTGTCGCATCATAACCCCCGCCCGATTCGGTTATCTCCTGCTCGATTAAGGCACCTTCCGTCGACGCGAAAATCTTTCTGATACGATAGAAATCCAGGCTTGACTGGGCTACCTGAATCGCCTTATTTGCCCTGAGTATCTTGTTAACTTCCAGTAGAAGCCCAAGTTTCTCATCTAATGGCACCAGAAACGGGTCTTCTTTGATTCGCGTAACGTATTTATCAACGAATGGCTTAACATCTGCCAGGCGAACACTCTCTCTTTTAGTTATGGCCGATGCTCTGGCTATCTTCATCGCCAGATTGGCTGTTTTAATCAGATCATCATCGCTCAAACCGTTGGTGGACGCGAACCCCCAGCAGCCATCGATAATTACCCTGATGCCAACCCCCATATCGTCATTCTGCGAGATCGCCTCAACTACCTGGTCTTTAGCGCTTATCGATTGATGAGTATTGTGAACATACCTGACATCACCATATGATACTTTTTTAGCTTTAAGGTGACGAATCAGGTTCTTTAGATTATTTTTCAAGATTTCCACCTCCGGTTGGTTTATGTCAATCTATAAAATATTAGACCGGTTGTCAAGGAGACATAATTGCCAATTAAATGCGTACATGTTTGCGTATATCAATATGGGACATACAGATAATATTCCCCTTGACAATTATAGATTGTATATTACATTTCAAATGTAGCTATTTTGTATAATAATTGTTAATTTCAGTTCTCTATTAGAAAGATGAGGCTTTTGAAATAGAACCGTACCGACGGGTCTCTGCACCCGGCGGCCGTAGGGGCGTATCGCATACGCCCTATACAACGCCAAAGGCGTTGTCATTCCCGCGAAGGCGGGAATCCAGACACGCAAGTAGCCAAGGAGTAAACAATGAGAAGCATACTACTAAAAGCAATACTCATAATAGCTCTAGCTTCCCCTGCTACTGCCCAAATCGACACCCTCATGCTGGTGGAAATCGACAACATTGACGTCCCGGAGAACATTTCTGAAATCTACATAGAGGATTTAACTGATTCGACTAGGGCAATCTTCATTGTGACTAACAATCACATTTATGCTCACGATTCTCAAAGCTATGCACTATTCTGGACAAGCCGCGAGCTTGACGAACCTCAAAACCTCAGATTTGCCGATATTAACAGTGATGGTTACACTGACTTATCCGTTGAAGACAACCTCAATATCTATCTATTCGATGCCATACACGATCAGACTATCTGGACCAGCCCAGTGCTTGACATCACTTATAAATGTTATGGCCTTGGCGATAGAAACTATGACGGCTTACCGGACATAGTCACCGCCGATCATTGGCATTCGGATACTACCCTTGATTTAGATACGGTTTACGTAAAAGCATATGAAAATCCCGCATTTGATCTTGAGGATGAGACATTCTTCTATGTACCATGGTACGATAGCAGCGAAGGCATGCAAACATGGGGTATCCATGAGTCGCCCTATCAAGTCATTATTGGAGACATTACACATCAGAATCAGTTACAATCTTATATTTTCATTTTTACTAGCTATGTTTCATACGGCTATGAACCTACAGCCGGTGGGAGTGATGGCGGTGGATTTCTTCATCAACTGGATGCCGGTACTCTGGATAGCATAAATACCGTCGAAACCGGATTGCCTCTATTTCACGATTTCTACATCGTTAGCGATTCAACCTATTTTTTTACGCTGAATCAAAAGTTGTATTCCGGTACTAATAGCGAAGGTGTTTATAAATACACTAACGCTATTTCAGGAGAATTAGCAATTAGTAATGAGATTTTTGAACACACATATACAACTCCGGAATGGGATTGGGGAGACAATTGGCGGGGATGCTTAATTGACGATTTGGACGTTAGTAATCCAGGCTATGAATTATGCTATGTCTATCGTCAAAATTTGAAATTTAATAATGCTGATCCATTCGTAGAGACATGGTCTGATTATAATGACGAGCTTATGAGATATTTGCGGGGTTCTCATTTTTCTGTTTCGTTAGGTTTTGGTATATCTCTATTATGCGAATTGCGCGAAGTATATTATCACCTTCCCCAATTGATGGGTTACTATCTTTATGATGCCGACACAGGCGATTTGGTAGCATTTGTAAACGAGTTTAACATCGAACTATCAGATATTTTTATATCCGATCTCGACGCAAACAACATCGAGGAAATCCTCTCTATCGATGGCAACACCCTGCGTATCTACCATCTAGATTATGCGACAGATATCGATAATCCGACAACTCTCCCCCATCACACATTCCTGAAGCCCAACTACCCCAATCCCTTCAACGCCGCCACCACGATCGACTACGGCCTCAGCCAACCCGGCCATGTCACAATCGATATCTACGACCTCCTCGGCCGCCACATCGAAACGCTGATTGATACCGAACATCCCCATGGCCTTCACCAGACAACCTGGCACGCCGAAAACATCCCATCGGGGGTGTATTTCTATAAAATCAACGCCGGAGATTACACCAAAACCAGAAAGATGACGCTACTGAAATAAATACCAATATAGGGGCGTGACCTTGCGTCCGCCCTGGGCTGGGAGCGGGGCGCGGGCAAATATGTTGACGAGTTTCCCCACCCGACAATAGCCTAAAGACTAAATCCTCCTAATCCCGAAAACCGCACCTTTTTACTTGCTAAACCAAGCCCTGCGTTACTAGCTTTCAATACATCTCTATTGTCAATATAACTTGAGATAAAACCCGCGGCGAAACTATCGCCGCATCCGGTAGGATCGATAACTTCCCTGACCGGCTGAACCGGCAGGATATGAAATTTCGCCTTCCTCCTCTTGCCCTCAACGACTATAAGCTCTTTATCTTCCCGAGTAATAACAACCACTTCGGGACCTTCCGCTTTCACTTTTAGCGCTGAACGTATAATCGAATCGGTCACATTTGATGTATTGGGAAAGATCGATTTCAATTCGTAATGATTCATCTGCACGATATCTGCCGTACAGATATACTCCTTCCAATGAGGATTGTAACGTAAAAATCGTTTTGCTCTCAAATCACTTTTATCAATGTAATCCCGGCCCAGAGCAAGGCTGTGATAATCCAGATAAATAAGCGATGAAAAATGCCCTTTCAACCATCTCAGATACCGGGGCGGAAACTCATCGCCGCCGATATAATTAATCAGGGCAACATCGATTTTAGCGAACCTATCGAATAAAAGCGGCTTAATCGTCGGCATCTCGCCAATATTTTGCTCTTCACGATCGCCGCTCGAATTATAAGTCAGTTCATGGATTTTATTCCGCCTGGGAATTATCCTGATCCCTTCGAGGTCAAGAGCTGAAATTTTACCAAAGGCTTCCCGGACGGTCGGCATCAGATCATACCCGACATTGCAGATCGGATATACCTTATAGCGTTCTTTAGCTCTGGCTCCCAGCGCGGTAAGACTGTAAGCGATCCCGCCCAAAGCCTCCGAAGCATTCCCCGACGGCTGAACTATCCGATCCCAGACCAAATGCCCGATAACTACAACGATTTTCAACGCGACTCCCCGGTTTCCTTGCTGAAGGCCGAGTTGAGTTGTTTACTTTCACGCATAAAAAAAAGGCCCCGTTATAGTAACGGGGCCTGAATTTCGTACTCAGTTAATCTTCCTCGAAGAACCAGCCCAGCATATCGGTAAATACGGTTTGTACCTGACCTTCCGAATTATCCATGAAATAGAGAGGGAAGCTGAAATACGCGCTTCTGAACACCTCATGCTCCGGAAAATATCTAACAGCGCACGGCATGTTTTCAAACAGGGCCGGCATTGTATCGGGATTGGCGGCATTATAAGTGAAAAGCGTCGATGAGAAAGCGGAACTCCTCACCAAAGTTTCAACTCTATTTAGGCCAATCTGCGTCATGAGTAATGTTTTGGTAGTATCGACTTCCATAATGCCATATGAACCATGAATAGGGGAAACACCAACGAATTCGCCATAATTGATATCGCCAAAAGGCGGGCTGAAATTAGCCTCCGCGTACACCGCCGAACTTAAGTCAAAGAAATCAACGGCCAACGAGGCGGCATCAAATTGAAGTTGCCCGATAGCGCTAACTCCCGATCCGGATAAAGCTGCACGGCCGATTATCCAAACCCTGCCGCCTACGGACATATAATCCATGAGATATTGTACGATAGCGTCCGAACCGGAACCATATTCTATACCATGATAATCAATGTCATCTATGATTATCATCCTGTAGTTAGCTAGTTCGTATACAGAGGGGAAATCGGTAGGCGCGGAGCTTGAGTTGGTCCCTATCGCCGGGTCGCCGAAAACCTCAAAGCTATATTCGCCGGCGTTATCGACCATCTCGGTATAGAAACCATTCACTACATCCGGAAAAAAGTATGATGAATCATCGATGTCGACGTTTTGCCTTGGCCAACCCTGAGGTTGGGTATCCGTTGGCCAATACTGAGTAGATTGAACAAGTAAAATGTCGGTCGTCAATTCCGGAAAATGAACCCACATCGGCTGGATAACTACAAATGTCCCCCAGGCTACGGATGTATCAGGAACTAACGCGTCATCCCTTGCCCTTACCGAGAACACATAACAGCCTGTAGCTGCGTTGGTTAGAGTAATCTCGGTATTCCAAACCCAGGTATTCTCGCATGTTTCTCCAAAAGGCGGCTGAACAAAGTAAGCATCCTCATTGTCCGAGCAGGATAGCGCTATGATGTCTTCTTCCAACACATCATCGATTGTAAGATTCACTTCCATAGCCTCACTGTCGTAAAACGACGTGTCATACGGCCCGTACAACTTCCACTCGTATTCGAATTCCGGAGTCTCATCTGGAAAATCAAGGGTATCTTCGCCGGACCAGGCTATTGTTAAGCCTTGCCATAATGAATTAGTATCCGCCAAACTCCAAATCGGGCTGACGGTAGTATCAGGATTGTTACCGGGAAGTTCTTCGATATAAGTCTCCGGCAGACGATTCACCCTGAATAAGGAATAATAAAGCGTGGCGGTGGAAAATTCGTCATCGTCGTCCTGGCATTTCACGAATATGTATTGGTGAAGCGTATCTTCTTCATTGGGCGAAGCGAACATCTGAATCGGTACTTCAGTTTCTTCTGTCATAACCCATTCATTAATATCGAGGGCGTTTAGCTCGTTGCTGATATAGTCGTCGATTTCGCCGGTTATATCATCTTCAAGAACGACTATATAGTAATAGCCGATCACCTGGCCATCTTCATCCTCGCCGTACCAGTTTATAGTCGCGTTTGAAGAGTAAACCGAATCGTTGAAAGGTAGATTCGTGAATTTAATCGTAGGAGGTATATTATTTACCTGCTCTCCGATAAGATTATCCGGACCACAATTAAAAATATAGGCTGATAACATCAATATCAGTAATCCTAACAGTAACCTTTTTTGTTTATCCATTTTTTCCTCCCGGCACCACTAGAATTTAATATCGAAACTGAAACGGTTAACACTATCGAGATAGCCAAAATCC
Organism: Candidatus Zixiibacteriota bacterium; assembly: GCA_024231855.1. Classification (GTDB taxonomy): domain Bacteria; phylum Zixibacteria; class MSB-5A5; order UBA10806; family 4484-95; genus JAAEQD01. The sequence goes on from JAAEQD010000210.1 coordinate 15,383, forward strand.
TGATACGCGTAATCTATTGCCAACTGTAAAGAAGAAACAGGCAGTTTAACTCCGAAACCAAATGTCATACCGGATGTAAAATCGAAAGTTTCTCTGTCATCGAATGGAGTGGTATTCTCGAGTTCCTGGGGTAGATTGCCGTTATTGTCGAAATCATTCTGGAATTTCTTACCCATTCTTAAAGCAAACATATCGTTAAGCCAGTATTCAAAGCCGGTATTAAATTTCTCCAGATTATCGCTGGGTCTTGATGCTTGAACCGCCCAGGTTAACTTAGAATTTTCACGCTCGATTAAATTAATCGCGGTACCGAATCTGAAATCAATCGGCAGAGGATAAGTTTCACGGATGAATTTCATATCGGGTCCAAAATTCGCGATCATCATACAAATAGTAAAATCACGGTAACCGGTATTATAGTATGTTCCGACATCGACCGCCCAACCGTTTGAAGATTCGAGTTCAAGAAATGAGTGGATATATTTAACAGTCAAGCCAAGCGCGAAATGGTCGGTTAAGCTTGACGAGTAAGTTGCCGCGACGGCTAAATCGCCAGCCGAAAAAGTCTGACCTGTACCTTCCGGATGTTCATAGTTGGTGACATTCATGTCGCCTGTATGCAGCCAATAAGCCGCTAAACCGATATTGCCGTAGAACTGCGGCGTTGGAAGAACGGCACCGACGAATTCATATTGAATATCGGCTGGATATTCAATATGAGTCGCCATTATCTCCAACCTTTCCAAAGTGGCTACACCACCGGGATTGTAATAGAGCGCGGAAGCGTCATCGGCTACACCGAGGAATGCTTCGCCCATCCCGATAGCTCGGGCTGAAACCCCGATTTTTAAAAACTGCGCACCTGAAGTACCTACCTTAGCCTGCCCAAATGATAAGGCCGGCAGACCAAGAAGAAACACAAGCGCGATTATTAAAACAATTCTTTTCACTTTCCTGCCTCCTTATTACTTGATAATTACGAATTTACCGATTTCGGATTCGCGGTTTTCTTGTGAGCCGATTGATATAAACTCAATTGAGTATAAATACATCCCCGATACGACGGCCTGCCCGTTGCGGCTAACCAGATCCCAGTAAATAATTCCGGGAGGACTACCGATGCTTTCATCAGGATTGTATGTTACCGTCCGGATTAAATCACCACCAAGACTCCAGATCCTGATAATGGCGCGATACTCATCCGGGAAATTCGAAAACATAATCCGACGATCCTGCTCATCATGACCAAGACCCTGCGGATCCTCATAACCGAACTCGGTAAAATGTTCCGTATCGGTTATCTTGTAAGGGTTCGGGTAAACCATGATCGGATCGTGCTTGCTGATCGGATAAACCAGCGATGCGTTAATCGACTGCGCCGATTCGAGCGAACCCAATTCGGTCAACGGATCGCCAAAATCAAAGGCCGTTATCGCGAAGTAAATACCTTTCGATTTGGATAATCCGGTAACCTCGAAACTATAATAATTTACGTCCTTGCCATTCTCGACTCCCGTGCTGTCTAATACATCCGCAAAGCCGAGGTTATGATCGTAAGCCTGCCAGTTTACGGCATTAATATCGGAATCCCAATCATCCGGATCGCTGCCCGGATAAGCTTCCTCGATTTCATCACGATTCATTGGGTATTCTTTATCTCTATTTACGACCCATTGCGCCGGGTCAATCGTATCATCCCATTTCACAGGTAACCAGTCGACTTTATCATAACGGCCCATCAAAGCCCAATTGAGAGCATCATACGATCTGTAAACCGAGTATCCCTCGAAATCCATCTTACCGTTAAACGAATCGATGGCATCCTCAGAACCGGTGTTTTCCTCACCGGTTTCGGTATTGATGCTTTGCCAGATCAATTTTACTATGCCCTTTTCGACAATAAAATTAAGTTTGGGTGAATTTGGCGGCGGCGGTCCTTTGAAGTCGGGACATCCGTCTCCCTTATACCAGAATAGTACCGGTGTGCTGTCGGGTAGGTCATATGTCCAGCCGGTAGTATCAGCTTGACCAAAAACGCCATCAAGTATCCAGGCTTCCAGATCAGCATCCCAGCATGAATCGCGGCCCGGGTTATCATATACCCATTCGGCCCATTGAGCATTCGTGGCAAAATCGCGGAAATTCAAATTGTTATAGTAAGTCGCGATACTGGTTGAATCATCCGTGCCGTTTTGAAGATTAGCTCCATAATTGGCTGGGTCCTGATGAAGCTTATCGCCGCAGATATAGGCGATTGTTAAGGGCAATACCTGGCCGGGAGGAATAGATTCGAACTCACCGAATGAATACAGATAGCGCGTATCATAACCATTAGCCAGGTCGGCCGGGTCACTTGCCGTATTCGGCATCCAGGCGGTATCCAGATCTTCCCAGATATCCAGGTTGCACCAGATCTGGTCATAATCGAATTCACCATTCGACATTACCTGGTACTTGGCTCTGTCTCCACCCGGTGTACCTCTACCGCCGCCCGGGAATTGATGCCAGATATTGTAATTGCTTACCCATTGCGGTCCCCAGTCCAACTGCGAATTTACGTTAGATATCCACCAGTTGAAACCATACTGTATGCCTTCATCTTCAGGCGAACTGCCGGGACTGGGTGCTTGCACGACACGACAGCCGGACAAACCTCTCGCGGATGAGTAAATGAAAGACCCGCCATCCGGTTGGGCATCATTATCAGCTATCCAGGCGGTAAAAATCTCCGTTTTCACAGTATCTTCTGTCGCTTCTTCAGGAACCCCCTCGGGATAGAAATATTGAAGGAAACCACAGATATCATCCTGGGCTCCCTCCTCCGCGCCATAGCCGTCTTCTGAAGTATGCGCAACATCGGCATCTATATACAGGGCAATCCATACGTTTTCCAATGCCTGAAGGCCAACGTTTTCGATTTCGAAATCGATTAAGACAAAATCCTCCGCGTATTCATAAGACCATGAATAACTCTTTTGCACGATTTTCATATTCAGTGGTCTATGCGGGCGGCTATCGTTTGGATCGGGGGTTACACCAACCATAATCGTGTCGGTCATTACGCAAATGAAGTCTTGTTCGGAGATAGCCTCGAATGATCTATCCGTTATTTCATTTAATGAACCGAAGTTAGGGGCATAAGGCGGTGAAGTTTCACCCCTGGTTGATAGCATTAATATATTACCATCGGGCGGCGGTTCGGGATTTAGCTCGAGTATATCGCTCCACCAGCCGTCATCACCGATTGATACGAGTGTATCGAGTTCGCCGGGTTCGTCGCCTTCAACAACCGCGCCAATCCAGATACAACCCTGAAAAAGGTATTCCAGGTTGGTTCCGGCCGGAAACTCGCATGCCGGGGCCGGTTCGTTGGTTAGCGGATCATACAAATCGCGACCTTCACTACCTAATTTACCATAGTTGGTAATGGAGAACCAGACATTACCCACTCGATGTACCCTGAGTGTCAGGTTGGGCGCGACAGCCGTCTTGTACAAGGGACCGCCGCCATCCATATAGTTCGGATGCATCGTGATTGCCAGCGCTTCCGGTGCCAACAATAATGTTACCATCGTAACTATCAAAGCAGGCAGGATAAAGCGCCATCTTATGCAACCCGGCGACATCCTTTTCCAAATACTAACAGGATTGGTTTGAACCATAAATTACCTCCGAATTATCGTTGGAAAGCATATTTCCATTTTCATTGTTTACTATCATGCTAAAAATTAACCTTCAAACCAAAAGTAATTTGCCGACCCGGAGTATACATAACAGGATCCATATCAATGGGTTGACCGGTTACTATTTGACGATTTAAGTTCACATTGGTATTAGCCATACCGGTCGTTTCATAGATATCGTCAACATTTTTGAAATCAAATACGTTGGCAATAAGCAATGAGATTGTGTAATTCATGCCATATGCCTGGAATTTTTTATCGATTCCAATGTCGACTGATGATGTGGCAGGCATCCTCTTCGAGTTAGTCTGCGGATTTTCATTGGCGCCAAAGCTCAAACCGGGATAACCTCTATCCGGTGTGAATGGTCGTCCGCTTTTATACAGCCATAACGCGCTCATACTCCAGTCATCCGGAAGCTTGATAATTCCAAAATGAGGATGTTCACCCTTATTTACGTTAAGGACGCCGCTAAGCGTTAACTGGTGACGAATATCCCAATCAAGCGGGTTTTCTTTGATCGAGATTTCGCCGCCGGCAAACCTTATGTAGTAGTCCGATCTGCTGGATGAACTTTTTCCGAAAGCCCAGGTGTATTCATATTTGAGCGAACCGGCGATGAACTGACCATATTTCTTTTCCAACTCGAATTCTAATCCCCGCGAACGGGCATAGTCGACGTTATCCTGAAAATCAGGCGAATTCGGGGTAATACCTTCCGGTACAGTATTCAACAATCCATATTGGTCCTTATAGAATCCCGAAATATCGACCAGGTAACCTTCAGCAATAGCGTATTGAACACCAATCTCATAAAGAATCGTCTTCTCGTAGTCAAGATTTGGGTTGCCAAACACAGCCGCGGCGGCCGAAGCTTGTGTTCTTCGTTGATAATACTTCACAAAACCAGGTCTCTGATAAAAATGACCATAGTTAAACATCAGCTTTGCTTTCTCCGATATCGGGAATGAGAATCCGATTCTTGGAGCGAGCTTTTGCTGAGAATCGATAATTTTGCGATAGCCTAATCCCTCTGCTTCCAGGGACACGCTGTCTTTGGCTTCACGGGCTTGAATGAAGAATTCATAGCGGAAACCAATATTGGCAATCAACTCGCCATACTCAATTTTATCTCTAAAATAGAAAGCTCCATCCTTTGGAGTCCTCGTATAGAAATCGCGGAAGATGCCTTTTGAATATGTTTCGGTAATATACCTGTCGGCGATACCATTACCGGTGGTATCGTGAACCCCGATTACCCTTGTCAAATCAGACCAGGCACCGTTATCAGGGGGCCCGTCATACCCAAAATACGGGTACTGCAAATCCTGATATTTAATCGTGTGGAATTTAAACTCAAAACCGGCTTTCACATCGTGGTGACGCGAAACCTGGCTGGTAAGATTGAAACCCAAAGTCCTGGTGCGGGTGAAATCGTAGTGATATTGAGCCCAACGATCGAATCCAAAATCATAGAAAGCGTCGGAATAATCAAGTCTGCCGTTCCCGTTTTGATCATCAAACCATTCGCCGTAATCATATCTGCCATTAGGGCGGTCATAGCGGCCGTTTTGATTCAAATCACGATAGGGTAAACCTTCCGACCAGGGATCATCTGGCCCCGTATATTGGCCATCATGATCCAGGTCGTTTATCGGTAACCAAACATCATCTGAGTTAGGATCGTAGACGCCATTACCATTATTGTCTTCATACGGCTCGCCTAAACTTTCATCACCATCAATCCAGGGTTCACCATGATCCTCGTTATATATATCGCTCAACTGAGGATCGAAAGTGCCGTTGCCGTTGCCCTCTTGGTCAATATAAACGGAATCAATATCATCGTAGATTCCGTTGCCATTGACATCAACGTAGTAGGCATCGTTGTATATATACTCGTCATTATCCCAACGACCATCGCCATTGCGGTCTTCGAATGGCTCGGGATCCCAATAACCGTTATTGTTAAGATCGGTATAGTTTTCGCCGTCATCGTAACGGCCATTGAAGTTACTGTCGGTATATGGTTCACCCCATATTCCATCGCCATTAAGATCCTGGAAAGTCTCGGCCTCATCCCACTGACCGTTGCCATTAGCATCTAGGTAGCCTTCAAAACCTTCAATAGGCACATAGAAGTTACTGGGATTAAGTCCACCCGGAAGGCGTTCATATGTTTGAATTACTTCACTGAATTGAATCTCTCCAAAAGTATCTTTTAAGAATGGGGGATTGAACGACAGCCTAGCTGACGTGATTTCTTTTGATGTTTTTATAACTGTCGCTGTCTCCGGCGTATAAATGTAATTATATTGGAAATTGCGACCACTGCCCCATTCATTAGTATAGCGCAGGTTCAGTTTATAACGCGAATTTTTATCCAACTTCCAGGTAATTTTTGCCGTGCCTGCGTATTTATTTATACGACGATTGGGAATCGTAATTCCCAGAAATTCCTCTGTGCCATAATCGATTTTCGAATTAGGCGAATCATAATTGTTATAATCAACGTAACTATCGGATTTATCAACACTGAAACTGCCGTAATAAGCCATCCTCTCGCCTGGCCATTTTAAACCCAAAGCCGGAAATAACTGATCGGATAGAAGCGGTACTGGTCCGCTTACACTGGTATAAAATTTATCCTGGTTGAAAGAATATTTATTCAGAGCGGGGAATCCGAAATCGTCTGTGAGAAATTCTACATTGAATTTGGTAATCCTGTTGGACCCTTCCTTGCGCGAAGTCGTGACCAAACCACCTGCCATATCGCCATATTCCGCGGAGTAGTTGCCTTTCATGATCGACACATCGGCAATATCCGAAGACGACAAGTTCAATCCACTTCTGGATAAAGGCGTCGACTCGTTTCCGCCAATGTTCGATTCGCCATAACCGCCCAGTTGATCGCGAATCAGTACACCATCATCCACAAATGCCAGTTCGCCGGCACGTGAGCCACGAACATGAAGCGCGCCGCCCTGCGACACAAAACCGGTCTGGGTTTTAATGATACCCTGAATATCAGTCACGGGAAGAGCTTCAATCTCCTTGGTACTGATTCGGCTTACAGTGTTGGTCTCGAATTTATCGATTTCCTTGACCTCGGCTTCGACGATGATATCATCCACCTTTATAGCTTCGGATACCAGAGTAAAATCCTGCTCGGTAGTTACATCAATGTGAACCGTTAATTCGGTTACGGTAAAATCGTTGTAGCCGATACATTCAGCAATCAGAGTGTATGTCCCGGGTGGAACATTCTGAATCACAAAAGAGCCATCGACAACATTAACCATCGCGCCCATAGTACTACCTTCGACTCGCACCTTGGCGCCAGGTACAGGTTGTTTATCCTCACTATCAAGTACGACTCCTGATATTTTACCGGTAGTACCGGCATATACCAGGTGAAGACATATAAATGCTAGTGAAAACGCAACAAGGCCACATAGCCTTAACAACTTCATACCTCAACCTCCTCATCATTTATTGTTATTTGATAATTTATATCTAGCCCGGGGGCTTTATAAATGCTCACCCACTTTAGCATCATCAACCAGCTTCTCGCCACACTATAATACAACCCAACCCCCAAAATATTCCCTACAATTTGCTTATTGGTCAATGGAAAGTCAAGTTATTTTTGGAGATGTTTTGAGCTAAATGGCATTATGAAGTTAGCTACAATCTAAAATACCGCAAGGCATTATAAAAAATCGATTTTTTATAGCATACTGGCCCAGATCGGCAATAAATCTCTGAATTGCGGCCGCTTTATCAATATTACAATCGCGGCCAGAATCATAAAAAAACGGCCGGATATTTAATCCGGCCGTTATTGTATTCAATTACGTGACTATAAGCTGATTATTTAATCAGTACAGCCCGCATAGTTTCGGTGGCATCGCCAGCGGAGAGCTTATAATAGTAAACGCCTGACGCGACATCCGAAGCATTCCAGGTAACATCATGATTGCCGGCTGTCAGATCGCCTTCAATAAGAGTAGTTACCTTGGCGCCGGTGATATCGAAAACATCGATAGTCACTGGAGCCGCCTCTTTCAGATTGAAAGAGATAACTGTGCTGGCATTAAACGGATTGGGATAGTTCTGGTTCAAGCTGAAATTGACCGGACGATTAACTTCGTCCTCAATACCTGTAGCAAGCGGATTCGGGAACATCAGATACTTCATTGGATTCTCAGTGGCTGCGCCCTCTTCCTGAGGTATGCCACCGGCATCCTTATCGTTGGTGTAAAGTATGTGTAGATTATCATCTACAACGCTGGCCAGGCTTGACCAGTGATCGCTATCGCATTCGCCGGGGAAACAACCGGGAGTAGCCGAGTTGGTCATATTGACCGGAGAAGCCCAGGTGCCGCCGCCATCAGCCGAATAAGTCATAAAGAGATCGCCATTACCAAAACCACCGGCGGAAACGTCTGAAGTATCAAACTGTGTCCAGGTCGCAAAAATGCCGTCGGAGCCTTCATGAACACCAAGGCTCATCTTGCTCATCGTACGGTTCCAGGCGCCCTCGATTTCAATCCATAAGGAATCAGGCTTATGAGCAATATTAGTGATTTGTTCGGTCTCTTCACTGTAATGGAACATATCCGTACGATAGTAAATACCTTCGTCGGTTACCCACTGGGCAGTCCAAAGCAGATGAACATAATCGTTATAGTCAAAGATCACATCCATGTCGGTGTAAGCCCAGAGAGAATCATCGTCAGTGAGATAGTTGGTGACATTGTTCATGCCATAGCGCCAATCCCAGGTAGTACCATCTTCCGAAGTGAAATAAACGATATCGTTATTCCACTGCGTGGTGGTATCCTGAGTTTTCGGATAGGCTACAACAACTCTGTCGGAAACGGGCGAAGCGTCGATTACGCCGCCGATAACCTGTACGGTATCGATCAATGTGAATGTTGACCAGGTCGCGCCTTCGTCCTCGGAGCGCGTGTAACCCAGGCGCTGCATACGAAGTTCGGTATTCTCAGTGGCAATTACGTGAATATTGTCGTTGCGATCAACGGCGACATACGGCCACATGCAGATACCAGGGCCATCAGGGGTCTGTGGGAAGAGTTCATTCGGCACAATATGATGCTCGAAGAAACCCATGCCCGGAGGATCCCATTCAATCGAAACGATTACGTTGTCGCCCTGGTGATATGCCAACGCGCCGCGATTACCGTACAAATCCATGTTCGTGTAACCCGAACCGGTGTTTTCACTAACCTGGAATCCTTCGCCCGGCCAGGCATATGTACCTTCAGCGTCGGCCCAGTTGACATACACGTGACGTGGAGCCGGCGGATAAGGCCAGCTAAAAAGGTTCATCCAATCGAAATATTTGGTACCATCGTCGACAATACAAACCCTATTTCCGCTGGAACCATTGGTTTGATAATCGTAATAAGTATAACCAATGATGTCCCCGGGAGATTCGGTAGCAACGCCAGGGGTATATGGAATAGCGTTGGCTAACGGTAATTCTTCATTACCGGTAGTCTGTTTGTGTTCGACTCTGGGGGCCATTTTTGAAAGCTCGGCAAACGCGCTGCCGGCTATCAAAAACAATGATATTAATGCCAAAACAATAATTTTTCTTGTCATATCTTTCTCCTAACGAGTTAAAAACTGTTTACCAATTACCTGAGTTGAAGTATCACCTCCCTAACCCTTTCTTTTTAATTGTTTAATAATTTATCTAATCTCCCAATTTGAAACCGATTGCATGACCTTAGCCAGAATCGTCTCCGGAAACGAAAGACGATCCGCCCGGTCTTCAAATACTTCTTCAAACTTCTTTAACAATCCTGTCTTTAATTTATCTTCATCAACTTCCTTGCCCGAAAGCTGATACAAATTCGTCGAGGTTCTATCGATTACCTTTTGAAGCTTAGCCGCATCCTTTACTTTAATCAACCTGGCTGTGGGTACACTGGAATCTTCAATAGGTATTGAGCCATGAACGAGGATTGAATCTGAGTACAATCTCTGAGCCATTGGAATCAGCTTCTTACCGTCGGCGATAATCTCATACTGTGATGTCGCCACCAGGCAGGGAGACAGATCATGGCTCTCCTGTTTCCTCGAACCGGTTTCAATTTCGGCCTTGATTCCGATAGTTTTCAAACCACCGACTATTACCTGGCCAACCTTGAAAAAAAACTGCCTCGATTTTGTCACCGCTTCCGAACTCTCATAATTGGCCTTCGCTATTATACAAAAGCTCAAATCGCCATCATGAAGCAATTCGCGGCCACCCGTTGGCCGGCGAGCCAGTTTAACTCCCAACTGTCGGCAGTTGACGAAGTCGATTCGATTTTCCAGCTTCTGATGGAATCCGCAACTCAAAGTTGGTCCGCGCCATCGGTAAAGCCTCATCGCTATCTGAATATCTAATTCGCCGATTTTTCGAGCCAGGCTATCGTCAATAGCCATATTAACTGCCCCGGCCCGCTCAATATCATCGATAAACCACATTCTATTCTCTTGTCAAACAACAATTTCCGGTCATAAACAGCAAAAATTATGCCCAGAGGACTAAGCGCCATTAACTTACAAAAAGTTTATTGCAATTGCTGTAAGTGCTTAGTAGTGCTAATCCCTAACAATAAACAGATATTTTAGTCAACAGCTCCTTCCTTGGGCACGTTGGTTATTCTATGTAACTGCGCAAATATTTACACAGCCTTTGCAAAAGGCGGTTATTTTCTTTACTGATACCCTGTTACCAGCCGTCCATTCTTGATTTTGGGATTCCAAAAAATTCATTACAACTACAAACAACTGCTAACTCATTACTTCAAAAGAATCATTTTTCGCGTTTCCGGTAAATCCCTCAGCCTATAAAAATAGATTCCGCTTGACACATTGGCGCCGTCGCCGTTGCGGCCATTCCAAAATACACTGTTCATGCCCGGCTGGGCGGAAACCGGAATCGATTGAACTCGGCGGCCGGCGATATCAAATATCTCTAATTCTGACTGCGTTTGGCTGGAAACCGTAAATAATATCGAGGTACTACTATTAAAAGGATTGGGGTAATTACCAATCAACTTTATATTTTCCGGTAAAACTACGCTCTCATCAACACCCGTCGTCACCGGGCTGAGATCAAAATCAATATTCTCATATACAGGACTGTGGACCAAATCCAGATGCAAAATCTCATCATAATACGATCCTTCCAATCCGAAAAGATCGGCAAATATGGTATAATCACCTTCGAATAAACCGGCAGATATATTATAGGTTCCGGATGCTTTGGACCTGGCATAAGAAACTTTACCGTTTGAATGAATAGCATAAATCCGAACATCAACCAGCGGTCCTGATGGGCCAACAACGCGCCCGGAAATAGAAAATCCGGGAGTACCATAATCCTGAGTTATCGCGCCACCATTATATAACGGCTGGTTAACATTGGTTAAAACAACCGTCTCAGCCTGTTGCCAACCAAAAACATTCGGCCAAAAATTGGGGACTATCTGTGCCCCTCCGATTTCGATAATGTAGGTTCCGCTAATCAAATTCTCAATCACAAAACTGCCGTCATAAATACTTTGGCCATAGGCTACAGGTTGTCCCGTTTGATAACTAAGAGCAGCTAATCTCGCGCCTTCAAGCGGAGATTCGTTCTCCTGATCGGCGATATTGCCGGATATAGTCAAATTATAGTTTTGAGAAAGATCCACATTGAAATCAACACCCGATATGGTTTCAAGCGGCAATACATGAATCACTGTCGCAAGTCTGTAGTCATAATATCCGTCATAATAGACATCAACGAAATTGCCTAATTCAAATCCCAGATCAATCGACGATTTAACTGAATAATACCCGCTGGTTACTTCCAACTCATAATAGCCATTATTGTCGGTGAATGTAGTCGCTTTATTCGGATCATCCTCCAGATTCGACCATTGATAAGCAGAGACCTCAGCCCCGATAATCGGATTTCCTGTACATTGATCGATAACTAAACCTTCAATTATACCGCTGGCGGCTTGTTCAAGAATGAAATCTATTTCCTCGGCAACCTGGCCAGCGATAACCTCGATTATTTCAGCTTCCTCGAATGTGGGAACCTGAGGGTAGAATACTGTTTGATAGCCTTCTCCCCTGACAAAAATCTTATAATAACCAGGAATTAGTCCATCGAGAAGATACTCACCATTGCTGGCAATACTAAAATATTTATCCCCCTGCCATCCCTCATATGGATAATCGATCTTAACTGCGCTAATCAGGAAATCGGCAGGCAAAGGATTTCCGCTGGTTAACGCGCCGCTAATAGCGCCTCCCTGCTCCAGTTCGAGAAAGATACTTGTGATTTGAGATGGAAAAACTTTTATAATCTGGGCGCTGGCGCTGAAATAAGCACTCGGGAAAAATTTTCTACAGTGATTAGAAGCTTTCGCCGAAATATAATAGCTACCATTGTCTGCCATAAAACTGAATGTACCGTTAGCAGCCGTAATAACTGAATCGACAGGATTGAATAACTTGGAGTAACAAATAACTTTGGCTCCCGCCAGAGCCTGACCCTGCTCATCGGAAACCTTTCCTTCTATAACACCGCCCTGATTAAGCAGAATATTCCGCGGGGCAATCAGCTCGCCGGCGCTGGAAAGATTGAGCAAAATCAGTACTAACAGGATTATTTTAAAACATCTGATCATAATCACCCGATTTAAATATAACTAATTCTCCATAAATTTCAAGAGGTTTTTTTAATCTCATTTCTCTTTTCTTTCTGAACCATATACCTCAAATTGCTTATAATATTCCTCAATTTTTGCGAAAACTCGCTGAATTAATGCTATATTTATTAAACATATGATGAAGTTGAGTGCGGTCCATGCCGGAAAGTTTGGCGGCTTTCATCACATTACCTTCTGTCATCTCCATTATACTGACCAAAAACAGCCTATCGAGTTGAGCTTTTGCCGCTTTTAACTCGACTTTTGTATTTGGCACGGTTAGCTGTGTCTTACTATCATTTGGTAGACCGTCAAACATCGATTTAATCTCCTGAGGCAAATCGACTATGTCGATGAATTCGCCTTTTGAGAATATTACCATCCTCTCGATTACATTTTCAAGCTGACGGACATTGCCCGGCCAGCGATAATTCACCAGGTGGTCGATAGCCCGGGAAGTTATGGATTTAGGCGAGATATTCATCTTTTCACAGATATTCTCCATAAAATAACCTGATAATACCGGGATATCCTCTTTCCTCTCCCTTAAGGCAGGCAACGGGATATTGACAACGTTTAGGCGATAATAAAGATCCTCTCTGAAATTTCCGGCTTTCACTTCCGCATCCAGGTCTTTATTGGTTGCGGCGATTATTCTCACGTTCACCTGACGGGCTTTCACATCCCCGACCCGTCTGAATTCCCCTTCCTGAATAACACGCAATAACTTAACCTGAAAATTCTGGCTTGTATTGGTTATTTCATCCAAAAATATTGTACCCCCGTCAGCTTCATCGAATAAGCCGATTCGATCCGAAATTGCCCCGGTAAACGAGCCTTTCTTATGGCCAAACAATTCCGACTCCAACAGCGATTCAGGTAACGCCCCACAGTCAACGGGTATAAATCTGGCATTCTTTCGCAAACTGGTAAAGTGAATTGCCCTCGCTAAAAGTTCTTTGCCCGTACCGGATTCCCCCGTAATGACCACTGTCGCGTCCGTGGCCGCTACCGATTCAGCCATCCTGAATATCTTTTGCATAGGCGAAGAGCGGCCGATTATATTATTAAAACTAGAACTCTTCTCGACTTGTTTCTGAAGATATATATTATGATCGGCGAGTTTGCCGGTCAGACGGGCGTTCTCGATAGCTATAACCGCAAGATTGCAAAAGCTTTGCAGAAAATCAAGGTCGCTGTTGCCAAATACCCGATTGGTGGCGCGGCTATCGATATAGACAATCCCAGTAACCTGATCCTGAGCTACTAATGGCGCGCATATAATCGTGGTGATCTGAAAATCAACCACCGATTCACGGTCCATGTTGTCGCCCGGGGTGCGGTTCATTAAAATCGGTTTTCCCGACTCGAAAACATCATGAATAGTCGAATGGGATATGGCTTCATCATGAATTATTGTTTCCCGATCAATATTTCGCGCCGCCATCGGTTCGAGACTTCCGCCGGTATCTTTCAACATAATGAATCCCCGTTCTGCCTCGAGGTTCTCAAGCATCAAATCCATGACCCGGCTTAATAAAGGATCGAGTTCAAGGATTGAGTTTATCGATTTGGCGACTTCAAATAGAGTCTCTAGCTTCTTTTCTCTTATCGATTTTTCCATCGTTATCTCCTCAACTTTAAGCTGCTCGAGTAATCTGAATTTATCAAGATACTTCTGCTGGATTCGGTCAGGCCAGCCAACACAATAACCGGAAGCCAGGTTGATTGCGCGACCAATATATGTATCATTTTTTTCACCAAGCTCTTTTTTAATCCCGGCCAGCATCAGAAAATAGACAGGTTTTTTCCCCGAAGGACCATACTCATCGACAGTATCCAGGGCCAGATGAATTTCTGTTTCGGCTTTCACCAGTTCTTGTGTCTTGCCGGCTTTCTTGAAGTAATAAGCGGCCCTTAAATAATGAAGCATCGATTTCAAAGACAAAGGCAAATCAAGTGATGCAATAAGCTCGATTGCGCGGTCGGCTGCCATTAAGTTATCTGTATCGATTTTTATAAGCGCTTGGGTCATCAATAACCGCCCCTTCAAACCCGCGTCTTCGGGATTGGTTTCCAAAACGCTTTCCAGGGTTTTCTCGGCCTGGATATATTCGTGCTTTTCGAATAATATCTCCGCTTTGATAGCTATCGCCCAATTCTTTTGCTCATCATCCCCGATTTCAAGCGCCAATGTTAAAGCCAACTCTATCCGTTCGAGCGCCTTATCAAACTCGCCGATAGCTAAATACACGTCCGCCAAACCCTTCAGATTAGCCAATTCGATACGCGGTTCCTTGATTTCTCTGGCCAGGTTCAATCCTTGTGATGAGTATTCAAAGGATTTGAGATATTGCCCAAGATTAAGATAGGTCTCCGCCAGGTTATTATAGCTGACCGCCTCTGAACCTCTGTCGCCGATAATCCGTTGAATTTCGAGCGCCCTCATAAAATATTCGAGGGCTTCGTTCGGCCGCCCAAGTTGATTATATGAATTGCCAATATTTAGAAGGTTTATGCCTTCGATCCGACGGTCGGATATTTCTAAAGCGATTTTCAAAGATTTCTCGTAATACTCCAGCGCTTTCTGGTAATCACTTCGGGCGTTATATACGTTACCGATATTACCGTACAATTGCATAGCCGGCCATTTATAATCATTTTCCTGACAGACTTTTAAAGACCGATTATAATAATCCAGGCCGCCGTCGAGATCGCCTTGCCTGATATTAATTATTCCCAGATATGAGAGCACCCGGCACATCCGTTCCGGATTTTCAATGAAATAATCAAGCGCCTCGAAATAACTTTTGCCCGCGTCATCAAGTTTGCCGAGTTTGCTCAACACCCAGCCTGTCCCCATCTTGGCTTCACCGATAATATCGTTCCAATCGGGCTTAACATCGGCTGACTCCAATGTTGTAAGAGCTTGCCGTAATAATTCGAGCGCTTTTTCATTATCTCCAAGATGTTGATAGTTGTCGGCCCTGCTAACCAGAGTCAAAAATATATTCTTGTCGGCCCTCTCGGATTTCTCGGCTTCTATCAAAGCTTTGGCGAAAACTGGTTCGGCGTTTTGGGGATCGATAAACATCAGTGATCTCGCCTGGCCGGTTAAGGCTTCGAATCGAGCCAATCCCGGCGCTTCAGGCCAGTCATCAACGAGATTTAAAACCTGGCTGTAATAATCGGCGGCTTGATCCCAACCAAAAACGCCCTTTGCATTCTCGGCTGACCGACATAGATATTCATAGGCTTTCTTCTTCTCGCCGGCGGCCGTAAATTGATGGGCCAGGGATTCCGGCCCGGCGCCGAAGGCCTCGTAATAGTACGCCGTTTTTCGATGAAGCCTCTGCCTTTTATCGGGCAATACCGATTTGTAAGCTACTTCCTTTACCTGGTTATGAAGGAATTGGAAATCATCATCCTGACGGTGGAATACCCTGAGCGTTACCAATTCATCTAATAATTTCTCATCATTTTCGGAAAAACCGGATAATCGTAAAAGATCAGCCGGCCTAAATATTGCCTCCATTACTGAGGCCTGCTCGACTATCGCCAGATGAGATAATTCGAGACGGGATAACCGGCGAATAATCGCTTCCTTGACAGATTTGGGCACCGGGAATTCGGCCAATTTATCCGTTTCCAACTTCCAGAACCCGCCCGACCTTACCAATACTCCACCATCGGCAAGACTCTTTAGAAGCTCTTCAACGAACAGGAAATTTCCGCCCGTTTCATGATAAAGCTCCTCGGAAAATTCCCTGGGCGGTTGGTAATCACCGAAAAGGTTCACCAGATACTCATCCCATAACTTCTCGTCCGCGGGTTCAAGCACTATATTTTCGACATGATCGATAAAATCCCAGCCCGATTTGTCGGGAATTATCTGTGAGGTTACTATCAGAAGGAAACCCTTGCCGCCGCTGTGGGATATCCCTTTGCTTAATTGACTTAAAAAATTGATAAAAGCAATAGTCTGACTATCGGCCCAATGTAAATCCTCAATCAGCAAAACCAGTTGTTTGTCGAATGATATCTGTTGGAGATATTTCTGAAGGTTATCAAACAGCCTTTGACGGCCGCGATTGATATCCTGCTCACCCGGAAGATACGGAAACAATTCCGGAAACAGATGTTTGACTTCATCTCCCAGTAGATTAAATTGCTTGTAATCGACATCGAATTGGATGAATATCTGCTCCAGTAGCTTAATAATCGAAGCCAGAGGACGGTTAGTACCGGGATCGCATACAGCCGGAATAAAATTGCCGCCAGCCATTTGGATTTCATATTTAAACTGCTCGGTTAATCGGCTTTTACCGACCCCCGACTCCCCTGATATGTAAACCACGGCATCTCTGCCCTCATCCAGTGAATCGTAGGCCTCCTTTAACCTCGAATACTCGGTATCACGACCGGAGAACGAAGCCCGTTCGAAATAATCACGGCTGGTATCATATCGCCCGATTTGGGCCTGCCTGTTAAAACTAATATCGGTGAAACTCGTATCCGAAAAATATAAGCTTTCCACGGCCCTGGAGACCTCGCCGGCCGAACCGTATCGCTTGGCCGGATCATTATCTATGAGTCCGGCAATTAACTCCTGCATATTCCTTCCCCCCTTAACCTCGGGGAACTCCGGCAGCTCAAATGGTTTATTTAACTTATAGGAAAGAATCTCGCTGGTCGTGCCTTTAAAAAGCGGCTGATCGAATAACGCCTCATACAGAACCAGGCCCAGGCTGTATAAGTCACTTCGAGGCGATAAGGTGCCTGACTGTATAATCTCAGGCGGTGCGAATTCCAGCGTACCTGAAGAACGATGGTCTCCACTGGTATCCAGATAAACTGCCAGGCCGAAATCCACCAGTCTGAGATTGCCCAATTCATCATACATTATATTCGATGGCTTCAGATCGCCATGAATAATGTTGCGTGAATGAATATAATCCAATGCCGTTAAAGCGGTCAGGGCCAACCTATAAAAGCTATCGAGGGAATCACCCATTTGACGGCTCTTGATATCTCCACCGGTAAGATAATCCATCGTGTAATATGGCCTGTCAGCCTCGGCCAGGCCAAAATCGTAAACTCTCACCAGATAAGGATATCGAAGTTGACTGAGTATCTTAAATTCTTCCTTAAATTGATCGATTTGGGAAATCAAGCCCGGTTTAAGGATTTTCAGCGCCTTAATAGAGCCATCATTACTATCCTCAACCTTAAACACCTCACCCATACCCCCGCTTCCGAGGCTTTTTATCACACTATACTGGTTGTCGATCAAATCCGGCATACTTACTACTTCTCTTGTGCGGGCCAATGTTACTTATACTAACAACAGAATAAGCACCAATGGCCTATTTGTCAAGCTTAATAATTAACAATAGTTACTTTAACTCACACACTTAACAGCATAACTATCAATAAGATACGGAAATAAAAATATTCTTAAGATGACGTCAGAAACTACTGTTGTTGAATAATCACAAAACAATGCGCTGTCCGATATGAATTTATATCACTATTATACGTATGATTTAGCGTGTTGTCGGGTTCCTCGTAGAGTCATTCAGCGTGTTGTCGGGTTCCCTAACCCGACAACTACCCTACCTTAAAATACCTGATCTTCGTCCAGCTTGGCCACCAGCTGATCGACTATCTCATCCTTCTCGCCGGTGATAATTTCGCCGGATGCCATCGTGGCGCGCTTATGATTAGCTAATATATTTCAGATATTAAGTCGTCAGACTAAAACGATGATACTAATTTTAAGGATGGGATCACTTTCTCATTATAGACATGTGGCTGAATTGAAACGGCGTAATTACTGTATTGTCTATCGTTGGCATTCGTAGCTGAATTAAATATGTCATATATCCAGGTCGAAATAAATAAAGCCACTCCAATATGGCCCAGAAGTGCATCATTGCTTTTTTTATCATCAAAACTGTTGTAATCTTCTTCAAATCCATAATAAGCCATCATCCATAAAGAAAGCACCTCACCGCCTGCCAGCACCAAAAAAGTTTCTTCCCTACCCAAATATAAATGGCCCGCCCCATGAATGATAGCGCCCGGAAACACGGCAATCAGCACGGCCAGTTCTCTTGATTTATATCCCCCGCTATTAATGAGCTTACCCTGGTCGCTGGTAAACTCATCATCGCTACGTAGTGTATTAGATAAACTGCTGTTATAAGACTTCTTCAAACAATCACGATCAAATTTGTAGCCAAAACAATCCTGTCCACTAATTATGACTATAGAAAATGCTAAGAAACAAGTCAGCAACATCTGAATCATAATCTAACACTCCTCAGTTATCACAGCGTGTTGTCGGGTCCCCTGACCCGACAACTACTCTATCCTACAATACCTGATCTTCTTTCAACTTGGCCACGAGTTTGTCGATAATCGTATCCTTCTCGCCAGTGATAATTTCGCCGGATGCCCTCGATGGCGGCGCGCTTATCGATTTCTGTTCGAGCATCGGTTGAAGCTCTACGCCCAGGTCGGCCGGTGTCCATTTCTCGATCTTGGCTTTCTTGGCCTTCATCTTGCCCTTCAGCGATGGCAGCCGCGGCTCGTTGATCTCCTTGACCACTGAGAAAACCGCCGGAAGCGGTGTCTCGATCTTGTCATAACCGGCATCGGTCGTTCTCAGGCAGACTACTTTGTCAGCGGCGACCGAATCGAATTTCTTCACGAAACCGGTCTGCGGCCAATCGAGATAAGCCGCCACCGATGGCGCCATCATCGCCGAATCATCATCGGTAGCCTGCTTGCCTGTCAGCACCATCTGGATATCGCCGATCTTCTCGACCGCTTTGGCCAGCGCCTTAGCCGCTTTCTGCGGATCGAGGAAGGTGTAGCCATCATCGACTATCAGGTACGCCTCATCGATACCAAGCGCCAGAGCTGACCGCAAGGCTGTCTCGGCCCCATCGGTACCGAACGAAATAGCGAATGTTTTGCCGTCGTGCGTTTCTTTTATCTTAAGCGCCTCCTCCAGCGCGTACTCATCGAACGGATTGACGATTAACTCTGAATCCGGCCAGTTGGCTTTATCGGTAACCGTAACCTCGGATACCTGCGGTGTTTGTTTTATCAGTACTGCGATGTTCATATTTTCCAGTTCCTCCTGAATCTATTTTAGATATTCATTTTATCATTTTCAATTTTTATCAAGCCCTACCAAACGTACAGGTATAGACAATTTTATGCCACAAAGTTCAAGTATAATTCTAATAGCGCCAACGTCAGAATAAATCCTCCCTGGGTCAGGCGGATGGCTTTTTTCATATTTATACAAATCATCCGAAGCTTTATTATACATTTCTTCTATTTCGCGAAGCGAATTGATACCCGCATTTTTAAGATCTTTTAGTAACATTGAATACAACGAGTGCGTATGCGATCTTTTGGGGAATTTCTTATGTAAAAACGCAGTTAAGTTATCTAAATTAATAGCTTGATCTAAATTGGGTTTCCTCTTCTTAAAAGCTTCTGTTACACTTTTCCTTGATTTTTGACGCAACTTATTTAGTTGCTCAAACTGTGTATCGGCTACATAGAATAAAGCGCTAAGAGCTGTAAAATCTCTTCTAAGTTCTTTTGGTATATCAATTTCTTGTTTATAATCTAAATAATGAGAAATAGTTGACCAAGAATTCATTGCCAATGTAGTAACCTGGATTTCAAAAGGTAATTTCTTTATATCGTCATATCGTTTTCCACGATTACTAGCTTTAATTTCAGCAACCAAATGTACAGCCATATATCCGAAATAAGAATCGTCGCCCTCTAACTTATTATCGATTGATGTAACTTTGAACGATTTTTTGATTAGATTAACAATTCGTTCAATATCTGATCTAAAAAGGCATATAACTCTTAATCCAACGATATCAGTTATGTCTTTGAATGGATTTTTAACTTGTTTTCTTTCAACTTTATCTCTAAACGAATCAGGTTCTTTTATCCTTGAAAGTACTAAGTGGATTTTTATCTTTGATTTTACGAGGACTTCGCCGAGAATATATTCAGCTTCTTCCTCTAATTTATCATATATTTCGTACTTTTCTTCGTACTCTTTTTTAATCTTATCAAGATCCATAATGAAAACTCAATACTATTCTTATGTGTCAGGATGGAAGCTTTGCGACATCCTGACACCTGATTCGCCGCTGCCTCAGGATGTCATTTCATTTCCATCCTGAGGGATAAAAATTTCGGTAGGTCAAACATTGCTCCGCAGTTTTGCACCTGTTTGACCAGACAGGCTGAAAGTCTGTCCTACTCTTCCGCCTTCTCCTCAGCTTTGTCCTTATCCTTACCCTTACCCTTCATACTCTTAACCTTCTCGATCACACCCGGTATCGAATCGATCAAACCCTCGAACTTGCCGGGCTTGGTCGGCAAAAACGACACCTTGTCGCCGTCGATAACGATAAAACCGACCGGTTCCACCCGGACACCGCCGCCACCGCCGCCACCGAATCCGGCGCCTTTATCGGCCGCTTCACCCTCGCCGCCGCCGGCTCCGAAACCTACGGTCACCCGCGATACGGGTACCACCATCTTGTCGCCCAGCTTGGTCGCCTCACCGATAATCGTCTCGGTCGTGGCAATCTGTTTCAACTCGCCGATTATCGAGGAAATCAGCTCGGTTATCTTATTTGGCATTTGGGCCTCCCTTTCTCATCTTACGATAAATCTTTATCAGCCTTAATTTGGGCAATCGCCAGCCAAAAATCAATATCTCTTTTATAATACTGCTTATACGCACAACCAGGCCGGCGGTTACGTCGCCCTCGATCGACTGGGCCAGGAAATCCGGCCGATAGCTAATCGATACTGATTTGCTCAGCAACGGCTTAACCGACTCGATCCCGCCGTACAATCCGCCGGTCAGATCAGGCGCGCTCAAACCGCCGCTTAGTCTGACCCGCAGATAATATCTATCAGGTGATTTCAAAATCCCGCCGATTAATCTCAAAGCGCTGCCAATCACCGAAATGATCGTCTCGAAATCATCGATTATAACCGGCGTGACATTATAATCCCGCTTCTTACTGGTTGCTTTCACTTTGGGCTTATCTATTCCAGTTTTGATTGAACGTTTCTTTTTCTCTTTACCGATCTTCAAACTATGCTTAAATGGAAATATCCCGATTACGGCGGCTTTCATTTTCATCCTGCCGACATCAAAACTCGCGTAAATTGAAATCGGCGACAGCATAATATATGCCGACGCCAATATCAAAAGTACTAATATAGTATATACGATTACCATTTTATCTTGTGTATTGCTTAATGGTCTTTATAGCCTCCCGGGCGGCTTTCTGTTCGGCCTCTTTCTTGGTTTTGCCTTTGCCTTCACCCAGAAGCTCGTTATCCATATAGACACCTACAACGAATAGCTTGTCATGATCCGGCCCAATCTGATCTCGAACATGATAGTAAGGTACTGTCTCGCCTTTGGCTTGCATAAATTCGAGCAATTCGCCTTTGTAGTTATGAAGCTTCTTATCGTCTATGATCTCCGTGTGGTCCTGAAGGATATATTTCCGGACCAACTTTTCCGCCTCATTGAAACCGCCGTCGAGATAGACAGCCCCGAGAAGCGCCTCGAACGCGTCGGCAGTTATTGATGGCCGCGAATTACCACCGGCTTTTTTCTCCTCGGCGCTCAGGAACAAAAAATCGCCCAAATCAAAAGACATGGCTGCCCGTGACAACACCGTCTCGTTAACCAGCATGGCTTTCATTCGCGTCAGGTCGCCCTCCGGCAAATCTTCATATTTACCAAACAGGAAGGCTGATACAATCAGCCCCAGAATGGCATCCCCTAAAAACTCCAACCGCTCGTTGGACTCAAGCCCGGTATCCTTCAAAGAGGACCTGTGGCTCAAAGCATTATTAATCAGATCCCGGTCGTTAAACCGGTAGCCAATCACCCACTCTAAACGCTCGATTGTGCCATTTTTTTTACTGAATAGTTTTCTAAAAAACCTCAATACTACATGCCATCCAAGCAGTTTTTAACCAGCAAGGAAACGTTATGTCCGCCAAAACCAAATGAGTTAGACAATAAGCGACTTATCTCATAATCTTTGGGGCCGTCATGAACGTAATAAAGATCACATTGTTCGTCCTGATTGTCAAGATTAACCGTCTGATGCAATTTCTTATTTTCTAATTGAAGCAAGCTGGCGATAAGTTCAACCGCACCGGTCGCGCCCAGAAGGTGTCCGGTCATCGATTTGGTCGAATTACTGGGGATATCCTTGGCCCTGTCGCCGAATACTCTCTTAATAGCCAGGGTTTCCGCCACATCGCCCAAATCGGTGGATGTTCCATGAGTGTTGATATAATTAATATCATCAGGACTTACTCCGGCATCGTCAATCGCCGCCTGCATGGCTCTGGCCGCGCCATCGCCCTCGGGATGGGGCGCGGTAATATGATGAGCGTCCGCTGACATCCCAATACCTTCCAATTCGCCGTAAATTTTAGCGCCGCGCTTTTGAGCATGCTCCCAATTCTCCAGGATCATCACTCCCGCGCCCTCGCTGATAACGAACCCGTCGCGATCCTTGTCGAAAGGCCGGGAAGCCGTTTCGGGGGAATCATTTCGCGTCGACAATGCCTTAGCATTGCAGAACCCGGCCACAGCCGTGCGGGTTATCGATGCCTCGGTGCCACCTGTTATCATCACATCGGCCGCCCCGCGCTGGATAATCTGATAGGCATCGCCTATAGCATTGGCGCCCGAGGCGCAGGCCGAAACCGCCGCGTAATTCGGGCCCCGGCAGTCGCGCCTGATCGACACAACGCCGGCAGCCATATCGGGAATCATCATCGGGATAAAAAACGGCGATATCCGACCGGCCTTGCCGGCCACTACCAACGAATGCTGATTCTCAAATGTAATTATCCCGCCGATACCCGAACCGATTATTACACCGGTCCGATTGGGATCGTAATCACCGGTTTTTAAACCGGCGTCGTCAAATGACAGGTCGGCCGCGGCTATCGCGTACTGTTGAGAAAGATCGACCCGCCGGCTTTCCTTCTTGGTCATATAATTCAGCGGATCGTAGTCCTTAATCTCTCCGGAAATTTTACTGGCCAGATCGGAACAATCGCACTTGGTGGTTAAGGCAATCCCTGACCTGCCATTGATCAGATTATCCCAAAACACATTAAGAGTGTTGCCTATGGGAGAAATCACTCCCAAACCGGTTATTGCTACTCGATTGCGCATAATTCCCGCGGTACTACTCTTTAAAGTGCTTATTTAAATATTCGATCGCCTCGCCAACGTTGGTAATTTTCGAAGCTTCATCTTCGGGTATCTGGCAATCGAACTCTTCCTCTAAAGCCAGGATAAGTTCTACCTGATCCAATGAATCGGCGTCCAGATCATCAACAAAACTGGCGTCAGGAGTAACCTTTTCGGCGTCAACATTCAGGCTCTCGACGATTATGTTTTTTACTCTCTCTTCAATTGTAGCCATTTTTCCTCCTTAGAAAATTATAAAAATAAAGTTAATTTACATTACCATTCCGCCATCGATATTCAGCACCTGCCCGGTTATATAAGCCGCTTCATCCGAGGCTAAAAACATAACCGCCCTGGCTATATCATCCGGGGTCCCCGGACGCTTCAATGGCGTAACATTTAAAAACGCGTCCTTGACTTCCTGGGGAAGGTTATCTGTCATATCTGTAGCTATATAGCCCGGAGCAACGGCGTTAACCGTAACTCCCCGTGCTCCCATCTCTTTCGCCGATGATTTGGTCAGACCTATTATGCCGGCTTTCGATGCCGAATAATTAGCCTGGCCGGCATTACCGATAATGCCCACGATAGATGCCACATTTATTATCCTGCCGGCCCTTTTTTTCATCATACCCCTGGCAGCCGCTTTGGTGCAAAGAAAAGATCCCTTAAGATTGACGGCTATAACCGAATCCCAGGCATTCTCATCCATACGCATTAGAAGATTATCACGGGTGATACCGGCGTTATTAACCAGTATATCCACACCGCCAAATTCATCTTTGGCGGTTTTAAATAACAAATCGACATCTTCCGACTTGGATATATTACCAGCAACCGCAATCGACTTGACCCCCTGATCGTTCAACTTTTGGGCGGCTTCGTTAGCCAGGTCCTCGAGAATATCAGAGACTATGATATTGGCTCCCTGTTTACCCAGGCTTTCGGCTATGGCAAAACCGATCCCCCTGGCCGAACCGGTCACCAGAGCTGTCTTCCCGGAAATCCCTAAGTAACTTGTCTGATCACTCAAACCTTTTCTCCAATTATGTTATTAATCTGTTCCACTTTATCGATTCCACGTGCCGAATAATCCCTTCCTTTTAACGATCTTTTAAGAAGTCCTTGAAGTACCTTACCCGGGCCGACTTCGTAGAAATCGGTTATCTCATTGGCATAGATACTTTCCAATATCGGATACCACAGCACCGGAGATGTAATCTGACGGGTAAGCAAATCTTTCATCCGGGCCGGATTATCCACCGGCTTACCGGTTACATTTGCTACGACTGGAAAATCGAATTGGCCAAACTCCAACGAGTCGATATACACGGCCAGCTCGTCTTTGGCATATGCCATAAGCTGTGAATGATACGCCCCGCCAACAGCCAGTTTAATCGCCCTTTTTGCCCCAGCTTCCGTCAGTTTTTCACAGGCGGTTTCGATACCGGCAATCGTCCCGGTAATCGCTACCTGATCAGGTGAATTGTAATTGGCCGGAGCCACGCCCGCCATATCACCGATAGCATCTTTAACCCGATCGAAAGTCAGGCCGACAATAGCGGCCATCGTACCGGGATTATCATCACAGCATTTTTGCATCAGTTGTGAGCGCAGCTTCACGGCCTGAAGTCCATCTTCAAAACTGAAAACGCCCGCCGAAACCAGAGCCGAATACTCGCCCAGGCTATGACCGGCGGCCATCGATGGAACCCGACCGGCTCTCTTTAAAAGAGCATCGACTATAACCGAATGCACGAAAATCGCCGGCTGAGTATATTCGGTCCTGACCAGTTTATCACCAGGACCGTTAAAACAGGTATCCTTTAAATCGAGTCCCAGGATTTCGTCGGCCTTGTCGAAATATTCCCTGGCTAAATCGAATTCGCTATATAAATCTTTACCCATCCCGACATACTGCGATGCCTGGCCGGGGAATAAAAAAGCTTTCATTTAGAACTCCACTATTACAGAACTCCACTACCAAGAAGTATTTTACAACTGTCGGCCGGAACTGTCAACTGATTTGCCCGGCTGTTGCTTGATTTGACATACTGATCCGAACTTGCATCCACTATCTTCTCGATATCGAAATTGGCGAGTATATTTTCTGAAGAACGTGAACCTTTACCGATAATATGAGTGAACTTCGTCATAACAATTTGTCAATTTGATCTGCCGTCGTTTCGGCAACAAAACCATTGGATGTGATCTTCTCCTGGATAACCTTGTTAACCTTCTTCCGAACAACGTCTACCGAAACTAATATGGCGTTTTTTATTGCCTTTGGGGATGAACTACCATGGCAGATAATGCAGACACCATTTATTCCCAGAAGCGGGGCGC
Organism: Candidatus Zixiibacteriota bacterium; assembly: GCA_024231855.1. Classification (GTDB taxonomy): domain Bacteria; phylum Zixibacteria; class MSB-5A5; order UBA10806; family 4484-95; genus JAAEQD01. The sequence continues at coordinate 41,434 of JAAEQD010000210.1, forward strand.
CGCCATATTCGGCCGAATCAAGCGACTGCTTGAAACTTCTGAAAGCCGCCGTCATTAATAAAGCGCCGATATTGGCAAATAAATTTCCCCGGATTTTCTTCTTCAACATCGTACTGAAAAAACTGCCGGTCGATTCGGCGAACTTTAAAATAATATTTCCCACAAAACCATCGCAGACAACAACATCGACGGTACCTTTTAAAATATCACGACCCTCTACGTTGCCGCAGAAATTAATCGCGGAGCTATCAAGTAGTTTATGTGACGCAATTGTCAACTCATTACCTTTTGACTGTTCCTCCCCGATAGATAAAAGCCCAACCTTCGGGTTCTTCACTTTCAGAATAAACTTGGAATAAATCGCGCCCATTATTCCGAATTGGGATAAATGATGCGACTTACAGTCGGAATTGGCTCCCACATCAAGAACCAGAGCCACCCCTTCCACCGTTGGGAATAGAGTAGCAATAGCCGGTCGGGAGACTCCCTTGAGACGGCCCAACGTTAAAAGCGAACTGGCCATCACCGCGCCGGTGTTGCCCGCGGAAATAAACGCGTCGGCCTTACCCTCTTTCTGTAATCTCAAACCGATATTTATCGATGAATTCTTTTTTTGTTTGATCGCCTCAATCGGGCTGTCGCTCATATCGATCGTCTCGGGAGCGTCAATAACCTCTATCGGCAAATTATCCGCCTTCAGGTTTATTAGCTCCTGCTTAATCCGGTTGGCGCTGCCGACCAGCATAAGCCTGACACCTGATTCCAGGACACGATAACCCATTACCGTACCGGCAACAATAGAAAAAGGCGCGTTATCACCGCCCATGGCATCGATCGCAATCCTGATTTGAGGACCCGATTTACTCATCGATTTAGTCTTCGGTTACTGCTTTTATCTCGCGTCCGTTATACCAGCCACAACTCGGGCATACCTGATGCGGCAGCTTCTTCTCATGGCAGTGGGGGCATTCTATCACGTTCGGCGCGTCCAATACCCAATGCGTGCGTCGCTTGGCCCCTCGGGCTTTTGAATGTCTTCTTTTTGGAAGTGGCATTTTATCTCCTTAAAATTGCTTAATCTAATTCTTCATCAAATATATCTTTTAGCGCGTCCCATCTTTCATCAGCTTTATCCGGCGTGCACTCGCAATCTCGCTCGTTAAGATTGACACCACACATCGGACATAAGCCCCGGCATTCCTCACCACATAATGGCTTTAAAGGTAAATTTAAGACGATTGCGTCCCGGACCCGGTTGGAAATATCGAATACGGTTTGAGTTTTAGGAATAACTTCATAATCATCATCGTCTTCACCGTTCTCCAAACCTACCGGCGAATCGAGCATCTGAATCACAAATTGGAGACGAGAATTGATTGGCAAATCGAATATATCCAGACAACGGCTGCATTCAATCTCAACCGTATTATAAACTTCGCCCTGACAAATAATCTCATCACCTGTAAGCACGGTCGTTATATCAACCTCTATCGGGGACGGGAATTTCACGCCATCGGCGGCAATCTCCATCTCCTCGGCCGATTCGGAAAAATGAAAATCATTTCCCTCCGGTTTTAATTGTCTGATATCAATCTTCATAAGTCACGAAAATAACAATACCCTAAAACATATGTCAAGGGAAAATTAAGCGACTAACTTCGCTAAGTTCAACGAATATCAACTAATAACCCCCAAGAACAGTTCCATGATCGATTAAACCCCCTCCCATCGCTTTATCTACGGCACTGTGGGATCCGGCAATTACAGGCAACACGTTGATAGCCAAGACACTTGCGGGCCGGCCGAAAGAATAATCTCGAAACCTCATCCCGTTTTAACTGCCGCCCGATAAAAATCCACAAATTTCTATTCTGGCTCCTGATCCGGCGCGATTTCGATCTCGGCCACATAAATAAGGCTCGGATCGCGGCTAATAACATAGCCCCTCAACATGAATGCTATATCAGGCGATACTTTTTCCTCATAAACTACATTACCATTTACTTGTATCGTAAGTTTTTGCTTGAAGTTAATCATCGCCGGACTAATCAGGATTCGCATGGCGCCGACAGCCGATGTTTTCAGATTTATTCTATTCGAAGCGAATTCGGCTATCGCCAGCGCCGACGGCTTACTCCTTTCAAACAGAAGATAATTCCTTGGCTCAGGGATTGATCCTTTCAAAACAATCTGATCTGCTCCCCTTTTCACTGTTAGTTCCACCGGATCGCCCCGCTTCAGACCGGCTTTGAACTCGGATAAATCATCCAGATTTCGTATTGGCATCGGACCGGCCTTAATAATGATATCACCCGGCTGTAAACCGATCCGCTTGGCCAGAAAATCGCCATCAACAACCCGGCCGATCAAGGTACCCTCAATACTTTCGCCATCGCCCGGTACAAAACCGATACTAATCCTGCTATCGACCATAGCCACATTATAATCGACATGCCAATCTTCGGTAGGTCCTGAGGTAATCCGGTCAATCGCCAGCCAGCGACAACGGCCGTATTTTTGCGCGGCGGTCTCCCAGACAATCCTTGTCGGGAACGGGTCTCGCGGATGGTTTTCCAGAAATCGCCCGATTAAAGGTAATTCTGATTCGGCATAGACAAAATCATGCGGCCCTTCGAGTTCACGATAGAATATATCGCCACCGGCGGCCATGGCCATATCGATAGTCGGCCGCATATTCTTAGATGGATACAGCCTATCCTCATCAGTGGTCACCACGTATACCGGCGTGTTATACAGATTCGGCGAGTAGGTATGTATCCCGCCATCCTGACTGCCGACACCCATGTCGCCGTTCAAGGCCACAAATGCCGCATAATCGGATGGGTCAACCATGGCATGCAAAAAGGCGGCGGAGGCGCCATCGGAGAAGCCGCCCAGCCAGACCTTATCATTGTCGATATTGTATTCGGTCTTAACCGTTCGCACCAGGTTTTTGATATTGGCCATCCCGACATCATCCCACCAGGTCGCGCCCCACTGCCCCATCGGGTAGATCATGAACCAGCCCTTCTTCTCGGCTAATGACTGAAACTCATTTCGCCCGACATATTCCAGCGGATCATCATGAATCTCAGCCCGGCTGACAAGACCATGAAGCCAGACAAACAACGGCGTCGGCTCGGTGGGATCGTACCCTTCCGGCACATACAATACCCACGGCCGCTCGATCCCATCGATACAGAGCGATCTCCGCAACATCACTCCGGTCCGTTCAGCCGGATCGAATGTGATGCTTTGCAGCTTTGCGGCCACTTCCTGCCAGCTTGGCTTGGCTTTGGCTATCTTTTCAATCAGGATTTCCTGCTGCTCGGCTTTCGTTTCTAAAAGCAGCCTATCAAGAAATTCTTGCCATTGAGCGAAGATTGGAGAGATTAATGTTAGCACAAAAATTAATGCAAAAATGTGGCGATAGGTTTTCATTGGTATACCTCCTGAATTCGATTTTTTATGCTCCACTCTTATTTACTATATTTTGACGGGAAATTAAAAGGTTTTATTAACTTAGCATTTTTGGGAAATAATTTAACTATATTGGGTATTCATACACATTAGATATATGCATTGTTACTTGAATTTATTTTTAATACTCACAGGAATTCAAATTATTGAAATATTAAAAGAGCTATTCTTCTCTAAAATTTCTGATGGTACTTTTTTAATCAAAGTTATACCATACATTTCAGATAAATAGGATTTAACATATTGGTGCCAGTACTCGCTTGTTAAGCAAAATATCCTCGAACCTCCTAATTCATGTTGGTAATCAGGCCAAGGATATGATGGAAGAGCCATTCTTAATCCCCAATTTTGCCAGCCATAATAACTTTCAAAGGTTGACCAAAACTCTTTTTGATGTAAACACTCGAAACAATAATAGCATTTCACATAATATAAAACAGCACCTGCACGATACCCTTGCTCAAATGCAATAGTGTGTAAACTAATGTTAATGTTCTCATTTAATAACCTGCCATTTGCGTATGCAATTAAATCCCCATTACATATTCCAACAAAATTATATGGATCCTTAACCCGCTTTCTATACCAAGATAGTAATTCTGCATAGACTCTCGCACCGACAATATCATAAAAATCTTTAACTTCATCAAAATCATTCGCGTTTAGATACCTATTTCTAATTAATTTCAATAATTTAGAGCATTCATCCAATTTTAAATCTCTTATTAGCATTTTTTTTAAGTTACCATTTTTACTATTTAATTCTACATAAAGCGGTTCAAATTCCTGTTTTATAAAAGAAAACGGTCTAATAAGCGATTCAATTTCCGAAACGTCAATATTTAGATATTTTTTTGAAACACTTGCTGAAGGCTGTAATTTCATTTCAATTCCCCTTATAACTACTATAAATATTGCTTTTAGTAATAGAATTATGAAGCAAATTCCTTAAAAAACCTTCCTAACAGAGTACCTGTTAAGCCTAAAATTCTATGAAGATTCAAATCATCGTTACTTGACATACTCTTAGAATAAATTGAATCTTCCATGATTATTTTCAGAGTCATTAATATTCTCGTTAATGCAAAAGTCGTCAAAGATGTAATTTTCTCATGACTTATTAAAATTTCGCGAAATAATTCAATAACTCTTTTATCAACGCTTTTGCAAAAGTACTCACTAAAATTTATCAAAATAGTGCAAATCCTTATCTTAATATCCCAAGAAATAGCATTATCGCCTAATAATTGAATATTTGATTTACTTATTGCTTTAAGTAGACTATTACAAATTTTAAAGCCATACTCCCTATCCTTCAGGAATAGTATTTCAGAAATAATAGTAAAATACCATGTAGTCATCTGATGGCTGCCAGCATATGAATCAGAATTATCACGCCATATGTAAGAATCTTTATCAAGAGAATCTATAAAGAAGTCGAATGTCCTGTCTAATTTCTCTTTAAGTTTTAATTTTTGCTTGTTTTCTATAGACCTCTTTAAAAAATAGTCTAAGAGAATCACTGCATAACAGCTACAAACAATATCAGTCGCAGCGTTATTATTAGTATCTTTTTCCCATATTGGCCAACCACCATTTTTAGCTTGAACTCCATCTGTCAATATTAGCTCTTTTATTCGCCTGAGTTTATTAGTGTCCTTATCATCTAAAGCCAAAATAAGTGACAATGCAAAAGTATGTCTGTAATTAAGCTCCAAATGAGGAATAGAATCATGAGTTCCTGTCATATACCCATCTTCAATTCTGTTGATATAATAATAACTATCAGATGCCAATTTATTACTTACCAAACTCAATATTCTATCTTGTTCAAATTCAGTTGAATTCCCCTCATAAAGCTTATAATACTCGAAAGCACAATAAGTATAAAACGCATTTATTCTTTGAGTTGGTGCTGTACTATCCTTTTGTGACGGCGATCTAAATGAACTTGGTACATTGAAACCATATTCACCAATTCGATCTTTTTGAAATTCGTCATTTTTCAACATTCGTCTAAAGTATTTAAAAGCCTTTTCTGTGGATGCTTTATCCAATGCTTTTGAAATTTTATGCCTAGTTTTGGCTTCCATTTTTTTCTCCCAATATTTATATATTGCTTTTTAAGTATTTGTTTTGCTTATCTTTTAAAAACTATTCTTCCTCACAATTAATCTTGCTATTCCTATGCCTGGTTTATAAGGATCTTTCATCTCATTGTCGGTTAAACATAGTCAATTGTTCTAATTAGTCCAAATCGACAATTATTTAGGATTCAATCAAAATTCGCATGTTGAATCTGATTAAAACTATAGTTTCAGCGTGATCTTGTCAAGCAAAGATTTAATATGTGCAGTATAAATATGTGTATTATTTTTGTGGGCGGCAGACGTCCCCGTCTGCCCCTAACTAACTTTCAAGCCTGCTCGCCAAGCGCCCCTTGCCAACCCATTTTCCCCTCGACATACCCTATTGATATATAATATCTTATACAGTGTCGTTGAGTGGACTCACCCGACGGTAAAAAGGCGGGTTAAACCATCCGGGGCGGTTTTGTGTCAAAGTACATGAAAAGGATAAGATGAACAAGCCGGACGAATTCAAAATCGATGATGACAAAGTCTTCGGACAGCTTGTCAACACTTACAAGGAAAGGATTTACGCGGTGGTATTGCGGATAGTCAAAAACAAGGATGAGGCCAAAGACCTGGCCCAGGAGGCGTTCGTCAAGGCCTACCAGAACCGCAAATCCTTCCGCCGTGAATCCGGATTCTACACCTGGGTCTACCGGATCGCGGTCAACCTGTCGCTCAATTATATCAAACGCAACCGCGACCGCCAGGCCGAATCGCTCGACTTCGTGACACCGTCATCGCTTTCGAAATCACAGCCGGATCAGATAGAACGGGCTGAACTCGGCCAGAATATATCTGCCGCCATCGATAAACTACCGGCCCGTCAGAAAACCGTGTTCGTCCTTCGCCATTACGAGGAAAAACCGCACGCGGAGATCGCCGAGATATTATCGATCACCGAGGGCGCGGTTAAAGCGAATTATCATCAAGCGGTTCAAAAATTGAAAACTTATTTAGGTTTATACCTCGCCGAAGGGAGGCAGGTGCAATGAGATGTTCGGAAATTCATGACCGGTTGGACGATCATATAAGGGATTTGCTCTCTCCTGACGTGGCTGATAAAGTAACCGCCCACCTGGCCGATTGTCCGGCTTGTGCCGAAGAGTACGAGTCACATAAGCGCCTGTTAACCCTTCTCGAGGCCGAGCCTGATTTAAGTAACGATAAAGCCGAACTGGCCGATTTCCTGCCCGGCGTCTGGGACAAAATCGAAAACGGCCGAACGAAATCATACAAGGGCTGGCTCTATAAGCTGGCGCCATCGTTGGCGGCGGCTGCCCTTCTGGCTTTCATTATTTTCAAACCGGCAATCGAAACGACGCCCGTACAGATAGTTGATGCAGGTAAACAGGAAATCTACGTTGATTCAAGTTATTATGACCAGTCGGATTATTTATATACCGATGATGAGATTTATTCCGAATCTAATTACCAGACTTTAATCGGCCTCCTATTTTCGGATTATGGCGCCGAAACGATAGAATCATACGAAAGCGAACTGGACTACGAATCGACCATGTTTTCCGATTATGGTTATTCGCTTGACGATTTAAGCGATGAAACCTTAGAATTAATGGATGAGAGACTTAACGAACTTTACAATCATACGGGGTAAGTCATGAAAACAATTAAAATAATAGCATTCGTTCTAACTCTGGGGTTTGTGGCTCCTCTCAGCGCCCAGCCATTCAACGACTTCCCTCCACCCGGCGGTGGCCCTCATGGCGGTCCTCGCGGCGACGGGCAAATGCGGGAGAAGATGAAAGAACGAATCGAGACTATCAAAATCTGGCGGTTGACAGAGAGTTTAGATCTCAGCTCCGAGCAGTCGGAAAAATTCTTCCCGCTCTATAAAAAATTCCATGATGATCGGGAGCCTATCGATAAAGAGCGACGGGAAGTTTTCGGACAACTCGATAAGTTGACGAAGGAAGAGAATCCTGACGAGAACAAAATCAACGGATTACTGGACCAACTTGATAATTTCGACCAGCGGATGCAGGATCGCAAGATCAAATTCAGGCAGGACCTCAAAGGCATCTTGACCACCCAACAGATCGGCCGCCTGTATGTCTTCGAGGTTGAATTCATGCGGCACATCCAGGAAATCATGAGGGATGTCAGAAGAGAGTCGCGCGAAAAAGGATTTAAAGGAAATCGGAAGTAATTTTTTAAACGAAAGGGAGTAAACAATGAAAACTTTAATCACAACTTTGGCGATAATAGTCCTGCTGGCGCCTGCCTACGCTTTAGCCCAGCATGGCCATTTCATGGGCATGGCCGACGAGTTGGAGCTGACCGATCAGCAACTCGAACAGATGCAGATGGAGAAACTGGCCCACCAGAAAGAGATGATCCAGGTAAAAGCCGATCTTGAAAAAGCCAAGCTGGAGCTTAAAGAGATCATGATCGCCAAACAAATCGATAAGAACGCCGCCCTGAAAAAGCGGGAAACGATCTCGGCTATCAAGGCTAAAATCGCCAAAAAACGCCTGGCCGCCAAAATCGATCATTTGAAGTCTTTAACCGATGAACAGCGGGCTAAAATGCGCAAAAAGATGATGCGTCGCGGCCACCGGGGAGCTGGCCGAGGACACGACCGTATGGGCAAGGATTGCGATATGTCCTTTTGCCTGGGTAAAGGAAAAGGCAAAGGCATAGGGCGTAAACACTTCGGCGGATTCGGCGATGAAAAAAACGTTGAGGTAATCATCGAACGCGAAATTATCGAGGATGATGAAGATTAAATCATCCTGAAAATCACCCTGTAACTTCTCTCCTCATAAGGGGCGTATGCGCTGCGCCCCTTTTTTTATTTGTTATATTATTAAGTAATAAAAAGTTATTCAAACAAAGTAGACAGATTGCTTCGCAATGACTTTAAAAGACTGTCATTGCGAGGACCCATTTGGGGACGCGGCAATCTGTTGGATTTGAGGAGTAGGTCAAATCCCCCGCAGACTTGACGATTTTTCCGCCAAAACTAATTTGGCCTATGATATCGGATTATAACAAATATAATCTACCCTCCCGGAAACTTTACCGATCCATATTGCGTAATTTCTATTGACACCTGATGGGCGGTCAACTACAATAATACAGGGGTTATAGGTGAAAGGAATATCATGAATCAATTATTAAAAACGCTGATAATACTGCTCCTATTTGGCTTTTTCGCTCAATTGCCGCCGATTATCGCGGATACGAACACCGTGACTATCGATTCCAGCGAAGCAGTCGAAGAGGAAACGCCAACTCGGGATATCGGAAAAGTTGAGCTTTTAGTGATAGACAGCCCGATTGGGCCGGTCTCATTAAGGGTTATCGAAAACGCTATCGAGCAGGCGACCGAGAACAGAGCCGATGCTTTAATAATCCAGCTGAATACGCCCGGCGGCTTAACCGAATCCACCTGGGATATCAACACTATGATACTGTCCTCCGATATACCGGTTGTGATGTATATCGCGCCGCCCGGATCACGGGCGGGATCGGCAGGTGTTTATATCACCTATGCCTGTCATATCGCCGCGATGGCGCCTCAGACCAATATCGGTTCGGCGCATCCGGTCGGTGGCGGTGGTGAGGTCGATTCGATTATGAACGAGAAAATCACCAATGACGCCGTTGCCAAAATTAAGACATTAGCTACCAAGCGTGGCCGAAATATCGAATGGGCCGAAAAAGCGGTCAGGGAATCGGATTCGATCACCGAGTACGAAGCTCTGGAAATGGGCGTGATCGAATATATCGCCGATGACCTCGATGACCTGCTGGCGAAAATCGATGGTGACACAGTTGAAGTAATCTCCGGTGTGGTTGTCCTCAATACCGAAAACGCCGATGTCGAGGAGATTGATATCGGATTTGCCAATAAAATCCTCGAGGTGATTTCAAATCCCAATATCGCTTATATCCTCCTGTCTATCGGGATGATGGGTTTATACTTCGAATTCTCCAATCCCGGCGCTATAGTTCCCGGAGTAGTCGGCGGAATTTGTCTGATTTTAGCCTTCTTCGCCATGCAGATGCTGCCGATAAACTACGCGGGACTGGCTTTGATGGGTCTGGCAATCATCCTGTTTATACTTGAATTAAAGGTAACCAGCCACGGTGGCCTGGCCATCGGCGGCACGATCAGCTTATTATTAGGATCGCTTATGCTGATTGATTCAGAGGTACCCTATATGAAAATATCACTTTCCGTAATTATTCCGGTTGTCGCGGCAACCGCCGGTTTTTTCACTTTCGCTATTTATTTCGCGCTGAAAGCTCAGAAACGCAAAGTGACTACCGGCAACAAGGGCCTGGTCGGCGAGATCGCCACGGTCAAGGAAATGAACGATGGCCAGGGAACCGTATTCGTTCATGGCGAATACTGGCAGGCGCTCGGCACCGATGATTTCCCTGCCGGTACCAAAGTCAAAGTTATCGGAGTCGAAGGCATGTTTTTGAAAGTAGATAAATTATCATAACAAGGAGGATATAAATGGCTGAAGGTCTTTATGGCATTTTTATCATCGTCTTTATTTTCATCTTTATCATCAGTCAGGCAGTCAAGGTGCTGCGTGAGTACGAACGCGGCGTGATATTTCGGTTAGGACGGCTTATCGGCGCCAAGGGCCCGGGACTGATTCTGCTTATACCGATCGTCGATAAAATGGTGAAAGTCTCGATGAGAACAGTGCCGATGGATGTCCCGCCGCAGGACATTATCACCAAGGATAACGTCACTGTTAAAGTCAACGCGGTAGCTTATTTCAGGGTTATGGATGCTAACAAGGCTATCGTTGATGTTGAA
>JAAEQD010000211.1 GCA_024231855.1 Candidatus Zixiibacteriota bacterium
AAGGAAAGACTTGCAGTTGTTGAAACGGCAACTGGATCTGCAGGCGATGATAATTTTGTGATCGTTGGAACTGGAATGCAGTCTGCGGCTGCGACAATCGATTTTACAAATAAAGCGGCAGAATTCGGTCCATTCGCTGCGCTGGTCGTCACTCCTTACTATTATAAGGGATTGATGACACATGATGCTTTGAAGGACTATTATTTTAGTGTTGCTGATAATTCGAATATACCGGTCATGATCTATAATGTTCCTAAATACACTGGATTGCAGATACAGATCGATACAATTGCCGATTTATCCCTGCATGAAAACATAATCGGAATTAAGGATTCCTCAGGGAATATGGAATTCTTTGAGCAACTGGTTAATCTGAGAGGCGATAGCTTCAGGATAATGCAGGGCGCCGGTTCGATATTTTATCCTTCGATAGTTATGGGTTGTGATGGAGGTATTCTCGCCCTGGCGGATATCGCACCCGCTGAAGTTGTCAAGTTGTTTATTTCTGCAGTGGAAGGTATTCATGCAAAAGCAAGAGATATCCAGTTAACTCTTCTTGAGGTTAATAAGCGAATAGTAGG